>NZ_JAJTTE010000024.1 GCF_021343995.1 Pseudonocardia terrae | reverse complement strand
CCCCCGGCGCCCCCCGCCGCTCCCGGGGGCTCGGCTCAGTGGACCAGCAGGTCGAAGCCCTCGACGTCCTGCGGCTTGCGCGGGCCCGGGCCGATGTACTGGGCCGACGGGCGGACCAGCTTGTTCTCCCGCTTCTGCTCCAGGATGTGCGCCGACCAGCCCGCGGTCCGGGCGCTGGTGAACATTGCCGGCATCATGTGCGGCGGGACCTGGGCGAAGTCCAGGACGACCGCGGCCCAGAACTCGACGTTCGTCTCGATCGGGTGGTCGGGACGACGCTCGCGCAGGATCCGGAGCGCGGCCTGCTCCAGCGCGGCGGCCACCTCGTAGCGGGGCGCGTTCAGCTCCTGGCAGGTCCGGCGCAGCACGCGGGCCCGCGGGTCCTCGGCCCGGTAGACCCGGTGCCCGAAGCCCATGAGCTTCTCCTTGCGGTCGAGAATCCCCTTGACCAGCGCCTCGGGGTCCCCGGTCCGCTCGACCTCGGCGATCATCGGCAGCACGCGCGCCGGGGCGCCGCCGTGCAGCGGGCCGGACATGGCGCCGATCGCGCCGGACAGCGAGGCCGCGACGTCGGCGCCGGTGGACGCAATGACGCGCGCGGTGAAGGTGGAGGCGTTCATGCCGTGCTCGGCGGCGGAGACCCAGTAGGCGTCGATCGCCTTGACGTGGGCGGGGTCCGGGTCGCCCTTCCAGCGGACCATGAACCGCTCGGTGATCGTCTTCGCCTGGTCGACGCGGGACTGCGGCACGGCCGGGATGCCGATGCCGCGCGCGGACTGGGCGACGTAGGACAGCGCCATCACCGATGCCCGGGCGAGCTGCTCGCGGGCCTCCTCGACCGGGGTGTCGAGCAGCGGCTGGTAGCCCCAGTGCGGGGCGAGCATGGCCAGCGCGGCCTGCACGTCGACGCGGACGTCGCCGGTGTGGACCGGGATCGGGAAGGGCTCGGCGGGCGGCAGGCCCGGCCCGAACCGGCCGTCGACCAGCAGCGCCCAGACGTTGCCGAAGGTGACCTGGCCGACCAGGTCCTCGATGTCGACGCCCCGGTACCGCAGCGCGCCGCCGTCCTTGTCGGGCTCGGCGATCTCGGTCCGGAAGGCGACGTGCCCTTCGAGACCGGACTTGAAGCCGGGCGGGGGCGGGGGAACAGGGTGGTCCTCGGACACCGGGGTTCTCCTCACGTGTCGGTGCACACCGGCAGCCGTCGCCGGGTGGCGCCGTCGGCCGGTGTCCCTGCTGCGCGCGGGTCCGCGCGCGTGGTCGCTGTCACCCTGCCTCTCACCAGCGCAGGAGCACAACGGACTGCTCAGGTGTGATCGGTCACCGGACCCGAACGGAGGGTGTCGGGCGGCGGGGGCGCCCACCTACCGTCGGGGGTCCACGAGGAGGTGCGCATGACCGAACTGACGCTCGCCACCATGCGGGTCGACTACGACGCCGGAGGTTTCGACGTCGACCAGCTCGCCCCGACCTGGCACGAGCAGCTGGCGCGCTGGCTGGCCGAGGCCGGCGAGGCCGGTGTCCCCGAGCCCAACGCGATGGTGCTGGCCACGGCGGACCCGGACGGCCGCCCGTCGTCGCGCACCGTGCTGTGCAAGGGGCTCGACGAGCGCGGCGTGGTCTTCTACACCAACTTCACCTCCGCCAAGAGCCGCGATCTGCGCCAGTCGCACGAGGCGTCGGCGACCTTCCCCTGGTACGCGTTGCAGCGTCAGGTGCACGTCCGCGGTCTGGTCCAGCAGACCAGCTACGCCGAGGCCGACGCCTACTGGGCGACCAGGCCCCGTGGCTCGCAGCTCGGCGCGTGGGCGTCGGCCCAGTCCGTCGTGGTCAGCGACCGGGGCGTGCTCGACGACGCCCTGACCTCCGCCGAACGCCGGTTCGCCGACACCGAGGCGATCCCGCGGCCACCGCACTGGGGCGGCTGGCGGATCGTGCCGGACGAGGTCGAGTTCTGGCAGGGCCGTACCAACCGGATGCACGACCGGCTCCGGTTCGTGGGCGACCGCGACTCGCGGACGT
The DNA here is from genome assembly GCF_021343995.1 of Pseudonocardia terrae. GTDB lineage: Bacteria > Actinomycetota > Actinomycetes > Mycobacteriales > Pseudonocardiaceae > Pseudonocardia > Pseudonocardia terrae. Next base: position 103,864 of record NZ_JAJTTE010000024.1, on the reverse strand, counting down.
GGAAGGTCGTGCGGCTGGCGCCGTAGCCGCCCGGTTCACGCCCGAGTGTCCGGTTCGGCGCGCCCCGGGCCGTCTGCGCCGCCGGGCGGGCGTGGTACCTGTGGAAACGTGAGTCGTCCCCGTCCGGGATCGGGCCCGGACCAGCCCACGGATCCGCTGCCCGCCGAGCCCCCGCGGTCGGCGCCGGAGCCGCCCACCCGTCCGGCCCACGATCCCCGGGCGGACCCGCTCACCGTGCCGGCGCCCGGCCCCGCCGACGCGAGCACCGAGCGCCTGACCACGGGCCCGGACGCACTCACCCGGCAGGTCCGGGCCGGGGGCGACACCCGCCGGGTCCCCGTGGACCCCGATGCGACCACGGCCCGGCTGCCGGAGGGGCGCACCCTGCGCACCCGGCTGGCCGGCGTGGCGCGGAACACCTTCGCCGACACCACACCTCTGCAGACACCGTCCTACCGGCGGTTGTGGATGGCCGGGGTCGTCACCACGATCGGCGCGCAGATGTCGGTCGTCGCCGTGCCGACCCAGATCTACGCGCTCACGGACTCGTCGGCCTACGTCGGCCTGACGGGTGCGTTCGGCCTGGTCCCGCTGGTGATCTTCGGGCTGTGGGGCGGCGCGATCGCCGACGCCGTCGACCGTCGCCGGATGCTGCTGCTGACCGGCACCGGCATCGCGATCACCTCGCTCGCGCTGTGGGTGGTCGCGGCGAGCGGGGTCGGCAACGTCTGGGTCGTGCTGGTGCTGTTCGCGCTGCAGTCGTCGATGCTCGCGATGAACCAACCGGCACGGGCCGCCGTGATCCCGCGCCTGATTCCCGCGGCCCAGCTCCCCGCGGCGAACGCGCTGAACATGACCGTCGTGCAGCTCGGCGCGATCGTCGGGCCGCTGCTGGCGGGCGTGCTGATCCCGGTCGTCGGGCTGGGCACGCTCTACCTGCTCGACGCGATCTTCCTGCTGGCCACGCTCTGGGCCACGTTCCGGCTGCCCGCGGTGCCCCCGCAGGCGACCGGGGATCGCGCGAAGGCGGGCCTGCGGCAGATCGTCGACGGCTTCCGCTACGCCGCCCTGCACAAGATCCTGCTCGTCTCGTTCCTGGTCGACATCATCGCGATGGGCTTCGGCATGCCGCGCGTGGTGTTCCCCGAGATCAGCCAGACCGTGTTCGGCGACCCGCCGGGCGGCGGCTTCGCGCTGGGCGTCCTGTTCGCGGCGATCCCGATCGGGATGGTCGTGGGCGGGGTGTTCTCCGGCTGGCTGCAGCGGGTGTCCCGGCAGGGCGTCGCGGTCACCGTGGCGATCTGCGTCTGGGGCGTCGGCGTCGCCTTCTTCGGGCTCACCTCCTCGCTGTGGGTCGCGGTGATCGCGCTGGCGGTCGCCGGGGCGGGCGACCTGGTGAGCTCGGTGTACCGGAACTCGATCCTGCAGTCCGTGGCCACGGACGAGATGCGCGGACGGATGCAGGGAGTGTTCGCGGTGGTCGTGGCCGGTGGGCCCCGGCTGGCCGACATCTGGCACGGTGCGGCGGCCGCGGCCGTCGGGCCCGGGACGGCCGCGTGGATCGGCGGGGTCGCCGTCGTGGTCGTGACCGTCGCGGTGGTGTTCCGGTTCCGCGAGTTCTGGGACTATCGCGTGCCGCTCGACACCCGCCGGTGACGTCGGGTGAGGGCCAGGGGATGCCGTCCTGCCCTCGGGGGACCACCATGGACCCCGCACCGTAAGAACCGTCCTGCGGAGTGATCCTTACCGCCTCGGGACGTGACGCGGATCCGTCGAACGGTACGGATGCGCCGTGGCGCACTAGCGTGGCGTCCAACGCAGAAGAAACGAGTGTGAGAGGGAACCTCCACATGGCTGACGAGTCCGCCGGAACAGACGCCGCTGTCCTCACGTACCCGGGCGGCGAGCACGAGATGCCGATCAAGGCGCCGACGGAGGGTGCTTCGGCAGTCGACGTCAGCAAGCTCCTCGCGAAGACCGGGATGACGACCTTCGACCCCGGCTTCACCAGCACGGCCGCCTGCGCCTCCGCGATCACCTACATCGACGGCGACGCCGGCATCCTCCGGTACCGCGGGTACCCGATCGACCAGCTCGCCGAGCGGTCGACCTTCCTCGAGGTCAGCTACCTGCTGATCTACGGCGAGCTGCCCACCCAGGCGCAGCTCGACAGGTTCACCACCGACATCAGCCGGCACACCCTGCTGCACGAGGACCTCAAGGGGTTCTTCGACGGCTTCCCGCGTGACGCGCACCCGATGCCGGTCCTGTCGTCGGCGGTCTCGGCGCTGTCGACCTTCTACCAGGACGCGCTGGACCCGTTCGACGACGCGGCCGTCGAGCTGTCCACGGTCCGCCTGATGGCGAAGGTCTTCACCATCGCGGCCTACGCCTACAAGAAGTCCGTCGGCCAGCCGTTCCTCTACCCGGACAACTCCATGGGCCTCGTCGAGAACTTCCTGCGCATGACGTTCGGGTTCCCGGCCGAGCCGTACGAGGTCGACCCGGTGATGGCCAAGGCCGTCGACACGCTGCTGATCCTGCACGCCGACCACGAGCAGAACTGTTCGACGTCGACGGTCCGGCTCGTCGGCTCGTCGCAGGCCAACCTGTTCGCGTCGATCTCCGCCGGCGTGAACGCCCTGTTCGGCCCGCTGCACGGCGGGGCGAACCAGGCGGTCCTCGAGATGCTCACCCGCATCCAGGAGGTCGAGGACGGCAACGTCGACGCCTTCGTCGAGCGCGTCAAGAACAAGGAGAAGGGCGCGAAGCTGATGGGCTTCGGGCACCGGGTCTACAAGAACTACGACCCGCGCGCGAAGATCGTCAAGCAGAACGCCGACGAGGTGCTCAAGGCCCTCGGCGTGACCGACCCGCTGCTCGACATCGCGATGAGGCTCGAGGAGAAGGCCCTCGCCGACGACTACTTCGTCGAGCGCAAGCTGTACCCGAACGTCGACTTCTACACCGGCGTGATCTACCGGGCCATGGGCTTCCCGACCAAGATGTTCACGGTCCTCTTCGCGCTCGGCCGGCTTCCCGGCTGGATCGCGCACTGGCGGGAGATGATGGCCGACCCGCAGAACAAGATCGGTCGTCCGCGCCAGCTCTACATCGGCGCCCCCGAGCGGGACTACACGGAGATGTCCTCCCGCTGACCCTTTCCGGCGCGCGAACGGCCCTGTCGTCCGGCAGGGTCGTTCGTGCATCCGGAGGCCGTGCGTTCGGCGCGCGGGTTCCCCGGGCCGCCGCTAGCGTCGGCGCATGCCCGAGCGCTCCGTCGTCTGGTTCCGGCGTGACCTGCGCGTCGGGGACCAGCCCACCTTCCTCGCCGCGGCCGGCTCCTCGGACGAGGCGCTCGCGCTCTTCGTGCTCGATCCCGCCCTGGTCCGGCCGAGCGGCGGGGCGCGGCTGAACTTCCTCCACGGCTGCCTTCGCGAGCTCGACGCCGCCCTCGGCGGGAGGCTGCTCGTGGTCGAGGGCGACCCGGCCGACGTCGTGCCGCGCATCGCCGAGGCCGTCGGTGCCGGCGCGGTCCACGTCGCGGCGGACTTCGGGCCGTACGGGCACCGGCGCGACGAGGCCGTCGAGAAGGCCCTGGCCGAGGCCGGCCGCGAGCTCGTGCGCACCGGCTCGCCCTACGCCGTCGCGCCCGGACGGGTCCGCAAGGCCGACGGCGAGTCCTTCCGCGTGTTCACCCCCTTCCGCCGCGCGTGGACCGACCACGGCTGGCGCGCCCCCGCCGACACCTCCGCCGCGACCGTGTCCTGGACGGACCCCGCGGACGACAAGGGCGGGCCGTGGGCGGTGCGGATCCCCGACGACGTCCCGGTCGAGGCCGAGCTCCCCGAGCCCGGCGAGCAGGCGGCCCTGCGGACCTGGGCGGACTTCCTCGACGACGGCGTGGACCACTACGGCGACGACCGCAACCGCCCGGACAGGCCCGGCACCTCGCGGATGTCGGTGTACCTGAAGTACGGCTGCGTCCACCCGCGCACGCTGCTCGCCGACCTCGCCCGCAGGCGGTCCGCGAGCGCCGACACCTACCGCACCGAGATCGCCTGGCGGGAGTTCTACGCGGACGTCCTGTTCCGGCGGCCCGACTCCGCGCGGAAGAACTACGACCGCGCCTTCGACGCCCTCCCGCTCGCCTCGGGCCGAACGGCGCAGGAGGCCTTCGAGGCCTGGAAGGCGGGCCGCACCGGCTTCCCGATCGTCGACGCCGGGATGCGCCAGCTGCGCGCCGAGGCGTGGATGCACAACCGGCTGCGGATGGTGGTGGCGTCGTTCCTGGTGAAGGACCTGCACCTGCCGTGGTGGTGGGGCGCGCGGCACTTCATGCAGCTGCTGGTCGACGGCGACCTGGCCTCCAACCAGCACGGCTGGCAGTGGACTGCCGGCAGCGGGACGGACGCATCGCCGTACTTCCGGGTGTTCAACCCGGTCACGCAGGGGGAGAAGTTCGACCCGAACGGTGACTACGTGCGCAGGTACGTGCCCGAGCTGCGCGGGATCGAGGGCAAGGCCGTGCATCAACCGTGGGCGCTGGCCGACGGCGTCCCGGCGGGGTATCCGGAGCCGATCGTCGACCACAAGGCCGAGCGCCAGGAGGCGCTCGCCCGCTACGAGCGGGTCAAGCAGGCGCGTACCTGAGGCCGCGTACCCCAGGCACGGCACGATCGGGCGGCGGGCCCCGGGGCCGTCCGCGTGGCGGGAGGGTGAACTCTAGGGTGTGGCCAGCACCGAAGAGGGGAGCCCGGAATGGCCGACCGACGGAACCGCACGCGACGCGGGATCCTGCTGCTCGGGGTGGCGGGGGCGGCCGGAGCGGGCGCGTGGGTGTTCTGGCGGCGCTCCGGCGCGGGCCGTCCGGTGCGTGACCAGTGGGCCCGGGCCGTCTCGACCCCGTCGGCGGCGGAGGTCGGGCGGGAATCCGTGGCGGTCGGCGCCCGCGGCGGCAGCGTCACGGTGAACGGGGCCACGGTGAACGGGCCCACGGCGAACGGGGCCACGGTGAACGGGTCGGACGCGGACGGGGCGGTCCACAACGGCCGCACCCCGCAGGGCCTGATCCCCAGGGCCGAGCCCCCGGCCGCCGGGCGACCGACCCCGGAGCCCCCGGCGGCCGAGCGGCCGACCCCGGAGCCGCCGGCCGAGAAGCCCGGGCCGTCCGAAAAGCTGCTCGCGCCGGAGCCCTCCCCGGCCGAGAAATCCGCCTCCGAGGAGGAGACCGGCGCCGAGGAGCCGCCGGCCGCCGCGGCGGAGCCCGTCCCCGACGGCCCCTACGGCCCCGGCTCCGCGGCCCCGCTCCCCGACGGCTCCGCCCCGAGCCCGGAGTTCACGATCAAGGGCAACGCGTCGTCGATGCTGTTCCACCCGCCGTCGAGCCCGTACTTCCGCCGGACCAAGCCCGCGGCCTGGTTCCGCACCGCCGAGGACGCCCGGCGGGCCGGCTTCACCGAGTGGAAGCCGAAGCCCCGCGGGGGCTGAGCCCCAGCCCGCCCGCCACCACCGCCGCGAGCACCGCGAGCGCCGCCGCGCCCAGTCCCGCGGCGAGCGCGGACCCGGTCGCCGTCAGCAGCGTCGCGAGCCCGACCGCTCCGCCGACGTACTGCGCCGTGGACACCAGCGCCCCGCCACACCCTGCCGCGACTCGGGAACCGCGGCGGCGGCCGTCCGGAACACCGCGGGGAAGGCGATGCCGGCGAAGAGGGCCCAGGCGAACCCGGGCAGCATCGTCACGTAGCTGCCGAACCCGAGGGCCAGCACCGCCAGCGTCACCCCGAGCCCCGCCATCCCGACCACGAGCGTGCGACCCGCCCCGATCCGCGCCGCCAGCCGCGGGAACACCCAGCCCGCCCCGACCATGCTCAGCGCGCCGAGCGGCAGGAACGCGGCCCCGGCCTGCAGCACCGTGAAGCCGAGGACGTCCTGCGGCTGCGTGGTGATGAGGAAGTACGCCGTCCCGACCGCCCCCATGAAGAGCAGCACGGCGAGGGTGGGCGCCAGCAGCGCCCGCGACACCCGGGGCAGCAGGGGTTCCGGGGCACGGCGCTCGACCAGCGGGAACGCTCCCAGCAGCACGATCCCGGCGACCGCCCCGACCGACCGGTCGACGATGCCGAGGACCAGCAGCGTCGATCCGGCCGTGGCAGCCCACCGCCGGCCGCGCCGAGGGCCGCCCCGGTGCTCCCGGCCACGCCCCACACCGCGAACGCCCGGTTGGGCTCCGGCCCCTCGGCGAACCCGGCCGCGAGAAGCTGCAGCGTGGCCGGGGTGAGCAGGGCGGCGCCGGCTCCCTGCACCGCCCGCGCCGCGACGAGCGAGCCCGGGGTCGTCGCCAGCCCGCCCGCCAGCGAGGCGAGCCCGAACAGCACGAGCCCGGCGACGAACACCCGCCGCGCCCCGAGCCGGTCGGTGGCCCGGCCGCCGAGCAGCAGCTGGCCGCCCAGCGCGACGGTGTAGGCGGAGACGACCCACTGCAGCCGGTCGGCGGCGAACCCCAGGTCGCGGCCGATGCTCGGCAGCGCGACGAACACGATGTCGAGGTCGGTGGCGACGAGGAACCGGGTCACGACCAGCAGCGCCGGGCGACCGCGAGCTCACGGACACGTTGTCCCTGCTCACCGACCGGGCCAAGCGCCACCGGGCCTACGTCCGCACCGCCCGCGCGGAGTACGACGCCGCGCACGTGCGACACGGACCGGCGACACTCCCGCCATGGCCGAGCGATCGGGACACGTCGTCGTCTGCGGGATCGGAGCCGTGGGGTTCCGGACCGTCGAGCAGCTGCACGCCGCCGGGATCGACGTCGTGGTCGTCGACGGCGGCGACGAACCGGAGCCGGTCACCGAGCACCTCCTCGGGCTCTGGGAGGTCCCGCGGGTGGCCGGGCGCCCGCGCGACGCCCTGGTCGAGGCCGGGGTGGCGCGGGCCGCGGCCGTCGTCGTGGTCCCCGACGACGACCTGGTCGCCACCGAGACCGCCCTGCTCGCCCGCCGGCTCGCCCCCGGGGCGCGGCTGGTCGTGCGGGTGGCGAACCGGGCCGTCGGACGAGCGCTGGCCGACGTGACCGGTGGGGAGAGCGTGCTCGACGTGGCGGCGCTGTCCGCCCCGTCCGTCGTGGAGGCGTGTCTCGGGCAGCGTCCCCACCCGGTCGAGATGGGCGGCCGGGTGTTCGTGGTCGCGACCCTGGAGGCGTCGCGGGCCGGCACCCTGCGCGCCCTGTTCGCCGACCTCGCCCCGCTCTCGGTGGCCGGCGCCGGGGAGGAGCAGGTGATCTGCCCGGGACGCGACCACCACGTGCCCCCGGGCGCGCGCGTCACGCTGGTCGGCACCACGGAGCAGTTCGCGGCGGCGGGGACGCCGGTCGAACCGGTCCCGGCCCGGACCGGGGCGCGGTCGCCCGGGGCGGCGGGGGCCGTGCGCCGGGGCGCGGAAGGCGGCCGGGCGACGGTGCTGACGGTCCTGCGCACCCTGCTCGCCGAGGCCGAGCGCCCGCTGAAGGTCACCGCGGGCGTGCTGCTCCTGCTGTTCGCCGCCTCGGTGTTCGTGCTGCGCTCGGGGTACGTCAAGCCGGACGGCTCGCACATGACCTGGGTCGACGCCGTGTACTTCTGCGTGGAGACCATCGGCACCGTCGGCTACGGCGACTTCTCGTTCGCCGAGCAGGCGACCTGGCTGCGCGTCTACGCGATCGGGATGATGGTCCTCGGCGTGGTGCTCGCCGCGGTGCTGTTCGCCCTGCTCACCCAGCTGCTGGTGAGCAGCAGGATCGAGCGGTCCGTCGGGCGGCGGCGGATCGGCGCGATGCGCGGGCACGTGATCGTCGTCGGGCTCGGGGCGGTGGGGATCGGGGTCCTGGAGGGCCTGCTGGCGGCGGGCGCCCGGCCCCTCGTCCTGGAGCGCGACCCGGCGAACCGGCACCTCGCCCGCGCCCGCGAGCTCGGCGTCCCGGTGGTCACCGGCGACGCGACGGACGCGGCGGTCCTGAACGTGGTCAACCTGCGGGAGGCCATGGCCGTCGCCGTGCTGACCAGCGACGACCTCGTGAACGTCGAGGCGGGCCTCGCCGTCCGGGGCCAGCTTCGCGACCGCTGGCCCGCCGTCCCGGTGGTGCTGCGGGTGTTCGACGAGGACCTGTCCGAGGCGGTCGAGGAGGGCTTCGCCTTCCGGTACGTCCGCTCGACGGCGGCGCTGGCCGCCCCGTGGTTCGTCGGCGCCGCCCTCGGGCTCGACGTGCTGGGCACGTTCTACGTCGACCGCACGCCGTTCATGGTCGGCCGGCTGCGGGTCGGTGCCGCGCTCGACGGCGTTGCGATGCGTGAGCTGTCCGCCCGCACCCGGGTCGTCGCCCTGCACCGCGCCGACGTCGGCACCCTGGAGCACCCGCCCCGCCGGGACACCCGCTTCGCCGCCGGCGACGAGGCGTACGTCGTCGGGCCGTACTCCGAGCTGCTCGCCCTGCTGCGCCCGGCGGGCCAGGCGGCACCGTAGCCACAACTGGCCGAACGTCCGTTAAGCTGACGGCCGGTCGACTCCTGGAGGCGCAGTGGCAGGCAGCGTGACGGTCCCTCCCGCCCGGCGGCTGGCGGGGGCCCTCGAACCCGTCGTCGGCCAGGTGTACTTCGCACCGGAGGCCCACGAGGCCTACGAGAAGCTCGGGTTCGCGGGCAGTCCGCGCTCGCTCCGCGGCGTCGCGGCGCCCGACGGCCCGGCCTACTTCTGCAGCCGTGGCTCGGTGCTCGGCCAGGTGCCGGGCGAGGTCGTGGCGGCGGCGTTCGGCGTGTTCAACCCCGAGGCCGTCGTGCCGGCGGTGACCTACGGCTGGACGCTCACCGACGCCCCCACGATCTGCGCCGCCCGCACCGACGCCGCCCGGGCGCAGCTCGTCCGGGTCCTCGGCGAGCGGCCGAAGGGGCTCGACCGCGCCCGTGACCTGCTGGAACGGGCCGTCGCACCGCTGCGTCCGGAGGGCCGGACGCTGTTCGCGGGGCTGCTGTCGCTCGGCCTGCCCGGCGACCCGGTGGCCGACGCCTGGCGGCTCGGCGACCTGCTGCGCGAGTACCGCGGCGACGTGCACATCGCGGCGTGGACCACGGCCGGCTTCGACGCGACCGAGATCGGGTTGCTCACCGAGCCGTACTGGGGCGTGCCGTTGCGCAGCTACGTCCGCTCCCGGGCGTGGACCACCGCGCAGCTCGACGCCGCCGAGGAGCGGCTGGTGGCCCGCGGGCTGCTCGCCGACGGGGCGCTGACCGACCGGGGCCGCAGCGAGCGCGAGGCGGTCGAGGTCGCGACGGACCGGATGTGCGAGCCGATCGTGCGGGCGCTCGGCGAGGACCTCGACACCCTCGTCGACCTGCTGCGGCGGTGGGGCCGGGCCGTCCGCGAGGCGCACGGCTACCCCGCCTCCGGCCCGCACGACCTCGCCGGGTCCTGACCCGTCCGGGAGCCCCCGAGCTCAGACCTCCGAGCCGTCCGGCATGGAGATGCCGTAGCCGCGGATCTTGCGGTAGATCGTGGCCCGCGACATCCCCAGGCGCCGGGCGGCCTCGGCCTTGTTGCCGTCCGTGTCGAGCAGGGCGTCGACGATGGCGTCGCACTCGATCGCCTCGAGCGGCGTGAGCACCCGGCGGGTGATCGCCCGCGTCTCCGGCGGGAGGTCCTCGGGCCGGACGGTGCCGGTGCGCCGGCGCGCGACGACCTTGCGCAGCACCTGGTAGAGCTGGTCGACGTTGCCCGGCCAGCGGTTGCGCATCAGCACCCGCATGGCCTCGGGCGAACAGTGCAGGTCCGCGCCGCGGGTGAGCCGCGCGAGCAGGTACGGCACCAGCTCGGCGACGTCCTCGATGTGGTGGCGCAGCGGCGGCACCTCGATGCTGCGCGGGAAGCACCCCAGCAGCTCGGTGAGCTCGGGCGAGTCCGGCTCCGACGTCCGCGAGCGGGTGGCGACGACCCACTGCCGCTCCGGGTCGGTCGACTCCCGGTGGGGCTCGAGCGCGTCGGCCAGGGCCAGCGCGTGCTGCGGGGACAGCGCGTCGAGGTGCTGGAGGACGAGCGTCCCGCCGCCGGTCTGGAGCTCGTCGGACACCTCGGCGATCCACCGCGCCCCGCAGTGCACGGCGTCGAGCACCCGCACGTGCCCGGCGGGGGAGTGCAGCTGGTGGGTGGCCCGGGCCAGCGTGGTCCGCCCCGACCCGCTCTCGCCCTCCAGGACCAGCCACTCGTTCATCCGGAAGTGCCGGTCGACGGCCTGGGCGCACTTGGTCCACAACGCCCCGGACCCGACGGCGGCCGGCAGGGCCGTGGTGATCGACGGCGTCGAGGGGCGGCCGTGCAACGGCGCCCGCGACACCAGCTGGACCTGCAGGATCCCGCCGGAGAGCCCGCCCTCGGCCCAGCTCGGCCGGCACTGCACCCGGGCCGTGGCGCCGCTGGGCAGGTCGACGAGCAGCTGCCGGCGCCGCCCGCTGCGGATCGCGTCCGTGGCCTCGGCGAGCAGCGGCACCTGGTCGGACGGGTCGATGAGCTCGCGGGCCCGGTCGTTCATCATCAGCAGGTCGTCGCTGACGGCGAACACGGCGCCGCGGCCGCGACGGCACGCGGACAGGTAGTCGTGCATCAGGGTGAGCTCACGCCGCCCGGACTGCTCGAGCAGCGTCTCCTCGATGCGCCGCGCGATCGTGACGGCGGTCGCGGCCATCATCGCGCTGGCCTCGTTGCGCCAGCAGGTCAGGTCCAGCACCCCGAGTAGCTTCCCGTTCACGGGATGGTGGATCGGCACGCCGGCGCACGCCATGTCCTCGAGGTGCTCGACGTAGTGCTCGTGGCCGAACACCTGCGCGGGCGCGCGGCCCTCCAGGGCGGTGCCGATGCCGTTGGTGCCGACGTACTGCTCGGCGTAGCTGAAGCCGGGGGCCAGCCAGATCCGGTCGAGGTGGCGGCGCAGCGCGCTGTCGCCCGTGCGCCGGTCGATGACCACGCCCTCGTCGTCGCAGAGGATCACGCTGACCGGCTCGGTGGCGAACTGGTCGGCGATGTCCTCGATGACGGGCCGTGCGGCGCGCATGAGCGGAGTGTCCGGCTCGGCGTCGCTCTCGTACGGCAGCTCGAGGTGGTCGCTCGGCACCGAGAACTCCCGCGAGCGCGTCCACGAGGCCAGGATCGGCGCCCGCACGATGCTCGGGTCGGGCGCCTCGAAATGGAGGAACGCCTCCCGGGCCACGGCCACGCGTTCGGCGGCACCGCTGATCACCGCGGGCCCGACGGGCACGGGTGACCGGCGCGCGGACGCGTCCTCGGCGTCCGGCGCCTCGTGGTGGATGGCGCGTTCGTTCTGGTCGACCAACCGGTTGCCCTTCTCGGAGCAGCTGTGGTCCGCGGTGGCGGCGCAGCCGGGATCGGCCCGGACGGTACCGCCCGAACTCCGACCACGCTAGAGCCGGATCGCGTGACCCGAAAGAGGCTGGTCAGCCTCGTACCGTCTCATATTGAGACCGCAGGTCAGGGGGGTCGGCGGTGTGATTCCTGGCACGAGACGAGCTGTGACGGGGCGCACTGCCGGCCCCACCGCGGCGAACCTCGGCACAGGGCCCGACAGCGTCGCGGGCTCCCGCGCCGGCCGGCGGCGTCAGCTCTGTGCGCTCTCACCCCACCACCGTGAGGAGACGACGTGAGTCGGCAGAGTTTGGCGAAGGCTCACCAGAAGATCCAGGAACTCGCCTGGGAGCCGCAGTACCACGAGCCGTACATGAAGTACGGAACCGACTACACCTTCCGGAAGGCCGCGAAGAAGGACCCGCTCAAGCAGGTCCTGCGGTCCTACTTCCCGATGGAGGAGGAGAAGGACCACCGCGTCTACGGCGCGCAGGACGGGGCCATCCGCGGGAACATGTTCCGCCAGGTCCAGGAGCGTTGGCTGGAGTGGCAGAAGCTGTTCCTGTCGATCATCCCGTTGCCGGAGATCTCCGCGGCGCGCTCGATGCCGATGCTGTTCCACGCGGTCCCGAACCCGGAGCTGCACAACGGCCAGGCGATCCAGATGATCGACGAGGTTCGGCACAGCACGATCCAGCAGAACCTCAAGCGCCTGTACATGAACAACTACATCGACCCGGCGGGCTTCAACAACAGCCTGCGGAACTTCCAGACGGACTACTGCGGCACCATCGGCCGCCAGTTCGCGGAAGGCTTCATCACCGGTGACGCGATCACCGCGGCCAGCATCTACCTGACGATCGTCGCCGAGACGGCGTTCACGAACACCCTGTTCGTGGCCATGCCGGCCGAGGCGGCGGCCAACGGCGACTACCTGCTGCCCACGGTCTTCCACTCGGTGCAGTCCGACGAGTCGCGGCACATCTCCAACGGCTACGCCACGCTGCTGATGGCGCTGTCGGACGAGGACAACCGCCAGCTGCTCGAGCGCGACCTGCGCTACGCGTGGTGGAACAACCACCGCGTCGTCGACGCCGCCATCGGCACCTTCATCGAGTACGGCACGAAGGACCGCCGCAAGGACCGCGAGTCGTACGCGGAGATGTGGCGCCGCTGGATCTACGACGACTACTACCGGTCCTACCTGCTGCCGCTCGAGAAGTACGGCCTGGTCATCCCGCACGACCTGGTCGAGGAGTCCTGGAAGCAGATCTGGGAGAAGGGCTACGTCCACGAGGTCGCGCAGTTCTTCGCCACCGGTTGGCTCGCCAACTACTGGCGCATCGACGGCATGACCGACGAGGACTTCGAGTGGTTCGAGTACAAGTACCCGGGCTGGTACGACAAGTACGGCAAGTGGTGGGAGAACTACAGCCGCCTGGCGACCCCGAACGGGCACAACCCGATCATCTTCGAGGACGTCGACTACGTGTACCCGCACCGCTGCTGGACCTGCATGGTGCCCTGCCTCGTGCGTGAGGACATGGTCATGCAGGAGGTCGACGGCCAGTGGCGCACGTACTGCCACGAGGTCTGCCGCTGGACCGACGCGGAGGCCTTCCGGCCGACGTACCAGGGCCGCGAGACGCCGAACATGGGCCGCCTGGTGGGCCACCGCGAGTGGGAGACCCTCTACCACGGCTGGAACTTCGCCGACGTGGTGAAGGACATGGGCTTCGTGCGCGACGACGGCAAGACGATGACCGCGCAGCCGCACCTGAACCTGGACCCGAAGAAGATGTGGACCCTGGACCACATGCGGCGGTGCCCGACGTTCGTGAGCCCGAACGTGACCCTGAACGAGATGACGGACGCCGAGCGTGAGGCGTTCAGGGCGGACTACGTCCGCCAGGGCCCGGCCGGCCGGCCGGCTCCCAAGGACGCCTGAGCGCGGGTCAGGCGAGGGGGGAGGACCGGGTCCTCCGGTCCTTCCCCCGCTCGGGTGCGACCCCGCCCACCGGCGGGGTCCACCCGGTAGTACGTCGCACCCGCGGGCCAGGGGTCTCCCGCGACCGTCACCGTCCACAGTGGAGTGATGGTGGGCCCCGCCCGCGGGTGCTGCCCAACCGAGTCGAGAGGTGGTCCTCCCCTTGGGCGAGAAACACGTGGTGCGCTTCGAGCCCGTCGGCATCGAGATCGAGGTCGACGAGGGTCAGACGATCTTGCGCGCCGCCGCCGAGAACGGCGTCCAGCTCATGCACGGCTGCAAGGAAGGTCAGTGCGCGGCCTGCAAGTCCTTCGTCCTCGAGGGCGAGGACATCGAGCTCGACAGCTACTCGACGTTCGCGCTGCCGGACTACGAGAAGGAGGAGGGCCAGACCCTGCTCTGCCGGGCGCACGCCTACGAGGACCTGGTCATCGAGCTCCTCAACTACGACGAGGAGATCATCCGGGGCGGACTGCCGCTGCGCCGGGGCGTGGTCGAGGTGCTGTCCAACGAGGCGGTCACCCACGACATGCGGCACCTCGTCGTCAAGCTGCTGGAGCCGGACGAGATCAAGTTCTTCCCGGGCCAGTACATGGACTTCGTCGTCCCGGGCACCGAGGAGACGCGGTCCTTCTCCATGGCGAACACCCCCAACCGCGAGGGGATCTACGAGTTCGTCATCAAGATCTACCCGGGCGGCCTGTTCTCGGAGCACCTGGCGGACAAGATCCAGGTGGGGGACCGGCTCGAGGTGGAGGCCCCCTTCGGGACCTTCACGCTCCGGGAGAACCGCACGTCGAACCTGATCTTCGTGGGCGGCGGGGCCGGCATGGCCCCCGTGCTCGGACTGCTGCGGTCCATGGCCGAGCGCGGGGTCGAGCGCAAGGCGACCTTCTACTACGGGGCCCGCACCGCCCGCGACCTCTGCTTCGAGGACGAGCTCCATGCGCTCGCCGAGAAGATCCCCGACTTCCGCTACGTGCCCGCCCTGTCCGAGCCGGCGGAGGGCGAGCCGTGGGAAGGCCACACGGGCCTGATCACCGAGGTGGTCAAGGCCCTCGAACCGACCCTGGAAGGAGCAGATGCCTACGTCTGCGGTCCGCCGCCCATGGTCGACGCGGCGATCGCGACCCTGACCGCACTGGGCGTGCGCGAGCAGAACATCTTCTACGACAAGTTCACCACGACCGGTGAGCAGGAAGGCGAGGACGGGCAGTGACCACCACAGAGAGCAATCCCTCCGCCCCGACCGAACGCAGCGTTCCGAAGCCCGTGTTCACGGACGCAGAGGCGGGTGCGAAGGAGTTCCCCGACTCGAGCCCCGCCGCGCGGCGCTACAACTACTTCACGCCGGCGAAGCGCAAGCAGACCCACTACGAGGACGTGACCGTCGAGGTCCAGCCGGACCCGCGGCACTACCTGGCCCAGGGGTGGATCTACGGCTTCGCCGACGGGACGAACGGCTACCCCCTGCACTGGACCAAGCTCAAGGCCTGGGGCGTCGACGAGCCGGAGCCGGCCCGCGGCGTCGGGACGGGCGCGATGCACGTCCAGAACTGGCCCGCGCACGGCTGGCACGAGTTCCGCGACCCCAACGAGGAGTGGGAGCAGTCCCTCTACCGGTACAACGCCAACGTCGTCCGGCAGCTCACCCAGAACGTCGACAACGCCCGCCACGCGAAGGCCTTCGAGCTCTGGACCCCGAACTGGATTCGCTTCGTCGAGCGCAACGTCGGCGCGTGGATGCACATCGAGCACATCCTCGGCCTGTACGTCTTCGCTGCCAACGAGCGCTCCGGCCCGACGAACATGCACAACACGGCGATGGCCGTGAACAGCACGCGCAAGATCCGCTTCGCCCAGGACCTCGCGCTCTACAACCTGACCCTCACCGAGGAGATCGACGGCTTCGACGGCACCGCGCACGTCGAGGCGTGGAACTCCGACGCCGAGTGGCAGGGCGCCCGGAAGGTCTGCGAGGCCCTCACGGCCGTGCAGGACGACTGGGGCGAGGCCATCTTCGCCGCCAACATCGTGTTCGAGCCGCTGATCGGTGAGCTCTTCCGGTCGAACCTGGTCATGCAGGCCGCCGCCGGCAACGGCGACTTCGTGACCCCGACCGTGATGGGTGCCGGCGAGTTCGACTACGCCCAGCGCGACCTGCGCTGGACGATCGCCTGCTTCGGCCCGCTGGCCGAGGACCGGGAGTTCGCCGCACACAACAAGGAGCTCATGCAGGGCTGGCTGTCGCACTGGGTGCCGCAGGCGCTCGAGGCGGCCCGCACCATGCAGCCGATGTGGTCGCAGGCCGACCACAAGCCCCCGAGGTTCGAGGACGCCCTCGACCGTGCCAAGAGCCGGTTCGCCGGAATCTGCCGCGATCTCAATCTCGACACCCCCGAGGAGCTGAAGCAGTGACCGCCTTCAAGACCTCCGAGAGCCCGTTCAAGTCGGACAACACCGCGTCGAACATGTGCGGGTTCACGCTGATGAACTCGCAGGTCGGCACGCTGATCGCGAACGTCCTGCGTCGGCTGGACAACGTGAAGGTCGAGGAGCTGCCCTCGATGATCCGCGTCGACGGCAAGGGCAAGTTCGAGGTCGTCTACGCCGACGTCGACGAGGAGGCCGGCGAGGAGGAGGGCTGGTTCAACGCCGCCGAGTTCGAGGAGGCGATGTCCACCCACTACGGCCGCATGGTCCACCTCGACGACAAGACGATCATGTTCGCCAACCCCGAGGACGCGGCCGAGTACATCGACTTCGACCTGAAGCCGGTCTCGTAACCACCTCCGCTCCTCACCCCCGCGGTGGCGGCGGCCCCTGAGGGCGCCGCCGCCACCTGCGGGCTGTTGATCCGCACCCGCGCGGCTGACCAACGCAGTACTCGATAGTCCGGGAGGACCGAAGTCATGGCCAAGGAACTCAAGTTCGGCGTGGACGCCCGCAGGGCGCTCCAGGCCGGGGTGGACCAGCTCGCCGAGGCCGTCAAGAGCACTCTCGGCCCGAAAGGCCGTAACGTCGTCCTGGAGAAGATCACCGGCACGCCCGAGGTGACCAACGACGGCGTGACCATCGCCCGCGAGATCTTCCTGCGCGACCCCTTCGAGAACATGGGCGCGCAGATCCTCAAGGAAGCGGCGATCAAGACCAACGACACCGTCGGCGACGGCACCACCACCGCGACCGTGGTGGCCCAGGCCATCGTCCGCGAGGGGATGAAGGCCATCCAGTCCGGCGGGAACCCGGTGCTGGTCAAGCGGGGCATCGACCTCGCCGTCGGCCGGATCGTCGAGAAGCTCGCCGCGGTGGCGCACCCCGTCGACTCGCTCGAGCACCTCTCGCGCGTGGCCGCCATCTCGGCGAACGACGACGACGCCATCGGCTCGGTCATCGCCAGGACGCTGCACACCGTCGGGGACGACGGCGTGATCTCCGTCGACGACGGCCCGGTCCTCGGGCTGACCGTGAACTTCGTCGAGGACTTCGAGTTCGACAACGGCTACGTCTCGCCCTACCTGGTCACCGACCCGGGCTCGATGATGGCCGTCCTGGACGACCCGTACATCCTGCTGTCCGCCGAGAAGATCTCGGACGTCCGGCAGCTGATGCCGGTGCTCGAGAAGCTCATGCGCGACCCCCGGCCACTGGTCATCGTGGCCGAGAAGGTCGAGGGCACCGCGCTGCAGATGCTGGTGCACAACCACGTCAACGGGCACCTCAAGGTCACCGCCATCCAGGCGCCCGGGTTCGGCGAGAAGCGCGTTCACCTGCTGGAGGACCTTGCCGCGCTGACCGGCGCGAAGGTGCACTCCAAGGCGTCGAGCTTCGCGCTGGAGCAGATGACGACCGAGCACCTCGGCCGGACCACGCAGGTCCGGGCGACCAACGAGCAGAGCGTGTTCATCGGCGGGCACGGCTCGAAGGAGGCCGTCGAACGACGGCTCGCGCAGCTGCGGGCCGAGATGGCGCGCGCGTCGATCGGCACGGACGAGGACTGGCTCAACGACCGCATCGCGCGGCTCTCCGGCAAGGCCGCCATCATCTCCGTGGGCGCGCCGACGAACGCGGAGCTCAAGGAGATCCGGCACCGCGTCGACGACTCGCTGCAGGCGACCCGGGCCGCCATGGCCGAGGGCATCGTCGCGGGCGGCGGGTCGGCGCTGCTGCACGCCGAGTCCGCGCTCGACGGGCTGGACGTGGACGGCGACTACCGGATCGGCGTCGAGATCGTGCGGGCCGCGCTGTCCGAGCCCGTGCACCTGATCGCCTCCAACGCCGGCTACGACGGCGCCGACGTCGTCAAGCAGGTCGCGGACCTGGGCGTGGACGAGGGCTTCGACGCCCTGCAGGGCCGCTTCGGCGACATGGTCGAAATGGGCATCATCGACCCGCTGCGGGTCGTGCGCTCGGCGCTGCAGAACGGCGCCTCCGTGGCCGGCCTGATCCTCACCACCAACTCGTTGGTGGCCGAGGAGGTCACGCCCTGGAACAAGAGCCTGATGACCGAGTTCGGGCCGCTCGACGAGGGCATCCCGCAGCCCAGCCCGGACTCGTCGACGCCGCAGTCGCTGGGCCTCGGCCCGTCGGTGGGCTGAGCCGGGAATCGCGTTGTGGAACCATGATGCGCGACAGCACCGGGCTGGAGCGCATTATGGGACCATAATGCGCGAAATACCGGTCTGAATTCGCATTATGGTTCCATAACGCGACGGGAGAGGCGCGGTGTACGAGGTCGGCGGGGAGCGCTACGTCGTCGTCGACGCCCATGTGCACGCGTGGGACGGCAGCCCGCACAACCAGGCGGGCCCGGCGGGCGAGCAGTTCGTCGCCGACCTCCACCACCGGCACCGCGTCCTCGACCGGACCCCCCGGCCGATCCCGTTCGACGAGTTCGCCGCGGTCGGAGAGCGCTCCCTGGTCTCCGACCTGCTGGGTCGAGGGCACGTCGATCGGGCGGTGCTGCAGCCGCTCGGGCTGGGGTCGCTCTTCGTCCTCGGGTTCGCGCCGTCGGCGTGGTCCGCGGAGCTCGCGGAGGGGCTCGCCGGCCGGTTCGCGGTGACCGGCGAGCTCGACCCCGCCGACGAGGGCGGCCGTCGCGGGATCGCGGCCCGGGTGCAGCGGGAGGACCTCCGCGGCCTCTCCCTGACGTCCGGGACCCGTCCGGAGGCCCGCCTCGAGCTCGGGGACCCGGCGCTGCGGCGGGCGCTCGGCCGGGCCGAGCAGGCGGGCGCCGCCGTGGTGCACGTGGGGGTCGGGGCGGTCGCGCATCCGGCCGCCGGCGCCCCCGTCTGGAGCCACGGCGGTGTCCCGGACCGGCCCACGGGGTCGGGACGCATCCGGGCCCGCTGGCCGAGCTGGGCCGAGCCGGTGCGCTCGGGGTCGGCCCTGCCCGTCCGGGAGCGCGACGCCCGACCGGCGCCCGCCGGGCGCATCGACCCGGGGCAGGTCCGGGTGCTGGCCTCGGCGCTGCCGCGGATGCGCTTCGTGCTGGGCGCGGGCTGGCTGCCGACGGCGGTCCTGATCCGGCTCGCGCAGCTGCCCGGGGTGCACGTGCTGCTCACCGAGGTCCTGGTGGGGCTGCGCACCCATCCGCGGGAGGCGGGGGAGGCGCTCGACGCGCTGCTGGCCGCGTTCGGGCCGCAGCGCCTGCTGTTCGGCAGCGGCTACCCCCTCGTCCGGCCGGAGCGGCTGGTCGAGGAGACGGCGTCGGCGCTGCTCGCGCGCGGGCTCGGACCCGCCGCGGTGCAGGCCGTGCTCGGGGCCAACGCGGCGCGGCTCTACCGGCTGCCCGTGCCGGAGGCGCTCGTCGCGCACTCCGTCGCCCGCGCCCGCTGACGACACCCGTTCCACGGCCGACGGCCCGGACCCCCGCGGGGATCCGGGCCGCCGGTGCGGTCGGTCGAGACCGTGCCCGGTCAGTGCTCCGCGCGTTCGCCCTTGTCCGCGGCGGCTGCCCCGGCCATCGCGGGGGTGCGGTCCGGCACGAACTTGTCCGTGCCCGGGATCCGCGTCGGGTGGGCCAGGGAGACCCGCGCCGTCTCCGGCATCACCAGGATCGGCACGATCGCGATCACCGCGGCGCCCATCAGGTAGAAGGCCGGGATCAGGTCGTTGCCGGTGCCCGCGATCAGCGCGGAGACGATCAGCGGCGCGGTGCCGCCGAAGGCCGCCGTGGACGTCGAGTAGCCGATCGAGAAGCCGCCGTAGCGGTTGCGGGTCGGGAACATCGCCGGCAGCGCCGAGCCGATTGTCCCCAGCATGAGCAGCAGCAGCCCGCCGACGATGACCAGACCCACGACCACCGGGAACACGGCCTTCATGCCCATCAGCAGGAACGCCGGGACCGCCAGCACCAGGTAGCCGATCGCGGCGGCGAGCAGCAGCGGCTTGCGGCCGACGCGGTCGGACAGGGAGCCCACCGGCGCGATCAGCGCCATCATCACGACCATCACGCCGATCAGCACGAGCAGCGACTCGGTGTCGCTGATCCCCAGCACCTGCGTGAGGTACGTCGGCATGTAGGTCAGCAGGATGTAGTCGGCGACGTTGAGCAGCACCACGAAGCCGATGAGCTGCAGGATCTGCGGCCAGACGTTCGTCAGCACCTCCTTGAAGGGGCTGGTGGTGGTCTTGCCCTCGGTCTCGGCCTGCTGGAAGCACGGCGTGTCCTCGAGCTTGTTCCGCAGCCAGAAGCCGATGAGACCCAGCGGGCCCGCGACGAGGAACGGGATGCGCCAGCCCCAGCTCTGCAGGGTCTGCTCGTCGAAGCCGAGCTGCACGACGGTGGCCAGGACGGCGCCCAGGATGGTGCCGCCGAGCGTGCCGAACTCCAGGAACGAGCCCCAGAACCCGCGCTTGCGGTCGGGGGCGTACTCGGCGATGAAGGTCGCCGCGCCGCCGTACTCGCCGCCGGTGGAGAAGCCCTGCACCAGCCGGAAGAACAGCAGCAGGATCGGCGCCCAGATGCCGATCGTGGTGTAGCTCGGGATGAGCCCGACGCAGAAGGTCGAGCCGGACATCAGCAGGATCGTCAGGGCCAGGACCTGGCGCCGGCCGAACCGGTCGCCCAGCGGGCCGAGGACGATGCCGCCCAGCGGTCGCAGGATGAACGGGATCGCGATGCCCGCGAAGACCAGGATGGTGCCCGCCGCCGGACTGGCTTCGGGGAAGAACACCTGCTTGATCACGGTCGCCAGGTAGCCGTAGACGCCGTAGTCGTACCACTCGATCGCGTTGCCCATTGCCGCGCCGGAGACGGCCCGACGGACGGTCTTCGTGTCCGCCTCCCGCACTGCCGGCGTCGCGTTGCCGGGTTCGCTCATCACGCCTCCTGCCCCTCGGTTGGGAAGCCACGCTAGGTGAGGTCGCTGCCACCTGCAGGACGTGGCGCCGGGACGACCAGCCACTAAACCTGCCCCGACGGGCCCGTACCGGGGGACCCGTCTCGCTCTGAGAGGCCGGTCACGGGGGCCCTCCCGGCTACGCGGGGTGAGGGGTACGCCACCGTTCGACGGGGCGGAGACCGCGGGTGGGAGCGGTCCATACGTACGTCCAACACGATCGTCCGTCGGGCATGGCGACGCGGACGCGCACGTAACCGGGGCCCTCGAACCGGTCGAGCCGGGGGAGGAGCGTGCCGGGATCGCGCAGCGGGACGACGTGGCCGGGGACGCCGGGCCCGGCGTCGCGGAGCATCGCCGGGTAGCCGAGGCCGGTGTCGAGCAACGTCCCGGGGACGGTCGCCGGCTCGGCGGGCCCGGCGGCGGCCCCGGCGAGCAGGGGCCAGGAGCGTTCGCCGGGCTGGAGGGTGCCGTAGACGAAGAGCCGCGCGGGCCAGGTGTCGGGGTCCGGTGCGCCGGTCAGGGGCGTCGCGGCCAGCCCGTCCGACGGCGCCTGCTCGCCGCGCAAGGCCCGGGCGGCGGTCTGCGGGAGGTCGGCGCAGCGGACCGGCTCGCCGTCGACCAGCAGCGGGCGGCGGATGCCGGCCCGCCCGACGTAGGCCAGGACGTCGTCGAGCAGGGCGCCGTCCTCGGTGCGCACCTCGCCGGTGTGGACGCGGGCCAGGCGGTAGCGTCCGGACGCACGGCCCTCGCAGACGTCGAGCACCGCCACCTGCCCGGGCGTCGCGAGCCACACGGAGTGCTCCTCGACCAGGCCCGGTCCGGCGGCCAGCACCGCCGGCCGCTGGTCGTCGACCACGCGCAGCCCGTGCGCCCACACGGCGGTGAGCCCGGCCGTCCGGGCCCGGAGCACCACGACGGGACCGCTCAGCCCCAGCTCGCGGCGCAGCCAGCCGATCTTGGCGGGGTTGCGGTTCGAGCCGTAGGTCAGCAGCGGGACCCGCGCGGCGAGCGGGGGCGCACCGCGCCCGGTGAGCCACGCGTCCAGGTCGGTGCGGCCGACCCGCCAGGACGAGCGGGTCGACGGGTCGGGGGCCAGCGCGAACCCGCCGCCCTCGACGTGCACGAACGAGCGGTCCGGCACGGCTCCCGGGTAGGGCGCCGCAGGGTACGCGGCGTCGGGGAAGTCGGGCATCTCCCGCAGTATGGAGCCCCGACGCGCGTCGTGGCCGCGCCGGCCGCGATGACCCCGGGTCCCGCCCCGCTCCGATCTGAGAAGGTGCAGGCGTGTCCTCCACCGTCCCGCGGGACCTGCCGCCCACGATCTGCTGGGAGCGCGACCGGATCGTGCTGGTCGACCAGACCCGGCTGCCCGAGGTGCACCGGACGGAGATCACGACCGTCGACGGGCTGGTCGACGCCATCCGGCGGCTCGTCGTGCGCGGGGCGCCGGCGCTGGGCGTCGCCGGGGCGTACGGGGTGGCGCTGGCCGCGCGCAACGGAGGCGACACGGCGGCGGACGCCGAGCGCATCGCCTCCGCCCGGCCGACGGCCGTCAACCTGCGCCGGGGTGTCGAGCGGGCCCTGGCCGCCGCGGACCCGCTGGCGGCCGCGCACGCCTTCCGGGACGAGGACGTCGCCGCCTGCCGCGCGATCGGTGCCCGCGGCGCCGCCCTGCTCGGCGAGCTGTGCGGCGAGCGTCCGCTGCGGCTGCACACCCACTGCAACGCCGGCGCCCTGGCCTGCGTGGAGTGGGGGACCGCGCTCGGGGTGGTGCGCTCGCTGCACGCCGCGGGGCGGGTGGAGCTGGTGGTGGCCGACGAGACCCGGCCGCTGCTGCAGGGCTCACGCATCACCGCCGTCGAGCTGCAGGCCCTCGGGGTGCCGCACCGGGTGGTCGTCGACGGCGCCGCGGCGTCCGTGATCGCGCGGGGGCTGGTCGACGCCGTCGTGGTGGGCGCGGACCGGATCGCCGCGAACGGCGACGTCGCCAACAAGATCGGGACCTACCCGCTGGCCCTCGCGGCGGCCCGGGCCGGGATCCCGTTCGTCGTCGCCGCCCCGGAGACCACGGTCGACGCCGCGACGCCCGACGGCGCCGCGATCGAGATCGAGGAGCGGGACGCCACCGAGGTCGTGGCCGGGGGCGACGCGTGGAACCCGGCCTTCGACGTCACGCCCGCGGACCTGGTCACCGCGATCGTCACCGACACGCGCACCTGGAAACCATGAGGACCGCGGCGTTCCGGCTGATGCTCGCCGTGACCGTCCTCGGCTTCGGCGGGCACGCGCTGCTGCTGCCGGTGCTGCCGTTGTGGGTCAGCCGCGCCGGTGCGGGCGAGTTCGCCGCCGGGGTGACGACCGGGGTGCTGATGGCCACGACGGTCGCCACGCAGCTCACGGTGCCGGCCCTGCTGCGGCGCGCCGGCTACCGCGTCGTGCTGGGCGCGGGCCTCCTGCTGCTCGGGGCGCCGGCGCCGTTCCTGCTGCTCACGGCCGAGCTCGGGCCGGTACTGCTCATCTGCGCCGTGCGCGGGATCGGGTTCGGGCTGCTCACGGTGGCCGGCAGCGCACTCGTGGCGGAGCTGGTGCCGCCCGCCGAACACGGGCGCGCGTCCGCGAGGTACGGGTACGCGATCGGGATCCCGCAGCTGATCCTCTTGCCGCTCGGCGTCGCGACCGTCGACCTGCTCGGGTTCACCGGCGTGTTCCTCGCGGCCGGGATCGCGCCGCTGCTCGGGGCCGCCGCCGTCCCCTTCCTGCGGACCGGCCGCCCGCACGCCGCCGAGCCGCGCGTCCAGGACCCCGCGGAGATCGGCACCGCCGTCGTCCGGGGCCGGCGCGACGGCATCGGGCCGATGGCGGCGATGCTCGCCTGCTCGGTGGCCCAGGGCGGGCTGGTGACCTTCCTGCCCCTGGCCGCGCCGGCGGCGACCGCGGCGGCACCCCTCGCGCTCTTCGCGGTCGCGCTCGGCGGTGTCCTCGGCCGCGGCCTCGCCGGCGGGCTGGTCGACCGGCGCGGGGCGGGACGGCTGCTGCTGCCCGGCACGCTGCTCGCCGCGGTGGGGATGGGGGTCGAGGTCCTGTCGGTCGGGGGCGCCGCCTGGTTGCTGGTCCTCGGCGCCTTCGCCGTCGGGTCCGGGTTCGGGCTGGTGCAGAACGACTCGCTGGTCTCGCTGTTCGCCGCCGCCGGGCCCGCGCGCTACGGGGCCGCCAGCGCGGCGTGGAACATCGGGTTCGACGCCGGTACCGGCGTCGGGTCGAGCGGGCTCGGGGCGATCGCCGAGCCCTTCGGCTTCCGTGCCGCCTTCGGGGCTGCCGCCCTCCTGCTCCTCGCGGTCCTGCCGCTCACCCGCCCTCGGGCCTCCTGAACGACGACCGCCCCCGGACCTCGCGGTCCGGGGGCGGTGCACACCGATGCGGTGCTCGGCGGCGCGGGCTCGGTGGCGAGAGCTCGGTGGCGTGAGCTCGGGGGCGTGAGCTCAGTGGCCGCGGGCGATCCACTCCTCGAGGTGGGGTGCCTCGGCGCCGATGGTGGTGCCGTCGCCGTGCCCGGTCCGGACGGTCGTGTCGCCGGGGAGGGGCAGCAGGGTGCCGCGGATCGAGTCGATGATCGTGTCGAAGCTCGAGTACGAGCGGCCGGTGGCGCCCGGCCCGCCGTTGAACAGCGTGTCGCCGGTGAACACCGTCTGCAGCTCCGGCGCGTAGAGGCAGGTCGAGCCGGGGGAGTGCCCCGGCGTGACCAGCGCCCGCAGCTCGATCCCGCCGGCCGTGATCACCTGACCGTCGGCGAGC
Source organism: Pseudonocardia terrae (assembly GCF_021343995.1). Taxonomy (GTDB): domain Bacteria; phylum Actinomycetota; class Actinomycetes; order Mycobacteriales; family Pseudonocardiaceae; genus Pseudonocardia; species Pseudonocardia terrae. The sequence continues at coordinate 79,360 of NZ_JAJTTE010000024.1, read as the reverse complement.
TCCTGGTCCGGCGCACGGTTCGGGTGGGTCATCTCCCACAGCGGCGCCTCGGCCGGGTTGAGCAGGATCGGCGTGTTGAACGTGTCGGCCAGCCGCGGGGCCTGGTTGACGTGGTCGTCGTGGGCGTGCGTGCACACCACGGCCACCACCCGGCGCCCGGCGATGATCCCGCCGATGGCCTCCGGGTCGTGCGCGGCGTCGATCACGACGACCTCGTTCTCGTCGCCGACGACCCAGACGTTGTTGTCGACCTCCCACGTGCCGCCGTCCAGGGAGAACGTCCCGTGCGTGACGACGTGGTCGATCGGGCCCTTGTGCAGGCCCTCGGGGGTGGTCCCGTGGGTCATCAGAGGACCACCACCGAACGCAGCACATCGCCGTGGTGCATCTTCTCGAAGGCGGTCTCGATGTCGTCGAGGCCGATCTCCTCGGAGACGAACTTCTCCAGCGGCAGGCGGCCCTGCAGGTGCAGGTCGACCAGCATCGGGAAGTCGCGGGAGGGCAGGCAGTCGCCGTACCAGGACGACTTGAGCGAGCCGCCGCGGCCGAAGTACTCGATCAGCGGCAGCTCCGGGGCCATCATGTCCGGGGTCGGGACGCCGACGAGCACGACGGTGCCGGCGAGGTCGCGGGCGAGGAAGGCCTGCTTCCAGGTCTCCGGGCGCCCGACCGCGTCGACCACGACGTCGGCGCCGAACCCGTCGGTCAGCTCCTTGATGGCCTCGACCGCGTCCGTGCTCTTGGCGTTGACGGTGTGGGTGGCGCCGAAGCCCTTGGCCCACTCCAGCTTCCGGTCCTCGGTGTCCACGGCGATGATCGTGGTGGCGCCGGCCAGGGTGGCCCCGGCGATGGCCGCGTCGCCGACGCCGCCGCAGCCGATGACGGCGATGGAGTCGCCGCGGCCGACGCCGCCGGTGTTGATCGCGGCGCCGATGCCGGCCATCACCCCGCACCCGAGCAGGCCGGCGACCTGCGGGGTGGCGGCGGGGTTGACCTTGGTGCACTGGCCGGCGGCCACGAGGGTCTTCTCGCAGAACGCGCCGATGCCCAGGGCCGGGGAGAGCTCCTGGCCGGACCTGAGCGTCATCTTCTGCGTGGCGTTGTGGGTGTTGAAGCAGTACCAGGGCTTGCCCTTGCGACACGCCCGGCACTCACCACAGACCGCGCGCCAGTTCAGGATCACGAAGTCACCCGGGGCGACCTCGGTGACGCCCTCGCCCACGGACTCCACGATCCCGGCAGCCTCGTGCCCGAGCAGGAACGGGAACTCGTCGTTGATCCCGCCCTCCCGGTAGTGCAGGTCGGTGTGGCAGACCCCGCAGGCCTGGATCGTCACGACCGCCTCACCGGGACCGGGGTCCGGGACCACGATCGTCTCGACGGAGACCGGCTTGCCCTTCTCGAGGGAGACGACCCCACGGACCTCTTGCGCCATGATTCTCACTCCTGTGTCGGTCCACGCCGCGCGAATGCGCGCATCGTGACCCTTTCATGGATCGGACGCGAGGTGCCCGGCGTCCCTCGCCGCGAACCGTCCCCCGGAGGAGGACGTCCGCTCAGCCGGCGAGGTCGAGCGGCCGCAGCCAGATGCCGTTCTTGGTCTGCACCAGGTCCAGCCCACGGGGGTCGGTGCACGCACCCTTCGGCCGGTGCGCGTCGAAGAGCCTGGCGTCGTCGAACACCGCGCCGCAACCCCCGAACCTGCGGCAGCAGTGCGCACGGTCCGCGCCGACCCACGACGAGCCGCAACAGGTGATCCGGATCAGCTCGGTCGACGCCACGGCGGGGAGGGTACGTGCCCCCACCGACAGAACCCGGACCGGTGATCACCGGCTCGCCGCGCGGTCCCCACCGTCGTGGGCGACGAGCGTCCGGATCACCTCGTCGGCGTAGGCCTGCAGCGCGTCGCCCCGGGGGGCGAGGGCGGGTGTGGCGTGCGCGAGCTGGGCGTGGCCGAGGTACGCGGTGCACGCGAGCAGGCTGCGGCGCTCCGCCTCGGGGGCGGGGAAGCCGAGCCGGGCGAAGAGCGTGGTCAGGTAGGCCAGCCGGCGCCGGGAGACCCGCTCCAGCACCGGGGCGACGAGCGGGTGCCCGGCCTGCTCCTGCAGCCCCAGCTCCACCGCGTTGCCCGAGCGCGCGGTCGTGGCTCCAGGGCCAGCAGCAACAGGGCGCGCAGCCGCGCGAGGGGGCGGTCTCGGCCTCGCCGGTCCGGATGACCTCCTCGGTGTCGACCCGTTCCCAGCGGTCGAGGGCGGCGGCCAGGAGCTCGTCGCGGGACCGGAAGTGCCAGTAGAAGCTGCCCTTGGTGGCGCCGAGCCGGGCGGCGAGCGGCTCGACGGCGACGGCCCGCGTGCCGCCCTCGGCGAGCGCCGCCAGGGCGACCCGCGCGCTGGTCGCCCTGGGTCCGGCTGCTCCGGCAGGTCGCCGCGCGCCCTCGGGCCACCGCCGTCCCGTGCCGGACACGGTGTTGCTCCGCGGAGCGCTGCCGCGGGTCGACGCCGCCGACGCCTTCGCCGTGCGCGCGCCGGAGGGTTCACCGTCCGACCCGCAGGCCTGGGCCGACGCGGTGTTCCGGCGGGTGCCGGGCTGGGTCGCGGCCCTGTTCGCCCTGCGCGAGGCGCTGGTGGGGCTGGTCGGGATCGAGCGCGGTGACCGGTCGGTGTTCGACACCCTGCGGCGCACGGACGACGAGGTGCTCCTCGGCACGAACGCCGGCCACCTCGACTTCCGCGCCTCGGTCCTGCGCGAGCCCGGTCGCGTCGTGCTCAGCACCGTCGTGCGGATCCGCGGGGCCCGCGGACGGCTGTACTGGGGGGGGGGTCGTGCGGCACCTGCACCCCGTCGTCGTCCGGTCGATGCTGGTGGCGGCGGCGCGCCGCCTGCCGGGGAGCGCATCCGTCAGCTCGACCACGACGGGTGGAACCGCGCATTCGGGGTAGCGTGCCCGCATGATGCGGACGGCCGCCGACCTGCTCCCGCCGGACCCGCCGCTGGGGACCGCGCTCGGCGTCGTCGCCGGGTCGGGGCGTCCGGGACCCTCGCGCATCGTGGCACCGGCCGGGACGGCGTACATCGACGTCGGCACGCTCGCGGCGGCACAGGACGGGCCCCATCCGGCCCTGCTCGCCGAGCCCACGCTCGACGGCCTGCTCGCCGCCGGGCGACCGGCCTGGCGGGAGGTCCGGGAGTGGCTGGCCTCCTGGCTGACCGACCCCGAGCGGCTCGCGCCGTACGCCCTGCCGCACACCGGTGTCGTCCCGGTGCTGCCCTTCACCGTGGCCGACTACGTCGACTTCTTCGCCTGCGAGCAGCACGCGGCCAACGCCGCCGCGATCGCGAAGCCCGGTGCGACCGTGCCCGCGAACTGGAAGCACCTCCCGGTCGGCTACCACGGCCGCGCCGGCACGGTGTACGTCAGCGGCAGCCCCGTCGTCCGGCCGGCGGGCCAGCGCGGTCCCGGCGACCTCGGTCCGACGAGGGCGCTGGACTTCGAGGCCGAGCTGGGCTTCGTGCTCGGCGGCGCGACCACCGGGCCGGTGCCGCTGGAGGAGGCGCTCGACCACGTGTTCGGCGTGGTGGTGCTCAACGACTGGTCGGCACGCGACCTCCAGGCCTGGGAGTCCCGCCCGCTCGGCCCGCTGCTCGGCAAGTCCTTCGCGACGTCGGTCTCCGCCTGGATCACCCCGCTCGACGAGCTGGCCGGCGCCTGGACCGAGCCGCCCGCCCGGGACCCGCAGCCGCTGCCCTACCTGCTGGGCAAGGCCGACCGCGGTCTCGACGTGACGCTCGAGGTCCGGCTCAACGGCGAGCGGATCTCGACCCCGCCCGGCGGCGACCTGTACTGGACCCCGGCCCAGCTCGTCACGCACCTGACCACGAACGGCGCCCCGATCCGGCCCGGCGACCTGCTCGGCTCCGGCACCGTCTCCGGGGGCCGGCGCGACCAGCGCGGCTGCCTGCTCGAGCTGACCTGGGGCGGCCGCGACGAGTTCGCGCTCTCCGACGGCACCACCCGCCACTACCTGCACGACGGCGACGAGGTCTCGATCGTCGCCAGCGCGCCGCGTCCGGACGGCGGCCGCTTCTCCCTCGGTGAGGTGCGGGGCACCGTCCTCCCCGCGGACTGACCCCGCTGCGCCGCGGGGCGGAACCCGGTAACGACGGGCGGCGTATCACCGACCGTGTGGTCACGGTCATACCGACGGCCGGGAGCACCCGGCCGCGACCACCGAGGACGGAGGCCGGACATGCCGGACTTCAAGAGCTCGCACCAGCAGGACCACCACGGCGACAAGCACCACCACGACGAGCACGAGCACCACGACGACCACCACGGGCACGAGCACCACGACGAGCACGAGCACCACGGCGATGACTGGAAGCACCGGGACGACGACTGGAAGCACGACGACCACGACTGGAAGCACGACGACCACGACTGGACGCGCGACGACCACGAGGAGCACGGGCACCAGCACCACGAGCACTCCGGCCACGACGACAGCGGCCCCGTGATCCACTGACCCGGTCGCCGAGCCGGTCGTGGCCACGCCGGAACCTGTCCGCAACCCGGTCGACGAGGCCCTCGACCTGCTCGGCACCACCCTGGCCGGCGCGCAGGCCAACGACCGCGAGGACCTGGCGCGCCGGCTGCGCGCCGCCCGCGACGACCTGACGGGCGCGACGACGGCGGGTCGCCGGGTCGCCGCGATGCGCACCGCCTCGCAGGAGCTGACCCGGGCGCTCGACTCGCTGCGCTCCGACCTGCGCTACCGGCGCGCCGCACTGGCCGACCCCGCCCGCGGCGCCCGGCTCCGCGCGGAGCTGAGCGCGCTGCGCAAGCGCTCGTCGCGGCTGCGGGCGGTGTCCCGGGAGTGGTCGCAGATCCTGGGCGACGGCTTCGCGGGCCTGAGCTCCGACGTCGAGTTCTCCCTGCGGACCCGCACCCGCGCGGTACTGGCGGACACCGAGCGCGACATCGGTGAGCACGACCCGGGCAAGGAGCGGGCGGCGATCGTGCAGCGGTTCCGGGACCGGCTCGCCGCCGAGGCGGACCGGCTCCGGGTGGAGCTGGACTACGGCGTCCGGGTCGTCGCCGACCGGCTGACGGAGGGCACCGAGCTGACGGAACGGCTGCCGATGCCGCGGATCCCGATCCCGCCGGGCGCCGAGACCGTCGCCCTGATCGACGAGCCGCCGGCGGGCGACGCGGGCCGGACCCCGGTCCCGGCCCGCCTGCTCACCGTGGTCATGCCGTCGTACGGCGGGGTGATGATGGCCTTCGTGCTCACCCGGTTCCTCGGGCTCGCCGTGCCGGTGTGGATGCTGGTCACGGCGGCGTTCCTGGGGGCGGTCGGCCTGGGCGGCGCTGCCCTGAGCGGCGAGCGCAAGCGCGGCCTCGACCGGCGCCGGGGCGAGCTGCGCACCGCGGCCCGGACCATGGTCGACGAGTTCCAGCTGACCGTCGGCAAGCAGGCCCGCGACGCCGCGCGCTCGGCCAACGGCGAGCTGCGGCGGGCCGTCACGGCCGCACTGACCCGCCGCGACGACGAGCTGGACGCCCGCCTCGGTTCCGCGTTGTCGGCCGTCGAGGGGCTGGAGAAGCTGGCCGCGGACCTCACCGACATCGACGACGACATCGCGACGATCGACGGCCTGCGCCGCCGCGCCGGCACCCTCATGCCCCACTTCCCCGGCTGACCGGGCCCACTCCCACCAGCATCATCAGCGTGTCGGCGAGCCCGTCGATCCCGCGGTCGTCCCGCACCCACACCGGTGCCTGCGACATCGCGGCGTGCAGCGCCTGCAGCGTCGGGTCCACGGCGACCACGGTGAACTCACCGCTGCGCAGACCCTCCTCGACCACGGCCCGGAACACCGCGTCGTGCCGGCGCCGCAGGGCCTTGATCCGCGCCCGCTGCTCCTCCGGCCAGTCGTCCGGGACCAGGAACAGCCGCAGCGCGGCCGGGTACTCGCGGACGGCGATCCGGATGTGCTCGCGCAGCAGCGCCCGCAGCCGCTCGGTCGGCGTGCCGGCGACGGGCAGGGCCTCCAGCCGGTCCGTCCAGTCCGTGCCCAGCGTCTCGATCGCGGCCGTGACCAGCTCGTCCTTGCTCGCGAAGTAGTAGTAGAGCGAGCCCTTCGTGACGTCGAGCCGGTCGGCCACGTCCTCCAGGCTCACTCCTCCGTAGCCGCGTTCGCCGAAGAGCTCGGCGGCGGTCGTGAGGATCGCCCGCACCCGTTCCCCGCGCTTGCGCGCCACCCGTTGACTCACGATTCACATCTTGACCCAAGAGTCAAAGTTTGTCACGGTGGTCAGGACGACGAAGGAGTCGGAATGTACGAAGACATCGTCTACGAGATCGACGGCACCACCGCCGTGATCACGCTGAACCGCCCGGCCCGGTACAACGCGTTCCGCGCGAGGACGGTCGAGGAGCTGATCAAGGCCCTCCGCACCGCCTGGGCGGACCACGACGTCCGGGCGGTCGTCCTGACCGGTGCCGGCGACAAGGCGTTCTGCACCGGTGGGGACGTCAAGCAGCGGGCCGAGACCGGCGACTACGGGCCGACCGAGAGCGGCATGTTCGAGATCGGCTACCTGCACAAGCTGCTGCGGGACATCCCCAAGCCGGTGATCGCCGCCGTCAACGGGCTCGCGATCGGCGGCGGGCACGTCCTGCACGTCCTGTGCGACGTGACGATCGCGGCGGACACCGCCCGCTTCGGCCAGTCCGGGCCCAAGGTCGGCTCGTTCGACGCCGGCTTCGGCTCCGCGTACCTGGCCCGCGTCGTGGGGGAGAAGAAGGCCCGCGAGATCTGGTTCTGGTGCCGGCAGTACTCGGCGCAGGAGGCCCTGGACATGGGGCTGGTGAACAAGGTCGTCCCGGCTGCGGAGCTGCTCGACGAGGCCAAGGCCTGGGCCGCCGAGGTCGCGGGCAAGAGCCCCACCGCGATCCGGGTGCTCAAGCACTCGTTCAACGCCGACACCGACCACCAGGCCGGGCTGTCCAACGTGGCCATGTCCGCGCTCGACCTGTTCGCGGTGTCGGACGAGGGGATGGAGGGCGCCCGCGCGTTCGCCGAGAAGAGGCCACCGGAGTTCGCGAAGTACTACCAGGCACACTGACCATGGACTTCTCGCTCAGCGTGGAGCAGGAGTCCTTCCGCTCGGCGGCCCGGGCGATCGCCCGGGACTCGCTGCTCCCGACCTACTCGGGGCGGACCCGGATCGAGCCCGGGCTGCGCAAGGAGATCGGTGCCGCGGGCCTGATCGGCTCGGAGCTCCCCGTCGAGCTCGGCGGGCGCGGGACGGACCGGGTGACCACCGGGCTGATCGTCGAGGAGATCGGGCGCGGCGACGTCTGCGTCTGCTACCTGCAGGTGGTGGGTTCGCTCGTCGGGCAGATCCTGGCGGGCAACGCCCCGGCCCTGGCGGCCGAGTGGGTGCCGCGGATCTGCTCGGGATCCGACGTCGTGGGCATCGGGCTGACCGAACCCCACGCGGGTTCCGACGCCGGGATGCCGCGGCTGACCGCCCGGCGCGACGGGCCGGACTGGGTGCTCGACGGCGTCAAGTCCCTGTCCTTCGCCACCGACGCGGCGGCGGTGGTCGTCTTCGCCCGGACCGGGCCGTCGCAGGAGCGCGGCCGCGACATCAGTGCCTTCCTCGTGCCGCTGGACCTGCCCGGCGTGACCCGCGAGCCGTACCCGGACCTGGGCACGGCCGCGGTCGGGCGGGGTGCGGCGCACCTCGACGGCGTCCGGATCCCCGGCGACCACCTGATCGGCGTCGAGGGCGGCGGGTTCTCGCAGGTCATGCGGGGCTTCGACTTCAGCCGTGCGCTGATCGGCCTGCAGGTCCTCGGCAGTGCGGCGCAGACGGTCGACGAGACGTGGGAGTACGTGACGCAGCGCGAGGCGTTCGACCGGCCACTGTCGACGAACCAGGGGGTCGCGTTCCCGCTCGCCGAGGCCGAGACCGTGCTCGACGCCGCCCGGCTGCTCTGCCTGCGGACCCTGTGGCTCAAGGACCACGACCTCCCGCACACCGCGGAGGCCGCGAAGTGCAAGTGGTGGGCGCCGAAGGTCGCCCACGACGCCATCACCCGGTGCCTGCTGCTGCACGGCCAGTACGGCTACCGCACCGACCTGCCGATCGCGCAGCGCATGAACGACGTGCTCGGCCTGCAGATCGGCGACGGCACCGCCCAGATCATGAAGCTCGTGATCGCCCGGCAACGGGTCGGCCGCGAGCTCGCCCCGTGAGGAGACGGACATGTCCAGGATCGCCATCGTGACCGGGGCCGGCCGCGGCATCGGCCGGGCCATCGCCGAGCGGCTGGCCGCCGACGGCGTCACGGTCGTCGCGACCGACGTCGACGAGGCCACCGCGAAGGAGACCGGCGAGGCCGTCGGCGGGGCCGGGATCCGCACCGACGTGACCGACCGCGAGTCGGTGAACGCGATGGTCGAGCAGGTCCGCAGCCGCTTCGGCCGGGTCGACGTGCTGGTCAACAACGCCGGCTGGGACAAGGCGAGCCCCTTCGTCGACTCCGACCCGGCCGACTGGGACACCGTCATCCGGATCAACCTCTACGGCGTCCTGCACACCTGCAAGGCCGTGCTGCCGGTGATGGTCGAGCAGGGCGGGGGCACGCTGGTCAACCTGGCGTCCGACGCCGGGCGGGTCGGCTCGTCCGGCGAGGCGGTGTACTCCGCGGCCAAGGGCGGCATCATCGCCTTCACCAAGACGATCGCCCGCGAGCACGCCCGGCACGGGATCAACGCCAACGTCGTGTGCCCCGGGCCGACCGACACGGCCCTGTTCGCGTCGATGGGCGGCGACAACCCGAAGCTGCGCGAGGCGCTGATCCGGTCGATCCCGTTCCGCCGGCTCGCCCAGCCGACCGACCTCGCCGGCGCCGTCGCGTTCTTCGCCTCTCCCGACGCCGCCTACATCACCGGCCAGACCCTCAGCGTCAGCGGCGGGCTGACCATGAGCTGAGGTCGTCCGCGCGCACAGCCCCATCTCGAGACAAGGACGTCCGCATGGTGCTCGACCCGACCCTCACCGCAGGCCGCGACCGCACGTACTGGCGGGACCGCGTGATCACCGACTTCCTCGACGACGTCGCGACGGCGACCCCGGACAAGACCGCGTTCGTCGACCCGCGGCGCTCGATCACCTACGGCGAGCTGCGGGCGGAGGTGGACCGGTGCGCGCTGGGGCTGCTCGAGCTGGGCGTCGGGCCGGGCGACGTCGTGTCCTTCCAGCTGCCGAACTGGATCGAGTGGATCGTGCTGCACTACGCGGCCACCCGGATCGGCGCGGTCAGCAACCCGCTGATCCCGATCTACCGGGAGCGCGAGCTCGGCTTCATGGTCGGGCTCGCCCGGGCCAAGGTCATGGTGGTGCCGCAGACCTTCCGCGGGTTCGACCACGCGGGGCTGGTCGAGAAGCTCCGCCCGGACTGGCCGGCACTGGAACACGTGCTGGTCGTGGGCGCGGACTCGTGGACGGACTTCATGGCCACGCCGTGGGAGGAGCGCCGCGACCCCGCCTCGCTCGCCGCGCTGCGGCCGGACCCCGACGACGTCACGCTGCTGATCTTCACCTCGGGGACCACCGGCGAGCCCAAGGGCGTGATGCACACCCACAACACCGTCGTCGCCGCCAACGACCCGCTGCCCGAGCGGCTCGGGATCACCGCCGACAGCGTGATCCACATGGCGTCGACGCTCGCGCACCTCACCGGGTTCCTCTACGGCGCGCGGCTGCCGGTGCAGAACGGCGCGACCGGGGTGCTGCAGGACGTCTGGGACCCGTCGCGGTTCGTCGAGCTCGTCGAGGAGCACGGGATCACCTACACCTCGGCCGCCACACCCTTCCTGCACGACACCCTGGCCGCACCGAACCTGGCTGCGCACGACACGTCGTCGCTCGTGCGGTTCTGCTGCATGGGGGCGCCGATCCCGCGGGCGATCGTCCGGCGGGCGCGCCGGCTGCTGCCCGGGACGGTCGTGCTCGGCGGCTGGGGCCAGAGCGAGAACGGGCTGGTCACCCTGGGGATCCCCGGCGATCCCGACGAGAAGCTGATCGACACGGACGGCTACCCGTGGCCGGGGATGCGGATCAGGGTCGTCTCGGCCGAGGGTGCTCCGCTCCCGGCCGGGACCGAGGGGCGGCTGCAGGTCACGGGGCCGTTCCTGTTCGTGGGGTACCGGGAGCGGCCGGAGCTGACCGCGGCGTCGTTCGACGGCGAGTGGTTCGACACGGGCGACCTCGCGACCATCGACGCGGACGGCTACCTCAACATCACCGGGCGGTCGAAGGACGTGATCATCCGGGGTGGGGAGAACATCCCGGTCGCCGACGTCGAGAACGTCCTCTACGAGCACCCGGCGGTCACCGCGGTGGCCGTGGTCGGCGTGCCGGACCCCCGGCTGCAGGAGCGGGCGTGCGCGGTCGTCACCCTGGCCGACGGCGCCAGCTTCACGCTGGAGGACATGCGCACCCACCTCGAGCAGGCGGGTATGGCCAGGCCGTACTGGCCCGAGCGCCTCGAGGTCGTCGACGCCCTGCCCCGTACCGCCAGTGGCAAGATCCAGAAGTTCAAGATCCGGGAAATGCTGACGTGAGCTGTCACCGTTTCGCGATCCACTCGCGGGGTGTTCGAGACCAGTGACGAGATCAGCCGCCTCCAGGAGCTCCTCGACTCCTCCCTGAACCGGTCCACCGGCCACCTGCGGGCGATCATCGCCCCGGGCGAGCGGACGCTGACGGCGGAGCAGCTCGTCCGTGTCGCCACCGGCATGTGCACCCTGGCGCTCGCCACCGTGACCCGCGGTGGCGAGCCGCGGATCAGCGGGGTGGACGGCCACCTCCTGCACGGCCGGTGGGTGGTGGGCACGGACCCGTCGGCGGCGAAGGCCCGCCATCTCAGGGCGCGGCCCGGCGTGAGCGTCGCCTACATGCGGGGCGAGGAGGTCGGGGTGTTCACGCACGGCCACGCCGTGCCGCTCAACCCGCAGGAGGGACCCGAGGACCCGGCGTGGCCGGAGACCCTGGAGTACCTGAAGGGGCACTACGGGGCCGACGCCTTCGTCTGGACCGACGTGATCTTCTACCGGATCGAGCCGACGTGGATGGTCGCGTACGCCCCGGACCCGGTCAGCGTCGCCGGAGCCGGTGCAGGGTGACCTCGCCCCGGCGGGTGCTCGTCACGTCCCAGTCCGCCAGCAGCTCAGGGGTGAGCGGGCGACCAGGGTCGGTCAACCACACCTCGGGCGCCAGCCGGGGGAGCACCTCCCGCAGCTCGACGACGTTGCGGTGCCCGTAGAGGACGTCCGCGGCGAGCACGAGGTCCCACTCGCCGCGGAGCGCGGTCCACGAGGAGGCCCGCGCGGTCAGCGCGAGCCCGTTGCGCTCCGCCGAGCGGCGGACCAGGTCGATCGCGGTGGGGGACAGGTCGACCGCGGTGACCTCGGCACCCGCGCGGGCCGCCGCGAGCGCGGGGAGCCCGAGGCCGCAACCGATCTCCAGCACCCGCGCCCCGGCCGGGACGGGCTCCGCGGCCAGCGCGAGCCCGCTGGGCCACAGCTCCGCCCAGTGCGGCGGCAGCAGCTCGTCGCCCGCCTCGTCGAACGGCACCTCGCCCGCGGGCCGCAGAACGACGAGCCCGAGCTGCCGCTCCTCCAGGACCTCCATACGCCCTCCGGGACCGTGCGCGGTGAGTAGTGCCGCAGCACTGTCTACCGCGGCCGGGCGCCGAGGGCGCGATCCGGGAGGTCGAGGGCGTCCGCGCGTGGGAGGGTGCGGCGGTGGTCCGCGGAGCCTGGGCCGGCGCCACCTGGGTGCGCGGAGCGCTGACCAGCGGTGCGGGCGCGGCGGTCGCCGGGACGGTGGTGGGTCGGGGACACCGGCCCATCGCCGCCCGGAGAGCCGCCGTCACAGCTGATCCACAGTTGTGATGATCAGCGGACCGGAATGGCCGGCCGGACAACCACGAGCATCTCCCGGGATCGTCGACCCGGGCGCCCGGTACTGCCGACTCGCGCTACCGGAACTGCCGACTCGCGGGTTCTCGTCTCAGCGCACGTCGCCGGCGCGGGCCACGACGTGGTCCACGAAGCCGTACTCGAGCGCCTCCGTGGCGTCGAACCACCGGTCGCGGTCGAAGTCCGCCATGATCTGTTCCGGGGTCTGGCCGGTGTGCGAGGCGATCAGCTCCGCCATCTCCTCCTTGTTGCGCCGCAACAGCTGCGCGCGGATGCGGATGTCGGTCTCCGCGCCGCCGACCCCGCCCGAGGGCTGGTGCATGAGGATCTTCGCGTGCGGCAGCACGTACCGCTTTCCCGGCGTGCCGGCGGACAGCAGCACCTGGCCCATCGACGCGGCCAGCCCCATCGCGTAGGTCGCGACGTCGCACGGGATGAACCGCATGGTGTCGAGGATGGCGAGCCCGTCGTGCACCGAACCGCCCGGGGAGTTGATGTAGAGCGCGATGTCCGCCTCGGCGTCCTCCGCCGCGAGCAGCAGCATCTGGCCGGCGATGCGGTTGGCGATGTCGGCGTCGACCTCCTGCCCGAGGACGACGATCCGGTGGGTCAGCAGCCGCTCGAACACCGAGTCGGCGAGGCCGGGCGCCGGGGCCGGCGCGCTCATCCGGGCCGGGGCCAGCGGACCGGAGAGCGGCGTCCCGGGCAGGTGGAAGGGCGGGTTCGGGGACGGGATCGGGACGGGCACGGCTGCCTCCTCGCGGTACGGCGACGCCCTGCCGACGACGCGGCGACGGGCGGGACCTGACCCGGCCGACGCTAGGGCCGGCCGGCCCCGCGGAACCCGCACTTCGCCCAGGGCGAATCCGCGACCTGCGGTTTTCGCCGACCGTGAACGGTCCGCGCCCCGATCAGGGCGCGCTCTGGCTCCCGCCGCAGCACCTTGGCCTCCATCGGGCCGAGGCCCTGGGTGCCGCGAGGTATAGCCGTGCATCCACTGTGACGGGGTATCGCTCGGGCGCGGGCGCTGGCGCCGACGCGGCCCAGGAGTCTCGGCCGAGGAGGACACAGGGCTGGTTCCTGCTGATCGGGTAGGCATCGGGTATCCGAGCACGGCCGGGTTCGCGGCCGAGCGGCACAGGACGGTCGTATTGGGAGCACTGCTGTCACCGTCGCAGTGATCATGTCGGCGGCGGCGGGAAGCGCTGGGCGGACACGTGCTCCTGCGCGAGCCGGCGCAGCGCGGCGAGCAACCGCTCGCCGAGGACCGTGCCGACCAGCGCGGTCTCCACGCGGGTCTCGGGGGCCTCGACGGCGGTGACGGTGTCGAGGTCGGCCTCGGCGATCCGCTCGGCGGCCTCGGCGTACACGGGGGCCAGGCCGGCGAGCCGGTCGCCGGTCACGCGGTGCATCGTGGCGAGCGCGTCGATGGCGGCCCGGCGGGCCGGCGGGTCCGGCGAGAGCCGCCAGCCCCGCTCCGCGACGATCGCGTCGATGCGCTCGGCGGCGGCCGCGTGCAGGGGGTCGTCGACGGCCGGCGCGGGCGCGTCGGCGGCGTCGATGGTGAGGCCGAGGGTGTCGTGCAGGGGGACGGCCGGGTCGTCGATCGCCCCGAGGACGGCCCGCACGGCGGCGATCGACAGGCCGCCGACCTCGACGAGTGAGCGGACGAGCGTGAGCCTGCGGACGTGCTCCTCGCCGTACTGCGCCTGGTTCGGCGAGGTGGTGACCTCCCCGCGGGGGAGGAGTCCCTCACGGAGGTAGTACTTGATCGTCGCGACCGGGACCCCGGTCGCGCGGCTCAGCTCGGCCATCCGCACGGCCGATACGTTAGTTATCCGATAGTGACGCTGTCCACTTCCTCGTCGCCGGTCCGGGGATCGTTCGCGGCGGGTGATGCCGTGCTCGGGGCCCTCCGGCGACCGTGGCCCGACCGGGCCCGACGTCGAGGAGGAGCCATGACCGAGACCGCGATCGCCGACCACGGACTCATCGGTGACCTGCACACCTCCGCCCTGGTGAGCACCGAGGGAACGATCGACTGGTTCTGCTGCCCGCGCATCGACTCGCCCAGCGTGTTCGGCGCGCTGCTCGACGACGAGCGCGGCGGGCACTTCCGGCTGGCCCCGGCCGACCCGCACACCTCCCGGCAGATGTACTTCCCGGACTCCGCGGTGCTGGTCACGCGCTTCTTCACGGAGTCCGGTGTCGGCGAGATCGTCGACTTCATGCCCGTACTGGGCCGGCAGAACGGCGGGAGCCGGCTCGTCCGGATGGTCCGCTGTGTACGCGGCAAGATGCGGTTCGCGGGGCACGTCGCCCCGCGCTTCGACTACGGCCGCCGCGCCCACCGCACCGAGGTCACCGAGCGCGGTGCGGTGTTCTCCACCGACGCGCTCACGGTGACGGTGCACGTCGTCCGCGAGCCGGAGGACCCGCGGGTCGCGCATGTCAGGGTCGACGAGGGCGATGTGGGCTTCACCGTGGAGCTCGACGCCGGCGAGCTGCGCGGGATGGTCCTCGAGGCGGACACCGAGGGCCCGCCCCGCGAGATCCGGGTCGCCGAGATCAACCGGCTCTTCGACGACACGGTGGCCTTCTGGCAGCGCTGGGTCGGCCGCTCGACGTACCGCGGACGCTGGCGGGAGATGGTCGACCGCTCGGCGATCACGCTGAAGCTGCTGACCTACGACCCCTCGGGCGGGCTGGTCGCCGCACCTACCGCAGCCCTGCCCGAGCAGGTCGGCGGCGAGCGCAACTGGGACTACCGGTACACGTGGGTGCGCGACGCGTCGTTCTCGGTGTTCTCGCTGCTCAAGCTGGGCTTCGTCGAGGAGGCGTCGCGGTTCGGCGGGTGGCTGGGCGACCGCGTGCGCGAGCGGATCGGCGGCGAGGGCGGTCCCCTCAACATCATGTACCGCGTCGACGGATCCTCCGACCTCAAGGAGGAGATACTCGAACACTGGTCCGGGTACCGCGGGTCGGCCCCCGTGCGGATCGGCAACGGCGCCGCCGAGCAGCTCCAGCTCGACATCTACGGCGAGGCAGCGGACAGCATCGCGGCGCTGAACCGGGCCGGGCTCCGCACCCCGCACCGCGGGTGGACGGCGATGGTGGGGGTCCTCGACTGGCTCTGCGAGCACTGGGACCAGCCGGAGGAGGGGATCTGGGAGACGCGCGGCGGCCGGCAGCCCTTCACCTACGGCCGGGTGATGAGCTGGGTCGCACTCGACCGGGGCATCCGGCAGGCCCTCGAGACCGGCCGTCCGGCGCCGCTCGATCGGTGGCGCACGGAGCGCGACCAGATCTACCGCCAGGTCATGGAGCGCGGGTGGAACGCCCGCCGCGGCGCCTTCGTGCAGCACTACAACACGGAGGTGCTCGACTCCTCGCTCCTGCGGATGGCGACCCTCGGCTTCATCACGCCGGAGGACCCCATGTGGACCTCGACGCTCGACGCGATGGAGGCCGAGCTGGTCACCGACAGCCTCGTGTACCGGTACGACCCGGCCGCCTCCCCGGACGGGCTGCGCGGCTCCGAGGGCACGTTCTCGTTGTGCTCCTTCGCCTGGGTCGACGCGCTCGCCCGGGCCGGCCGGCTCGACCAGGCGCGGCAGGCGTTCGAGAAGATGCTCACCTACGCCAACCACCTGGGCCTCTACTCCGAGGAGATCGCCCTCACCGGTGAGCAGATCGGCAACTTCCCGCAGGCGTTCACCCACCTCGCGCTGATCGACGCGGCGACCACGCTGGACGCCGCTTTGGACCGCCGCCGCTGAGGAGGGGAGAGCGCCGTGTGCCTGTTCGTCGGGTTGCTGCTGTTCGGGCCGCGGGTGGTCGACGTGCTGTGGTGGCTGTTCGACCCCGTGCGCTGGCACGCGACCTTCGGCAATGCGCTGTGGGCGATTCTCGGCATCGTGTTCCTGCCGCTCACGACGCTGGTCTACGTCCTCGTCGCGCCCGGCGGGATCCACGGCTTCGACGCGGTCTGGCTGGCCCTCGCCTTCCTGATCGACCTGTCGGGCTACGCGGGCAGCCGACGCTACGGCGGGAGGCGCAGGGTAACGGCGTAGGAGGTCCCGAGCGAGTCACCTCTCCGAGGTGATGCGGCCGGCCGGAGAGGCCGGACGATGGACGACGCCTGGGGGAGGCGCGGCCGCGGCGTGGGGCGGTCGTGCGAGAGGGGGATCCACGTGCTGCTCGTCCTGCTGCCGATCGCGCTCGGCCTGCCGGTGCTGCTCATGCTGGCCGTTCTGCTGCTCGCGCGGCTCGAGGAGGCCTTGCTCGCCGCGGCCCGGCGCGGGCCTGCGCCGGGGGCCGCCCGGAACCCACGGCCCCGCGCGGCGGCGGTCGCGCGCCCGCAGGCCCGTCCCGCCCGGATCGTGCCGCGGCCGGCGCCCGGGCCCACGCTCCCGTCCTGCCGGACGGCGCGCCTGCGCGTGCGGCGCTCCTGAGCCCCGCGCACCGTCCGCGGCTCACCCGTCCTTCGACGTCGTGGCCCGCTGCACCGCGCCGAGCAGCAGCTTGGCCACGACGCCGACGGCCACCAGCCCGGTGATCATCTGAATCGTCACGATGATGCGGGCGGCCTGGGTGACCGGGGTGATGTCGCCGAACCCGACCGTCGCGAAGACGGTCGTGGTGAAGTACAGCGCGTCCGTGCGGTTCATGCCCTGCGTGAACGAGGCGGGCACGGCGGTCGACATGACCGTGTAGACCGACGAGTAGAGCAGCAGCAGCGCGGGCAGGCCGATCATCGCCGTCTCGGCCGCCCGCAGCCGCGGCACGTCCGACCTGATGATGACCCGGATCTGCCACACGACCGCGGCGGCGAGCGCGGCCAGGCCGATCAGGAACCAGACCAGGGTCCCGAGGTCGATCGCCCGGTCGAGCGGCGCCCGGTAGTAGACGACGACCAGGAGCGTGGTGGTCACCAGCGAGCGGATCAGCGACACCGCGACCTGGCGCCGCCGGGACCGCCGCCGCTCCGGGCGCCCCTTCACCGGGCCTGCCGGGCCGGTCGCCGTCCGCCTCGCACCCCCGGGCCTCCCTCCGCGCGAGCGGCCAGTCTCGCGGCGGACCCCGGGTGGCGGGTCACCCGCCGGAGGTGGCCCCGGGCTGCTGCAGCGCCGGGGCGGGCCGCGGTGCCGGCGGCTGCTCGGCGCGCTCGCGGATCGTCCGGTTCACCGCGCGCCCGAACGCGGTGACCACGCCCTGCACCGTGACCGGCTTGAGCCGGGCGAGCGCCGCGGCCAGCCGGGACCGCTGCTCCGCGGGGCGGCCCGCGTCCCGGTACGGCTGCAGGACCTCCGCCTGGAACAACGTCATCAGGTCGTCGGCGAGCGCGGAGGTGTGCCGGTCGATGACCTCGCGGGAGCGGCGCCAGAAGTCGGCCGGCAGCCCGAAGTCCAGCGCGTCGAGCCCGGCACCGAGCGCGATCGGGCCCTGGACGCGGTACCGGTCCCCGGCCACCGGCTCGACCGCGCCGTACGCGACCAGCTTGTCGACGGCCGCGTCGTCCAGGACCCGGCCGGCCCGTTCCTCCAGCCCGGCGTGGTCCACCTCGTCGAGCTGCTCGGGCGCCCATGGCGTGAGCAGGGCCAGCTGCAGGGCGAGCTCCTCCGGGCCGGCCGAGTGGGGGAGCCGCTCGAGGTGCCGCTCGATCGCCGCGAGGGTGAACCCGAGGTCGGAGAGCTCGGCGACGAGGAGCAGCCGCGCGACGTGGTCCGGCCCGTACAGGCCGGTGCGGCCGCGGAGCTGCGGTGGCGGGAGCAGCCCGCGGCCGGCGTAGTACCGGATCGTCCGCACCGTGGTCCCGGTGCGGGCGGCCAGCTGGTCGACGGTGAGGAGCTCGGGATCGGGTCCCGCAGGCGCCGGTGCTGCCATGGCGGGGACGTTACGGCACGGGTTGACCTATGTGACAGTCCTGCTGTAACAATTCTGCTGTCACGATCGGACGCGGCGCGGCGTCACCGCCCGCGCGCCGGGCAGACTTCTTCACGAGAGGGTTCGCATGAGCGAGATCGCCCCATCGATCCCACAGGCGTACGTCTACGACGCGATCCGGACTCCGCGGGGACGCGGCAAGGCGTCCGGCTCCTTGCACGAGGTCAAGCCGGTCTCCCTGGTCATCGGCCTGATCCAGGAGCTCCGCGCGCGGTACCCGGAGCTGGACCCGAACGTCATCGACGACGTCGTGCTCGGCGTCGTGTCCCCGGTCGGCGACCAGGGCGGCGACATCGCCAAGACCGCCGCCATCGCCGCGGGGCTGCCGCACACCGTCGCCGGTGTGCAGCTCAACCGGTTCTGCGCCTCCGGCCTGGAGGCGGTGAACACCGCCGCGCAGAAGATCCGCTCCGGCATGGAGGAGATGGTCCTCGCCGGCGGTGTCGAGGCGATGAGCCGCGTGCCGATGGGCTCCGACGGCGGCGCCTGGGCCATGGACCCGGACACCAGCTACACCACGGGCTTCGTGCCGCAGGGCATCGGCGCCGACCTGATCGCGACGATCGAGGGCTTCTCCCGCGAGGACGTCGACACCTTCGCCGTGGAGTCGCAGACCCGGGCCGCCAAGGCCTGGGCCAACGGCTACTTCGCCAAGTCGGTCGTGCCGGTCAAGGACCGCAACGGGCTGACCGTGCTGGACCGCGACGAGCACGTCCGCGCCGGCGCGACGCTGGAGAGCCTTGCCGGCCTCACGCCGTCGTTCGAGATGATGGGGCAGGAGGGCGGTTTCGATGCCGTCGCGCTCCAGCGCTACCACTGGGTCGAGAAGATCGACCACGTGCACCACGCCGGCAACAGCTCCGGCATCGTCGACGGCGCGTCGCTCTGCCTGATCGGCACCGAGGCCGCCGGCAAGGCTGCGGGTCTCACCCCGCGCGCCCGGATCGTCTCGACGGCGCTCTCCGGCGCCGACCCGACGATCATGCTCACCGGGCCCGCCCCGGCCAGCCGCAAGGCCCTCGCCAAGGCCGGTCTCACGGTCGACGACATCGATCTGTTCGAGATCAACGAGGCCTTCGCCGCGGTGGCCCTGCGGTACATGCGGGACATGGAGATCCCGCACGACAAGACCAACGTCAACGGCGGCGCCATCGCCATGGGCCACCCGCTGGGCGCCACCGGCGCCATGATCCTCGGCACCCTGCTCGACGAGCTGGAGCGCCGGGACCTGCAGCGCGGCCTCGCCACGCTGTGCGTCGGCGGCGGCATGGGTATCGCGACCATCATCGAGCGAGTCTGAGGGGATCGACAGCAGTGACCGACCAGAAGGCCGTGCGCTGGGAGAAGGACTCCGACGGGGTCGCGATCGTCACCCTGGACGACCCGAACGCCAGCGCCAACACCATGAACGACGCGTACAAGCAGGCCATGGGCGAGGTGATCACCGAGCTCGAGGCCGGGAAGGACGACATCACCGGCGTCGTGATCACCTCGGCCAAGAAGACCTTCTTCGCCGGTGGCAACCTCGACGACCTGATCTCCGCGAAGCCGGAGGACGGCCCGGCGGTGTTCGAGAACGTCACCGAGGTCAAGGCGCAGCTGCGCCGCCTGGAGAAGCTGGGCCGGCCCGTCGTCGCGGCGATGAACGGCACCGCGCTCGGCGGCGGCCTGGAGATCGGGCTCGCCTGCCACCACCGGATCGGGCTCGACGCGAAGGGCGCGGGCAGTGCTGTCTACGGCCTGCCCGAGGTCACCCTGGGCCTGCTGCCCGGGGGTGGCGGCGTCACCCGCATCACCCGGTTGCTGGGCATCGCCAACGGCTTCATGAACGTGCTCGCGCAGGGCCAGCGGCTCAAGCCCGCCAAGGCCCTGGAGCTGGGCGTGCTCCACGAGCTGGCCTCCTCGCAGGAGGAGATGCTGGCCAAGGCCAAGGCCTGGATCGCGGAGAACCCCGAGGCGAAGCAGCCGTGGGACACCCCGGGCTACAAGATCCCGGGCGGCACCCCGTCGAACCCGAAGCTGGCCGCGATCCTGCCGGCCTTCCCGGCGAACCTGCGCAAGCAGCTCAAGGGCGCGCCGATGCCGGCCCCGCGCAACATCCTCTCCGCCGCGGTCGAGGGCGCGCAGGTCGACTTCGACACCGCGCTGCGCATCGAGAGCCGCTACTTCGTGGACCTGGTCGTGGGCCAGGTGTCGAAGAACATGACCAAGGCGTTCTTCTTCGACCTGCAGGCCATCAACGGCGGCAAGTCGCGTCCGGACGGCTTCGACCGGTACACACCGCGCAAGGTCGCCGTGCTCGGCGCCGGGATGATGGGCGCAGGCATCGCCTACGTCTGCGCCCAGGCCGGCTGGGAGGTCGTGCTCAAGGACGTCTCGCTCGAGGCCGCCGAGAAGGGCAAGGGCTACTCCGAGGGCCTGGTCGCCAAGGGCGTCGAGCGCGGCAAGGTGACCCTGGAGAAGGGCGAGGCGCTGCTCGGGCGCATCACCCCCACCGCGGACTACAACGACCTCGCGGGCTGCGACATCGTCATCGAGGCGGTGTTCGAGTCGGTGGAGCTCAAGCAGGAGGTCTTCCGCGAGGCCATGAAGGTGGTCGAGCCGGACGCGCTGCTCTGCTCGAACACCTCCACCCTGCCGATCACCGAGCTCGCCGCCGGCATCGACCGGCCCGGCGACTTCATCGGCCTGCACTTCTTCTCGCCGGTGGACAAGATGCCGCTGGTCGAGATCATCAAGGGCGAGCGGACCTCCGACGCCACGCTGGCCAAGGCCTTCGACGTCACGCTCGGGATCCGCAAGACCCCGATCGTCGTCAACGACTCGCGCGGCTTCTTCACCAGCCGCGTGATCGGCACCTTCGTCAACGAGGGCATCTCGATGCTCGCCGAGGGCATCGACCCGCAGACGATCGAGCAGGCGTCGGCCCAGGCCGGCTACCCCGCACCCGTCCTGCAGCTCATGGACGAGCTCACCCTCACCCTGCCGCAGAAGATCCGCAAGGAGACGCAGGCGGCTGTCGAATCAGCGGGCGACCCCTGGGCGCCGCACCCGGCGGACGAGATCGTCGACCGCATGGTCGACGAGTTCGGGCGCAAGGGGAAGAGCTCCGGCGCCGGGTTCTACGAGTACGCCGAGGGCAGGCGCGTCCGGCTGTGGCCGGGCCTGCGGGAGCACTTCGAGGCCACGAACCACGAGGTGGACCTGCAGGAGCTCTCCGAGCGCATGCTGGTGATCGAGTCCCTCGAGACGGTGCGCTGCTTCGACGAGGGTGTGCTCGAGACCGTGCCCGACGCCAACATCGGCTCGATCTTCGGCATCGGCTTCCCGGCCTGGACGGGCGGCGTGCTGCAGTACATCGAGGGCTTCCCGGGCGGCGTCGCCGGCTTCGTGAAGCGGGCGGACGAGTTCGCGGCCAAGTACGGCCCGCGCTTCGAGGTCCCGGAGTCCCTGCGCACGCGGGCGCAGGAGACCGCCGCGGCCTGAGTCCCCGAGCGCACGCTCGGCGCCCCGGTGCGGTCCGTCCGCGCCGGGGCGCCGCCGTCTTCGCACTCAGGTTGTTTTCAGGCAAATCGGGCACGCTGGCGCCGTGGCCGACTGGGTGTTCTCGATCGTCGACCGTCTCGGAGCCGCCGGGGTGGGGCTCCTGATCTTCCTCGAGAACGTGATCCCGCCGATCCCGTCCGAGGTGATCCTGCCGCTCGCGGGCTTCCGCGCCCGGGTCGGCGCGATCGACGCCCTCTGGGTCTGGCCGGCCGCGACCGCCGGGTCCGTCGCCGGGGCGCTCGTGCTCTACGGGCTGGGTGCGTGGCTGGGCTACGAACGGCTCCACGAGCTGGCGGGCAAACGCTGGTTCGTGCTGTCCAGCCGGAAGGACCTCGAACGCGGCCACGCGCTGTTCGCCCGGCACGGCGGCGCGATCGTGCTGCTCGCGCGGTGCGTGCCGCTGATCCGCAGCGTGGTCTCCGTCCCCGCCGGTCTCGCCCGGATGCCGCTCTGGCGGTTCACCGTGCTCACGGCCGTCGGCAGCGGGGTGTGGAACGCCGTGTTCCTCGGCCTCGGCTGGCTGCTGGGGGAGAACTGGGAGCGGGTCGAGGGCCACCTCGCGCCGGTCTCGACGGTGGTGCTGGTCCTCGTCGTGCTGGGGCTGCTCCGGCTCGTCGTGCGCCGGCTGCGGGGGCGGAACCGGAGGCGTGGCGCACACCGCGCCCGATGAGCACCCGATGAGGTTGCCTGCGCGCCCGCGACGGGTCACGATCGTCCGTCGGCGGACGGCGGAGGGGTGACCGGGGTGACCACGGATCAGGACTGGGCGGAGGACCGGCAACGGTTCGTCTCCCCCGACGACCGGGGCGCCGGGCCGCTGGCCGCCGAGTTCGTGGCGCTCGCGGCCGCCCTGCTCGAGGCGAACACCGTCGCCGACGTGCTGGAGCGGGTGATCCGGTCGGCGAAGGCCGTGGTGTCCGGGGCCGACCTGGTGAGTGTCACGCTGCGCGACCCGGAGCGCGGCTTCCACACGCCGGTCGAGACCGACGCGCTGGCCACCCGGCTCGACGAGCTGCAGTACCGGCTCGACGAGGGTCCGTGCGTGGCCGCCACCCGCCGGGAGGGGATGGGGCTGGTCCACGAGACCGACCTCACCGTCTCGGAGCAGTTCCCGCGGTGGGCCCCGGCGGCCGCCGACCTCGGGGTCCGCGGGGTGCTGGCGGTCGGACTCTTCCCCGATGGGGACGCCCCGCGGATGGGAGCCCTGAACCTCTACACGCTGGAGGGCGGCCCGCTCGACGTGGCCGAGCGCGACGTGGCGCTGGTGCTCGCCGCGCACGCGTCGACCGCACTGGCCGCGACGCAGGCCTGCGCGGCGTCCGACCTGGAGGCGGCGCAGCTGCGCCGGGCGCTGCAGAGCCGGGACGTGATCGGCCAGGCCAAGGGCATCCTGATGGAGCGCCGCGGGGTTTCCGCGGAGGAGGCCTTCGACATCCTGCGCCGCACCTCGCAGCAGCTCAACGTCAAGCTCGCGCAGGTCGCCGAGACGCTCGCGGCCCGCCGGTCGGAGCTGTGAACCGCCCTGCCGGACCGAGATCCGGGCGGCGCGAGGCGTCGTGACGTGATCACCAGTCCCGTGCGCTGACTGCCGCACAGCTGTCCCCGAGGGCACCTGAGCGACGATCGCCGCTGCTCAGGTGCCCTTTCCCGGGCGTGCCCTCGGGCGCGGTCCGTCGTTCACTTGACACCCCGCCTCGGTGGCCGCATGGTTAGCTACATGAGTAACGAACCAACGGACTGGGACAGGGTGGGGCGGTCGCCGTGATCGACGACGGGCGGCCCCTCTTCGTGCAGATCGCGGAGCAGATCGAGGCGTCGATCATCGACGGCTCGCTGCCGGAGGAGGGCCAGGTCCCGTCGACCAACGAGCTGGCCGCGTTCCACCGGATCAACCCGGCGACGGCCGCGAAGGGCGTGAACCAGCTCGTCGCCGACGGGGTGCTGTACAAGCGGAGGGGGATCGGGATGTTCGTCAGCACGGGCGCACGCACGCAGCTGCTGGAGCGACGCCGCGAGGAGTTCGCGAAGCAGTTCGTCGCGCCGCTGCTGGCGGAGGCCCGCAGGCTCGGGATGGACGCCGAGCAGATCAAGAAGATGATCGACGTCTGGGGGGACGACGAATGACGGCGGTGCGGATGCGCGGGGTCGTGAAGCGCTACGGCGACTTCACCGCGCTCGACGACGTGAACCTCGAGCTCAGGGAGAACACCGTCCACGGCCTGCTCGGCCGCAACGGTGCCGGCAAGACCACTATCATGCAGATCCTGACCGGTCAGGGCTTCGAGACGGCGGGCGAGGTCGAGGTGTTCGGCCTGCACCCGTACGAGAACCCGGCCGTGCTCGACCGGGTGTGCTTCATCCGGGAGGCGCAGAAGTACCCGGACGCCTTCCGGGTCCGCGACGCGCTCAGCGCCGCGGGGATGCTGTACCCGAACTGGGACGCCGACTTCGCCACGTCCCTGGTCGAGGAGTTCCACCTGCGCACCAGGCAGCCGATCAAGAAGCTCTCCCGTGGCCAGCTCTCGGCCGTCGGCGTGATCATCGGCCTGGCCTCGCGGGCGCCGCTGACCTTCTTCGACGAGCCCTACCTGGGGCTCGACGCCGTCGCGCGGCAGCTGTTCTACGACCGGCTGCTCGCCGACTACGCCGTGCACCCGCGCACGATCGTGCTGAGCACGCACCTGATCGACGAGGTCTCGGACCTGATCGAGCACGTCGTCGTGATCGACAAGGGCCGGATCCTCATGGACGAGGACGCCGACGTGCTGCGCGGCCGGGCCGTCACGGTCACCGGGCCGGCGGCCGCGGTGAAGGCCTTCGCCGCCGGCCACACCGAGCTGCACCGCGAGGAGCTGGGGGGCTTCCTGCGGGTGACGCTCGAGGGCGCCGACCCCGACACCCGGCTGCGCTCGGAGGGGCTGGAGTTCGAGCCCGTCTCGCTGCAGCAGCTGGTGGTCCGCACGACCCAGCTCGCGACGGAACCCCGCCGCGAGAACCACGACGGCCGGGAGGTGGCCGCGCGATGACCGCCGCTCTGGGCCCCGCCCCGTCCGCCCTCGACACGCCGGGCCGGCGTCGCCGTCCGCTCGCCGTCGCGCGGATGCAGCTGGTCAACCTCCCGATACAGCTGGGGATGCCCTGGCTGATCCTCGCAATCGCCTTCGCGGTCAACCTGGTGATCTTCGCGCTGGTGCCGGACCCGCCCGCGGGCGAGCCGAAGGTGACCGGCGGGCTCCTGTCGATCTACCTCTTCGTGGTCGTGGCCCACCTGGTGACGATGACGCAGGTCTTCCCGTTCGCCCTCGGGCTGTCGGTGACCCGGCGCGACTTCTTCACCGGCACGGCGCTGTTCATCGTCGCGCAGTCGGCGGTCCAGGGCCTGCTGCTGACCCTGCTGCTCGCGCTCGAGCAGGCCACCGGCGGCTGGGGCATGGGGCTGCACTTCTTCGGGGTGCCCTCCCTGGTGCAGCAGAACTGGGTGCTGCAGTGGCTGGTCTACACGGTGCCCTTCCTGCTGTTCTCCTTCGCCAGCATCCTCGCCGGCACGATCCTGAAACGCTTCGGCCAGCTCGGGATGTGGATCGCGTCCGTGGGTCTGCTCCTGCTCGGGGGGATCGCCGCGGTCCTGATCACCTGGCAGCAGGCGTGGCCGACGGTGGGCCGCTTCTTCGCGGAGACACCCGCGGCACTGCTGTTCGCCGGTTACCCGGCGATGCTCGCGGCCTTCGCGGCCGGGGTCGCCTACCTGTTCCTGCGTCGCGCCACGGTGTAGCGCACGCGGCGGCGGTGGGGGACCGCCGAGGGGGGAGCGGGAGGTCGTCGTCCCGGATCGGCGGGTCCGGGGCGGCGGCCCCCGCGTTCTCGGGGCTGCGTCCGTTCTCAGGTCCGGACGACCACGTCGGGGTCCGGGGCGTCGGCGAAGTACCGGCGTTCCTGCGCGAGGAACCGTGCGCGGTGCGGGGCGTAGCCCGGCCAGTCGGCGCGGGCGCGCAACCGGTGCTCCCGCTGCGCGGGCGGGCAGTCCACCCGGATCGCGGTGCTGGTGAAGGGGAGCAGCGCGGCCGCGCCCGAGCCGCAACCCTCCAGCACGACGACGGGCCCGCAGGGCTGGGTCCGCGGGTCGGCCGAGCGGACGTCGCGTTCCCAGACCCACGGCCACCAGCGCGCGGGCCGGCCGTGGAAGAGCGGCTCGGCGACCCACGCGCGGGCCAGCGGGATCGCGGCGGCGAGGCCGTCCCAGCCGGGGTAGAGCTCCTCGATCGACAGGACCGGGGCGTCGAGGGCCCGGCCGAGCCCCTCCGCGAGCACGCTCTTGCCCGAGCCGGACCAGCCGTCGACGGTGACGAGCCGGCACCCGCCCGGCCCGGGAGGACGCTCCCGGACGAGCCCGGGCAGGGCGCCGGCCGTCGTCACGACTGTCACGCGGTCAGCCTGCCGCGGACCCCCGCCGCGCGGCGCGGTGCCCCTGCCAGGCGTCGACCAGCAGGAAGGCGAGCAGGCTGAGGCCGAACAGCGGGGCGAGCCAGCCGAGCTGCGCTTCACCTCGGTGACGGTCCACGCCGAGGGCGCCGTGTCGGCCGAGCAGCCGGCGCCGGCCCCGCACCCCGCGCTCCGGCAGTACCAGGTCGGCGGCCCGCCGGACCCGCCGGGCGCGCCAACGGGCGACCCACAGCACCAGCCCGCCGAGCGCGACCACCCACAGCCACGACGCCGCGAGCTCGGAGTAGAGCCGGCCCGGCTCGCCCAGCAGCAGGTTGCGGTGCAGCTGGTCGAGGGTCATCCGCAGCGGGAGGACGCCGCTGGTGCCGTAGGTGAACAGCCTGCCGCGGACCTCCGCGGTGCCGGGATCGACGAACACAGTCCAGCGCTCGGACTCGCCCAGGCCCTCCTGGGTGAAGAGCACCCGGGTGGTGTCGCCGGCTCCGGGGCGGGACGGACGGCGTCGAGCGTGCCGGCCGGGTTCGTGGCCAGGGCCGCCGCGGCCTGGTCGGCGAGCGGGAGCGCGCGGGAGGTGGCGGGGACGTGCAGCTGCTCGTCGTAGAGCCACGACTCCAGCTGCGGGGCGAGCGCGTAGAGCACCCCGGTCACCGCCGCGACCAGGATGAACGGGTCCACGAGGAGCCCGGCGTAGAAGTGCAGCCGCAGGGCGAGGCCCTTCCAGGCCGGGCGTCGGACGGGGAGAGCGGCCGGTGGGGAGGCGGTCCCCTCGGGGGTGGGTTCGGACACGAGCGACATGAGGGTCTCCGGAGAGGACGGCGCGCAGGCGCGCAGCACCGCCGTGTCCCGGGGACGACGGCGGGAAGGGCGGGGGATCCGCTGCGAGCCCACGAGGGCGCACGTGGGCCGGCCGCACGCCACGAAGGCACGCGACGACGAGCGGAGCCGCGAGGAGGAGCGGCCGGCGCATCGGGTGCGCGGGGCCGGATCGGTCCGACATCCGCTGCGGTCACGCGCCCCGGCGCGAGGCGTTCACCGCGAATTCGTTCGACCTCGGCGCTCCCGGCCCGCAGACTCGCGACCGTGACCGTCACGCTGCGCGCCCTCGACGAGCCGACGCTCGTCGCCCTGCTCGACGCCGCCGTCGCGGGAGCCGAGCCGGCCGAGGTCATGCCGCCGGTCTCCGGCGCCGCGGGCTGGTCGGACGCCGCCCGCGCCGCCTTCCTCACCTTCCACCGCCGCCGGTCGGTGGGCGCGGTCGCGCCGGTGGAGCGCACGTGGGCGATCCTCGAGAGCGACGGGCGCGGCGAGACGGTCGTCGGCGCGGGCCGGCTCGAGCCGGTCGCCGACGGCCTCGAGGTCGGGATCTGGCTCGCCCGCGGGGCCCGCGGGCGCGGGGTCGGGCGCGCCGCCGTCCGGGAGCTGGTGGCGCTGGCCGGTGGCCGGCCCGTGGTCGCCGCGACGACGGACGACAACGCCGCCGCGGTCGCGGTGCTCCGCGGGCTCGGTGCGGTGCTGGTCGAGAGCGAGGGCGCGGTGCACGCGGTCCTGCCCGGCGGGCGGGTGCCCGAGGGTGCCGCCCCGACGCGAGGCTGACGATCCTCAGCGGAGGATCTCCACCGACGATCTCCGGCCCGGGGCGTCGATCGAGGAAACGCCGTCTGCCGTGGTGCGCACGCCGCCCGCGGGGTAGGCCTGTCGGTATGAGGGCTGCCTTCTACGACCGCACCGGACCCGCGCGCGAGGTCCTGACCGTCGGCGAGGTCGACACCCCCGAGCCCGGACCGGGGCAGGTCCGCGTCCGGGTCCGGGTGTCGGCGGTCAACCCTACCGACGTCAAGACCCGCGACGGCACGACCGCCCGGCCCTTCCAGGGTGTCCGCGTCCCGCACCAGGACGGCGTCGGCGAGATCGACGCCGTCGGCGAGGGCGTCGACGCCGTGCGGGTCGGCCAGCGGGTGTGGCTCTGGCTGGCCTCGCCCGGGGGAACGGATCCGGCCCCGGTCGCCGAATGGGGCACGGCGGCGGAGTACTGCGTGGTCCCGCAGGAGCAGGCGGTCCCGCTGCCGGAGTCGGCGTCGGACGAGCTCGGCGCCTGCCTCGGCGTCCCGGCCATGACGGCGTACCACTGCCTCTACACCGGCGGCTCGCCCGCCAAGTCGAACGTCCTGGTCGCGGGCGGTGCCGGCGCGGTCGGCCATTTCGCGGTGGAGCTCGCGAGCTGGGCCGGGGCGACCGTCGTCACCACCGTGTCGAGCCCCGAGAAGGCCGAGCTGGCGACGCGCGCCGGCGCCGACCTCGTCGTGAACTACCGGGAGCCCGACGTCGAGCAGCGGATCCGGGCCCTGGTCCCCCAGGTCGACCGGGTCGTGGAGGTGGCGCTGGGCGCGAACCTCGATCTCGACCTGGCGCTGCTGGCCCCCGGAGGCACGATCGTGACCTACGCCGCCACGCCGCAGGACCCCACGATCCCGGTGCGGACGCTCATGACCGCCAACGCGGCGCTGCGGTTCGTGCTGCTCTACGGCGTGCCGCGGGAGGACCTCGCCGCCGCCGCGCGCGAGATCACGGTCGCGGTCTCGGAGGGGGCGCTGAGCCCGCTGCCGGTGCACCGCTTCGCGCTCGCGGACGTCGCCGCCGCCCACGAGGCCGTCGAGTCCGGGACGACGGGGAAGGTTCTGGTCGACATCGGATAGTCGGCACGCCCGCGACCGGGAACTCGACGTGTCGAGGCGCCGCGGTCGGGTACTGCTCGGCATGGTCCGGATCGCCGAGGTCGGAGTCTGGTGGGTCGTGCTCACGGGCGTGTGGGCGGTGACCGTGTCCCCGATGACCGTGCCCGACATGGTCGTCGGCGCGGCCTGCGCGGTGCCCTGCGCGCTCGTCGCGGTGCCCGCCCGGCGGGCGCTCCGCTCGCGGTGGCGGGTGGACCCGGCCGCGCTGCGCTGGCTGCCCGCGGTGGCGCTCGGCGCGGTGACCGACACCGTCCGCGTGCTCCTGGGCCGCCCCGCCCCGCCCCGGGTGCGGGAGGTCGTGCTCGCCGAGGTCGGGGGCGGCCGGGACCCGGCCGCCCAGGACACCTACCGCGCGCTCGCGACGATCGCGATCGCCGCCACGCCCGGCAGTGTGGTGCTCGGCGAACGGGGCCGGCGCGGGCTCGTCCTGCACGAGCTCGGCCGCAGCCGCCCGGAGGTGTCGGAGGTGGTGCGGTCGTGATCGTCTGGTATGTCGCGGGGCTGGCGCTGCTGGCCGGCGGGCTGCTCCCCGCGGCCTGGCTCGGCGCGCGGGGCGGGCCCGTGGAGCGCCTGGTCGGGCTCGAGCTGGCCGCCGCGGTGACGGCGTTGCTGCTGCTCGTGCTCGCCCAGGCGGGCGGGCAGTCCTCGCTGCTGATCGTGCCGCTGGTGCTGGTGGTGCTCTCCTTCGCCGGCACGCTGGTCTTCACCCGGCTGCTGAGGCAGGACCCGTGACCGCGGCGCAGGTGGTCTCGGCGGTGGCGACCGGGGCCGGGGTGCTGGTCGTCGTGCTCGCCGCACTGCGGGCGCTCGTCACACGGGACGTGCTGGTCCGATTGCACCTGATCACGCCGGTGACGTCCGTCGGCGGGCCGCTCATCGGCCTGGGCCTGGCGATCCCGAACGGCTGGACCGCGCCGACCGCCCAGATCCTGGTCACGGTGTTCCTGCTCGCCCTCACCGGGCCGGTGCTGGGCAGCGCCACCGGCCGCCTGGTCGCGCGGGCGGACGGGGCGGCCGCGGAGGGGGACCGGTGAGCGGGGTGGCGCTGGCGACCATGCTGGTCGCCCTGACGCTGGTCGCGGTGCTCGGCACCGCCGTGGTGCTGACCGCGGACCCCGCCCGCCAGGCGGTGACCCTGTCGGTGTTCGGGCTCGCGCTCACGGTGCTGTTCTTCTCGTTCCAGGCCCCCGACGTGGCGCTCGCGCAGCTCGCCATCGGCGCGGCCGTCGTGCCCCTGATGGTGATGCTGGCCCTGCGCCGGGTGCGGCGGCAGCGATGACCCGCCGCGTCCGCCTGATCGTCTTCGCCGCCGCGGCGGCGGCCGTCGGCGTGCTCCTGGTGGTCACCGTCGTCGGCATGCCGCCCTTCGGCAACGCCTTCCACCCCTACCGGGACGTGGCCGTGGCCGCCGCGATCGCCCACCAGACCGCCAACGTCGTGTCCGGCGTCAACTACGACCTGCGCGCCTTCGACACCCTCGGGGAGGAGACGATCCTGCTCGGGTCGGTCGTCGGCGCGGCGGTCCTGCTGCGGCCCGGCCGCGAGGAGCGCGAACGCACGGAGGTGCCCGAGGACGAGCCGCCGCTGCAGGCGGTCCGGCTGGTCGGGTACCTGCTGCTGCCGGTCACGCTGGTGCTCGGGCTCGACGTCGTCGCCCACGGGCACCTCACCCCCGGCGGCGGGTTCCAGGGCGGCGTGGTGCTCGGCACCGGGCTCCACCTGCTCTACCTGGCCGGCGGGTTCCGGGCGCTGGAGCGGCTGCGGGCCGTCCCGCCCTTCGAGGTGGGGGAGGCGGTCGGGACCGCCGCCTTCGTCGCCGTCGGCATCGCCGGGCTCGCGGTCACCGGCTCCTTCCTGGCGAACGTGCTGCCCCTCGGCACGTTCGGGTCGATGCCGTCCAGCGGCATCGTGCCGCTGCTCAACGTCGCCGTCGGCATGGAGGTGGCCTCCGGGGTGATCCTGTTGCTCGCCCATTTCCTCGACCAGGCCCTGCGGGTGGAGCGCCGGTGAGCATCCTGCACGTCTACGCGTACCTGGTCGCGGGCTGGCTGCTGCTCGGCGGCGCCTTCGGCATCGCGCGCAGCCGGAACCTGATCCACGCCGTGGTGTGCCTGTCGATCGCCCAGTCCGGCACGTACGTCCTGCTGATCGCGATCGGCTACCAGTCGGGCGCGTCCCCGCCGGTGTTCGGCGGCAGCACACCGCCGGACGTCGCGGCGCACAGCGCGGTCGTCGACCCGGTGGTGCAGGCCATGACGCTGACCGACGTCGTCGTCGCGGCCACGGTGACCGCGCTGCTGCTCGCACTGGCCGTCCAGGTGGCGAAGCGGCACGGCACCCTGGACCCCGACGAGCTGACCTCACTGCGGGGCTGACCGTGGCGCTGTCCGTCCCCGTGGC
Organism: Pseudonocardia terrae; assembly: GCF_021343995.1. Taxonomy (GTDB): domain Bacteria; phylum Actinomycetota; class Actinomycetes; order Mycobacteriales; family Pseudonocardiaceae; genus Pseudonocardia; species Pseudonocardia terrae. Next base: position 48,296 of record NZ_JAJTTE010000024.1, on the reverse strand, counting down.
CGTGCTGGCCCCGCTCGCGATCGGCGCGCCGATCCTCGGGGCGTGCCTGCTCCTGACGGTCGGCCGCCGGGTGCCCCGGCGCCTGGTCGACGGGACCGCGGTCGCGGTCGCCGCGCTGGTCCTGGCCCTCGACGTCCTGCTCCTCGTGCGCAGCGCGGGGGACCCGGCGGGACACCTCGCCACCTGGATCGGGGGGTGGGGCCCCGGTTCCCCCGCGCTCGGCATCGCCCTGGTGGCCGACCCGTTCGCGGCCGGGGCCGCCGTGATCGCGGCGGCGCTCACGGTCGCCGCCCTGGTCTACACCTGGCACTACCTCGACTCGGCCGAGGCGCACTTCCACGCCCTGTTGCTGCTCTTCCTCGCCGGCATGACCGGGTTCGTGCTCAGCGGCGACCTGTTCGACATGTTCGTGTTCTTCGAGCTCATGGGGGCGGTCGCGTACGCGCTGACCGGCTTCCGGGTCGAGGAGCCGACCTCGGTGCAGGGGGCGCTCGCCTTCGGCGTCGTGAACTCCTTCGGCGCCTACGTGACCCTCACCGGCATCGGCGTGCTGTACGCGCAGACCGGGCAGCTCGGCCTGGCGCCGCTCGCCGTCGCCCTGCAGGGCCGACCCCCCGGGGCGGTGGTCGTCGGCGGGTTCGTGCTGGTGGTCACCGGGTTCTGCGTGAAGGCCGCGCTCGTCCCGTTCCACTTCTGGCTCGACGACGCCCACGCCGTCGCGCCCACCCCGGTGTGCGTCCTCTTCTCGGGGATCATGGTCGAGCTCGGGCTCTACGGGGTGTTCCGGGTGACGACCGTGGTGTTCGGTCCGGTGCTCCCGCACGCCGACCTGCAGCGGACCTTCCTGGTGCTCGGCACCCTCACCGCGCTGCTGGGCGCCGTGCTCTGCTTCCTGCAGCGCCACCTCAAACGGCTGCTCGCCTACTCCACCATCGCGCACGTGGGGCTGTTCACCATCGCCTTCGGCACGCTCGACCCGGCCGGGACGGCCGGCGCCGCCCTCTACGTCGCCGGGCACGCCGCGACCAAGTCCGCCCTGTTCCTCGTCGCCGGCTCGATCCTCGACCGCTACGGCAGCGTCGACGAGATCGACCTGCACGGGGCGGGCCGGCGCGCCCGCGTGCTGCCCTGGCTCATGCTGCTCGGCGGGTTCGCCCTCGCGGGGCTGCCGCCGTTCGGCTCCGGGCTGGGGAAGGCGGTCTCCGAGGAGGCCGTCGCCGAGGCCGGGGCCCCCTGGGCGCCGGCCCTGTTCGTGCTGGTCTCGGCCGTGACGGGAGCCGCGGTGCTGCGGGCGGCCTGCCGGATCTACTTCGGTCTCGGGAGCAGGCCGGACAAGGACACCGCCCCGCTGGACACGAAGGGGAGCGAGGAGGCGGAGGTCAAGGGCCTGCTGAAGCGGGTCCCCGCGACGATGCTGGGGCCGCTCGTGGTGCTGCTGGCGGGCGGACTCGTGCTCGGCGTCCTGCCGGGCGTGCCGCAGGCCTTCGCCGAGGCCGCCGACCACTTCCTCGACCGCGCGGGCTACCTGGCTTCGGCATTCGGCACGGCCGCCGCTCCGGCCGCGCCGTCGCCCGCATCGGGCTGGACGACCTCGGGCGTGGTCCTCGGCCTGGTCTCCTCGGCGCTCGCCGCGCTCCTCGCGCTCGCCGCGCTGTACCGGGACCGCCTTCCCGGCCCGTCGGCCGTCGGCCGCCGGATCGGCGACGCGGTGGTCGCGCGGCTGCGGGGCCTGCACTCCGGGCACATCGGGGACTACATCACCTGGCTGCTGGTCGGGGTCGCCCTGCTGGGTGCGCTGGTCGGGCTGCCGTTGCTGGCCGGGTGAGGTCCGGCCCACCCGGCCGGGTGGAACGAGGGGTGCGGCGGGTAGTCCCGGGGCATGCCGGACGAGCCCCACCTCGAGCCCGTCGGCCCCGCCGACAGCGGCGCGGCGACCGACACCGCGACCGACACCGCGACCGACACCGCGACCGAGACCCTCACGGTCGTCGGCCTGCTGGCCGACCCGAACCTGCCCGGTGAGCTGGCCGAACAGCTCGTCGAGGGCCTGCCGCAGGTCCTCGCCGCCCGGCTGGACGCGCCGCGGACCTGGGAGGTCGAGACCGTCGTCGAGCCCTTCGAGGCCAACGACCGCGGTGAGCGCGCCCTGGACCGTGCGCGCGAGCGGGTCCGCCGCACCCGCTGGGACGTCGCCGTGTGCCTCACCGACGTCCCGGCGAAGGCGAGCGGTGTCCCGGTGGTCGCGCAGGTGAGCGAGCGGGACCGGGTGGCCGTGGTGTCCGTGCCCGCCCTCGGCGGGGTGCGGCTGCTCCCGCGGGTCCGCGACGCCGTCGTCGACCTGGTGGGGCGGCTGCTCGGGATCGACGCGGCGGCGGCGGCCCGCCGGCCCACCCGGCGGGCCGCGCTGCTGCACGAGCCGGGCATGGCCGCCGAGGACGCCGACGAGACCGTCCTGGCCCGGGGCGGCTCGCTGCGGCTGCTGGCGGGGATGGTGCGCACCAACCGGCCGTGGCGGCTGACCGTCGGGTTGGGCACGGCTCTTGCGGGGGCCGCCGCGGGCTCGGCCTTCGGGCTCCTCTACTCGAACATCTGGCAGCTCGCCAACGCCCTCACGGCCTGGCGGCTCGCCCTCGCGTTCGTCGGTTCCCTCGCGATCTTCGTGGTCTGGCTGATCGTGGGGCACCGGCTCTGGGAGCGCGGTTCGCCCGAGGTCGGGATCGACCGGCTGCTCAACCTCGGTACGGTCCTCACGCTCGCGACCGGGACGGGCCTGTTCTCGGTGGCCCTGCTGGTGCTCAACGCGATCGTGGCGTCGGTGATCATCCCGGCCGGGTACCTGAGCCGCGTGCTCGGCCATCCCGCCGGGCTCGGGGACTACGTGCCGATCGTGGTCCTCGCGACGATCATGGGCGTGGTCGCCGGGGCGGTCGGCTCCGGGCTGGAGGACGACGCCACGGTCAGGCTGGTCGCCTACGGCCACCGGCAGCGGGAACGCCGCGACCTCGCCGCCCGGCTCGAGGCCGCGGCCCGGGAGGAGTGACCCGACGTCCCGCCGGTCCGCCCCGCGGTGACGGTGGTGCCGCCGGCCCCGCGGCGTGCGCGCCGAGGCCTCAGCCGACCACCGTCGTGACCCCGTCCGCGGCGACGACCAGGCCGGTCCGGCCGCGTGCGGCGAGCCAGCCCGCGGCGTCGGGGCCCAGGGCGTAGGCGGCCGTGGCGTCGACGTCCGCGACCGTGAGCGAGGGGGCGATCACCGTGACCGAGCCGAGCCCGGACGGCGGGAGCCCGGTCCGCGCGTCGACGACGTGGGCCGCGCGGTGGGCCGCGCCTGAGGTGGCGACGGCGCCGGTGCGGATCGGGATCACCGCGACGAGCCGCCCCGGGTCGCGCGGGTCCTCGACACCGATCCGCCACGGGGCGTCGTCGGGGTGCAGGGTGCGGCAGGTGAGGTCGCCGCCCGCGGACAGGCAGAAGTCGGTGTCGGGCACCGTGACCAGGGCCGCCGCGGCCCGCTCCACGGCCCAGCCCTTGACGACGCCGGACGGGTCGAGGCGGCCGGCGCGCCGGACGTCGAACGCGCCGTCGGAGTCCCGGCGGGCGGCCTCCCCGACCGCCAGGACCTCGCGCACCTCGGGCGGGCAGTCGCGCTCGTCGAGCTCGCCGCGGCCCAGCCGGGAGATCACCGAGTCGGGGCGGTAGGTGCTGAAGACCCGGTCGGCCTCGCGGAGGACGGCCAGGGCGTCGGCCCAGGCGGCGCGGGCCCGTTCGTCGCTGGTGTGCCGGCCGCGCAGCGCGAGGCTGATCGGCATCCCCATGACGTGCTCGACGTAGCGGGCCGGGCGGGGAGCGGCGGCAGGGGCGGTGGGCACAGGGGACACGGTGGACACGGCGGGTGCGGTCATGCGAGGCCGGCCTGGTCGAGGGCGCTCTGCAGGGACTGGACGTAGCCGTCGGAGGTCACGGTCGCGCCGCTGACCATGTCGATGGAGGCGCTCTGCGCGCTGATCGTCTCCTTCGTGAGGACGGGCAAGGCGGAGGCGTTGATCTGCTGGTCCCTGCCGTTCCCGTTGGGGTACTGGGGGACGGTGACGTTCGTGATCTTCCCGCCCGCCACGGTGATCGCGACCTGGACCGGACCCCAGCGGGTCTGGGCGACCGACCCGGTGTAGGTGGTGGTGCCGGTGCCGCCCGACGTGCCGCTGCTCGCGCTGCTGCCGGTGCTGCCCGAGGTGCCGGTGCTGCCCGAGCCGCTGCCGGCGCTCGCCCCGGAACCCGTGCCGGGCGCGGCGACGACCGTGTCGGAGGTGGGCGTGGCGGAGGCGCCCGTCGAGGTCTTGTAGCCGAAGAGCAGCGCGACCACGGCGACGGTGCTCAGGAACCAGGTCAGGATGCGGCGCACGCGGTCACCATCCGAAGGTCTCGACGTGGATGCGGCCCTCCGGCACCCGGGCCGCGGCCAGGGTCCGGTGGACCGAGGCGGACCAGGCCTCGGGGCCGCAGAGGTAGACATCGCGCTGCGCGACGTCGGGGATCAGGGCGAGGAGGACGGCGAGGTCGTCGGCGGGGCCGGCGCCCTCGCCGAGCCAGGAGTCCGGGGCGCGGCGCCGGCCGGGGAGCCAGTGCACCCGCAGGCCCCGCTCACGGGCGAGGACGTCGAACTCCGCGGCGAACAGCGGTGCGCCCGTGCCGCGCTGCAGCAGCACGGCATCGCCCGGGGCGTACGAGAGGCCCTCGGCGAGCGCCCGCAGCGGGGTGATCCCGACCCCGGCCCCGATCAGCGCGACCCGGTCGCGGGTGCGCGGGCGCGCGGTGAGCCGGCCGTAGGGGCCCTCCACGAGCACCCGGGTACCGAGGCGCAGGCTGCGGACGAGCCGGCTGCCGTCGCCCAGGTCCTTGACCGTGATCCGCAGGCTGCGGCCGTCCGGGGCGGCCGAGAGCGAGTACGGGTGGGCGCGGGTCCAGCCGGGCCCGCTGAGGAAACGCCAGGTCAGGAACTGCCCGGCGGCGACCGGGAGGCGGTCCATGGCGCGACCGGTCACGTACACCGACACGACGTCGTGCGCCTCGGGGACCACCGAGGTGACCCGCAGGTCGTGGCGCAGCGAGCGGAGCACCGGCAGGCCGACCCGCCAGACCAGCACCGCCGCGGCGGCCGCGGCCCAGAGCGTCCACCAGTAGACGGTCGCGGCCGTGGAGGACAGCAACTCCTGGCCGGTCCACAGCTGGTGCGGCAGCGCGAGCCCGACGCCGAGGTAGGCGTACAGGTGCAGGAGGTGCCAGGACTCGTGGCGCAGCCGGTTGCGGGCGGCTCGCACACTCGTCACGACGACGAGAACGAGGCAGGCGGTGCCGGCCAGGGCCAGCAGCATGCCGGGGTAGTCGACGGTGAGCGTCCAGAAGGTGCCGGGGAGCGCGCTGATCCGGCCGGCCGCGTAGCCCCACGTGATCAGCACCAGGTGCAGCAGCATCAGGGTGAACGAGGTGAACCCGACGAGCCGGTGGACCCGGGCCAGCCGGTCCTGCCCTACCGAGCGTTCCAGCGGCGGGATCCGGGCCATCAACAGCACCTGGACCAGCAGGAGGTCCGAGGCGAGCAGGCCCGTCCAGCGGCCCGTCGAGGTCAGGCCGTCGGCCCAGGAGCCGAGGTCCTCGATCCCGCCGCCCGCGAGCCAGAGGTAGGTGACGACGACCAGGCTCGCCGCCACGGCGACACCGGCCAGGTAGCGGATCACCGAATCGGTGCGGGCCGGCCGGGCGTCGACCCGGGTGCCGTGCCGGGCGGTGGGTGGGTCGAGCGTGGTGGTCACGTGGACTGCCCGGTGGTGCTGCTCGTGAGGCTGCCCGTGCCGCCGGTGCCCGCGCTGCCGCTTCCGGTACCAGTGCCGCTCCCGGTGCCGGTCCCGGCGGTGGCGTGTCCGATCGCGTACCTGCCCGCCCCGCCGGCGAGCACGAGGCCGACGGCCGCTGCGACCAGCACGACGGTCCGGCGCACACCCGGGCGCCCGGCACGCGGCTCGGCGACGGAGTGGGGGCCGGGGTGCACGGCGGTCGAGGCGATGTCGTAGACGGGGTGGGCGGCCCCGACCTCGGCGCGGTCCGGTGCGGTTCCGTCGAGGTGCTCGGGGTCGGTGAGGACGGGGCGCGGGGAGGAGAAGGGTTCCCAGCGGGACCCGCTGGGGTACAGGTCGTTGCTCACGGTGCTCCTTCGGCATCGGTCGAGGACCAGCCTCCGGCGGCATCGTGGGTGATCTCGGTGTGCCGGCTGTGAACCGGCTGTGGGCCGAGCCCCGGCTTCCCGGCCCGGCTGCCGGTCGACGGCGTCGGCAGGGGGCCGGGTGACGACCTGGTGTACGGGGGCGACGGACCGCTACGACATCATCCCGTGGCGCAGGGTGGCGAGCGCGCGGGCGAGCAGGCGGGAGACGTGCATCTGCGAGAGCCCGACCACCTCGCCGATCTCGGACTGGGTCTTGTTGCCGAAGAAGCGCAGCAACACGATCCGCCGCTCCCGCTCGGGGAGCGCGGCCAGCAGCGGCCACACGCTGCGCCGCAGCTCCACCCCGTCGAGCTCGGGGTCCGCGTCGCCGAGCCGCTCGGCGAGCGGGGGCTCCCCGGGCTCGACCGACACGTCGAGGCTGGCGCTGCGCCGCTCGGCCCGGACGGCCAGCGCGTCGATCACCTCGTCGACGTCGATCCCGAGGTGCTCGGCCAGTTCGCTCGGTCGCGGCGCCCGCCCCAGCCGCTGGGTGAGCGGCCCGACGGCCTTGTCGAGCGACACCACCAGCTCCTTGACCGGCCGCGACACCCGCACCGACCAGGTGCGGTCCCGCAGGTGCCGCAGGATCTCCCCGCGCACACAGGGGACGACGTACCCGAGCGCGTCGCCGCGGGCCGCGCCGGGATCCCAGTGGTCGATCGCGTGGATCAGCCCGATCACCCCCGCCTGGGTCAGGTCCTCCCGCACGGCGTCGTCGCCGTAGCGCCGGGCGATGTGCTGCACGACCGGCAGGAACGCGAGGATCAGCGTGGACCGCAGGCCCTCCCGGCGCGGGTCGTCGCCGGGCAGCCCGGCGTACTCGGTGAGCGTCGGCAGGTATCGGGCGTAGTCGCTGGGGGCGTCCACCGTGCACGCAGCCTCCTCCACGGAAAGGGGTGGATCCGGCGTGGCCGGAGGGAAGGGCGGGAGGCGCCGCCCGGACACCGCCGCCGCCTGCCGGGCGGCGGGCCCGCCGCGCGGGAGCGCCGGGAGTGCGGGGCGGATGCCCGGGCGGGGGCGGGCCAAACCGGCCACGCGCAGGATTCCGCGCGGCCCCTCCCGGTCGCGGGTTTGGCCGGTCCGGCCGGGGGCATGTGGGGCGGCGACCGGACGGTGGGAAGGACTGGTGCGGGATGCAGGGGTTGCGGCAGAAGCTGGGCGTTCGCGTGCCGCCCGCACTGGACACCGAGGTCTCGGGGGTGCTCGAGCTCGCCGACCTGCGGCACGACCTGGGACGGCTGGCCCGGGACCGCGGCTGGCCCGTCGACCGACAGGCGCGGCTGACGATCGCGGTGGACGAGGTCGTCGCTCACGCCCTGGACCTGGGCGCGGGATCCGTGCGGGTCCGGTGGTGCTCCCGCGCGGACGGCGTCCGGATCCGGGTCGACGTCGACGACGAGCTGTGCACCGAGCCGCCGGGGGACGGCCTGCGGGTGGCCACGCAGCTCGCGGAGGTCACCGTCCTGCAGTCGGCGCGGGGCACGACGGTCCGGCTGGCCTTCCCACTCGACATCCAGGGTGGCGGCGCGGCGTGAGTGCCGGCCGGCGTCGGCCGCTTGCGTTCAGGCAGGACCCGGGCACGCCGGCCGACACGGTACCGGTGATCAGCCGAGGGCGCCGTGCCGCGCGAGCCTCCCGATCACCAGCGCGCTGAGCAGGGGCACCGCGGCCAGCGCCACCCAGGCGACGGCGGGCGGGGCGACCGCCGGGTCGAGCAGGACGCCGGTCGCGGTGCTGCCCACCAGCACCGCGAGTCCACCCGCCGAGGACAGCACGCCGAAGTAGGCGCCGAGCCGGCGCTCGCCGGCCAGCCGGGGCACGAGGTCCTTCCGGGTCCGGCGGGCCGTCACCGCGTTCTCCCGGCCAGGACGGGGAGCAGCAGGTCGCCCGCGTCGAGCGCTCGGCGCCCAGCCGGCGGCCGGCGCGGGTGTACTCGACCAGCCCGGCTCGAGGGGTGCCGGGGACCCCGCTGGTCTCGACACCGCTCGGCGCGGATCCCGGCGACGTGCCCGTGGCGGCGCGGCGACGCGGCCGCGACCGCGCTCGGACACGCCGAGCGCCGCGGCCAGCTGCGGGCCTGGTGCTGCTGGCCCAGGGCCGACCCGGAGGCGCGGGCCGGGTTCCTCGAGGGCCTCGACCCCGCCACCGCGACGCGGCTGCGCCGTCGGCTCGCCGACGTCCGGCGGCGGGGCGTCGCGATCTTCGACCGGCCCCGCCCCGCCCCCGTCTCCTCGGTCGCGGCGCCCGTGTGGGACCGGACCGGCCGGACGATCGCGGCGGTGTCGGTCGTCGTGCCGGCGGGTGACGCGCGGCCGCAGGCCTACGAGCAGGTCGTCCGGGCGACGGGCCTGGCCATCTCCCGGGAGATGGGGCAGCGCCGGAGCCGGTGAGCCGTGGTCAGCCCGCGCTGCGCACCGTCAGGTCGCCCAGCAGCGACCACACCCGCAGCCGGACGACGGGGGCGCCGGGCACCCGGGGCACGGGCGCGAGGTCGACCTTCTGGTCGCCGAGCAGCGAGAACCCGCCGACCTCCACCTCGACGCCCTCCGGCACGGTGAGCTGCACGTCGCCGATCAGCGACCAGGTGTCGACGACGATCGGCTCCTCGGCGGCACCCTGCTCGACCACCGCGCCGCGCAGGTCCAGGTCGACGTCGCCGAGCAGCAGCAGCACCGTCGTGCGCCGGCGCAGTGACCACCGGCCCTTGCGCGTGAGGTCGCCGAGCACGCTCACCAGCACGCGCCCGGGCCTGGTCGCCCCGACCACCGGCGTGGGGAGGTCGGTGAGCACGCGCTCGATCGCCACGCCGTCGTCGGCCGCCCAGACCTTCCCCACCCGGTCGGTGAACTCGTCGAGGGTCAGCCGGCCCTCGCCGACCGCGCGTTCCAGCCGCTGCTGCGCGTCGCGGCGCCGGGGTTCGAGATCGTCGGGCGCGGCGGCGGTCACGGCCCGGACGTACCGATGATCGCGACGTCGTCCAGCGGATTTCGGGCGGAACATGATCCACGGCCCGGCAGGGGAACGTCCGGAGATCGAGCGTTCCCCTGCCCGGGCGGGGATCATGTCCCGGCCCGCACCCCTCGCCGCGTACCCACGAGCAACAGCAGCACGAGGACCGGGGCGGCGACGGTCGCGGCGAAGCCGAGCGCGCCGTAGCCGGCGTGCAGCGGTACCCACACCACGGCCCGACGCCCGTCGAGGAACCGGTGCTCGCGGCCCTTGCGGCCGGGTGAGGGCCGACCCTGCCGGTGGCCTGCCCCGAGGCGGGTCAGCCGGCGAGGCGCACCGCGGCGGTCGCGGTGCGCCACCGCTCGTCGAGCCGGGTGGAGCCGGCCGTGCCCGCGCGGTGGCAGTCCTCGATCGTGCCGATGAGCCGGTAGAGCGCCTCGGCGACGAAGCCGCCGGGCAGGGTCCCGACGGCGGTGCTCGCCTCGGAGATCGCCCGGGTGACCTGCGGCGACCGCGGCGCGTGCCGCAGCGCGGCGACCGCGAAGTACACCGCCCGGAGTGCGCGCTTCACCTCCCGGTCCGACGCCCCGCGTCGGTCGCGCTCCGCCCGGCCCTGCTGGTGGATCCGCCCGTCCATCTGCCCACACCTCCTGGGTCGCCTTCGCTCGTCAATGTCGAGTTGACGTTCGTCAACCTATCATTGACGACCGAGGCGTCAAGCTACCATTGACCTGTGTCGGCTGACAGTGGCCTCAAGCACGTGCAGAAGGCCCTTGACGCGCTCGGCGCGGCCGGGAGCCCGCTGGAGGCCCTCGCCGCGGCGAGGGACCTGCGGTGTGCCGCGGAGGAGGTCGAACGCCGCCGCGCCGCCGAGGCTCGCGAGGCCGGCGCGAGCTGGTCGAAGATCGGCGCGCTCTACGGCACCACGAAGCAGAACGTCCAGCAGCGCTTCGGCGCCGCGCGAAAGCAGGCGGCGGAGGAGCCGGCCTGACGTCTCACACCGCCGCGGCGAGGGCCTTGGCGAGGAGGTCGGGGTCGGGCTGGGCGGGGGCGGGGACCCCGGCGGGGTGTGCGGCCTGCACCTCCCGCACCCGGGCGACCACGGCGGGGTCGGTGTAGACCGCCTCGGGGCGCACGAGCATGCCCCGTACCGAGGCGGCGGTGCGGAAGAGGGCCGCGTCGAAGAAGGCCGCGGCGGAGAGCTCGTCGAACCCCACCCGGGCCGCCGACGGGGCCGGTCCCGCCGGGGCGGCCGGGGTCGCGGGGCGCCCGTCGAGCACACCCCGCGCGTGCAGCACCCCGCGGACCCGGGCGAGCCGCGCGGCGTCGGTGCGGGCCTGGTCGACGTAGTACGGCTCGACCCCCTCGGTGATCGCCGCGTCGTGTGCCAGGGCGCGCGCGAGCGGGTCGCGCGGATGCTCCGCGAGGACGTCGACGAGGTCGAGCACGGTCCGCAGCGCCACGCCCAGCCCGCGGGCCAGCGTCGGGTTGGTGGTGCAGACCCCGTCGCCGACGGCGTGCAGCCCGAGGACGAGCGGCCCGGCCGCGTCGACCAGGCGGTGCAGGGTGTTGTGCAGCCCACCCATCGGGAACATGTCGCCGACCGGATCCAGCACGTCGAGCCAACCCCGCAGACCGGGCACCGTGTCGAAGACCGCGGTGAACACCTCCGGGTCCCGCAGGACGCGGAACCGGTGGTCCTCGGCCAGCGGGCACAACCCCAGCAGGACCGTCCCGTTGTCGGCGCCCCACATCCCGGCGACGAACTCGTCGAGCGGGAGGATCGTGCGGTTGTCCGCCCGCCCGGGCAGTCCGTCCGTGGTCCGCAGCCGGTAGTGCCGGCTGTAGTAGGCGAGGCCGCAGTCCGCCGTGACGACGGGCCGCGGCCGCGCCCCGGCGTCGGCCAGCCAGTCGTCGACCCGGGACCGCCGCCCCGAGGCGTCGACGACGACGTCGGCGGCCAGCGCGCCGTCGTCGAGCCGGACGCCGGTGACCCGCGGGGGCGTTCCGCCCTCGGTGAGCAGGCCGCGGACGGTGGCGCCGCCGCGCAGCGTGACCCCGGGCTCGGTCCGCACCCGCGCGTCGAGCACGCGGTCCAGCGTGGACCGGCGGGTGAGCAGCATGGTGTACCGGTCGTCGCCGGGCTCGGGGTCATCGATCCCGCCGCACCCGCGCCGACGATCACGACCTCCATGCCGCCCCCTGCGTCGTCCTCCTCAGTGGAGCAGCATCTTCAGCCCGATGACCAGACCGCCGAGCGCCGCGCTGCACAGGCCCCAGCCGAACGCCGCGAACCGGGTGGCGCCGGCCCGCCGGGCGGCGGCGTGCCCGAAGCCGCCGAGCATGAGCGTGGCCAGGCCGAGCGCGACGAAGACCGCGAGGGCGAGACGGCCGGTGAGCAGCGCGAGGACGACCAGGACCACCAGCGGGCTCAGCCCCGCCTCGACGACCGGGAGCCCGCGGCGCAGCGCGCCCCGCACCCGTTCCCATCGGCCCTCGGCGTGTACCGCGGCGGCGAGCACGTCCGCGTAGCGCTCTGCGGCCCAGTAGACCGCGACGGTCACCACCACGGTGAGGACGATCTCGCGGAGGTCCCCATGCGCGCTGCCGACCGCGATCCCGGCGGCGCCGATCACGGTGCCGTAGATCGCCTGCGCGAGGTGCTCCTCGCTGCCCCAGTGGTGTCTGCTCAGGACCGTGCGGCGCACGAGTGCGCGGGCCCGGCCCGGGGGAGCGGCCGCCGCGCGGGCGCGCTCTGCCGTCGCGCCCGGTCCCGTGGCGTCCTGGTCGGCGGTGGGAGCCATCCGCCGACCCTGGACCCGGGGCCCGGCGGCGCCGTCACCCCGCGGGGGTGAAGGTCGGGCCACACCCCGGGGGTGAGGCCCGGTCGTTCCCGGCGCGCCATCCTGCGCGCGTGAGCGGAAACGGAACCGAGGGCACGTCCTCGCCGGTGCCGGGGCTGGCCCTGTTGCGGACCTACCGGCCGGCGTGGCTGCCCCGGGACGTGGTCGCCGGCCTGGTGCTGACCGCCCTGCTGGTGCCGCAGGGCATGGCCTACGCGGAACTGGCCGGGCTGCCCGCGATCACCGGCCTGTACACGTCGATCCTCTGCCTGCTCGCGTACGCGGTCTTCGGCCCGTCGCGGGTCCTCGTGCTCGGCCCGGACTCCTCGCTCGGCCCGATGATCGCGGCGACGGTCCTCCCGCTCGTCGCGGCCGGCGGCGACCCGCAGCGCGCGGTCGCGCTCGCCTCGGCCCTCGCGCTCATGACCGGCGCGATCATGGCGGTCGCCGGGCTCGGCCGCCTCGGGTTCGTCGCGGACCTCATCTCGAAGCCGACCATGATCGGCTACATGAACGGGCTGGCCGTGACGATCCTCGTCGGGCAGCTGCCGAAGCTCTGCGGGTTCTCGGTCGACGCCGAGGGCTTCGGCGGTGAGGTCGTCGGGTTCGTCCGGGGGGTGGTCGGCGGCGAGGTCGTGCCGGCCGCGCTGGCGGTCGGGCTCGGGGGTCTGGTCCTCATCGGGGTGCTGCAGCGGGTGTTCCCACGGGTCCCGGCGGTGCTGATCGTGGTGGTGCTGTCGATGGCCGCGGCGGCGCTGTTCGCGCTGGACCAGCGGGGCGTCGCGCTGGTCGGCGTCCTGCCGCAGGGCTTCCCGCCACCGACCCTGCCGAGGATCGCCGCCTCGGACGTCCTCCCGCTCCTGGCCGGCGCCGCCGGCATCGCGCTCGTCTCGCTGACCGACACGATCTCCACGGCCTCGTCCTTCGCGGCGCGCGAGGGCCGGACGATCGACGGCGACCGGGAGATGGTCGGGATCGGCGCGGCCAACCTCGCCGCCGGGTTCTTCCAGGGGTTCCCGGTCAGCACCAGCGGGTCGCGGACGGCCGTGGCCACACAGGTCGGGGCCCGCACCCAGGTCACCGGCGTGGTGGGGGCCGTCGCGATCACGCTGATCCTGCTCCTGGCCCCGGGCCTGCTGCGCACCCTGCCGCAGCCGACGCTCGCCGCGGTCGTGATCGCGGCGTCGGTGTCCCTCGCCGACATCGGCGGGACCGTGCGGCTCTTCCGCGTGCGCCGGACCGAGTTCGCGCTGTCGATCGCGGCGTTCGCCGGCGTCGTGCTGCTCGGCGTGCTGCCCGGGATCGCGGTGGCCGTCGCGCTGTCGGTCGGCAACGTGTTCCGCCGCGCGTGGTGGCCGTACCAGACCGTGCTCGGCCGCGTCCCCGGCGTGCCCGGCTTCCACGACGTCCGCAGCTACCCGGCGGCCGAGGTGCTGCCGGGCTGCGTCCTGCTCCGGTTCGACGCGCCGCTGTTCTTCGCCAACGCCCGGACCTTCCGCGAGCAGCTGGAGCGGCGGAGCCGGAGCGATCCGGCGCCCCGGTGGGTGGTCGTGGCCGCCGAGCCGATCACGGACGTCGACACGACGGCGGCGGACATGCTCCACGACCTGGACGTCGCGCTCAACGCGCGCGGCGTGCACCTCGTGTTCGCGGAGATGAAGGACCCGGTGCGGCACAAGATCGACCGCTACGAGCTGACCCGGACCCTCGATCCCGCGCACTTCTTCCCGACCGTCGACGCCGCCGTCGACGCGTTCCGGCGGGAGACCGGCGCGCAGTGGGTCGCTCCGCCGGCCGGATGACGATCAGGTCTTCGGCCCCCGGCGGCGACGGTGGACGACCACCCAGGCCACCCCGGCCAGCGCCAGGCCGCCGAGGAACACCCCCGCCTCCGCGGCCAGCAGCCCGACGAGGATGCAGAGCACGGCGAGGACGATCAGCACCGGGAGGACCCAGCGCCACCGTCGCCCGGCGGGCGGCCCGAGGCCGTGGCCGAGCCGTTTGTCCAGCTCCGGGTCCTCCGCGCGGAGCTGGCGCTCGATCGCCGTGAGCAGTCGCTCCTCGTCGCCGCTCAGCACGGCGCACGTCCCGTCCCGGGCCTCGTCCGTTCGTCCCCCGCAGGCACCGCGCCACCTCCCCCGCTCGCCGTGCGTCGGACGATGGGTCGCCCGCCGCGTCCGCGCCTCGCCCCGGCGGGGTGAAGGTCGGTCGGGAGTGGAGCGATCGGAGTAGCCGAGCGGCACCGGCTGTCAGGGCTTTCGGCCGTTTCCGCCGGTGGGCGGTCCTGGGACCGTGATCCAACGGTCCGGCGAGTGGAGAAGGGGTGGTCGGCGATGGCGAACGAGACCCGACCGGCGGCGCCCGGTGCGACCCTCCCGGCCCGGCGCTGACCGTGGCCCGCACCGAGTACTACCACCATCCCGACCCGCCGCGACCCACCCTGGTCGCGCCCAGCGTCTTCGCCGTGGTGCGCGACGACGCCGACCGCGTCCTGCTCGTCCGCCGCACGGACGACGGCTTCTGGGAGCTCCCCGGCGGCCGCGTCGAGATCGGCGAGTCCGCGGTGGACGCGGCCGAGCGGGAGGTGGCCGAGGAGAGCGGCGTCGCGATCAAGGTGCTGCGGGTGGCCGGGGTCTACAGCGACCCCGGGCACGTGATCGTCGACGTCACCGGCGAGGTCCGCCAGCAGTTCGCCGTCTGCGTGCACGCCCGGCCGGAGTCCGGCGACCCGCGGCCCGACGGCGACGAGACGAGCGAGGCGGACTGGGTGACCGTCGACCGGCTCGACGACCTGGCGATGCACCCGGCGATGCGCCACCGGCTGCGCAACGCCCTCGCCGAGCCCGACCACGCGCACGTGGGCTGAGGTGGGCCACGACCTGCGCCTCCGGGACGCGTCACAGGGGTTGCGGGGGGCCTGTCGGACGTGCCGTGCCGCGGGGAAGACTGGACGTCGTGACCGGTGACCAGGCCCCCGCGGCCGAGCAGCTGCTGCGCGTCGAGTTGCGTCGCATGGGGGTGGCGATGGTGCTGACGGTCGCCGGCGAGGTCGACATGTTCACCGCCCCGCGGCTGGAGGCGGCGGTGGGCAGGTCGCTGGCCGATGCCGCGGTCGACGTGACCGTGGTCGACCTCACCCGCGTCGACTTCCTCGACGACGCCGGGCTGAGCGCGCTCGTGACCGCGCACCGCGCGGCCGAGCGGCAGGACGAGCCGTTGCGGATCGTCGTCGACCACAACCGCCCGGTGGTCCGTCCGATCCAGATCACCGGGCTCGAGCGGGTGCTGGCCCTGTACTACGACGTCGCCGAGGCGCTCGGCGAGCCGCATGGCAGCGGCGGCTGACCGCGGCGGCACGCCGAGCGTGGCCCGGCTGGTCCTCCGGGGGCGAGGCGCGTCACACTCTCGGGTAGTGCCAGCGCATCGGGACCAGTCGGAGGACCGTGCGGGCCCGCCCTCGGGAGCGGGTCCGGCCGGTGCCGCGCCCGCGGCCTCCGCCGTCGCGCACACCTGGGAGATCCGCCTGCCGGCCGTCCTCGAGACGTTGGGCCTGGTCCGGACGGGGCTGCGTCGACGGCTCGGGCAGCTCGCGTGGCCCGACGACGCCGCCCTCGACGTCCTGCTCGCGGTCAACGAGGCGGTGAGCAATGCCGTCGAGCACGCCTTCCCGCCCGGGGCACCGGACGGGACGGTGGAGATCGCCGCCGAGGTCGAGCCGGTCGGCGGGCGGCGCCGCCTCCGGGTCCGGATCCGCGACACCGGCCGGTGGCTCCCGCGACCCGTCCCCGAGCCGGACGTCAACCGCCGCCGCGGGCTGCCGATGATGACCGCGCTGATGGCCGAGGTCCTGATCCACCGGGGCGGGCAGGCGCCGGACGACGGCACCACGGTGACCCTGCTGAGCCCGTCCGTCCCCACCCTGTGAGCGGTCGGTGGTGGAACCCGGCGCTCCCGAGAAGATCGCGCCACTCGGGCTCGGTGCGCTCCCGGCCGCCCGCGGACACGAGCATCATCAGGTCGAGGAACGCCGTCTGGGGGTCCTCGTTCGGCGGCCCGACGACCGCGTCGACCACGAGAAGACCCGTCGCTGCACGGACGCGCCGCAGGATCCGCACTGCCGGTTCGTCGTCCCAGTCGTGCAGGATCCGCAGCATCACATAGGCGTCGGCGCCCGCGGGCACCTCGTCGAAGAAGCGCACTCGACCAGGCGGACCCGGTCGGCCACGCCGGCGGCGTCGAGGTGCGCCGGGGCGCGGGACAGGATGTCGGGCTGCTCGGCGAGGATTCCGTGCAGGCCCGGGTGGGCGACGAGGATCGCCGCCAGCATGGCGCCCGTCCCGCCGCCGACGTCGGCCACCACGGAGTAGACCCCGAAGTCGTGGGCCGCGAGGACGCCGGGCGCGTAGGACGTGGCCATGGTGCGCATCGCCGCGTCGAACAGCTCGCCCTGCGCCGGATCGCGCCGCCGGTGTTCCCACACGTCCGTCCCCAGGGTGTGGACGAGGGCGTTGCCGCCGGTCCGGACGCTGTACCCCAGCTCGCCGGCCGCCACCGCCAGGGCCTGCGAGCGCTGATAGCCCCGCGCCACTGCCATCAACGTGGCGTGATGCCGGGCCGATGTGCCGTCCATGGCCACCTCGGGGTCGGGAGGAAGAGCTCCCGTCCAAGCTCGCGGGAGGGGCCCCCGGCGTGTCGGCGGCCGTAGGCGCCGGTCGTGTCCACGGGCCCTACCGCCGCGGCGGCTCCCGGCCCACACTGCGAGATGGGGCAGAGGTGGGGCAGCGAGCGGGAGGAGCAGCGGAGATGGCCGTGTGTCTGGCGGAGCCCGGGGTCCGGCCCCTGGTCCGGCCCCAGCGGAGCGTGCTCGCGGTGGCGCGCGGGATCGTGCAGCACGGATGGTTGCAGCACGGCTGGTGCACCGACAACCGCCCCTCGAGGCTGGCGCGGCTCCTCTCCGGGCCGCCGCGGCCCGACGAGGTGGAGCAGGCCTGCCTGGTGGCGGCGCTGACCGTCGCCGCGCACCGCGGCGGGCGGCTGGTGAACGTCGAGCGGGACGCGATGCCGTGGATCGCGCACGTCTGGCGCTGCCTGCCGGGCACGGGTGAACGGTCCGCGCCGGCACTGCGCGGACCGGGCGGCGCGACACTGATCCGCGAGCTCACGTCGTGGAACGACGCGCCGCACCGCACCCGGGACGAGGTCGTCGCCCTGCTGGAGCGCGCGGAGCGCCGCGTCCCCGTTGGCTGACGGGCGGCGGCCGCGCCGCCGGATTCACCCCGTGAGTACCCGGCCGAAGGACCCGAGGGCCCGGACGGTCGTGGCGTCGGCGCCGTCGACCACCCCGAGGAAGGCCGCGTAACCGTGGATGAGCCCCGGCCCGGGCACGTGCTCGACGGGCACGCCCGCTGCCGCGAGGTGTTCGGCGTAGGCGGCGCCCTCGTCGCGGAGCGGGTCGAACTCCGCCGTCGCGACGACGGCGGGCGCGACCCCGGCCACGTCGGCCGCGAGCAGGTCCACCTCGGGGACGCCGGTGCCGCCACCGGGCAGGTACTGCGCGAGGAACCAGGCCATGTCGGCGTGGGTGAGGAAGTAGCCCTCGCCGTTGTCGCGCACCGACTGCGAGGTCATCGCGGGGTCGGTGGCCGGGTAGAACAGCAGCTGCCCGGCCAGCGGGAGCCCGGCGTCGCGGGCCCGCAGCGCGAGGCCGGCGGCGAGCGAGGCACCCGCGCTGTCCCCGGCGGCGCCGACGGGCCGGTCCGGGTGGCGGGCGAGCGTCCAGCGGAGCACGGTGCCGGCGTCGTCGAGCCCGGCGGGGAAGGGGTGCTCGGGCGCGAGCCGGTAGTCCACGGACACCACGACCGCGCCGAGCGCGTTGGCGACCCGGCGGCACAGCGGGTCGTGCGTGTCCAGGTCGCCGACCACCCAGCCGCCGCCGTGCAGGTAGACCACCGCGATGCCGCGGTCCTCCGCCGGCGTGTAGACCCGCACCGGGACGTCGTCGGCCGTCGTGTCCTCCACACCGGCGACCGGCTCGGGCACGAACCCCGGCCCGCGCCGGGACAGCGCGAGGGTCCGGTACCGCTCCCGCACGGTGGGGGCGTCGCCGCCGGTGAGGCCGGCGAACCCGGCGGTGGCGAGGGTGTCGAGGACGGTGCGGAACTGCGGATCGAGCGGCACGGGCGGGCTCCGG
Organism: Pseudonocardia terrae; assembly: GCF_021343995.1. Classification (GTDB taxonomy): domain Bacteria; phylum Actinomycetota; class Actinomycetes; order Mycobacteriales; family Pseudonocardiaceae; genus Pseudonocardia; species Pseudonocardia terrae. Next base: position 30,058 of record NZ_JAJTTE010000024.1, on the reverse strand, counting down.
GGGTGATCGCGGTCGCGGGGACTCCCGTCAGTGGATCACGCCGGAGCGGGACGCGTCACGCGGCCGCTAACGCCGTCCGCCTCCGCAGCGAACCGGCCGTCAGCCACCGACGACCGGGAGGACCACGTGCCGGGACCCGACACCGAGCGCACCACCGACCCGCCGCCCACCGCCGAGCTGCCGGTCGTGCCCGTCGAGGACCCGGGGCCGCCGCCGGTCGTCCTGCGGCTGCTCGGCATGACGACCTACCTCGGTATCGCCGGGTTCGTCGTGGCCGAGATCGTGCAGGTCGCGACGTCGGGCTGGGCCGGGTTCACCGCCGCGAGCCTGCTCAACGCCCTGGTCTGGCTCGCCGGCGTCAACTCGCTGGTCGTCGGGTGCGGGCACCTGATGCTCCCCGACCCCATCGCGCGGTCGATCGGCTGGCCGACGGGCAACCCGTTCCAGGGGGAGGTCGGGCTGGCCGGCGTGCTGATCGGCGTGCTGGGGATCCTCGCGGGCAGTGGCTTCGACCGGCAGTTCCAGCTGGCCGCCCTGCTCGCCTTCGCGATCTTCTACCTCGGCGCGGCGGTCGGGCACGTCGTCCAGATCGTGCGGCGGGGCAACCGCGCGGCGGGCAACGCCGGGTTCATCCTCTGGTACGACGTCCTCGCCCCGCTGCTCGTGATCGCCCTGTACGCGGCCTCCTGACGCGTCAGGGGCCCTCCGGCTCTATCCGCGGCCGGCGCCCCCCGGGAGCGTCGCCCGGTCCGATCGAGGCACCGGGAGGGGTCATGGGCCAGATCTACCTGCAGAAGTTCGTCTACCGGGACGGCGCGGCCAAGGCCGACATCGACGCCGCCTGGGCCGAAGCTTTCCGGGCGATGGCCAGGACCGGCAACTACGGCAACGCGGACAAGGGTGTCGCGCACCAGAGGAGCCTCGGCTCGGCGTGGGGCGGCTACGTCCTCATCGAGGTCGACGACCCGGACTCCTTCGCCGCCTACCAGGTCTTCCATATGCAGAACTACGGCCACATCGCCCACATCACCTGGGAGCCGGTCTACGACACGGACCGTGTGTTCGCCGAGGCCGTTGCGGCCGCGCTCTGAGTGGGCGGCCTCGGGGAACCAGACAAACCCGGCGCTAGGATCTCGGCTGTGCGCGCACTCCCGAGGCCCCGCCGGCTCCTGACCGGCCTCGCCGCGGCCGTCCTCATGCTCGGCCTGGCCGGGTGCGGGGGCGGGTCGTCGAGCACCCGTTGCGGGCTCGACGGCTGCACCGTCACGTTCCCGCGCAGCGGGAACGCGTCCGTCTCCGTCCTCGGGGTCGAGGCGCGGCTGGTCGGCGTGGCGGACGACGTCGCCGAGATCCAGGTCGCGGGCCAGCAGGTCCGAGTGCCGGTCGGCGGGCAGACCGAGGCGGGCGGGTTCACCGTCGGGGTCGATCGGGTGACCGACTCCGAAGTCGTCGTCCGCGTGCGTCCCTAGGCTGCTGCACCACTGGCGTGCCCGAGCTCCGGGCGCGACCGGCTCAGGGCAGTGCACCCGCCTCGCGGGCCCGCGCGACCGCCTCGTGCCGGGAGTGGGCGTCGAGCTTCGTCATGGCGCTGCGCAGGTAGCTCTTGACGGTCTCCGGTGACACCCCGAGAAGCGCGGCCGTCTCGCCGTTGCGCAGCCCGAGCGCGGTGTGGGCGAGGACGTCGATCTCGCGGCCGGACAAGGTCGCCGCGGCGGCCGTCGGCGGGCCGGGAGCGACGATCTCGAGGAGCCGGGCCTGCAGCCGGACCAGCCGCGCGCGCAGCTCGGGTTCCCCTCCGGCGGCCCGCCGCAGCCGTCCGAACATCCGGCGGACCTCCTCGCGGTCGGCCGGCGAGAGCGCCGCGGCCGGGCTCACCGCAGGTGGCCGCGGGCCCGCGCGGCGCTGACGGCCGCGTGCCGGGTGCGGACCCCGAACCGCCGCATCGCCTTCCGCAGGTGCGACTTCACGGCATCGGTGGAGATGCCGAGCAGTCCCGCGATGTCGCGGTTGCGGCACCCGGCGGCCGCCAGGGCGAGGACGTCGAGCTCGCGCGGGGTGGGCCGGGCGGCGTGGACGTCCACCGGGTCGGCGCCGAACCGGTCGCACCCCTCGAGGATCTCGGCGCGGAGACACTCGTCGCCGATCCGGCCGGCGACCGCGCGCAGCTCGGCGACGAGCGCCGCGAGCGCCGGCGGCCCCGGTTCGCGGACCTGCAGGAACGTGTGCCGCGGCGGCACCGGTGCCGGAGAGCTCATGCCCCACCTCGTCGTGGTCCTGATCACGGTAGGTCGATCGCTGACGGAGTGTCAATCGACGGGACGGGCCGCTGTCGACGTGTCACTTTCGGGGGTGCCGCAGCGGAACCGATCGTTCGTACAGTGCGCGTCGGGGCGGCTCGGGCGGCAACCGGAAGAGGGCGCGATGACCACTGCGGTGCAGGTCCCGCACCGCGGCGCTGACCGCGGCGCTGCGCCGCGCCCTCGGCCGAGCCCGACCAGCACCGGATCGTCCACCAGCACCGATCAGGAGGCACAGCTGTGCGTCTCGGCATGACGATGTTCTTCCAGAACTATGCGGACTGGGACCGCTACGAGGCGAAGGAGCGCGGCGAGGACGTCCCCGCCCTCGACCCCGCCACCGACAGCCGCCGCTACCAGGAGGAGCTGGACGCGGCGCTCGCGGCCGAGGACCAGGGCTGGGACTCGCTGTGGACGGTCGAGCACCACATCAGCCCCTACACGATGATCCCCAACCCGGTGCAGCTGCTGTCCTACATCGCGGGCGCGACCTCGCGGATCGACGTGGGGACGATGGTCGTCGTCCTGCCGTGGCACCACCCGCTGCGGGTCGCCGAGGACCTCACGGTCCTGCAGTACCTGCTGGGTGCGCACCGCACGCCGTACATCGGGTTCGGGCGCGGCGCGGCCCGGCGCGAGTTCGCCCAGCTGGGGCTGCAGATGGGGGAGTCGCGCGGGCGCTTCGACGAGGCGATCCAGGTCGTCAAGCTGGCGCTGACCGAGGAGACCTTCAGCTTCCACGGCGAGCACTACTCGTTCGACGACGTCACCATGCGGCCCCGTCCGCGCGACCCGCAGCAGCTGATCGACAACTTCCACTTCTCGTGGGGGAGTCCCTCGTCGGCCCCGATCGGCGCGCGGTTCGGGCTCAAGCCGTTGATCATCCCGCAGCGCCCGTGGGACGACTACCACGCCGAGCTGGCCGAGTTCGGGCGTGCCCGCGCCGCGGCCGGCTATGCACCCGCCCGCCCGCGCATCCACATGAACGTCTTCTGCGGGGAGACCGAGCAGGAGGCCGAGGAGCACGCCCGCCGCTTCATCCCGGAGTACGCCGACAGCGCCCGGCGCAACTACGAGCTCGACAGCAACCACTTCGCCACGACCAAGGGCTACGAGCACTACGCCGCCCAGTCCGCCGCGCTCGAGCAGGTCGGCGACGCCGCCAAGGCCATGGGCGACGCCTACCTCGCCAACCACGTCTGGGGCACCCCGGACCAGTGCGTCGAGAAGATGCGCAGGATCGCGGCGGCGTTCCGGCCCGAGGAGTTCATGCTGGTCATGCGCTACGGCGACATGCCCCGCGAGGTGGGGGAGAAGAACGTCGCCCTGTTCTCCCGCGAGGTGTTGCCGGCGGTACAGGCCATCCCGCTCGAGGAGCCGATCGCCTACGACGACGCCATGACCGCCTGACGACGCGGGTCGGCGGGTGGTGACCGGCCGCGCCGGGCAGCACGACGCGACGTGAACCCCGTGGCCCGCAGGGCCTTCGTCTGGGACCGTACGAGGGGGCGGTCTGGCGAACGGACGGTGGACCATGGGGCACCACACCTCGGGGAAGAGCCGTGCGCGGCTGCTCGTCGCGATCGCCGTGACGGGCGTGCTCGCCGTCGTCGCGGCCTGCGGCACGTCGACCACCGTCGTGACCGGGTCCGGGAACGTGCGGACCGAGAACCGGCCGGTGTCGGGCTTCGACTCCGTCGAGTTCGCCTCCGCCGGGACGGTCACGATCGAGCAGACCGGCACCGACTCGCTCGAGATCCGGGCGGACGACGGCATCCTCCCGTCGCTCACCAGCGAGGTGCAGGGCACCACCCTCAAGCTCGGCGTCAAGAACGGCACGATCCCCCTCGACGCGAAGGAGATCAGCTACCGGGTCACCGTCGGCCGGCTCACCGGACTGACGGTGTCGGGAGCCGGTCAGGTCACCGTGAACAAGCTCGACGGCTCCGACCTCACCGTCACGCACGGCGGTGCGGCACGCGTCGTCCTGTCCGGGCGGGTGAGCCGCCAGGTGGTTGACCTGACCGGCATCGGCGAGTACGACGCCGCGAACCTGTCCTCCGAGGAGGCCGACGTGACGGTCGGCGGGGCCGGCTCGGCCGTGGTCGACGTGAGCCGGACCCTGCAGGCCCGGGTCACGGGTGTCGGCAGCATCCGGTACGAGGGCTCGCCGCAGGTCACGAAGGAGATCTCGGGGGTCGGACAGGTGAGTCCCCGGTAGCGACCGCTCACGGAACGACCCCTGGCCCTTCGCTGTGGTCTCCGTCACACTCGCCGCCTGGCGGTGGAGAGGAGGCACGGCGATGACCGCGACCGACACCGAGAGCACCTATCTCGTCGAGGGACGTCTCCTGGAGGTCTGCACCTGCAAGGCGGTCTGCCCCTGCTGGGTGGGCCTGGACCCCGACGGCGGCGTCTGCGACGGCTCCGTCATCTGGTACATCGACAGCGGGACCGTGCAGGGCGTCGACGTCTCGGACCGCGGCCTCGCCGTGCTCGCCTACATCCCCGGCAACGTGCTGGCGGGGAACTGGACCGCGATGGTCTACGTCGACGACCGGTGCTCCGAGGAGCAGGAGAAGGCGCTGCTCAACGTCTTCACCGGGCAGCTGGGCGGGCCGATCGCGGACCTCGCCGCGCTGATCGGGGAGGTCGTGGGCGTGGAACGGGCGCCCTTCGCCGTGACCGTGCAGCAGGGCAAGGGCACGCTCAAGATCGGCGACGTGGTGGAGGCCGAGTTCCAGCAGCTGGTGGGCGCGACCGGGAAGCCGACCACCCTGTCCGACTCGGTGTTCTCCACGATCCCGGGATCGCCGGCCTATCCGGGGACGGCGTCGGTGTACCGGCGCAGCGGCCGGAAGCTCGGCCGACCGGACGTCGACATCTCCGGCTACAACTCGGTCCAGGGCCACTTCCGGTTCACCGGCTGATGTCCGCGGTCGCGGTCCGGACCCGGCTCCGCGACCCGGCGACCGGGCTGTGGGCGGCCGCGGGCGCGTGCTGGCTGCTCAGCGGCTGGCTCGTGCTCGCGGGCGGCCACCACCACGGTGCCGCGGTGCCCACGCCGGGCCCGTTCCTGCTGGCGTGGCTGGTGATGGTCGGGGCGATGATGCTGCCGACCGTCGTGCCGCTGGTACGGCTGTTCGCGCACGTCCGGGCGCGGGCGCCGCAGCCGGGCGGGGCGCTGCCGGCGCTGCTGGGCGGCTACCTCGCGGTGTGGACGGTCGTCGCGGGGCTCGCCTTCGTCGTCGCGCTCGGCGTGGCGGCGGCGACCGGCGCGGCCCCGTGGGTCGCCGCCCGGACGGAGGTCCCGCTCGGCCTGGCGATCGTGCTCGCGGGCGCCTTCCAGTTCAGCCGGCTCAAGGAGGCGTGCCTGCGCGCCTGCCGCAGCCCGGCGACCGTGCTGCGCCGCGAGTACCGGCGGGGTCCGGCGGGTGCCGCGCGCCTCGGCGTGCGGCACGGCGTGTCCTGCGTGGGCTGCTGCTGGGCGTTGATGCTGGTCATGGTGGTGACCGGGGCGGCCGGACTGCTGTGGATGCTCGGCCTCACCGCCGTGATGGTGCTGGAGAAGACGAGCCGGTACGGGCCGCGGCTGGTCCCGGTGGTCGGCACGGGCCTGCTCGTCCTGGGCGGGGCCCTGCTGATCGCCGGGGTGGCGCGGCCGGCCTGAGGAGCGGTCGTCAGACGAGGTCGCTGCGGCTGAGCACCCCGACGAGCCGGCGGCCCTCGCACACCGGCAGCACCCGGAAGCCGCGGTCGATCACCAGGTGCCGGGCGTCGGCCAGCGGCGTGTCCGGCCGGACGACGGTGGGGGAGCGGGTCATCGCGGCCCCGACCGTGCGCGGGGGACCGGCGCGGCTGCCGTCGAGCGGGTCGCGCAGGAGGTCGGCCTCGCTCACCACGCCGACCAGCCGGCCGTCCTCCTCGACCACCGGGAGCAGGCTGAACCGGCGGGTCAGGAGCAGCTCGACGGCCTCCGAGCAGGGCGAGGTGGGCCGGACGACGACGAGGTCGGTGCCGGTCATCGCCTCCCCGACCGTCCGGGCGTCGGGCCTGCGCTCCCGCGGCATCCGGGGCGGGACCGGATCGGGCAGCGTGGTCCGGCCGAACAGCCGGGTCAGCACGCCCGGGCGTTCCCGCGGACCGCGCAGCAGGTCGCTGCGCGTCACCACCCCGACCAGGAGCCCGCGCTCCACGATCGGCATGACCCGCAGCTCGCCGTAGGTCCGCAGGCGGTGCGCGACGACGGCCGCGCTCGTGGCCGGCGACATCGTCAACACGTCCGTGGTCATGATCGAACCCACGGTCGCACCGGCGTCGGCGCCGTCCTCGCGATGGCGCAGGACGTCGACCAGGCTGACGATCCCGACCAGCCGGTCGACGCCCCGCACCACGGGCAGGGCGCTGAACCCCGCCCGGAGCATCCGCTCGGCCGCCACGTCCACGGCGTCGTCCGCCTGCACCGTGACGAGCCGGCGGGTCATGACATCGCGCGCGCGGACGGGCATTCGACCGACCCTAGTGGACCCGGAGACGCCCAAGATCCACGTCGCGACGGGAGGTCAACCGTGCCCGCGCTCCAGCACGTCCGCGACGCGGCGGGCTCTCGCCCCTCGCCGACCGTCCAGGCTCCCGTCCCGCGATCAGCACCGGTGCTGTCGACGGCGCCTCCGACAGCGCTGGTGCTCATCTCACCCGCCCGACGGCCCCTGACCTGGCACCCATGTCGACCACCGTGGACGCATGACAAGCCCGTGGGGCGGGGGCCGGCCGTTCACGGCGGTGGTCACCGGCGCGGCGCGCGGGATCGGGCTCGCGCTGGCCGGGCAGCTCCGGGAGCGAGGTGCCGACCTGGTCCTCGCCGACCTCGACCGGGCCGCGGTGCAGGCCGCGGCGGAGCGGCTCGGCGGCATCGCGGTGGTCGCCGACGTCGCCGACCCGGAGGCCGTGGAGCAGCTCGCCGAGCACTCGTCGAGAGCCCGGTTCGTCTGCCTCAACGCCGGGATCGTCGGGCCGTCGGTCGGTGCGCCCTGGGAGGTCCCGGCCGCGGAGTGGGACCGCGTGTTCGCGGTGAACGTGTCGGGGGTGGTCCACGGCCTGCGGGCCTTCGTCCCCCGGCTGCTCGCGGCGGCGGAACCGGCCCACGTGCTGGTCGCCGCCTCCCTCGCGGGAATGACGGTGTTCCCCGGCGGCGGGGCGTACGGCCCGTCGAAGCACGCGGTGACGGCGGTCGTCGCGCACGCGGCGATGGCGCTCGAGGGCACGCCGGTCGGGATCAGCATGATCTGCCCGGCCCTGGTGGCCACCGGTATGTCTCCCGTCGGCGCGGACCCCGCGGACGTCGCCCGGGAGGCGCTCGCCGCGGTCGACGACGGCGTGTTCGCCGTGGTGCCGCCGGAGTGGCGGGCCGCCGTGGTCGACCAGGTCAGGACCGTCGCCGCGGGCGGGCGGCCGACCCCGCCCGTTCCGACGGGCTGACCCCGCTCCCGAGCGGCCGACCCCGCCCGCCCCGAGCGGCCGACCCCGCCCGCCCGACGGGCTGACCCCGCTCAGCCCGGATCCGGGGCCGGCTCACCCACCCTGATCTCCTCGCCGACCACCGCGACCGGGAGGCGGTGGAGGGGCTCCTCCGCCGGCCCGCCGGCGACGCTGCCGTCGGTGATGCGGAAGCGGCTGCCGTGGCAGAAGCAGTTGATCGTCCCGGCGGCCACGGCCCGCACCGTGCAGCCGCGGTGCGGGCAGGTCGACGAGAACGCGACGAACGTGCCCTCGACCGGCTGGGTCACCACCACCCCGTCGGGCAGGATCGTCCCGCCGCCGACGGGCACCCGGTTCCTGGGCAGGGTGGCGGACACGGGACGGGCTCAGCGGTAGACGAGGCCATCGTCGAGGTCGGCCTTCGGGAAGATCGCCTGTTCCTCCTCGTGCTCCAGCATGTGCGTCCAGGGCTCGCGGTCGCCCTGCTTGAAGAGCACGTGCTGCGAGCGCAGGACGTAGCCGGAGTTGAAGTTCTCCGGGTCCGACCACGGGCGCAGCGGCATGTCGGCGTCGCCCGGCCGCAGCGTGGGGACGACCACCGTGGCGCCCTTGTCGCGCATGTGCCGCCACATCCGGCACACCAGGTCGGCGACGAGGTCGACGCGCAGGGTCCAGCTGTGCCGGAAGTAGCCGAACATGTAGGCCATGTTCGGCACGTCGCTGATCATGATCCCGCGCCAGGTGACCTTGCGGGTGAAGTCGACCGGCTCGTCGTCGACGCGGAAGGCGACGTCGCCGAAGGCCGACAGGTTGAAGCCGGTGGCGGTGACCACCACGTCGGCCTCGATCTCGTCGCCCGAGCCGACGCGGATGCCCTTCTCGGTGAACTCCGTGATCGTGTCGGTGACGATCGACGCCTTGCCCGCGCGCAGGGCGGCGAAGAGGTCGCCGTCCGGCACGATGGCGATGCGCTGCTGCCACGGCCGGTACCGCGGGGTGAGGTGCTTCTCGACGTCGAAGCCCTCCGGCAGCAGCGGGCGCATCGACTCCATGAGGAACGTGTGGACCTCCTCGGGTGTCTCCAGCGACGCCCGGGCCAGCCAGTTGAACTGCGACATGTACTGGCGGCGCATGATCTCGTGGGTCCACTCCTCGGGGATGTCCAGCGCGCGCAGCTGCACCGCGAGCTCGTGCGTGACGGGCGGGGCGAAGTAGTAGGACGGCGAGCGCTGCAGCATCGTCACGTGGTCGGCCGTCTCGGCGATCGCGGGGATCAGCGTCGAAGCGGTCGAGCCGGAGCCGATGACGACCACGCGCTTCCCCGTGAGGTCGAGGTCCTCGGGCCAGTCCTGGGGGTGCACGATCGTGCCGCCGAAGCGGTCCATGCCCTCCCACCGCGGCTGGTACGGCTCGGCGTGGTTGTAGTAGCCCTGGCACATCCACAGGAAGTCGGTGGTGAAGCGCAGCCGCCGGCCCGTCTCCTCCTGGTCGACCTCGACGGCCCACCGGCGCTCCTCGGACGACCAGGCGGCCGCGACGACCCGGTGCCGGTAGCGGATGTGCCGCCGCAGGTCGTCCTCGTCGAGGACCTCGTCGAGGTACGCGAGGATCTCCTCCCCGGCGGCGATCGACGGGCCGCGCCACGGCTTGAACCGGTAGCCGTAGGTGAACAGGTCGCTGTCGGAGCGCACGCCCGGGTACCGGTGGGTCCACCAGGTCCCGCCGCGGTCCGGCTGGGCGTCGAGGAGGAGGAAGGTCCGGTCGGGGAAGCTCTCCTGCAGGTGGTGGGCGGCGCCGATGCCGGAGACGCCGGCGCCGACGATGAGGACGTCGACGTGGCCGGCCTCCTCGACGGCCCTGTCGGTGGTGTCCTGGGGAGCGCTCGCGGGTGCAGACGTCATCGGCTCGACCTCCGGTACACGGGGTGTGATCCACGTCATGGTAGTGCGGAGTGCATCGCGCAACGTCCGCCGAGCGGGTCCGGGCGAGATTGGGCCCGACGGGCCGTTGTCACGGGCCGCGCGGGGGTGCACCGTACGTGCACCACACCGACGGGAGGCCCGCCGTGGGTGACCCCTGGGGTTTTCTGCGCACCGCACGCCGGCCCACTCCCCGGCGCCCGGTGGACCTGCGGCTGCGCGACTGGCGCGAGGTGTACGAGCCGCTGCCGGAGCCGGCGCTGCGCGAGCAGGCCGGGCGCTGCATGGACTGCGGGGTGCCGTTCTGCCACGCGGAGTGCCCGCTGGGCAACCTCATCCCGGAGTGGAACGACCTGGTCCACCGCGAGCGCTGGCGGGAGGCGAGCGAGCGGCTGCACGCCACGAACAACTTCCCCGAGTTCACCGGAGTGCTCTGCCCCGCGCCCTGCGAGGCGTCGTGCGTGCTGGCGATCAACGCCGACCCGGTGTCGATCAAGCAGGTCGAGCTGCAGATCGTCGACCACGCCTGGGACGAGGGCTGGGTGCGGCCGCTCCCGCCGCCGCGGCGGACGGGACGATCGGTCGTGGTGATCGGGTCGGGGCCGGCGGGCCTGGCCGCGGCCCAGCAGCTCACCCGGGCGGGGCACGACGTCGTGGTGTGCGAACGGGCCGACCGGATCGGCGGCCTGCTCCGCTACGGCATCCCCGCGTTCAAGATGGAGAAGCGCCGGCTCGACCGGCGGCTGGCGCAGATGCTCGCCGAGGGCACGGCCTTCCGGGCGGGCGTGGAGGTCGGCGTCGACGTCAGCGCCGACCGGCTGCGCGACGAGTCCGACGCCGTCGTGCTGGCCTGCGGCGCCACCGCCCCGCGCGAGCTGCCCGTACCCGGCCGGCACCTGACCGGGGTGCACCTCGCGATGGACTACCTGACCTGGGCGGACCGGGTGCAGGAGGGCGACCTCGCCGAGTCGCCGATCAGTGCCGAGGGCAAGGACGTCGTCATCATCGGCGGGGGCGACACGGGTACGGACTGCCTGGGCACCGTGCACCGCCAGGCCGCCCGGTCGGTGGCGCACGTCGACATCCGGCCCCGCCCGCCGGAGCGGCGCACCGCCGACATGCCGTGGCCGACCTATCCGGCGGTGCTGCGGACCTCGCCCGCGCACGAGGAGGGCGGGGCGCGCCTGTTCTCGGTCGACACCGTCGAGTTCCACGGGGACGCCGACGGCGGGCTGCGGGCGGTCACGCTCGTGGAGGGTTACCGCGACGAGACCAAGCGCTTCCACCCCGCCGGGGCGACCACGGAGGTCCCCGCGCAGCTCGCGCTGATCGCCCTCGGGTTCACCGGCGCCGAGCGGGGCGACCTCCTCGCCCAGCTGAAGGTCGGGCTCGACGCGCGCGGCAACGTCGTCCGGGACGAGGACTTCATGTCCACCACGGACGGGGTCTTCGTCGCCGGGGACATGGGCCGCGGCCAGTCGCTGATCGTGTGGGCGATCGCCGAGGGCCGTTCCGCGGCCGCCGCGGTCGACGCCTACCTCACCGGCCGTGACCTGCTGCCCCGGCCGATCCGGCCCGACCGCGTTCCGATCGCCTGACCGGGCGCCGCAGCCAGAGGATCGCCCCGACCGCCACGGCGACGAGCCCCGCGAGGACGACGGCGGCCACGACGGGGTTCGCGCCGGCGCAGTCGTCCACGGGGTCGTCGTGGGTGAGCGCGCAGGCCATGCGCTCGCCGCGCTCGGTGCCGTAGCGCGCCACCAGCTCGGACCGGAAGTCCCGCCACTCGCGGCGGGTCTCGGTGACGGCGCCGGTCACGGCCTTGGCGAAGTTGGTGCCGACCATGCCGCGCGGCGTCGTCGGGTCGGTGGCCGCGCCGGTGACGGGGTCGATCTGCCCGCGGTCCTTGTTGAGCCCGGCGTGGGTGACGCGGAGCTGGCAGGCCCCGACGCCGGGGACCTCGTCGCGGGCCACGTAGCAGCCGGTGCTGAGCTCCGCGGGCGGGTCGGGCGCCGCGGCGCCGCGCAGGTCGAGCAGCGGGCTCGGCGCGGGCAGGTCGAGCCCCGGCGGGTTCTCGTCCCCGATCGGCCGCGCCGGGTCGGCCTGGTCGGCCCAGTTGCTGTGGGCGTAGAAGTCCTGCACGCCGTGCAGCGCCCGGCCGAACGCCTCGAGCGTCGCGCACTTGGCCCGCTCCTCCCGCTCGTCGTCGGACCGGCACTCCGGGTCGAGACCGACCTCGGCCGCGAGCACCTCGCCGTCCCGGCCGAGCAGTCCCTGCGCCTTGTCCACGCCCTCGCCGAACCGCAGGCGCATGTGGTTCAGGCAGTCGACGAGCGACGCCGTGGCCTGCATCCGGGTCCGCGGGTACGGGCCCGCGACGTAGTCCGCGCCGTCGCAGTGCGCGGCCGGATCGGACAGCTCGTCGCGGTCCGGAGAGCCGACGGCCCCGAACTCGTGGCCGTGCCCGGCGAGGTAGTCCATCGTCGTGGGCTCGAAGCAGTCGGGATCGGAGCGTGCGTCACCGGCGCAGCTGAGGGCCGCCCGGGTGAGCCGCTCGTGCTCACGGCTCTGGCCGCCGCTGTCGATCGTGCCGAAGCCCGCGGCCGAGCCGGGTGCCGCGGCGAGGCCCAGCACGACGAGCAGGCCGAGCAGGACCGTGAACCGCCGTCGTCGCACCGCGGAGCCTCCCCCTCGGACGGGTCGCCCGCGGATCGTGCCGCGCCGAAGATCGCGCGGGCCTCATCCCGGCGGGGTGATCGCGGGGCCGAGCCCGTCGTTCGCGGTCAGCCGGGTGCCGGCCACGCGGGCCGTCCCGGGCCGGGTGAGCACCCAGGCGACACCCAGCAGGATCCAGGCCGCGGAGATCGCGGGATAGGTCCCCGCGCCGCCCTCGGGGTAAGGAACGATGTTGCGGTACAGCGTGTACCCGAGCAGGACCAGCGCGAGCGCCGGGACCACCACCTCCCACGCCGCCACCTCCCGGCGCCCCGAGAAGAACAGCAGCCGGGCGGCGCCGATCGTGGCGAGCGCGTAGACCACCAGCAGGATCAGCGTGCCGATCGTCGCCGAGGCCTGGAACAGCGTGAACGGGGCGGCGTCGAGCACGAACCAGGCGAGCGCGACCTCGAGGTACATCGCCCCGACCACGACGGCCGTGGCCCGCACCGGCGTCCCGCGGCTCGGCGAGATCCCGGCCAGTGCGGTCGGCCCGACGCCGTCGCGGGCGAGGGCGAACAGGAGCCGGGAGCCGCCGACCGCGCACGCGAGCGCGCAGCCGAACGCGCTGACCGCGGCGCCGACCGTGATGAGGTTCCCGACCCAGCCGGCGACGTACTGCGCGCCGAGGTCGCCGAGCAGCGACGACGACGCGATGAACGCGGACACCCCCGCCGGGTCGGTGCCGAAGCCCATCACCTCCACGGTGGTGACGAACACGAAGTAGACGCCGCCGAAGACGGCGGTGCCGAGGATCGCCCGAGGGATGCTGCGACGCGGGTCGCGGGCCTCCTCGCCGAGCGTGGCCGCGGCCTCGAACCCGGCGAAGGACAGGAAGCCGAACACCACGCCGAGGAACAGCGCGGACACGCCGGTGCCCGGCGCCACGGTGAACACCGACGCGTCGAGGGTGTGGCCGCCCGGCGCCGTGCCGCCGGCCAGCCGGACGAGGACCACCACGCAGACCGCGAGGATCAACGCGACGGTCACGCCCTCGATGGTCAGCAGCACCCGCGTGCCGCCACGCACCCGGACGACGGCGAGCGCCAGCACACCGAGCAGGGCGATCGCGGCCAGGGCGAACCCCGCCCAACCCGGCTGGTCGGGCCAGATCCCGAGCACGCGCAGGGCGTCGGCCCCGAAGATGCCCGCCGCCGTCGACGTGACCACGCCGTAGAACACGTACGTCCCCAGCAGCGACCATCCGGCGACCACGCCGGCGCGCGGGCCGAGGGTGGCGCCGACGAACCCGTAGACGCTGCCGGCGTGGTGGAACCGCTGGCACAGCCGCACGAAGGTGTACGCGACGAGCAGGACGCCGAGGGTCGCGAGCGCGAAGGCCAGCGGGACCGCGCGCCCGACCGTGCTCGCCGTGCCCTGCGGGTTGATGTTGGCGGCCATCGACGGCGCCATGAGAGCCAGGGAGAGCCCGATCGCCTCCCACACACCGAGGCCGCGACGGAGCCGGGAACCGGGGGTCGAGCTCTGCACCATGGCGCTCACCTCTTCCGACCGGGGTGGGTCGGCCGGACGAGGTCGGGAGTTACGCGCGCGCGAGGGGCCGGGGGCGCAGACTGTCGCCCATGCACGACAGCTCGACGGGGAGTGACCCCTCCGCGCGGCCGTCCCGCGCGAACCGCCGCCGGTGGCGCCGAATGCTGGCCGACGAGCGGGAGGAGGCCAAGGTCTACCGCGACCTGGCCGCCCGGCGCAGCGGGGACGAGCGGGAGATCCTGCTCGGGCTCGCCGTCGCGGAGGAGCGGCACATCGCGCACTGGGCGCGCCTCCTGGGCGACGACGACGCGGCCTCGGCCGGCCGCGGCTCGCTGCGGATGCGGCTGCTCGCGTGGCTCGGACGGCGGTTCGGCTCGGTCTTCGTGCTGGCGCTCGCCCAGCGGGCGGAAACCCGCTCGACCTACCGCTGGGACGTCGACGCCACCCCCGCGATGGCGGCCGACGAGCGGATCCACGAGGAGGTCGTCCGGGGGCTGGCCGTGCGTGGCCGGGCCCGGGTGTCCGGGACCTTCCGGGCGGCCGTCTTCGGTGCGAACGACGGCCTGGTCAGCAACCTCTCCCTCGTGCTCGGCGTGATCGGCGGCGGGGCGGCCCGCGGCACGATCCTGCTCACCGGTCTGGCCGGGCTGCTGGCCGGCGCGTTGTCGATGGGGGCCGGCGAGTACGTGTCGGTGCGCTCGCAGCGCGAGCTGCTGGCGGCGTCGGCCCCCGACATCAGCGACGCCTCCCGGGTCCTGCCGCAGCTCGACGTCGACGCCAACGAGCTCGCCCTCGTCTACCGGGCCCGGGGGCTGCCCGCCGAGGACGCCCGCAAGCGGGCGGAGCACGTGCTGCGCAGCAGCGACCCCGCGCTCGCCGTGGCCGCGACGAACCCGGTCCCGGAGGGCCACGACGTGGTGGGCAGCAGCCTGGGCGCCGCCGTGTCGAGCTTCCTGTTCTTCGCATCGGGTGCCCTGATCCCGATCCTGCCGTTCCTCGCCGGCCTGTCGGGCGGCCTCGCCGTGACGGTCTCGGGCGTGCTCGTCGGGATCGCGCTGATGCTCACCGGCGCCGTCGTCGGCGTGCTCTCCGGTGGGCCACCGCTGCGCCGGGCCCTGCGCCAGCTCGCGATCGGCGGCGGCGCCGCGGCGGTCACCTACGGACTGGGGCTGCTGTTCGGCGCGACCGTCGGCTGAGCCCGCGGGAACGGCGGCCACCGGCGGAGCCGGCTGTCGGGAGCCGGATCACCCACCGCTCGAGCCGACGGGCGTGGGTGCGACCGGCGTACGTGGGGTGATGCCGCGCACCGCCGCCGTGGCCTCTCGCAGCAGCGCGCACAGCCGGGCATCGCGTTCCGCCCGCGTCCGTCCGTGCAGCCGGCTGATCACGAGCCGCATGGCGGAGGTGACCGCCATGCCGGGTGGCAGCACCAGCAGCCGGGCCCGGACCCGCATCCTGGTCACGGCGTCGTCCGGATCGGTGTGGCGCAGCCGGCGCCGGATCCGGTCCAGCCGGCGTGCCGACCGGCGTGGCAGCCGGCCGGCCGCGGCCAGGCAGCAGCCGACGACGGCATCGGTGCCCTGGAGCTCGTACCGGCCGGCGCCGATGAGGTCCGGCGCGAGCAGCGCGAGCTCGCTGCGCGCCGCGTCGCCCCGCACGGCGTCGTTGACCATCCGGGCCAGTGCGGCCAGAGCCGGATGCGTGCAGCGGGGGTGATCGCTGAACGGGGCTCCGGCCAGGACGGACACGTACTCCATCAGGCAGGCGCCCTCCTCGACGGCGCGGTGGGAGCCACGGCCGAGCACCGGCAGGTGCTGCGGGGTGGTCGGGGGGCCGGCCTCGTGTCGGTTCATCGACTCGCTCCCCGCCTTCTCGCGATCCCCGTTCCGGCCCGACGCGCAGTGGGGGCGCCCCCCTGCCTGTCCCGCATCATTCCTCGCCTCCCCGAAGGAGCCCGTGTCCCGGCCGGCGGTCTCCGGCCGCCCGGAGTCTCCCTCGCGGTGGCCCGGTGAAACCTCCACGCTCCGTGCCCCCGGAACTGGAAGCTGCCCGCAAGCCGTCGCCGGTTCGCCGCCTTCGACCGCGGTGTCGGCACGGTCGACGCTCACTCCGAGTCGTGGTGCGGGATGCGGTGGCCGACGTGCTCGGCGAACGCGTAGGTCTCCTCGACCAGCCTCCGCACGTGATCGCTGGTGAGCCGGTACACCATCCGCCGCCCCTCGCGGCGCGCGCCGACCAGTCCGGCGAGGCGCAGCCGGCCGAGGTGCTGCGACACCGACGACCGCGAGGCCGCGACCTGTGCCGTGAGGGTGCCCACGTCCTGCGGGCCTTCGGTGAGCAGGCCGAGCAGGTGGAAGCGGGTCGCGTCGGCCAACTGCCGCAGGACGTCCGCGGCGAGGACCACCACGTCGGCATCGAGTGGCTCCCGCACCGGACTGGCAGCTGCGATGTCCTTGTGCGCGCGCATGGTTGCATAATGCCTCTGAGCTGGGCATTCTGCCAACCATGGCAGGAGAGCGGGGCGCCGGCGGACAGCACCGGCACGGTCATGGGCATGGCCACGGCCACGGTCATGGGCACGGCCACGGGGACCACGGGTCCGGCGGGGTGCTGGGGTTCCTCGGCTCACTCGTCCGGCCGCACAGCCACGACGCCGCGGACTCCGTCGACCGGGCCCTCGAGGCGAGCGCCGACGGCATCCGTGCGCTCAAGATCAGCATGGTCGCGCTGCTCGTGACGGCCCTGGGGCAGGCCGCCGTGGTGGTGCTGACCGGCTCGGTGGCGCTGCTGGCCGACACGATCCACAACTTCTCCGACGCGCTCACGGCCGTACCGCTGTGGATCGCCTTCGTGCTGTCCCGCCGCCGCCCGACCCGGCGCTACACCTACGGCTACGGCCGGGCCGAGGACCTCGCCGGGGTGTTCATCGTGGCGATGATCGCGCTGTCGGCCGTGGTCGCCGGGTACGAGTCCGTCCGCCGCCTGCTCGACCCGCAGCCGATCGCCGATCTCGGCGTGCTCGTCGCCGCCGGTCTCGTCGGGTTCGTGGGCAACGAGCTCGTCGCCGTCTACCGGATCCGGGTGGGCCGGCGCATCGGGTCGGCCGCGCTGGTGGCCGACGGGCTGCACGCGCGCACCGACGGGTTCACCTCGCTCGCCGTGGTCCTGGGGGCACTCGGCGTGCTGGCGGGGTTCCCGCTGGCCGACCCGATCGTCGGCCTCCTGATCACGGTCGCGATCCTCGTCGTCCTGCGCGGCGCGGCGCGCGACATCTACCGCCGGCTGATGGACGCGGTGGACCCCGAGCTGGTCGACCGGGCGGATGCGGCCCTGCGCGCGGTGCCCGGGGTGCGCGGGATCGAGCAGCTGCGCCTGCGCTGGGTCGGGCACCGGGTGCGCGCCGAGGCCGGGCTGGAGGTCGACAGCGACCTGTCGGTGGTCGACGCGCACGCGATCGCGGCCGAGGCGAAGCACCGGCTGCTGCACGAGGTGCCCAAGCTCGTCGACGCGACCGTGCACGTGAGCCCGCACGGGCCGGAGGGCCACGCCCACCACGCGTCACTGGCCCACCACGACCTCGCGCGCTGACCGCCCACCGGCCTGCCCCGCGCGCCGGGCCGGGCGCCGACGGCGCCCGAGCCCTTGACGTCCGGCTCTGTGCGTCTAGCCTTACGGTTCGTGGCGGCTTACGGAGATGCCGGACTGGGGCTCCTCGGTGACCCCAGCCGGCGGGCCATCTTCGAGCTGCTCGCGCGCCGGCCCAGTTCCGTACGGGAGCTCGCCGACGCGTTGCCGATCAGCAGGCCCGCGGTGTCGCAGCATCTGCGGATGCTGCGCGAGGGCGGGCTGGTGGTCAGCCGGGCAGAGGGGACCCGGCGGATCTACCGGATCGACCCCGAAGGCGTCGGTGCCTTGCGGACGTGGCTCGAGGGCGTGTGGAGCGCCGCGCTGACCGACTTCCAGAAGACCGCCGAGGCGACCGCGCCCGGCTTCGACCCCCGGGACGACGCAGAACCCACCTGACCCAGAACCCACCTGAGGAGTACTCATGAGCGGCACGGCCCCGATCCCGCCCATCACGGGCACGGTCAGCCTCGCGGTCCCCGTCGAGCGGGCCTTCGAGGTGTTCACCGGTTCCGTCGACGCCTGGTGGCCGCACCAGTACCACATCGGGCAGGCCGAGGTCGCCGAGGTCGTGCTCGAGCCGCGGGTGGGCGGACGCTGGTTCGAGCGCGGCGTCGACGGCAGCGAGTGCGACTGGGGCCGGGTGCTGGTCTGGGAGCCGCCGCGCCGGCTGGTGTTCACCTGGCAGATCAACGGCTCCTGGCAGTTCGACCCCGACCCGGACAAGGCCAGCGAGATCGAGGCGCGGTTCACGGCGACGGGCCCGCGGGAGAGCCTGGTCGAGGTCGAGCACCGCCACTTCGAGCGGCTCGACGGCGGGCAGGCGATCAACGACGCGATCAACGGGGGCGGTGGCTGGGCACTGCTGCTCGACGGGTTCGCCAAGACCGTCGCCGAGCAGGGCTGAGTCGGCGATGGACCCGGTGAACACCGTGGACACGATGGCCATGGCCCGCGAGGAGCGCGGCGAGCTGGTCGACCTGCTCGTCACGCTCACCCCGGAGCAGTGGGAGGCCCCGACGCTCTGCAGCGAGTGGTGCGTCCGCGAGGTGGTGGCGCACATGTTCAGCTACGAGGAGCTCGGGCGCCTCCAGCTGGTGGGCCGGTTCCTGCGCCGTGGTCCGGGGCGGGCCAACGACCTCGGGGTCGCCGCCTACGCCGACCGCAGCCCGGACGAGCTGATCGCCCTGGCGAAGAACCACCTGCAGCCCACGGGGCTGACCGCCGCGTTCGGCGGCCGGATCGCCCTGACGGACGGGACGATCCACCACCAGGACATCCGGCGCCCGCTCGGCCTGCCCCGCCGGATCCCGCCCGAGCGGCTCCTCGTCGTCCTCGACTACGCCAGGACGGCCCCGCCGATCAGGGCGCGCACGCGCATCCGTGGACTGACCCTGCGGGCGACCGACCTCGACTGGACCACCGGGTCGGGACCGGAGGTCACGGGGCCGGCCGAGGCGCTGCTGATGGCGCTCGCCGGACGCCCCGGCATCACCGGTGAGCTGTCCGGGCCGGGGCTGCCCGAGCTCGCCGCGCGCATCGGCTAGCCGGCCGGCCATGGCGCCGCTGCTCCGTGGCGGCGGCGACCGACCGGGCGCCGTCAGGCCCGCTCGGCGACCGACCGGTCGACCAGGAGCTCGTCGAGCAGGCCTGCCGCGTCGCGGAAGCTCTCGCCCAGGTAGCGACCGGGCACCCGACGACGGGCCGGGCGGGTCAGGAAGGCGTTCCCGGCGTAGCAGGCCGGCGTGCCCGAGGCCGCCACCGCCGCGAGCGCGTCGACCGCCGACCGTCGACCCGCGGCCATGTGGGAGACCACCACGACCGCCGCCGGTTCCAGCGTCTCCACCGCGATCGTCAGGGTCGGGACGGGGGTGCGCGCACCGAGGACCCGGCAGGCGCGTCCGTTCGAGGCGAGGAGCATGCCGAACGCCTCGAGTCCCAGCGAGTGCAGGTCGCGCGGCCCGCAGGCGAGCAGGACGCCGCCGCCGGGGCGCGGCTCGGGCGCGAAGGCCACGAGCCGGGCGAGCCAGGTCCGGGCGGCCTCGGTGGCCAGGTGCTCGTGGCCGACGTCGCAGGTCCCGATCTCCCACCAGTGCCCGATCCGGCGCATGGCGGGCACGAGCACGAGATCGACGGTGGCGCCCAGGCCCAACCGCCGGGCGGCGTCGTCGAGACACGAGCGGATGCCGGACTGGTTCATCGTGTGGGCCGCGTCGAGGAAGCGGTCCACCAGGTCGCGGCCGGGCTCGGGGGAGTCGACCAGGAGGCGGGCGGTCGTCGCAGCCTCGCCGGCGCGCCGGCCGCGCGCGATCTCGTCCCGGATGATCCGCAGCTCGTCGATCGCCCGGGCCGGGTACCGGCGGTGCCCGCCCCGGGTACGGACGATGCCGGGCACCGAGTACCGGTACTCCCAGGTGCGCAGCGTGGAGATCGGCACCGCGAGCAGCGCGCTCACCTGCTGGATGGTCAACGGGCGATCCGGACGGTCGTGGGTGGTCGCGACGGGCACGGGATCAGCCTGCGCCTCCCGCGCCGCCGTGCCGCCCGGCGTCGAGGTTTCGGATGCGTAGGTTCGGCCGTTGCCCGGCGGGGACCGGCGCCGCACCCTGGAGACAGGCCGGCCCGGTGCGCCACCGGTTGCCACCCCCGCGGAGGCGGACCGGGCCGGCGCCCACACGGCCGGGTCCGACCCGGAGTGGTGCGCGACCCACCCCGGCCCACGATCCGGTCCGCTCCCACCGCGGCGCCCGTACGGGACGTCGCCGCGCGTGGCCCGCCTCCTTCCGTCGGGGAGGCGGGCCGCCTGCGCGCAGGACGCGTCGACGGGGTGATCCCGCGTTCGGCCCTGGCCCCCGTCCCCGCGGCGGGGCAGCATCGGATGCCCCGGTTCGACCGCGGGGCGAGGACCTCCTGCCCGACGACGTGTGAGGTGGCCGATGGAGAAGTACGTCTACGAGTTCACCGAGGGCGGCAAGGACGAGAAGGACCTGCTGGGCGGCAAGGGCGCCAACCTCGCCGAGATGACCCGGCTCGGGCTGCCGGTGCCGCCGGGGTTCACGGTGACCACCCAGGCGTGCCGGCGGTACCTGGCCGACGGCGTGGTGCCGGCCGAGCTGCGCGTCCAGGTGACCCGGGCGCTGCGCGCGCTCGAGGACCGGATCGGCCGCCAGCTCGGCGACCCCGAGGACCCGCTGCTGGTCTCGGTGCGCTCGGGAGCCAAGTTCTCGATGCCCGGGATGATGGAGACGGTCCTCAACATCGGGCTCAACGACGCGTCGGTCCGCGGGCTGGCCGCGGTGGCCGGGGACGAGCGCTTCGCCTGGGACTCCTACCGGCGGCTGATCGCCATGTTCGGCAGGACGGTGCTCGACATCGACGGCGGGCAGTTCGCCGACGCCATGGACGCGATGAAGCGCGAACGTGGTGTCGCGCAGGACGTCGACCTCTCCGCCGGCGACCTCGAGGAGCTGGTCGAGGCCTACAAGAAGGTGGTGCAGCAGGAGACGGGCCGCCCGTTCCCGCAGCACCCCCGCGAGCAGCTCGACCTCGCGATCAAGGCCGTGTTCGACTCGTGGAACACCGAGCGGGCCCGGCTCTACCGGCGCCGCGAGCGGATCCCGCACGACCTCGGCACGGCGGTCAACATCTGCACCATGGTGTTCGGCAACCTCGGCGCGGACTCCGGCACCGGGGTGTGCTTCACCCGCGACCCTGCCACCGGCAAGCAGGGCGTCTACGGCGACTACCTGCCGAACGCGCAGGGTGAGGACGTCGTCGCCGGCATCCGCAACACCCTCACCCTCGCCGACCTCGCCGAACGGGACCCCGCGTCGGCGAACCAGCTCTACGCGGTGATGCGGCGGCTCGAGACCCACTACCGCGATCTCTGCGACATCGAGTTCACGATCGAGCGCGGGAAGCTGTGGATGCTGCAGACCCGCGTCGGCAAGCGCACCGCCGCCGCGGCGTTCCGGATCGCCGCCCAGCTCGTCGACGAGCAGCTGATCACCCTGGACGAGGCGTTGCACCGGGTCACGGGCGAGCAGCTCGCACGGCTGATGTTCCCGCAGTTCGACCCGGCCGCCGACCGCACGCTGCTGGCGACGGGCCTGGCGGCGTCGCCGGGGGCCGCGGTCGGGGCGGTGGTGTTCGACTCGGCCGCCGCCGTCGCCCGGCAGGCGGCCGGCGAGCCCGTCGTCCTGGTCCGTCGCGAGACCAACCCCGACGACCTCGCGGGCATGATCGCCGCGGCCGGCGTCCTGACCAGCCGCGGCGGCAAGACCTCGCACGCCGCCGTCGTCGCACGGGGGATGGGCCGCACGTGCGTGTGCGGGGCCGAGGCGATCGACGTCGACGCGGCGGCCCGGACCGCCCGCGTCGGCGACATCGTGATGCACGAGGGGGACTGCATCGCGATCGACGGTTCGACCGGCGAGGTGTTCCTCGGCGACGTCCCGGTGATCCCCTCGCCCGTCGCCCGCTACCTCGAGGAGGGGCTCGACGCCGTCCTGGACCGGGCGGACGAGGAGACCGAGGAGCTGGTGCTCGCGGTGCACCGCATCCTGTCCCACGCCGACTCCACCCGGCGGCTGCGCGTGCGCGCCAACGCCGACACCGGCGAGGACGCGGCCCGCGCCCGCCGCCTCGGCGCTCAGGGCATCGGCCTGTGCCGCACCGAGCACATGTTCCTGGGCGAGCGGCGCGCCCTGATCGAGCGGCTCGTCCTGGCCGACACACCCGAGAGCCGCGCCGAGGCGCTCGACGCGCTGCGGCCGCTGCAGCGCGCCGACTTCGTCGAGCTGTTCGAGGCGATGGACGGCCTGCCGGTGACGGTGCGGCTGCTCGACCCGCCGCTGCACGAGTTCCTGCCCGACCGCACCGAGCTCGCGGTCCGGGTGGCCGTGGCCCGCGAACGCGGCGAGGACCCCGCCGCCGACGAGGCCCTGCTCGCCGCGGTGGAGCGGCTGCACGAGTCGAACCCGATGCTGGGGCTGCGGGGCGTGCGGCTGGGCCTGGTGGTGCCGGGGCTGTTCGCCATGCAGGTGCGGGCGGTCGCCGAGGCCGCCGCCGAGCGGATCGCGGCGGGCGGCAGGCCCGAGGTGGAGATCATGGTGCCGCTCGTCGGCTCGGTGATGGAGCTGCACCTGATCCGCGACGAGACCGACGGCATCCTCGCCGAGGTCGCCGAGCGTGAGGGCGTCACGCTCGACATCCCGGTCGGGACGATGATCGAGCTGCCGCGGGCCGCGCTGACCGCCGGGCGGATCGCCGAGGCCGCCGACTTCTTCTCGTTCGGCACCAACGACCTGACCCAGACGGCGTGGGGGTTCTCCCGCGACGACGTGGAGGCCGCATTCTTCGCCCTCTACCTGGACAAGGGCGTGTTCACCGTGTCGCCCTTCGAGACGCTCGACGAGATCGGCGTCGGCCGGCTGGTCCGCCTGGCCGTGGAGGAGGGCAGGCGTTCCCGGCCCGGGCTGAAGATGGGGGTGTGCGGGGAGCACGGCGGCGATCCCGACTCGGTGCACTTCTTCCACCACATCGGGCTGGACTACGTCTCCTGCAGCCCGTTCCGGGTCCCGGTCGCCCGGCTCGAGGCGGGCCGGGCCGCGGTCACGCTCGACGACACCGCCGCCGGGCTGGCCGGGCCGCGCTGAGTTCCCGGCCGGCGGACCCGGCCCGCGGGCTCAGCTCGGCGCGAGGTGGGCGAGCAGGGCCCCGGCGACGACCGACGGTGCCTCGTCGAGCGCGCCGTGGCCCTGCCCCGCCAGGTCGACGACCGCCGCGCGGGGGAGCGCGGCGGCGATCGCCGTCGTCGCCCGTCGCATGTGGTCGGGGCTGTGCTCACCGAGCAGCATCAGCACCGGCACGTCGACGGCGGCCAGGGCGTCGATCCCGGGCAGCCGGTCGACCTCCCGCATCTCGCGGGTCCAGGTGTGCACCAGGGCGACGCGCTCGGGCCAGGTGGGCAGGACGCGCATGCCGGCCACGGCTTCGGCCGGGACGCCGACGACCTCGGTGAGGGCTCGCGCGACCGCGCCGGCGCGGTCGCCGTCGGTGATCATCACGTCGAGGGCGTCGATCGTCGCCGGCGGCGTCAGCGGGCCGTCGACCGGCCACGGCGGCTCGTAGAGGAACAGCTCGGCGACAGGCAGGCCGCCCGCCGCCGCGGCACCGAGGACCACGGAGGCGCCGCTGGAGTTCGCGCCCACGCTCAGCGGTCCCAGGCTCGCCAGCCGCCCGGCCGCCGCCCGGACGTCCTCGAACTCGCGGGCGAACGCGTAGGGCAGGGTGTCGCCGGAGTCGCCCTTGCCGCGGCGGTCCATCAGCCAGCAGGCGTAGTGCCCGTCGAGCAGTGCCGCGGTGCGGGCCCAGCGGCCCCGGCCGGCGGGGCCGCCGGGGACCAACAGCAGGCGTCGGGGCCCGTCGGTCACCTGTTCGAGGGCGATCTCGGTGCCGTCGGCCGAACGGACGCGCTCGAGGACCGTCATGCGGCCGTGGTCGCATCCGATCTCCCGGAGGTTACGCAGGTCGGACCGGGATCGGACCGTCGGAGGAGGCCCGCAGGACGACGACCGAGCGCGGCCGCACCGTCACGACGTCGCCCGCCCCCGGTTTGCCGTGCGCCGCCGCCTCGCCTTGGGCGAAGGTGTCGATCTCGGGCTCCCAGACCTGACCCTCGCGGAGGGCGGGCACGGTGAACCGCACCGGCTCCCACCAGGCGTTGACCAGGACGAGGAAGTCGTCGTCGAGCAGCTCCCGGCCCTCGGCGTCGCGGTCGGGTGCGTCCCGGCCGTCGAGGTAGGTCGCGACGCTGCGGGCGCCCGGGTCGGCCCATTCGGCACCGGTGACGATCGTGCCGGAGGGGGTGTACCAGCGCAGGTTCCGCCAGTCGACGCCGGACAGGAACCGCCGGCGCCGGAACACCGGGTGCTGCCGCCGGAGCGCGATCAGCGTGCGGGTGAAGGCGAGCAGGTCCTCGTCGACGTCCGCCCAGTCGAACCAGGTCAGCTCGTCGTCCTGGCAGTAGGCGTTGTTGTTGCCGCGCTGGGTACGGCCCAGCTCGTCGCCGCCCAACAGCATCGGGATGCCGAAGGAGAGCAGCAGCGTGGTCAGCAGGGCCCGCTGCTGCCGCGCCCGCAGCGCCCGCACCTCGGGATCGTCCGTCGGCCCCTCGACGCCGCAGTTCCAGGACCGGTTGTCGTCGGTGCCGTCGCGGTCGTCGTCGCCGTTGGCCTCGTTGTGCTTGCGATCGTAGGTGACGAGGTCGGCGAGGGTGAACCCGTCGTGCGCGGTGACGAAGTTGACCGAGGCGGTGGGCCGCCGGCCGCGGCTGCCGTAGAGGTCGGCGGAGCCGGCGAACCGGGTCGCGAACTCGCCGAGCAGGCCGTCGTGGCTGCGCCAGAAGTCGCGGACCGTGTCGCGGTAGCGGCCGTTCCACTCCCGCCACAGCGGCGGGAAGCGGCCGATGTCGTAGCTGTCCGCCCGCCCGACGTCCCACGGCTCGGCGATCAGCTTCGCCCGCGACACCACCGGGTCCTGCGAGACGAGGTCGAAGAACGCGGCCAGACGGTCGAAGCCGCCGTCGTCACGGGCCAGGGTGGGCGCCAGGTCGAACCGGAACCCGTCGACGCCCATCACCGTCAGCCAGTACCGCAGCGAGTCCATGACCAGCTGCAGCGTGAACGGGTCCGCGGTGTTCAGGGAGTTGCCGCAGCCGGTGGTGTCGAGGTAGCGGCTCGGGTCGGCGGGGTCGAGCCGGTAGTAGCCGGCGTTGTCGAGGCCGCGGTGGCACAGGGTGGGGCCGTACGGGTCGCCCTCGCCGGTGTGGTTGAAGACGACGTCGAGCACGACCTCCAGGCCCGCCCGGTGCAGGGCGTCCACCATCGCCCGGAACTCCGCGACCTCCCCGCCCGGCCGCCCGCGCCGCACCTCGGCGGAGTAGCCGGGGTGCGGGGCGAGGTAGCCGATCGTGTTGTAGCCCCAGTAGTTCGTGAGGCCGCGCTCGGGGAGGAAGGCCTCGGACACGTGGTGGTGCACCGGGAGCAGCTCGACGGTGGTCACGCCCAGCCCGACGAGGTGGGCGACGGCGGCGTCGTGCCCCAGCCCGGCGTAGGTGCCGCGCAGCTCGGGCGGCACGCCGGGGTGCGCCGCGGTGAACCCCTTGACGTGGATCTCGTAGACCACGGTGTCGGCGTAGGACCAGCGCGGCGCCGGTTCGGACAGTGTCGGCGGCGGGCCGACGACCAGGCTGCGCGGCACGTGCGCCGCCGAGTCCAGCGTGCTCGGCCGGCCGGGGTCGTCCGGGTCGTGCCCGAGCACCTCGGGGCCGAAGCGGACCTCACCCGCCACCGCCCGCGCGTACGGGTCGAGCAGGAGCTTGGCCGGGTTGTAGAGCAGGCCGCGGGCGGGCTCGTAGGGCCCGTGGGCGCGGTAGCCGTAGGCCCGGCCGGGGCCGGCGCCCGGCACGAAACCGTGCCAGATCCCGGCGTCGTACTCCGGCAGCTCGAGCCGGACCTCGTCCGGCCCGTCGAAGAGGCAGAGCTCGACCGCGTCCGCCCGCGAGGCCACGGCGAAGTTCGTGCCGCCCTCGCGCACGGTCGCCCCGAGCGGGGCGAGGGTGCCGGGCAGCACCCGCACCGGCGCGCTCACCGCTCCGGTCCCTGCTCGCGCAGCCTGCGCAGCACGTCCCCGACGGGGTCGACCACGCCGTGCCGGCGGCGGATCACGTCGGCGACCAGGCCCGTCCAGCCGGTCTGGTGCGACGCCCCCAGCCCCGCTCCGTCGTCGCCGTGGAAGTACTCGTTGAACAGGAGGTTGTCCTTCCACCTCGGATCGCGCTGCAGCCGCTCGACCCCGCCGAAGCAGGGCCTGCGGCCGTGGTCGCCGACCAGGAACAACGACACCAGCCGCTCCCACAGGTCGGCCACGACCTCGTCGAGCCGCAGCCGCTTCCCGGACCCGGTCGGGTACTCGACGGTGTGGTCGTCGCCGAAGAAGCGGTGGTAGCGCTCGAGCGAGGTGACGACGAGGTGGTTGACCGGGAACCAGACGGGTCCGCGCCAGTTGGAGTTGCCGCCGAACATCGCGACGGTCGACTCGGCCGGCTCGTAGTCGATCTCGGCGTGCAGGCCGGGCGCGTCGAGCACGTACGGGTGCTCGCGGTGGTACGCGGACACCGAGCGCAGGCCGTGCGGGGAGAGGAACTCCGCAGGGTCGAACAGCTGGGCGAGGAGGCGGTCGAGCTTGTCGACGCCGACCACGCCGAGCAGCAGCTGCCGGTCCCCGGGACCCCCGCGCAGCAGCCCGCGCGCCGCGAGCTCCTTCTCGTCGTCCAGGCCCCGACGGTCGAGCAGCAGGGAGAAGTCCTTGCCGGCGGCCGCTGCGCGCCGCAGGGTCGTCTCGTCGGCGACCCCGGCGGCGAGCATCGGGAGCACGCCCACCATGGACCGCACCGCCACCGGCACGGCAGTGCCGTCCGGGGCGACGAGGCGGTCGGCGAAGAGCCCGGTCTCGATGTCCCACAGGCCCTCCGACTCCACCGCGTTGCGGATCGCGGCGATGTGCTCGAGGAACTTGCGGACCAGGTCGTTCGCGGGCCGGCCGGAGTTGCGCAGCACGGCGGCGATGGCGCCCATGGCCAGCGCGTACGAGGCCATCCAGCCGGTCGCGTCGGACTGCTCGAGCAGGTAGCCCGGCGGCAGGTGGGAGCGGTCGATCGGGCCGATGTTGTCCAGGCCGAGGAAGCCGCCCTCGAAGACGTTGGAGCCGTCGGAGTCCTCCAGGTTGACCCACCAGGTGAAGTTGAGCAGGAGCTTGTCGAAGACCCGGGAGAGGAAGTCGACGTCGGTGGCGCCGTCGAGGGCGAACACCTCGAGCGCGGCCCACGCCTGCACCGGCGGGTTGACGTCGCCGAAGTCCCACTCGTAGGCGGGCAGGGCGCCGTTCGGGTGCTGGAACCACTCGCGGCACACCAGCAGCAGCTGGTACTTGGCGAAGGCCGGGTCGACGTGCGCGAGTGCGACGCAGTGGAAGGCCAGGTCCCAGGAGGCGAACCAGGGGTACTCCCACTTGTCCGGCATCGACATGATGTCGAAGGAGTTGAACGTGCGCCACCGGGCGTTGCGCCCCTGCTTCCGCGAGTCCGGCGGCGGTGGCTGGCCCGGGTCGCCGTCGAGCCAGCGCGCGACGTCGTAGTAGTAGAACTGCTTGCTCCACAACAGCCCGGCGAAGGCCTGGCGCATCACGTTCGCCTCGTCGGCGGAGGCCGCCGGGGGCGTCAGCTCCGCGTAGAACTCGTCCGCCTCCACACGCCGCAGGTCGCGCACCCGCGTGAAGTCCTCGCCGAGGTCGCCGGGCCGGTCCGCGGGCCGCAGCCGCAGCCGCAGCTCGGCGGTCGCGCCGGGGTCGACCGCCACCCGGTAGCGGGCGGCGCACTTCGTGCCGGTGCCGTCCGGGTTGACCGTGTCCGCGCCGGCCACGACGTGGTCGTTGATCCCGTCCTTCGGGTACCGCGGTCCCGGTTCGCCGTACAGGCGTTGCAGGTTGGTCTCGTTGTCGCAGAACAACAACTCGGGCGCGGCGTCGTCGGGCCCCGGCGCCGCGACCAGCTCGAGGTCGCCGAGGAAGGGGTGCGGCACCGCGACCGTCGCGGGGCCGGTCGCGCGCATCACCGGCGCCGTGGCGTCCGGGTCCCAGGACCAGGTGTTGCGGAACCAGAGCGTCGGCAGCACGTGCAGCTCGGCGCGCTCGGGACCGGCGTTGGTGACCTCGACCGTGACCAGCAGGTCGTCCGGATCGGCCTTGGCGTAGTGCACCTCGACCACCCAGTAGCGGTCGTCGTCGAAGGCACCCGTGTCGAGCAGCTCGTACTCCGGGTCGTTGCGGCCGCGGGAACCGTTGGTCGCCACCAGGTCCTCGTACGGGAACGCGCGCTGCGGGTAGTGGTACCGCCAGCGGTTCCAGGCGTGCGACGGGACGGCGTCGAGGTACCACCAGTACTCCTTGGCGTCCTCGCCGTGGTTCCCCTGCGGCCCGGTGAGCCCGAAGATCCGTTCCTTGAGGATCGGGTCCTGCCCGTTCCACAGCGCCAGGCCGAGACAGAGCCGCTGCTCGACGTCGGAGAAGCCGGCCAGCCCGTCCTCGCCCCACCGGTAGGCCTGGGAGCGGGCCCGGTCGTGCGGCAGATAGGACCACGCCTCGCCGTCGGGGCTGTAGTCCTCGCGGACCGTGCCCCACTGTCGCTCACTGAGATACGGACCCCAGCGGTACCACGGATCGCCCGTCCGCAGCCCGTCGTCGAGGCTGTCGAATCCCCGCACCCGCTCGCTCTCCGCGCCCACCGCGCGCCTCCCCGTCGTCGTCGTCCACCCGGGGCGGAGTCTCCGGGCCCCGGACCGAGGGGGATTCACCCGTCACGGATGGGGCCGCGAGGGGTGACGAGGGGTCAGCCTGTCGCCGGAGATCGGGACCGCCGAAGGGAGTCCACGATGAGTACGGACGCCACACGCCCGGCCGCTTCCGGTGGAGCGGCGACGCCCGGGGGCAAGGCGGAGTTCACCCGGACCTTCGCCAAGGGCGCCGCCGTCCTGATGCTGGTCGCAGCGGTGTGCGGCGTCCTGACCGGGATCACGTCGATCGCGCAGAACGAGCTCGTGGTGCGCACGCCGCAGTACACCTACTCGTTCGACGTCGGCACGTGGGGCTGGATCCACCTGGTCCTGGCCGTGCTGCTCGGTGTGGCGGGGTTCGGGGTGCTGCGGGGCGCGAGCTGGGCGCGTGCCCTGGGCATCACGGCGGCCGCGCTGAACATCGTGGCGCACTTCGCGTTCCTGCCGCACTTCCCGATCTGGGGCCTGCTGCTCATCGCGCTCAACCTGATCGTGATCTGGGCGCTGGTCCCGTACCGGGCCGAGAAGGCCTGAGGGCCCGGACCGGCTCCGGCCCCGCACACGGCCCGCCCGGACGGGCGGACCGGCACACCCGAGAAAGGGGTTGGACATGGTGCTCGCACAGACCGGCTATCCGTTGCTGGACCTGTTCTGGACGATGCTGGTGTTCTTCGGCTTCGTCGTGTGGTTCTGGTTGCTGTTCGTGATCTTCGGTGACATCTTCCGGCGCGACGACATCGGCGGTTGGGGCAAGGCCGGCTGGACGCTGGTGATCATCGTCCTGCCGATCCTGGGCTCGTTGGTGTACCTGATCGTCGAGGGCCGGAGGATGGGCGAACGCAGGCAGGCGGACGCAGCGGCGGTCCGCAAGGCGTACGAGCACGACGTGCGCCGGATCGCCGCCGCGAACGGCGACAGCGGTGGGCCCACCGCACAGATCTCCGAGGCGAAGCGGCTGCTCGACCAGGGCGCGATCACTCCGGAGGAGTACGAGTCGCTGAAGTCGAAGGCACTCGGCCGTTCGGTCGGCGAGCCCGCCTGACCTGCCGGAGCCGTGACGGGTGAGTACCGACGGGGCCGCCGCGGAGGCGCCGACCGGGAGCCGGGTGCTCGGGCTCCTGCTCGCGATGGCGATGTTCGT
>NZ_JAJTTE010000023.1 GCF_021343995.1 Pseudonocardia terrae | reverse complement strand
CCCGCTGCCTCCGCAACTCCCGCTGCCTCCGCAACTCCCGCTGCCTCCGCAACTCCCGCTGCCTCCGCAGCTCCCGCTGCCTCCGCAGCTCCCGCTGCCCCCGCGACCGCAGCGCCCAGCGCCACCTCCGCGTCCACCGGCGGCCCGGCGACGCCCTCCACCGCCGCACCCGGGGCGGCGCCCCCGTCCACCCAGGCCGCCGCGGGCTCCGAGGCGCCTCGCCACGCGGCCGGAGGCGGCGACTAGATTCGACGCGTGGCCACGCTCGCGCAGTGGGTCGAGGGTGCTCGGCCGCGGACCCTCCCGACCGCCGTCTCCCCCGTCCTGGTGGGCACCGGGGCCGCCCTCGGCTCCGGGACCGTCGAGATCGGCCGCGCGGTCCTCGCGCTGCTCGTCTCGGTCGCGCTGGTGATCGGGGTGAACTTCGCCAACGACTACTCCGACGGGATCCGCGGCACGGACGACGAGCGCGTCGGGCCGCTGCGGCTCGTCGGCTCCAGGCTCGCGAGCCCGGTCGCGGTGCGCAACGCGGCGCTCGTGTGCTTCTCGATCGCCGCGCTGGCGGGGCTGACCCTGGTCTCGCTGAGCCGGACCTGGTGGTTGATCGCCGTGGGCGCCGTGTGCATCGCCGGCGCCTGGTTCTACACCGGCGGCAAGAGGCCCTACGGCTACGCGGGGCTGGGCGAGGTCGCCGTCTTCGTCTTCTTCGGGCTGGTCGGGGTGCTCGGCACCGTCGTGACCCAGAGCGGGCCGCCCGGGGCGCTCGCGATCGTGGGCGCGGTGGGCGTCGGGCTGCTGAGCTGCGCCGTGCTCGTCGCGAACAACCTGCGGGACATCGCCGGCGACGAGGTGGTGGGCAAGCGCACGCTGGCCGTCGTGCTGGGCGACCGCGACACCCGCTGGTTCTACGCAGCCCTGGTGCTGCTGCCCTTCGTCCTCACGCTCGGCATGGCCGTCCGCAGCTGGCCGGTACTGCTCGCCCTGCCCGCCCTGCCGCTCGCCATCGGCCCGGTCCGCCGGGTCATGGCCGGCGCCGAGGGCCGCAAGCTCATCCGCGTGCTGCGCGACACCGGCCTGCTGCTGCTGGCCTGGTCAGCGGGGACCGGGGTGGGCCTCGCCCTCGGCTGGCTGGTCTGAGGGTGCGACGCCCGGCGCCTCCGCGGCGTCGCGCGTCTCGTCGCCGCCGGGCTTCTCCGCTGCGCCGGGCTTCTCCGCGGCGGGCTCCTCCGCGGTGGGCCTGTCCGTAACGCCGGGCTGCTCGGCGGCGGCCTGCTTCGCGGCGCCGGGCTGCTGCGCGGAGAGCTTCTCCCCGGCGGCCGAAGCCGGCTCCGCGACGTCGTCGACCGTCTCGCCCGCCTCGTCGCCACGCAGGCGCGCCCGCAGCGCCTCGCGCTGGGCGCCTCGCCGCCGGCCGGACTCGGCCAGCGCGCGGTCCAGCCGGGCCCGCAGCCCGCGGAACACCACGAGGGACAACGGCAGGGCCACCACCAGCGCGAGGAGGAGGGCCAGCAGCACCGGCACCCCCGCGAGGGCGAGCAGGGCCCCGAGGACCGCGACCAGCCCGAGCCGGGCGGCCGTGTAGAGCGCGATGGTGGCCGCCAGACCGGGCGCCGGCCGCGAGCCCGGCGCGGCCGGGGGCGTGCCGGTGTCCGTGTCGCTGTCGCTGTCGGTGCGGGGGCCTGTCGCCATGGTGTCGAGGGTACGACCGCGCCCGGCTTCACCGTTCGCCGCTCCGGCCCGACCGACGGTCCCCGGACCGCGCCCGCCACACGCCGTCGTCACGCCCGCGGTGGCAGTGTGGAGAGTGGCCACCGAGCACGCGGTCGCGCGAAAGCCCTGCTCAGCGCGTTTTCATCCCACGCTCAGGTACCTCTCAGACTGCCTCCGAGGCGCCGACCGGGATGAACCCCTCTGACCGTTTTGCCCTTTAAGAGCCCTTTACCTCCGCCCAACCGTTCGAGTACCCGGGGTCCCCGGTGTCACGATGGCCCGGTAATCGACGATGCGGAGGCTTCGGATGTCTGCTCCGACCCAGAACTCGAACGAGCGCCTGCTCACCCCCGGTGAGGTGGCCGCCCTGTTCCGTGTCGACCCCAAGACCGTGACCCGCTGGGCCTCGGCCGGCCGGATCGGCTCGATCCGGACCCCTGGCGGCCACCGCCGCTTCCGGGAGTCCGAGGTGCGCGGAATGCTCGCGGACCTCACGAGCGAGGCCACGATCGGCGCCCAGCGCCACTGACGTGACCGCACCGCCGGCACCCGCCGGCGGCTCCGGGTCCGCGGATCCGGGCGGCCTCCCGTCCACCCGGATCCGCGCCCCGGGCGCACGACCGTCCACTCCCCCGTCGAGTGGGCTCTGCCTGGGCATCACCTCGCGCGCCGGTACGCTCGGCACCGGAGGTGGTTGGTGATGTTGTACCTCATCGCGTTCGCCGTCGCGGCCGTCATCGCACTGCTGCTGTGGCGGGCGATGAGCGCCGACCGGGCGGACGTCCCGCGCGGCACCGGCACGTCGCGTCCCGCGGCCCCGCCGCGCCGGACCCGGCACACCGGGCCGGACGACGACCCCGACTTCCTTCGGAGCCTCGACGAGTCGATGCGCCGCGACGAGGACCCGCCGTCCGGGCAGGACGGCAAGGACTGACCTCGCGGTAGCGGCGTGTCTCGCCGGGCTCAGCTCGGAAAGCCGTCGGCCACCGAGGCCGCGAGCTCCAGCAGCGCCAGCCGCGTCGGCGGCGACAGGCGCTCCAGGTCGACCTCCGCCCCCTCCTCGAGGTGCGGGTCGAACGGGATCTGCACCACGGCCCGGCAGCGGCCCGCGAAGTGCTGCGCCACCCGCTCCAGGTCCACCGCCCCCGCCTGCCGGTGCACGTTGTTGATCACCGCGACGGCGTTGCGCACCAGGTCGCCGTGGTCGTGGGCCTCCAGCCAGTCCATCGTGGCCGAGGCGCTGCGGGCGCCGTCGATCGAGCCCGACGACACGATGATCAGCTGATCGGCCACGCCCAGCACCCCGTACATCGCCGAGTGCATCAGGCCGGTGCCGCAGTCGGTGAGCACGATGTTGTAGAAGTGCTCGAGCAGCGTGACCGTGCGGCGGTAGTCGTCCTCGCTGAACGCCTCCGAGACCGCCGGGTCCTGCTCGCTCGCCAGCACCTCCAGCCGCGACGGCCCCTGGGACGTGTAGGCCCGGACGTCGGTGTACCGGCGGATCCGCTGGGCATCGCGCAGCAGGTGCCGCACCGTCGCACTGGTCTCCAGCGGGATCTTCTGGCTGAGCGTCCCGCGGTCGGGGTTGGCGTCGACCGCCACGACCCGGTCGCCCCGCAGTGAGGCGAACGTCGCCCCGAGCGTGGCGGTGATCGTCGTCTTGCCCACGCCGCCCTTGAGGCTCAGCGTCGCGATCTTGTGGCAGCCGAGCAGCGGTTGGTTGATCCGCGTGGTCAGCTCGCGCTCGCGGATGTCCTGCGGGCTCTCCCCCGGGTTGATGAGCCGCCCCGTGAGCAGGTAGAGGAAGCGCCGCCAGCCGGTCCGCGGCGGGCGCCGCTTGCTGGGCTTGAGCAGCCGCGCGGTGGAGAGGTCGGCCACGTCCGCGTTCGAGTCGGCCCGCGCCTGCTGGGCCTCCTGGGCGGCGACGGCGCCGGGGTCGGTCCACCGGCCGACGTCCCGGATCGGCCGGTTCGGGCCGGTGGGCGGGCCGAGCGGCATCCCGCGCGGGGGCGTGCGGCCCTCCTGGGGCACGATGCGGCGCTCCTGGGCGGAGCGCTGCCCGGCGGTGCGCCACTGCGCCGCCGGTGGCGGCGAGGCCGGCGGCGGGGGCGGCGGCTCGGCCCGGCCGGTCTCCCGGGACCGGGGCTCCGCGGTGTGCGGCGCCGCGCCGCGGCGGACGCCGTTCGGAACCGTCCCGTTCGGGGGCGAGCCGTTCGGAGGTGTGCCGTTCGGAGCGGTGCCGCCCTGTGCCGTGCTGTTCGCTGCGGTGTTACTCGGTTGCGTGCCGTCGGCCGCGCCGTTCGGGGCCGTGCCGATCGGGGGCGTGCCGATCGGGGGCGTGCCGATCGGGGCCGTTCCGTTCGGAGGAGTCCCGTCGGGCGGTGCGCCGTGAGGGGCCGGATCGTGAGGAGCCGGATCGTGAGGAGCCGCGCCGTGGGTCGTCGCGCCGTTCGCGACCTGCGACGCCCCCGGCGCGGGACGCTGGTCCGATCCCGTGCGCTGGGCAGGCGGCTCGGTGTGCCGGGGCCCGGGGCGGCGGTCGGCAGGCCGGTCGGGACGCTCTTCCCGCCGCTGCTCCGGCTCGACGTGCCGGCCCGCCGGCCCGCCGGCGGGGTACGGCTCGACCTCGTCCAGCTCGCCCTCGAGCTCGAGCAGGTCGGAGCCCCAGCCGGCGTCGTCGGGCACCACGCCCCACGTCTCGTCCCGCCGGGCGCCGAGCCCGGGATGCTCCGCGTGCGCCCCGCCCTGTTGCTCCTCCCGGCGCTGGTCGCGCCGCTCGTCGGGGGCCTGCCGCTGCGAGCGCTCGGCGTTCTGCGCCCACCGCTCCCGCACGTAGCGGCCCACGGAACCGTCGGGGTACTCGTCGGGCCCGTTCTGACTCACGGTTGCCGACGGTAGTCGCGCGAACCGCGTCGGTCGAGGTGATGCGGTCCGGCTCGCCCGGTAGTGCGGGCGAGGCCCCGGATCAGCGCAGCTCCCCGGTCCACCCGGTAGGGCGGGCGAGGCCCCGGATCAGCACAGCTCCCCGGTTCACCCCAGGCCGGCGTACGAGTGCAGGCCCGCGACCACCATGTTGATGAAGAACAGGTTGAAGATGATCGCAGCGAGGCCGAGGATGTTGATCCACGCCGCGCCGACGTGCCGCCAGCCGGCCGTGGCCCGGGCGTGCAGGTAGGCCGCGTAGATGACCCACGCGACGAACGCGACCGTCTCCTTCGGGTCCCAGCCCCAGAACCGGCCCCAGGCGGCCTCGGCCCAGATCGCGCCGGCGATCACCGCGAAGGTGTACATCGGGAACGCGACGACGGTGACCCGGTACGCGAGCCGGTCCAGGACGTCGGCGTCGGGCAGCTTCGCGACGAACCCGGCCGGCTTCCCGGACCGCTTCATCAGGTACAGGATGCTCGCCACGCCCGGCACGAAGAACAGGCCCGACGCCAGGGTGACCGTGGTGACGTGCACCGCCAGCCAGTAGGACTGCAGGGCCGGGACGACCGGGGCGGCCTGGGCGTAGAGCACGGTGCCGGCCAGGAACATCAGGATCAGGACCGGGACCAGCACGAACACGCCGAGCTTGCGCAGGCCGCGGGTGCGCTTCGAGGTCCGCTGCAGCGCGACCAGCCACGCCACCATCGCGGCGAAGCAGACGGCCGAGGTGAACTCGTACATGTTGCCCAGCGGCCAGCGGCCGGCCGCGAGCCCGCGCAGCGCGATCGAACCGAGGTGCAGCAGCACGGCCAGGATCGTCAGCGAGACGCCCATCCGACCGAAGCGGTCCGCTCGGGAGCGGAAGGGCTTCGGCGCCTTCACCGGGGGCGGCGGGACGTCGGCGTTCTCCTCGCTGACCGTGCCGAGGTCGGCGGTGCCCGTGCCGCCCGTCGCGGAGACCGCGGCGACCGCGGCGGGCTCGGGGGCGGCCTCGGCGGCCACCGCGCGTTCGCGGGCCCGGCTCGTGACGTACTCGACGGCGTAGAAGGCCATCGCGAGCACGTAGACCGTGAGCGCCCCCTTGAACAGCAGGTCGCTGTACTGGGAGAGCATCGGATCGACCGGCATCAGTCTCCACCGTTCCTCGTCGTCGCCGCAGTCGACGCAGTCGCCGGCTCCAGCAGGTCCGCCCGCAGGCGGTCGAACTCCTCGCCGTACCCCGCCCGGTCGGTCCGGGCCAGTCCGCCCAGCTCGACCACGCTGCGCGTCCGGCCGTCCGTACCCGGCTCCGCCGCCACCACACGGACCCAGAACCGTCGCCGCTTGATCGACAGCGACAGCCCCAGCCCGACCAGGATCAGGATCGCGAACACGAGCACCGTCACCTGGCCCGGGTCGTGGCTGACCTGCAGCGCCACCCACTGGTCGACGTCGTCGAACCGGACCCGGGTGCCGTCGTCGAGCGTGATCTCCTGGCCCGGGACCATGTTCTGGCGCGCGACCCGGACCAGCTGGCCGGAGTCGACCTTCGACTGGTCCACCGAGAAGATCGACTGGCCGCGGCCGTCGTCGAGGCCCAGGTCGCCGCGCATGACGTCGACCGCCGCCTCGGGCGCGAGCAGGTCGGGGTAGGTCGAGGTGACGACCTGCCCGCCGGAGCTCGTCGGCGCGAACAGGCCGGTGATCGCGATCGAGCTCTTCTGCCGGGTGGCGTCGTCCGCGATCCCCGGCCGCTCGAACTTGGTCGCGCCCTGGGACAGGTAGGTCGAGGTGTCCACCGGCTGCCACTGGATCTCGCCGGTGCGCTGCTGCCCGTCGGGCCAGGTCACCGTGAAGCGCGGCGCGTAGCCGTGGTTGAGCAGGTAGACGCGGTCGCCGTCGAGGCGCAGCGGGTGGTTCACCGACAGCGTGTCGGGGCGCCAGGTCGCGGTGTCGCCGGCCCGGACGTCGTCGGCGGTCTGGTAGCCCATCTGCGCGGTGTACTGCTTCGGCTGGCCGTTGGGCAGGTACTCGGCGGCGAACGAGTCCACCTTGATGCAGAACGGCGCGAGCTGGGTGCCGTCGACGCGCAGGCCGGGGTTGAACGAGTCGTAGCCCAGGATCGACGTGTTGCAGAACTGGCTGCCGTTCGCCAGCACGATGACCTGGCCCTCGTAGCCGAACAGCTTCCCCACGGCGATGCCGATGAGTAGCCCGACCAGGCTCATGTGGAAGACGAGGTTGCCCGTCTCGCGCAGGAAGCCGCGCTCGGCCGACACGCTCCGGGCCTCGCCCTCCTCCCGCTCGACCCGCCGCCAGCCCTTCAGCCGCCCGCGGACCCGCTCCACGACCTCGTCGGGCGTGCCGTCGACGACGGCCTCGGCGTGGTGCGGCATGCGGGCGAGGTTGCGCGGGGTGGCGACCGGCTTCTGCCGCATCGCGCGCAGGTACTCCAGCGACCGCGGGGTGAGGCAGCCGATGAGCGAGATCATCAGCAGCAGGTAGATCGCGGCGAACCAGGGCGTCGCGAAGATCTCGAAGGCGCCGACCTTGTCCAGCAGCGGGGCGAGCCGCGGGTAGTCGGCGAAGTACTTGTCGACGAGCTGCTGGTTGAGCGACCGCTGCGGCAGCAGCGCGCCCGGCAGCGAGGCCAGGGCCAGCAGGAACAGCAGCACCAGGGCGGTGCGCATGCTGGTGAGGCCGCGCCAGGCGTTGCGGAGCAGGGCGAGGACGGCGCGGGCGCCACGCGGCCGGCGGGGCGGCTGGGGCGGCGCCTCCGGCGGGGCGGGGGGCGCGGTGGGCGGGCTGCTCATCGGCAGTCATTCATGCGGCGGCTCACAGGGCGGGGGTGAATCCGGCGAAGGCGACCTGGAGCTGGGCGAGCAGGCTCCCCCACAGCCCGCTGACCAGCAGGGCGCCCACGGCGACCATCAGCACCCCGCCGGCGATCTGGATCGTGCGGGTGTGCCGGCGCAGCCAGCCGAGCGCGGACACCGCGCGGGAGGCGCCGAGCGCGATGACGACGAACGGCAGGCCGAGCCCGGCGCAGTAGGCCAGCGTGAGGACGACCCCGCGCAACGATCCGCCACCGGTACCGGCGGCCACGGCCACCACGCCGGCCAGCGTCGGACCGATGCAGGGCACCCAGCCGAGGCCGAACACGGCGCCCAGCAGCGGCGCCCCCCAGAGCCCGAGCTTCGGGACCCAGTGGACCCGCCGCTCGTTCTGCAGGACGGGGATCAGGCCGACGAACGCCAGCCCCATCACGATCATGACGATCCCGCCGACCCGCTGGAGCACCGCCTCGTTGCGCACCAGGACGTCGGCCAGCCAGACGACGCCGACCAGGATCGCCCCGAACACGACGGTGAACCCGGCGACGAACAACGCCGCGGCACCGGCCACCCGGAAGCGGCCCTCGCGCCCCTCGCGCGCCTGGTCGCGGGTGACGGGCGGGACGTCGGCGCCGACGAGGCCGGCCAGGTAGGCGAGGTAGCCGGGGACCAGCGGGACCACGCAGGGGGACGCGAAGCTGACCGCCCCCGCGAGAACGGCGACCACCGCTGCGACGAGCAGCGGGCCGCTGACCGCGAGAGTGGTCGAGGCATCCATCACGGACAGGGTATGTGCTGGCCCCGGGCACGTGGGCGGCGGGTTCTACAAGTCGTAGTGGAACCGCTCACCGCGCACTCCGGCCCCACAACGCGCCCATACGTCCCTCCGAACGCGTTATGGCTCCACAACGCGCTGACAATGCCCCGCGGGACGCGTTATGGATCCATAACGCACCCAGGCAGGCCGTCGCGACGCGTTATGGAACCGTACTGCGCTCACGGCGCTGCCAGGACAGCGTTATGGATCCATACTGCGCTCACGGCGCTGCCGGGACAGCGTTATGGATCCATACTCCGGTCAGGAGCCGGGCGTCGAGGGCGCCGGCTCCTCCCCGGCGATCCGCTGGACCGTGGCCAGCAGCTCCGACGGGCGGATCTGCGTGAGGTAGACCGCGGCGACCCGGTGCTGCCGGTCCAGCACGATCGTCGACGGCACCACGTTGCGCGGGTAGCCGGACAGCGCGGCGAGCACCCGGCCGGGCTGGTCGAAGATCGAGTCGTAGGTCAGGTCACGGTCGCGGACGAAGTCGCGGGCCGCGTCCCGGTCGTCGCGCACGTCGATGCCGAGCATCGCGACACCGGCCGCCTTGGACTGCTGGGCCACGAACTCCAGGTCGGGCGCCTCGCTCCGACACGGCCCGCACCACGAGCCCCAGATGTTGAGCACCACGACCTGGCCGGCGAAGTCCTGGAGCCCGACCGTCCGCCCGTCGTGCAGCAGCGAGTCCCCCGACAGCTCGGGGACGACGCCGCGGGACGACGGCGGGTCGTACATGATCGTCGTCTGGCCGTTGGGCGCGACGAACGTGAACTCCTGCTGGCTGCTCGACACGGCGTCCTTGCTGGTGGAGCAGCCCGCCAGCACGAGCAGCCCCAGCAGCAGCGGCAGGATCCGCCTCATGCGCCGGTCGCCGTCGGATCGCTCGACCCGGCCGGCTCGCTGTAGCGCAGCCCGGTCACGGTGGTCCCGGTGAACTCGACGCTGGTCAGCGAGGCCAGCGCGCACTGCCGCGAGCGCGGGTCGTGCCAGAGCCGCTGGCCCAGCAGGTAGCGGCGCAACGTCCAGATCGGCAGCTGGTGGGACACGCACACGGCCTCGTGCCCCTCCGCGAGCGCGCGGGCGCGATGCACGGCGCCGAACATCCGGTGGGCGATGTTGAGGTACGGCTCGCCCCAGGACGGGGTGAACGGGTCACGCATCAGCCGCCAGTTCGCCGGCCGGCGCAGCGCCCCGTCGCCGACCCCGAACCGCTGCCCCTCGAACAGGTTGCCGGACTCGATCAGGCCGTCCTCGGTCACGATGTCCAGGCCGTGCGACTTCGCGATCGGCGTCGCCGTCTCCTGCGCACGCTGCAGGGGCGAGGCGACCACCGCGGCGATGTCGTCGTCCGCCAGGGCCTCGGCGACCAGCTCGGCCTGCGCGCGGCCGTCGTCGGACAACCGGAAGCCGGGGATGCGCCCGTAGAGGATGCCGTCGGGGTTGTGCACCGTCCCGTGCCGCAGCAGGTGGACGACGGTCCGGGCCCCGATGGGCTCGGGCGAGGTGCGGTCCCCGCCGGGGTAGGGCTCGGTGCTCATGCCGGGTGCACCGCGGCGGCCGCCGCCCGCGCCGCGTCGGGCAGCGCCTTCTCGATCACGGCGAAGGCGTCGTCGTCGAGCGCGGCCGAGACGAACCAGGCCTCGAAGTTGCTGGGCGGCGCGTAGACGCCGCGCTCCAGCAGGGCGTGGAAGAACGGCGGGAAGCGCCAGGTCTGCGCCGCCTTCGCGGTGTCGTAGTCCACGACCTCCTCCTCCGTGAAGAAGATCGAGAACATGTTCCCGGCCGTCTGCACCCGGTGCGGCACCCCGGCCTCGCGCAGCGCCCCGCCGAACATGCCGACCAGACGCTCGGCGTTGGCGTCGAGCGCGTCGTAGACGGCCTTGTCGGCCTGCCGCAGGGTGGCCAGCCCGGCCGCGACGGCCACGGGGTTCCCGGACAGCGTGCCCGCCTGGTAGACCGGCCCGGCCGGCGCGAGGTAGGACATGTGCGTCGCGGGGCCGCCGAAGGCCGCGGCCGGCAGCCCGCCGGACATGACCTTGCCGAAGGTGTAGAGGTCGCCGGCCACGCCCTCGAGCCCGAACCACCCGGCGGGCGAGACGCGGAAGCCCGTCATCACCTCGTCGATCACCAGCAGGGCACCGTGCTCGCGCGTGATGTCACGCAGGCCCTGGTTGAACCCCGGCCGCGGCGCGACCGCACCCATGTTGCCCGCCGCGGCCTCGGTGATCACGCAGGCGATCTCGCTGCCCCGCTCGGCGAAGACCTGCCGGACGGCATCCAGGTCGTTGTACGGCACGACGACCGTGTCACCGGCCTGCGCCCCCGTGACGCCCGGGCTCGTGGGAAGGCCCAGGGTCGCGACGCCCGAACCCGCCTGGGCGAGCAGGGCGTCGACGTGCCCGTGGTAGCAGCCGGCGAACTTCACGACGACCGTGCGTCCGGTGATCCCGCGGGCCAGCCGGATCGCGCTCATCACCGCCTCGGTGCCCGAGTTCACCAGCCGCACCTGCTCCACCGGCGCGACCCGGTCGATGATCGCCTCGGCCAGCTCGATCTCGGCCGGTGTCGGCGCGCCGAAGGAGAGGCCGGACCCGGCCGCGGACCGCACGGCGTCGACGACGGCGGGGTGCGCGTGCCCGAGGATCATCGGGCCCCACGAGGAGACCAGGTCGACGTAGCGGAGGCCGTCGGCGTCGGTCAGCCAGGGGCCCTGCGCGGAGACCATGAAGCGCGGTGTGCCGCCGACCGAGTTGAACGCGCGGACCGGCGAGTTGACGCCGCCGGGGATCACCTCGGCGGCGCGGGCGAACAGGCCCGCGGAGACCTCGGGCGTCATCGGGGTGAAGGGGGCACTCACGGCGTCCAGTCTCACATCCGCGCGGCGACCCGGCCCGTGGGGTCGGCGCTCCGGTCAGCGCAGGCCGGCGAACCAGGCCGCCGACGGCCGCACGAACATCAGCACCACACCGGCCACGGCGAGCACCACCGGCGCGAGGATGATCAGGGAGGACGCACCGCCACCGAGGTTGAGCAGCAGGAAACCGCAGAACAGGACGGTGAGCACGGTGACGGCGACCCGCCCCCACGCCTTGCCGGCGAAGGCGGCGACCGCGAGGCCGATGTAGACCAGCGCGAGCACCGCGACCAGCGCGAGCAGCAGCCGCACGGCCTGCAGGAACTGGTCGAAGGACACGTTGTACTGGGTGAGCATCGCGTCGAGCCCGAGCTCCGGCGGGAACATGTCCTGGCTGATCGGCACGAACAGCCCGAGCACGCCGAACACCAGGAACGGCAGCGCGCTCAGCACCAGGAGCACCAGCGCACCGGCCATGGTGGCCGGGCGGCGGGCCCGCCGCGGTTCGTCGGCCGAGGGCGTGGGCGCCTGGGCGTACGGGCTGTAGGCGTACTGACCGCCGGTGTACTGGCCGGCGGGATGCTGATCACCCTGCGGCGCACCGGCCGGCGACGTCCCCTGGGGGTAGGGGTTCTGCGGGTACTGCGGGTACTGCCCCGTCGAGGGCCCGCTCGGGTAGTAACGGGGCCCCTCGTCACCCTGGCTGCCGGTGCTCACGGTCACCACGGTACCGGTCAGCCGCGGCGGTGGACGTCCTCCGACAGACGGACCACCGCCGCCACGAACTCGAGGGTCACCCGCAGCAGGAGCAGCGCGAACACCGCGACGACGCCACCGGCCACGAGCGCCGCGACACCGAGCCCGAAGCCCCGGACGAAGAACCCGATGACGCCCGCGACGTAACCCAGCGCGGTCAACACGATGCCGACGACGTAGACGAACTTGACGACCGACGGCGTCGCGAACCGCTCGAAGTTCAGGTCGGTGAGGGCGCCGAGGACGCCGGGCTCCTGGTGTGTCCGCACGGCGTCAGTCCAGCAGACCCGCGACCTCGGTCGCCCAGTAGGTCAGCACCACGTCCGCGCCGGCGCGGCGCAGCGAGGTCAGCGTCTCGACGATCGTCCGCTCGCGCTCCAGCCAGCCCTGCGCGGCGGCGGCCTCGATCATCGCGTACTCGCCGGAGACCTGGTACGCGGCGACCGGGACGTCGGCGGTGTCGGCCACGGTCCGCAGCACGTCGAGGTAGGGCAGCGCCGGCTTGACCATCACCATGTCGGCGCCCTCGTCGAGGTCGAGCGCGAGCTCGCGCAACGCCTCCCGGAGGTTCGCGCCGTCCTGCTGGTAGGTCTTGCGGTCGCCCTTCAGCTGGCTCTCCACGGCCTCGCGGAACGGCCCGTAGAACGCGCTGGCGTACTTGGCGGTGTAGGCGAGGATGCCGGTGTCGGCGAAGCCGGCCTCGTCGAGCGCCTCGCGGATCACGCCGACCTGGCCGTCCATCATCCCGCTGGGCGCGACGACGTGGGCCCCGGACTCGGCCTGCACCACGCCCATCCGGGCGTAGACCTCGAGCGTGCGGTCGTTGTCGACGCACCCCTGCTCGTCGAGCACCCCGCAGTGCCCGTGGTCGGTGAACTCGTCCAGGCAGAGGTCCGACATGATCACCGTGGAGTCGCCCAGCTCGGCGCGCAGGTCCTTGAGCGCGACGTTCAGGATCCCCTCGGGGTCGGTCGCCCCGGACCCGAGGGCGTCGTGCCGCTCGGGCACACCGAACAGCATGATCCCGCCGACGCCCGCCTGCACTGCCTCCGCGGCCGCCTTCCGAAGGGAGTCGCGGGTGTGCTGGACGACCCCCGGCATCGACGAGATCGGCACCGGCTCCGCGGCGCCCTCCTTGACGAACATCGGCAGGACCAGGTGCCGGGGCCGCAGCTCGGTCTCGGCCACGAGCCTGCGCAGTGCCGGGGTGGAACGCAGCCGGCGGGGACGCTGGGCGGGATAGGCCATGCGGCCAGGGTACGACCGGCCGGGTACGGGCGGTCGTGGACCCGGGCGCGGATC
This sequence comes from Pseudonocardia terrae, assembly GCF_021343995.1. Taxonomy (GTDB): domain Bacteria; phylum Actinomycetota; class Actinomycetes; order Mycobacteriales; family Pseudonocardiaceae; genus Pseudonocardia; species Pseudonocardia terrae. Next base: position 95,078 of record NZ_JAJTTE010000023.1, on the reverse strand, counting down.
CGGCGGCATCCGGCGACCGTCCGGCAGTGTTCCGGCGCCGAAGCGGCCGCAATCCGGCGATCCGGAGACAGTCCGGCGGCGGTCCGGCGATCTGGCGGCGATCCGGCGGTCTGGCGGCGAAGCGGCCGCAATCCGGCGATCCGGCGGCGGCCCGGCGGTCTGGCGCCGATCCGGCGGTCCGGCGGCGATCCGGCAGCCGGCGGCGATCCGGCAGCCGGCCGCGATCGGCGGCCGGCAGCGGTCCGGCGCCGATCCGGCGGTCCGGCGGCGGTCCGGCGGCGATCCGGCGGTCCGGCGGCGGTCCGGCGGCGATCCGGCGGTCCGGCGGCCGTCCGGCGGCGATCCGGCGGTCCGGCGGCCGTCCGGCGGCGATCCATCGTGGTCGCAGCGGGCGGCCGTCGCGCCCGGACGCTCCGCCGGGCCGAGCCCCGGCAACCGGTGGAAGATCGACTGTTGCCGCAGGTCCAGCCGGGAGAGAGCCGGGCGGAGCAGCGGGCGGGGCGGGCTCTCCGCGAAGGTGGGGCCGGTGACGGAGAGTGTCACCCGATACGGCATTCTGCGCCCGTGACCAAACCGGGACGCAGCGTCATCGCCCTCCTTCTCGATCGATCCAGCTCGCTCGGCCCGCTCCGCGACGAGGTGCGTGCCGCGACCGCCGACCTCCTCGCGCACCAGGCCGGGCTGCCCGGTGAGGTCGAGGTCTACCCGACCACCACCGGGCGTCGTGCCGGGAAGCTCCGCGGGGGCGTCCCGGCCGCCGACGCGGCCGTCCCGAAGCTCCGCGGCCGCCGCACCGAGGCGGTCCGCGACTCGCTCGGCGCGCTCGTCAGCGGCCTCGGCCGGTCGCTCGCCGGCATGCCGGAGGAGGAGCGCCCCGATCGGGTGTTCGTGCTGGTCGTGACCGCCGGTGCCGACGAGGGCAGCAGCACCTGGGGCCCCGACGAGCTGCGCGACCTGGTCGCCGCGCAGGAGCGGGACTACGCCTGGGAGATCGTCACGGTCACGATCGCCGAGCACGCCGGGCTCGCGCCGTGGGGTGCCGGTCACCGGTCGCTGGGCGTGGCGCCGCGGGGCGACTGCGTGCGCGCTGCGATCACCGCCGCGTCGGCCTACATCGGCCGCGCCCGGACAGCCGGCCCGTGGGAGCCCGTCGCCGGGATCTCGCAGGAGGAGCGGTGGGCGGCCTACCCGCCGGACTTCCACACCGCCCCCGAGAGCTCTGAGGTCCGGGCGGCGACCGGCAGTGCCCCGCTCCACAGTGCGCCGATCGACAGCGCCCCGGCCGGAAACGCCCCTGTCGACAACGCGCTGGTCGGCAGCGCGCCGACCAGTAACACCCCGGCCGGCAGCGCGGCGGCCGGCGGCGTCCCTGCCGGCAACGCGCCGGCCGACGGCCTGCCGGTCGACGACGCCCCCACCGAGGCCATCCCCGTCATCACCGCCCAGCGCCTGGCGGAAGCCGACCGCGCGGCCGCTGCGGAGCGTCGCCGCTGGTGGGACCGCTTCCGCAAGCCCGCCACCGTCGGCTCCTGACGTCCGCTCGCGGGCGGGCAGATCGACCCGCCCGCGGCCGCGTCCCGGCCGGCCGCACCGCGGCGTCCCGGCCCGCCACACCGCGGTCTCTGCGGCTACCGGTGGGCTGTCGCGCATGATCCATCCGAGGGTCACAGGAGCGCTGCCGGCACGACGCCCCCGTTCCTCTCGACCGCGCTGATCCATCCGAGCGTCACCCGGTAGTCGCCGCCACAGCACTCGCGTCCCCCTCGCAATGATCATGGGCAGCGGGACGACCGCGGGCGACGCACACCGACGGTTCCGGCCCATGATCCATCCGAAAGTCACAGGAGCGCTGCCCGGACAACGCTCCCGTAGCTCTGGATCGAGCTGATCGATCCGAGCGCCACCCGAGGGTCGCCGCCACAACACTCGCGTCCCCCTCGGAACGATCATGAGCCGCCGACGACGGCAAGTGGGCCACACCGACCCTCCTTGCGCGTGATCCATCCGAGCGTCACCCGGGAGTGGCGCTACAGCACTCCCGTTTCCCACGGAACGACCATGAGCCGGACGATCGCGAGCGGGCCACACCGACCGTCGCATGATCCATCCGAGGGTCACAGGAACGCTGCCCGCACAACGCTCCCGCACCTCTCGACCGAGCTGATCCATCCGAGCGCCACCCGAGAGTCGTCGCCACAGCGCTCACGTTCCACTCGGAACGATCATGAGTCGCGACGGCTGCGGGAGGGCCGCACCGACCGTCCCGCCACCTCGTCACGCCACACCTCCGGTATCACCACCGGCCCACGGTCCCGCCCGTCGCACACACCGTCGGCCCCTCGCACCCATCGCGGAACGTGTGTGCGAGAGCTCGACCCTGTGTGCGAACGGCGGCGGGGCTGCGAACGACGGCCGGTGCGCGACCACCGCGCGTGCGAGGGAGAGACCGACAACCGCGTGCACGGGGGCTGAGAACGGCGAAGGGCCGCACCCCGACTCGGGTGCGGCCCTCCGGCGACCGATCAGCGGCGGCGCGCCTTCACCTTCTTCGGCGGCGGCAGCGCGCCCTCGGCGCGGAGCTTGGCGGCGTGCGCGGCCAGGGCGTCGACCAGGGCGGGCACCCGCGCCTCCTCCGGCTGGACGTCGACGCGCAGGCCGAACTCCCGGGCCGTCTCCGCGGTGGCCGGCCCGATGCAGGCGACCAGCGTGCGCGCGTGCGGCTTGCCCGCGATGCCCACCAGGTTCCGGACGGTCGACGACGAGGTGAAGCACACCGCGTCGAACCCGCCGGTCTTGATGGCCTCGCGGATCGGCGCGGGCGGCGGGGCGGCGCGCACGGTCCGGTAGGCCGTGACGTCGTCGATCTCCCAGCCGCGCTCGGTCAGCCCGGCGGCGAGGGTCTCGGTGGCGATGTCGGCCCGCGGCAGCAGGACGCGGTCCACCGGGTCGAGGATGTCGTCGTGCGGCGGGAACAGCTCGAGCAGGCCCTCGGAGGTGGAGCTCTGGGCCTCGTTCACGTCGGGCACCAGCTCGGGCACGATGCCGAACTCGCGCACCTTCTCGGCGGTTGCCGTACCGACGCAGGCGATCTTCACCCCCGAGAAGGCGCGGGCGTCGAGCCCGAACTCGGCGAACTTCTCCCAGATGGCACGCACCGCGTTGGTCGAGGTGAACACGACCCAGGCGTAGCGGCCGTCGACCAGGCCCTTGACCGCGCGCTCCATCTGCGTGGGCGAGCGCGGCGGCTCGACGGCGATGGTCGGGACCTCCTCGGGGATGGCCCCGTGCATCTGCAGCCGGTCGCTCATCACCCCGGCCTGGTCCTTGGTGCGTGGCACCAGCACCCGCCAGCCGTACAGCGCGCGGGACTCCCACCAGGACAGGTCCGCCCGGGAGGCGACCTCGGCGCCGATCGTGAGGACCAGCGAGCCCTCCAGCTCGGCAGCGTCGGACGCCATCGCGCCGATCGTCGTGGTGACGGTCTTCTGCGTGGACTCCGTGCCGTGCGCGGTGACCGCGACGGGCGTCTCGGCCGCGCGGCCCTGGGCGGTGAGCGCGGTAGCGATCTCGGCGAGGTGCGCGGCGGCGGCCTGCAGCACGAGTGTGCCGGGGGCGCCGGCCAGCCCCGCCCAGTCGACGCCCGCACGGACGTCGGCCTCGACGTGCGCGGACCCGAGCGGGACGCCGGCGTAGGCGGGGACGGCGGTGCCGGCCGCGACACCGGGCACGACGTCGAACGCCACGCCCTCCGCGGCCACGGCGCGCGCCTCGGCCACCACGGCGTCGAGGGTCAGCGGGTCGCCGGCGACGAGACGCACGACCGGTCGCCCGGCGCGGGCCTCGGCGAGCAGGTCGCCCGCGACGTCGGCGGGCTGCCCGACGGCCGGCCGGACCTCGGCGCCGTCGGCGACCAGCGCGAGGACGGCCTCGGGCACGTCCGGGTCGTTGACGACCAGCGGCGCGGAGGCGAGCACCTCCTTCGCGCGCACGGTCAGCAGGCCGGGATCACCCGGGCCGCTGCCCACGAAGGCGATCCGACCGGCGGTCGGCGGTGTGCGAGTCATTCTCCAGCTCCCGATCCAGCGTGTCCCGAGGCGCCGTCCGCTGCCGGCCGCGGCAGGTCGTCGGCGCCCATGTCGAGCAGCTCGTGCGCGAGGGCCGCCCCGAGCTTCTCGGCGTTGTCCATGTCTCCGGTGGCCGAGGCGCGCAGCAGCGCGCCCTCGCCCACCTCTCCGATCCCCACGACCGCGCGCAGCGACAGCCGCTCCACCACGCGGCCGGCGTCGTCGAGGTCCTCGACGACGTCCGCGTGCGCGGCCACCGGCGCGCTGCAGCCGGCCTCCAGCGTGGCGAGCACCGCACGTTCGGCAGTGACCGCCGCGCGCACGCCCGCGTCGTCGAGCGTCGCGGCGAGGAAGCGGACCAGCTCCTCGTCGTCCGCCCGGCACTCGATCGCCAACGCGCCCTGCGCCGGGGCGGGCAACATCTGCAGCGGGTCGAGCAGCTCGCTCGCCTCCGCCACCCGACCGAGCCTGCGCAACCCCGCCGCGGCGACCACGACGCCGTCGAGCTCGCCCGAGGTCACCTTGCCGATCCGGGTGTCCACGTTGCCCCGGATCGGGACGACCTCCAACCCGAGCCCGAGCGCGTGCAGCTGCACCGCGCGCCGCGGCGAACCGGTGCCGATGCGCGACCCGACGGCCAGCTCGCCGAGCACCCGGCCGTCCCGGGCCACCAGCGCGTCGCGCGGGTCCTCCCGCGCCGGCACCGCGGCCAAGGTCAGCCGCGGGTCGGGCGTGGTCGGCAGGTCCTTGTAGGAGTGCACCGCGACGTCGACCTCACCGGCGGCCAGCGCCTCCCGCAGCTGGGAGACGAACACGCCCACGCCGAGCTGCGCGATCGGCGCCGACGAGCGGTCGCCCGTGGTGTGCACGTCGACCAGCTCGGCGGGCCGCCCGGCGGCCCGGATCAGGTCGGCGACCTGGCCGGACTGGGCCACGGCGAGCCGGCTCGGCCGGGTCCCGACGCGGAGCGTGCGGCCGGCGGTGCGGTCGGACACGGCGGTCACCGGTCCCCCTCGGCGATCGGACCGCCCTCGGCGCCGTCGGCGCCCACCGGGCGCAGCGGCGCCTCGAGGGCGGCGGCGACGTCGTGCCCGCTGATCGGCTGCTCGACCGTGCCCGCGACGGCGGCGGGCTTCTGCGGGTCGAGCTCGAACAGCGTGCGCAGCGCGGCGGCGTAGCTGTCCCCGTCGGGCCCCTCGGCCAGCTTCTTGACCTGCACGGTCGGGGTGTGCAGCAGCTTGTCGACCACCCGCCGGACGGTCCGGGTGAACTCGTCGCGGACGTCGTCGGACAGCTCGGGCAGCCGCGACGACAGCCGCAGCAGTTCGGCGTCGACCACCTCGGACGCGCGGCGGCGCAGGGCGGTGACGGTCGGCGTGACCTCCGCGGACCGCTGCGCGGCCAGGTAGTGCTGGGCCTCCTCGGCCACCAGCTCGCGGGCCGCGCTCACCGCGTCGGCGGCCCCGGCCCGGTCCTCGCGGACGAGCCGGCGCTGCAGCGCGATGAGGTCGACGACGGTCACGCCCTCGATCTCCGCGACGGCCGGGTCGACGTCACGGGGGAGGCCGAGGTCGCACACCACGAGCGGGCGGGTACGGCCGGCCGTCCCGGCCTCGACCGCGGCGCGCTCGACGACCGTGCCGATCGCGCCGGTGCAGGCGATCATCAGGTCGGCGTCGGCGAGGGCGGCGGGCAGCTCGTCGAGCGTCCCGGGCCGGGCCGGGACGCCCTGCTCGGCGCTCTTCTCCGCGAGCCGCTCGGCGCGCTCGAGGGAGCGGTTGAGCACGGTGATCGCGGTGGCGCCGGCGCGGCGGAGGTGGGCCGCGGCCAGCGCGCCCATCGCCCCGGCGCCGACGATGACGGCGCGGGCGCCGGTGAGCTCGCCGTCGGTGTGCCCGAGCACGGCGGACGCGTCGCGCAGCGCCTCGGACACCACGGAGGCGCCGGCCGCGTCGATGCCGGTGCTGGCGTGCACCCGCTTGCCGACGCGCAGCGCCTGCTGGGCGAGCTCGTGCAGGACGCGGCCGACCGTGCCGGCCTCGTCGGCCGTCGCGTAGGCCTGGCGCAGCTGGCCGAGGATCTGCGACTCGCCGACGACCATCGAGTCCAGACCGGCCGCGACGGAGAACAGGTGCTGCACGGCCGAGCCCGCGTAGTGCACGAAGAAGTGCTCGGTGAGGTCCTGCAGCGGCAGGCCGGAGTGCCGGCCCAGCACCTCGGAGACGTCCGCGAGCCCGCCGTGGAAGGCGTCGACCACCGCGTAGACCTCGACCCGGTTGCAGGTCGAGAGCAGGGTCACCTCGCTCACGTGCGGGCACCCCACCATCTCGTCGAGGAGCTTGGGCACGTCGTCCGCGGACACCGCGACCTTCTCCAGGACGTCGACGGGCGCACTCCGGTGCGAGAGGCCCACGACGAGAACACTCATGAGAGCGGCACCGCCGATCCGTTGCGACCGTTCACGACCCGGGCGACGGCCGGGACGTCTGGGCTGATACCCGCCGTGCCGGCGTTCCCACGTCCGGCGACGTGGAAGGCCAGCACCTGCAGCTCGACCGCGAGGTCCACCTTGCGGACCTCCACCTCGTCGGGCACCTGCAGGACCGTGGGGGCGAAGTTGAGGATGGAGCGCACGCCCGCGCCGACCAGCTGGTCGCAGACGCCCTGCGCGGCCTGCGCCGGGGTCGCGATCATGCCGATCGTGACGCCCGCGGCAGGGCACTCCGTGGGGATGTCGCGCACGTGCTTGACGACGATCCCGTTGATCGCGATGCCGACCAGGTCGGGGTCGACGTCGAACAGCGCGGTCACGGGGAACCCGCGGCCGCCGAAGCCGCTGTAGCCGGCCAGCGCATGACCGAGGTTGCCGACGCCGACCAGCGCCACGGCCTGCGGGTGGTCGAGCCCCAGCACCCGCTCGAGCTCGTGCTGCAGCGACGCCACGTCGTACCCGACGCCCCGGATGCCGTAGGTCCCGATGTGGCTGAGGTCCTTGCGCAGCTTCGCCGAGTTGACGCCGGCGACGGACGCGAGCTCCTCGCTGGAGACCGTCTCGGCGCCGCCCTCGGCGAGCTGACCGAGCACCCGCAGGTAGACCGCGAGCCGTGTGACCGTCGCCTCCGGGATGGCCTTCAGCGCGCGGCCCGACGAGTTCTCGGGGGTGTCCGGCGTCTCGGGGGTCGCAGGGGTCTCGGCGGTCGAGGAGTCGGCCTGCGGCGGCAACGTCACGCGGCGGCTCCTCGGGCGTCGTACTCGTCGTGATGGGGCCGCGGCCGGGACGGCGGCGGCCTGCGCGACCGGCGCTGCCCGATCGGACGGGGGCCGATCGGGTCGTTCGGTGGCGACGCCCGTCCACGGTAGTCGCTCGTGAACGCGTGCACAAAGTTGCGATCTTGGTCCGGGACGTGCTCCGGGCGCGCTCGCTGCGCGCGGACCGGTGGTCGTCCGGGACCGGCCGTTCACCGTGCCCCGCCTCCTCGCACGTGTCGGACGACACGTCCGGGGAGGTGACGGCCCGGGGAACGGATCAGCTCTGCGGCAGGAGCACCGAGTCGATCATGAAGAGGGTCCCGTTGCCGGTCGGGATGTTCCCGCACAGGACGTTCGCCGACGTGCCGGAGCCACCGGAGACGGTCATCTGGTCGCCCGACCCGCCGATCTGCACCGTGCCGCCCGCGAGCTCGGTCGACGAACCGGCCCTCCGCAGCTCGTCGGCCGTCTGTCGGGTGCCGGAGGCGTGGTACTGCATCACGGTCGCGAGCTTGGCCGGGTCGGCCTGCAGCGCGGCGAGCTGGTCCGGCGGGAGCTTGTCGAAGGCGTTGTTGGTCGGCGCGAAGAGCGTGATCCCGGGCGCGGCGTTGAGCGTCTCGGTGAGGTTCGCCCGCCCGATCAGCGCGGCCATGGTGGTGAGCTGCGGGTTCGACTCGATCGCGCCCGCGATCGGGGCGAGCGACATGCTGGAGAGCGAGCCGGGGTCGTCGCCGCCGGGCAGCCCCGAGCAGTCCGGGCCGAAGACGTCGGCGGCGGTGGTGCTGCCCGGCGCGGGCGGCGGGGTCATCGGACCGCTCGCGGCCACGGTGGGCACCGGCGGAATGTCCGTCGCGGTGGACGGTTCCTGGGCGGGCCTGGAACACGCCCCCAGGGCGACGACGGCGGCCACGGCCGCTCCGAGGGTGACCAGACGCTGGATGCTGCGCACGACATCTCTCCTTCCCGGGTCCTGCCCATGCCTAACGTGTCCGCCGCCGGCGCGCCCGTCCGGCGAGATCACGATCAGGTCTCGGCCGCCCGGTCAGGTCGCGGAGAAGATCATCGCCGGCCAGCCCGTGGCGCCGTCCGGCAGCACGTCGGCCCGTTCCTCGGTCTGCAGGTTGCCCAGCCCGTCGGTCGCCCGGGCGCGCACGGTGTGGCTGCCCGGCCCGACGTCGACGGTGCCCCGCCACATCCGCCAGGTGTCCCCGCCGACCTCCGCGGCCAGCTCCGCCGGGGCCCACGGACCGCCGTCGACGCTGATCTCGACCCGCGAGATCCCGCGCGGCTGCGACCACGCGATGCCGGCGACGGTGACGCGCCCGGCCGGCACCCGGGAGAACCCGCGGGGCAGGTCGATGCGGCACTCGGTCTTGATCGGCCCCCGCTCGCCCCAGCCGCGCTGCACCCAGTACGAGTCGCGGGCGGAGAACGAGGCGAGCTCGAGGTCGGTGACCCACTTGGTGGCCGAGACGTAGCCGTAGAGCCCGGGCACGACCATCCGCACCGGGAAGCCGTGCTCGGCGGGCAGCGCCTCGCCGTTCATGCCGAGCGCCAGCAGCGCGCCGCGCCCCGGCTCCAGGATCACGTCCGTGGGGGTGCCGGCCGTCCAGCCGTCCGTGCTGGTGGAGAAGACCTGGTCGGCGCCGGGCTGCGGGCCCGCCTCGCGGATCACGTCGGCCAGCTCGACGCCGACGAAGCGCGCGGTGGAGATGAGGTCGCCGCCGACCTCGTTGGACACACAGGTCATCGTGATCGTCCGCTCGACGAGCGGGCGGGCGAGGAGGTCGTCGACGGTCAGGCTCAGTTCGCGCGCCACCCGCCCGTGCACGCGCAGGCGCCAGTCCTCGGCGCGCAGCTGCGGCACCCGCAGGGCGGTGTCGATCCGGTAGAACTCCGGGTTCGGCGTGAGGAACCGGGTGGTGCCGAGCTCGGCGGCGAAGTCCGTGCCGGCCGGCAGCGGGGCCTCGCGGGTGACGGTCGCCGCGGTGAGTCGCTGGGTGAGTCGGGCCCGCGAGTCGATGGTCCCGCGTCCGACCGCCACGCCGATCCCGCCGGCCGCCAGCGCCCCGACCCCGACCGCCGCCGTCGCGCCGAGCAGCACGGTCCGCCGCGGCAGGCCACGAACGCCCGGCGCCTCGGGCGCGGCCGCCGCGGCGAGGGCGAGCCGGTGCAGGGCGCGGACCACCCACAGGCCCACGCCGGCCGCGACGACCGGCGCGAGCAGGTCGGTGGCGGTGAACGCCGGGCCGAGGACGACGGCGGCGATCCCCGCCACCCCCAGCACCCCGACGACGACCTGCGCCGGCACCGAGGAGCGGCGCGACGCGAGCCCGGCCGCCGCCGCGACCAGCAGCAGCACCACGCCCATCCCGGCGAGCAGGACCGGCTTGTCCGCGGTGCCGAACGCCGATTTGGCGAACTCGACGAGGGGCGGCGGCGCCACGCGGATCACGGCGTCCCCGACGGCGAGGTAGGGCGACGACGTGGGCGACAGCAGCCCGGCGACGAGCTGCCCCGCCCCGAGCGCCGCGCCGACGGCGAGCACCGCGACCGCGGCGGCGACGGGACGCGACAGGACCGGGGCGGCGGGACGGGCGAAGGTGCGGCTCACGTCCATGGTTCGCCCCCGGAGCCCCGGAGGTTCGCCCGCATCATGGATCCATACTGCTCCCGAGAGCTGCTGCCGAAGGCGTTACGGATCCATGACGTGTCAGGAAGCGGCTCCTGGACGCGCTATGGAGCCATACCGCGCCGGGGAGCAGCTCCTGGACGCGTTATGGAGCCATACCGCGCCAGGGAGCAGCTCCTCAACGCGTTATGGAGCCATACCGCGCCCGGGAGCAGCTCCTGGACGCATTGTGGATGCTCGCTGCGGACGCGGCCGAGATCAGCCGGCGAGGGCCCTGCGGAACCGCTCCTCCTCGACCCGGTAGTAGCCGTGCTGCTTCCCGTCGATGAGGATCACCGGGACCATGTCGCCGTACTCGGCGCGCAGCTCCGGGTCGGCGTCGACGTCCTCGGTGCGCCAGGCCACGCCCAGCTCGCCGCAGATCCGCGCGACGTCCGCCTCCGCGACCTCGCACAGGTGGCAGTTGGCCCTGCTCAGCAGGGTGACCGTCCGGCTCATGCCGTCCCCGTCTCCGCCAGCACCCGCCGGGCGATCTTGCCGGTCGGCGTGCGCGGCAGCTCGTCGACGAACGCGATCACGGTCGGCTGCTTGAAGCGGGCCAGCCGGGTCGCGCAGTACTCCCGGACCGCGTCGGCGTCCGGACCGGTGCCGGGCGCGGGCACGATCACGGCCTTGACCGCGGCGCCCGTCCGGTCGTCCGGCACTCCCACGACCGCCACCTCGGCCACCTCCGCCATCCCCGCGAGGACCTCCTCGACCTCGCGGGGGTAGACGTTGAACCCGTTGACGATCACGAGGTCCGTCGACCGGTCCACCAGGTGCAGGTCGCCGTCCGCGTCGAGGAACCCGACGTCGGCGGTGCGGAACCAGCCCTCGGCGTCGGGCCCGCCCTCGCCGCTGGGCCAGTAGCCGGAGAAGAGGTTGGGGCCGCGCAGCGCGACCATCCCGGTGTCCTCCTCAGGGTCGGAGAAGACGTCGGCCGCGTCCCCCTCCTCGCCCTCCTCGGCGGTGCGCCCGGCGAGCGGCTCGCCCTCGGCGTCGACCAGCCGCAGCTCGACGCCCGGGATCGGCCGGCCGACCGAACCCGGCTTGCTGCGCCCGGGCACGTTGCAGGTGACGACGGGACCCGCCTCGGACAGCCCGTAGCCCTCCAGCACCTCCATCCCGGTGGCCTCCCGGAACGCGGTGTGCCAGGCCGGGGGCAGCGGGGCGCCGCCGGCGGTGCAGATCCGCACACCCTCCAGGGCGCCGCGCAGGTCCTCGGCCGGGACGTCGAGCAGGGCCCGGTAGAGCGACGGGACGCCGGCCAGCGCGCTGACCCGGTGGTCGCGCAGGATGCCGGGTGTGGCCGCGGCGTCGAACCGCGCGGTGAGCACGGCGGTCGCGCCGGCCCAGCAGACCTGCAGCAGGCCCGCGGCCAGGCCGAAGCTGTGGAAGAGCGGCAGCGCGAGCAGGACCCGGTCGGCCGGGGTGACCGGCGCGGGGCGCAGCGCGGCGGTCTGCGCGCGGTTGGCCAGCAGCGCGCGGTGCGAGAGCTGGACGCCGCGCGGGCGGCCCGTGGTGCCGGACGTGTAGATGAGCAGCGCGAGCGCCTCGCCGCCCGGCGCCTCGGGCGGCGGACCGGCGGGCTCCGGCTCGGCGGGGGGCGGGGCCAGGACCGGCACGCCGGCCGCGCGCGCGGCGTCGGCGGCGACCCCCGCGTCGGTGACGACGGCGGCGGGCCGGGCGTCCTCGAGGATCACGGCGACCTCGCGGGTCACCGACCGCTGGCCGACGGGGACGGCGATCGCCCCGGCGCGCAGCACGCCGAACAGGGCGACGCAGAAGCCCGCGCCGTTGGGCAGCACCAGCACGACCCGGTCGCCGGCGGCGATCCCGGCCGCGGCGAGCCGGGCGGCCTCCGCGTCGGCGGCGGTGTCGAGCTCCGCCCAGGTCAGCGTGCGGCCGGCGGTGACGTCGACGACCGCGGGCTGACCGGGCTCGCGGCGCGCCGCCCGCCGGACCAGCTCACCCAGGTGCGCGACCGCGTCGGACCCGGTGCCGGGGCTCTGGCTGGGAGAGGGCTGCACGCGCCGAGTCTGGCAGACCGGGGACACACACCCGCGCGTGACGTGAACTCCGGCCGAGCGCAACCCCCGTGCGCCCGACGGCAGGGCGACACGCCGCCATACGGCGCGTCGACCGAACACGCTGCGCCACGACCACGTTGACCGCGCGTGATCGTCCGCTCACCGGATAAGGCATTCGGCGAGCGGTGGCACCCGTCTGGGCGCCGGACGGCTGCCCTAGAGTCCGCCCCCACAACCTGCCAACGCCGGACCGTCGGGTTCGGCACGAGTTCTCACCCAAGGGAGTGGCATGCAGCCTGTTGCCAGCGCACCGCGGGTCCTTCCGCGCTGCCCTGTCCGACACCGGGTGCACCGGGCTTCATGACCTCCTCGATGCGTCCCGACGGGCTGCTCCCCACGGAGCGGTTCGCGCCGTCGCACCCGAACGGTGCGGGCACGACCCCGTCCTCCTGGTCCGACCTGCCCCGACAGGCCCGGTCCGGCGGCTCGACGACCCACCGACCGGCACCCGCCGCCGCTCCCCCGTCCGCGCCCGACCCGACCGCCCCGGCCGACGGCCGGACCACGGCCGGCCGGCCGACCCGACAGCAGGCGCCCGTGACAGCTCCCCCCGTCGCCCGTCCCCACGCCGTCCCGCCGCCGGCGGGTCCGCCGCCGTCGGGTCCACCCGCGGGCCCGCCGCCCCGGTCGCCCGAGCCCGGGCCCGGCCCGGCGGGGGCCGAGCCCCGCCCGGACGCCGAGGCCGACGGCGGCGGCTCCTGGACCCTGGTCAAGGCCTGCCAGGCGGGCGACCAGAACGCCTTCAAGGAGCTGTACGCGCGCTACCACGAGGTCGTCTTCCGGTATGTGCTGTTCCGGCTCGGCGACCGCACGCTGGCCGAGGACCTCACCCAGGAGACGTTCCTGCGCGCGCTGCGCCGGATCGGCTCGGTGAGCTACCAGGGCCGCGACATCGGCGCCTGGTTCGTCACGATCGCCCGCAACCTGATCTTCGACCACGTCAAGTCCAGCCGGTACCGGCTCGAGTCGACGACGGCCGACATGGTCGAGCACTCCCCGAGCACGCACGGGCCCGAGCAGCAGGTCATCGAGAACGCCACGAACTCCGAGCTGCTCAAGGCGATCGAGAAGCTCAACCCCGACCAGCAGGACTGCATCCGCATGCGGTTCCTGCAGGGCCTGTCGGTCGCCGAGACCGCGCAGCGGATGAACCGGGCCGAGGGCGCGGTCAAGGCGCTGCAGCACCGTGCCGTCCGCCGCCTGGCGCAGCTCCTCCCCGAGGGGTTGCGGTGAACGGCGCCTATATCGCGAACTACATGCTTGTCGTTACGGATGCGACGAGTGAGCCACACCAATCGGTGAACGGTCCTTGTGCCGTAACCGACGACCGCCCGTCTCGTTGTGTGGGTGAACGTCGGCAGAGCGCGAGGCCCCGATCGGGCCGGACGCTGACGAACAGTGCAGGGATGCAGTGAGGACGGCGAACATGCCCGCGGGACGATGGGGCTCGGACGACGAGTGGTGGGACGAGGAACATCTCGACCCCCGTTTCGCGCCGGACGACGACCTGGAGCACGAGGTGGCCCTCGCGGCCGCGCTCGATCGCAGCCGTACCGACCTGAGCCCGGACGACGAGACCGCGGCGCGCATGCGCGCCGACTTCTTCGCCGCACTGGAGAAGGAGTGGGGCGCCCCGGAGGAGTCCGCCACCGAGCGGACCACCCGGATCGAGCCGGTCCGGGCCGACGCGCTGGAGCAGACCACCGACCTCACCGCCGCGCTGCGGCCGGAGGGTCCCGAGGGCGCGACCCGCTCCGGCTCCTCCGGTGAGCGCACGGTCGCGGCGGCGAACGGCACGGCCGGTGCCGGCTCCCGGCGGTCGAAGCGGGGCGCGCGGCACGTGCTCCCCGCCGATCACCCGGACAACCCGGGCCGCGCCGGCGGCTCCCGCGGTCCGGGCGGGCGGCGACCGAGCCTGCGGAAGCGGGTCGCCCTGGTCGGCGGCGCCGCGGCGCTCGCGCTGGTGGCGCTCGCCGGCGGCACCGCGATGATGAGCCGCGACGCGCTGCCGGGCGACAGCCTCTACGCGGTCAAGCTCGCCACGGAGTCCACCGGCACCGCCTTCACCTTCGGCGACGGGGCCAAGGCCCGGCGCCAGCTCGACCTGGCCGCGACCCGGCTCGACGAGGTGCGGGCGCTGCAGCAGGCCGGCCGCACGCCCGACGCGACCACCTACGAGGCCGCGCTCACCGCGTTCGACGACGCGGCCAGCGAGGGTTCGCGGATGATGCTGTCCGGCGCACAGCCGCCGACCGACACCGGGCTCGGCGACCTCGACGCGTGGGCCCAGAAGCAGGCGAAGGCCGTCGAGGCCCTGCGGACCTCGGGCGGCGACGTCCCCGGTGCCGACCGGTCGGCGCGCCTGCTGGAGCGCATGTCGGAGCGGGCCGCGGCCCTGCGGGCCCGGATGGGCTGCAGCGAGGTCAGCGACGGCGTCGACGACCTCGGCCCGATCCCGGCCACCGGCACCTGCGTGCCGGTCGCCTCGAACGCCGGCCAGGGTGGCGGCACGGTCGACGAGCAGATCCCGAACGGCAGCCCGCAGTCCGCGCGCACCAGCCCGGCCGCGCCGTCGGACAGCACCGGGCCGCAGCCGTCGACCGGCCCGGGCACGTCCCGGAACGGGCTGCTCCCGGAGGGCGTCCTCCCGAGCACCGGCGACGCCGGCGCGACGAGCACCACGACCAGCGGCTCGGAGAAGTCCAGCAGCACGAAGCAGAGCTCGTCCAACCCGCCGAGCGGCGGCGGGGGCGGCCTCCTGCCGCCGATCCAGCTGCCGCCGCTGCTGCCCGGCCTCGGACCGATCACCATCGGCTGAACGGACGGCTCGGGCGGCCGGGCCGCCACGGAACGGGGCCGCGCGGTGACACACCGTGCGGCCCCGTTCCGCGTCCGCGGCCGTTTCGCGTCGGTCCGGGCGGGGTCGCCCAGTAGGCTGGACGGGCGGTGCCCGGGTGGTCACGGACCGGCCGGGGCGGTGGACGGATCGGCACGGCGGGTGGCCCGGCGCGAGCAGCGCGGGCCGGGAAGCCCCCAGGTGGTAGGACCCGAGGTGGTTGTGGAGCACGGTGAGCCGCAGGGCGCGGACGCGCAGGACAGGAACGGTGCCGCGGACCCGCTCCGGAACGGTGCCCATGGCGAGGTGGCGGGCGTCACCGAGACGACCGACGTGATCGAGGACGCCACCGCGGTCGACCGCGCGCAGCGCGCCGGTGAGGCCGCGGCGGCGGCCGCCGTGGCCGCCGGCGGGACGCCGCCGTCCGAGGCGGCGGACCGGGACCTGACCGCGGCCGCCTTCTTCGACGTCGACAACACGATGATGGTCGGCGCCTCGATCTTCCACTTCGCCCGCGGGCTCGCCGCCCGCAAGTTCTTCACCACCTCCGACCTCGCCGGCTTCGCCTGGCAGCAGATCAAGTTCCGGCTCGGCGGGCGCGAGGACCGCAACGGCATCGCCGGGCACCGGGACACCGCGCTGTCGTTCGTCGCGGGCCGGCCCGTCGAGGAGGTCGTGGCGCTGGGCGAGGAGATCTACGACGAGCTGATGGCCGACCGGATCTGGGCCGGCACCCGCGCGCTCGCCCAGATGCACCTCGACGCCGGGCAGCGGGTCTGGCTGGTCACCGCGACGCCCGTCGAGCTGGCCCTGATCATCGCCCGGCGGCTCGGCCTGACCGGTGCCCTGGGAACGGTCGCCGAGAGCGTCGACGGGCACTACACCGGGCGGCTGGTCGGCGAGATCCTGCACGGCCCGGCGAAGGCCCACGCGGTGCGCGCGCTGGCGGCCACCGAGGGCCTG
Organism: Pseudonocardia terrae; assembly: GCF_021343995.1. Classification (GTDB taxonomy): domain Bacteria; phylum Actinomycetota; class Actinomycetes; order Mycobacteriales; family Pseudonocardiaceae; genus Pseudonocardia; species Pseudonocardia terrae. The sequence continues at coordinate 79,205 of NZ_JAJTTE010000023.1, read as the reverse complement.
GACCTGCGCCGCTGCACCGCCTACTCGGACTCGGTCAACGACGTGCCGATGCTGTCCGCGGTCGGCACCGCCGTCGCCGTCAACCCGGACTCGGAGCTGCGCGACGTCGCCAAGGAGCGCGGCTGGCAGATCCGCGACTTCCGCACCGGGCGCAAGGCCGCCCGGATCGGCGTGCCCTCCGTGCTCGGCGCCGGCGCGCTGGCCGGGGCGGTCGCCGCCGGAGTGGCGTACCGGCGGCGCTGAGGACCGGGCTCTGCGAACCGGACGCTGCGAACCGGTCGCCGGGAACCGGGGCCGACCACGTCGGCCCCGGTCAGCCCAGGAACACGTTTCGCCGCTGGCTGAGCAGCCGGTAGAGGGTGTGCTGGATCGTCTCGCGCACCTGGTCGGTCAGGTTGAACACGAGCATGGGGTCCTCGGCGTCGGCGGGGGTGTAGGCGTCGAGCGAGATCGGCTCGCCGAACTCGATGTACCACTTCGACGGCAGCGGGACGAGACCCAGCGGCCCGAGCAGCGGGAAGGTCGGCGTGATCGGGAAGTACGGCGCGCCGAGCAGCCGGGCGAGGGGCGCGATGTCGCCGATCTTGGGGTAGGTCTCCTCGGCACCGACGATCGAGCACGGGATGATCGGCACGCCGGTGCGCAGGGCGGCGGAGACGAACCCGCCGCGGCCGAAGCGCTGCAGCTTGTACCGGTCCTTGAACGGCTTGCCGATGCCCTTGAAGCCCTCGGGGAACACCCCGACGAGCTCACCGGAGGACATCAGGCGCTCCGCGTCGGCGTTGCAGGCCAGGGTGGCGCCGTTCTTGCGGGCCAGCTCGCCGACCACCGGGAGCCGGAACATCAGGTCGGCGCCGAGCAGCCGCAGCCGCCGGCCGGCGGGGTGCTCGTCGTGCAGCGCCTGGATGGTCATCAGCGCGTCGAGCGGCAGGGTTCCCGAGTGGTTGGCGACGACGAGCGCGCCGCCGGTGTCCGGGACGTGCCGCAGCCCCAGGGTCTCCACACGGAACCAGCGCTCGTAGAGCGGGCGCAGCGCGGGCGCCAGCACCGAGTCGGCGAGGTCGGCGTCGTAGCCGAACTCGTCGACGGTGTAGTCGCCGGAGAGGCGGCGGCGCAGGAAGCGCAGCACGTCCTCCAGGCCGGCCTCCCAGGCCGGGGGTTCCGGATCCGGCACGGCGGCCACCGGCGGTACCGCGCCGCCCTCGGTGCCGACCTGGTCGTCGTCGAGCGAGGGGCGGGGGCGTGGCGTGCTCGAAGCGGGACGGCGGGTGCGCGCGCTCTCGCGCCCTGCCTCGCGTCCCGTCTCGCGCGCCTCCGTGCCCGGCCGGGCACGCCCGCTCCCGCGGCTCCCGCGGTCACGGCCCTCCCCGAGCCGCCACCGGGTACGACCCCCGGTCTCGTCCGCCCGCAACGGGATGACGCGCGCTTCCGGCACCCGAACCCCCTCCGAACCCGTGCCGTTGTCCGACTTCCCCGACCGCCGCCCCATGCTTCCCCAGGGCCCCGCGGCCCGCTAGTGCAACATCCGAGCGGCCTGCAGGACGGTCCGCTCCGCCGCCTCGATCCGCTCGGCCCCGAGGACCGGCCGGAGCGCGCGGCCGCGAACGTAGTCGTCGAAGGCCTGGACGGTGGTCCAACGAGGGTGGAAGCCGAAGCGTTCCTTCAACCTCGTCGTGTCCACCACCCGGCCGAAGTTGAGGAAGCGCATCTGCTCCGGCGAGTAGTCGACGACGCGGGCGCCGCGCAGGAACCGGCCGACCGGCCCGACCAGCGGCGCCGGCACCGCGGCCTGCACGCGGCCGGCCCGCCGGACGGCCTGGGAGAGCATGAGCACGCCGTCGGCCGCGACGTTGTAGACCCCGGGGTGCTCCTCCACGGCGGCCCGCTCGAGCACGGCGAGCGCGTCCTCCTCGTGCAGGAACTGCAGCCGGGGGTCGAAGCCGAGGATCGTCGGGACGACCGGCAGCGCGAAGTAGCGGGTCAGCACCGTCTCGATGCGCGGGCCGACGTAGTTGCAGAAGCGCAGGACCGTGGTCGTGACGTCCGGCCGGCGGCGGGCGAAGCCGCGCAGGTAGCCCTCGATCTCCGCGGCGTCCTTGGCGTAGCCCCCGGACGGGAGGTCCTTCGGCGTCATCGACTCGTCGAACAGCGCGGGGTCGCGCGAGCCTGAGCCGTAGACGGCCGTGGTCGACTTCAGGACGACGCGCCGGATCCGCTCGGACTTCTGACAGGCGGCGAGGAGCTGCATCGTCCCGATGACGTTCATCTCCTTCATCGCCGTGCGGCCGCCGGACGAGCCGGGGCCGGCGGAGAGGGCGGCGTGCACCACGGTGTCGACGCCGGCGCCGGAGATGACCTTGGCGATGAGCGGGTTGCGGATGTCGGCGCGGACGAACTCCGCGCGGCCCATGCGGCGCAACATCTCCCGGGACGGGGGGACGGTGTCCACGCCGAGCACCCGCTCGATCGCGGGGTTCGCGGCGAGCCGTGCGGCGAGGTTGCCGCCGAGGAAGCGGCTGACACCTGTCACCAGCACGACGGAGGGAGCGGCGCCGTCGCTGCTGCGATCGGCGTCGTGGGGAGATCCCGTGCGCGTCACGGACCCGACCTCGTTCGTCGTGCGACCAGGGATCCCGGGTGCGACCCGGGCCGGTGGACCCCGGCCCGTCCCGGACGGGGACGGGCGGGGTCACACCTCACTTGCCGAGCTTGCGACGCTGCACGCGGGTCTTGCGGAGCAGCTTGCGGTGCTTCTTCTTGGACATGCGCTTGCGACGCTTCTTGATGACCGAGCCCATGCGTCGGTACCTCCTGTGCTCACTGCTTCGCTCGCGGCCGGGAGCCGGCCCGAGAGGGTGTGTCCCCGCCGCGCGGCGGTCGCGCGCACGCGGGTGCACACGGCGAGACGATGACCGGTCGCCGATCCTACCCGGCGCCGGTCGGGCCGACCCGTCAGGGCGGGGTCGTGGACTGCTGGGGAAAGCGGGTCGATGCGCGCTCCGCGAGCTTCGCCCGGAGCGGATGTTCGCTCCGCGAGCTCCGCTCGGAGCGCATGTTCGCTCCGCGAACTCCGCTCAGCCCGCGTCGAAGTACGCGTGCCGCAGGTAGTCCTCGACGGCGCGCTTCGGGACGCGGAACGAACGACCCACCCGGGCGGCGGGGAGCTCCCCACCGTGCACCAGCCGGTACACGGTCATCTTGGAGACCCGCATCATGGCGGCGACCTCAGCCACGGTCAGGAACTGCACCGCGGCGATGTTGTCGATGCGTTCGGGCTGCCCTGAATGCCCTGGCTGCTGCGTGGCCATCCGGACACCGCCTTCCCTGGAGAAGTCCCACGGTCCCGCCCGGGGTCCTCGTCCCCCGGGCGGCGTGTTCCCCGTGAGGATAGCGGTGCCGGTGTGACGCCTTCGACACACCTTCCACACGGGCGGGGAATTCAGCCGCGCGTCAGGGTGAGACGTGATCCTTCGTTCGGGTCAACGGTTCTGCACCGAGCGTCCCAGCTCCTCCGACCGGTCCCGCGCGGCCTCGATCGCGTCGATCAGGGCCGCCCGCACGCCGTGCCGCTCGAGCTCGCGGATCGCGGCGATGGTGGTGCCCGCCGGGGAGGTGACGGCCTCCCGGAGCAGCACCGGGTGGTCGTCGGACTCGCGCAGCATGGTGGCCGCGCCGAAGGCGGACTGGACGATCAGGTCGGCGGCGACGGCACGCGGCAGGCCGAGCAGGATCCCGGCGTCGATCATGGCCTCGACCAGGTAGAAGAAGTAGGCCGGGCCGGAGCCGGAGAGCGCCGTGACGGCGTCCTGCTGGGTCTCCGGGACACGCACCACCCGACCCACGGAGCCGAGCAGCTCCTCGGCCAGCGCGAGGTGCTCGGCGGTGGCGTGGCTGCCGCCGGACACCGCACTCATCGCCTCGCCGACGACCATCGGGGTGTTCGGCATGACCCGCACGACCGGAGTCCCCTCCGGCAGGCCGCCCTCGAAGAGGGCCGTGGGCAGGCCGGCGCACAGCGAGACCACGAGCGTCCCCGGGGTCAGCGCCGCCTTCAGCTCGGTGAGGACCGGGGCGATGTCCTGTGGCTTGACCGCGACCACCACGACGTCCGCCTTCGCCGCGGCGCCCGCGACGTCGGCCGACTCCACCCCGAGGCGCCCGGACAGCTCGGCGGCCCGCTCCGGGTGCCGCTCCGTGAACACCAGGTCCGCCGCGGGCCGGCCCGCCGCGAGCAGCCCCGAGAGGAGCGCCTCGCCGATCTTGCCGGCGCCCAGAACCGCGATACGTGTCATGGATCGACGGTAACCGCCGGAATCCGGGCAGGTCGGGGAGGGTGTGCGGCTACGTCCGCGGGAGCGGGGACAGCGCGAGCTGGCGGGCCTGGCAGACCACCCGCCCCGTCGAGTCGCGGACGGTGCAGTCCTCGTCGAACCAGGTCCCGGCGACCATGTGCGAGCGGGACTCCAGCGCCAGCCACCCCGGCGCGGGCCGGGCCCGCAGCAGCGCGGTGAGCTGCACGGTCGGCGCCCAGCCGCGCCCGCCGCCGCGGTTGAACACGGTCGGTGGCAGCGCGTCGCCGGCGAGCAGCGCGAACAACGGGTCCGGGGCCTCCCCGCGCGGCCGCATCCAGCCCCGCACCACCGGGTCCGCGATCTCCTTGCGCAGGAACGCCATCGTGGCCGGGTCGTACCGCGCCTCGGTGGCGGCCGCGAGCCCCTCGCCGGGGGTGCGGACGTCGGGCACGAAGTCGATCGCGTCCGCCGGCGGCTCCAGCGGCATCGGGGACTCGGACAGCCAACTCGGGTCGGCGTCGGGCAGCGCCCCGGCGGTGACCGTGGCGGAGAGCAGCAGCTTCCCGCTCTGGATCATCCGGGCCGCGGCGACCGACGCCTGCCGGCCCAGCTTCAGCACGTCCGTCTCGAGCTCCACGGTGCCCAGCTCGGGGGCGCGCAGGAACTCCGTGCCGACGACCACGGGATCGAGCTCGGTGTCCCCGCCGTGCTCCGTGGTGAGCCGGGCCAGCGCCGCCTTGGTCAGCAGGACCATCAGCAGGCCGCCGTGGGCCTTGCCGCCGATCGAGAAGAGCGTGCCGAGCTCGGCGGTGAACCGTCCCCCGCCCTCGTCGGTCAGCACGGTGGACGTCGCGAAGGGCCGATCGACGGTCACATCGGTGGGAGCCATGAAGCGGTCGTATCACGCCGGGCGGACTCCGGCGGTGTGACGCGTGCCGCTCGTGATCCCTAACCCTGCGGCGCGGGCTCCGGCAGCGGCGCCTGCTCGGGAACGGTCAACACCGGCGGGACCGGCGCGACCAGGTGCAGGCGCGCGTAGACGAGCGCCTCGGCCAGCAGCGTCGTCCGCTGCTCGCGGTTGCGGCAGCGCCGGGTGCTGACCTCGAGGACCACCACACCCTCGCGCGCGAACCGGCCGGTCGCCAGCCGCTCGCACACCTCGGCGCAGGGCTGGGTGCCGCGCCCGGGGACCAGGTGCTCGTCGCGCGGGGCACCGGACCCGTCCGTGAGGTGCAGGTGGACCAGGCCGTCGCCCATGCGGTCGAGCATGGCGAGGGCGTCGGACCCGGCCGCGGCCGTGTGCGAGAGGTCGAGCGTGTAGAAGCTGTGGCCGACGTCCGTCGGGTCGAAGCCGGGCGCGTAGGGCACGGTGCGGATCCGCCCCCGCGCCACCGGGAACATGTTCTCGACGGCCAGCCGCACGCCGGCCCGCTCCCCCGCGCGTGCCACCTCGTCGGCGAACCCCGCGGCGTAGCGGCGCTGCCAGCGGAAGGGCGGGTGCAGCACGACGGTGCGCGCCCCGAAGCGCTCCGCGGCCGCCACGGACCGGCGGATGCGCGTGACCGGGTCCGACCCCCACACCCGCTGCGTGACGGCCAGGCAGGGCGCGTGCACGGCCAGCACCGGCACCCCGTACCGCTCCGCGAGCCGCTCGACGGCCCGGACGTCCTGCGACACCGGATCCGTCCAGACCATCAGCTCGACGCCGTCGTACCCCAGCTCGGCGGCCAGCTCGAACGCCGCCGCGGCGGGCTCCGGGTAGACCGAGGCGGTGGACAGGGCGACCGGCGGGGAGGTCACCTTTCCAGGAGTACCAGGATCGCGGGCGAGACGGTCAGGAGCAGGCCCACGCCCACGGCGAAGGCGGTGGTCCGGAGGTCGTCGTTGCGCAGCAGCGCGCGGACGCCGAGCACGAGGCCGACCGTGATGATCACGGCGGCGGCGAGGGCGACCACCGGCAGGTTGAACCACAGGTAGCGGAAGCCGACCCACACCGCGGCGCCGACCAGGGCGCCGGCGATCCACTGGCCGATGACGACGGCCCAGCCCTGCGGCGTGCCCTCGTCCTCCTCGTCGTCCTCGTCCTCCTCGACGTCGACGGACGCACGCCGGCCGAGGCCCGCGGGGGCCTGATAGGTGTCGTCGTCCTCGTCGTCGAGCGCGGGCGCGCCGAGCTGGGTCGGCGGACCGGCGTCGTCCTCGTCCTCGTCGTCGAGCGGCGGGACGTCGAACTGGGTCGGCGGACCCGCGTCGTCCTCGTCGACGGGGCGGCCGCCGAGCTGGGTCGGCGGGCCGGCGTACAGGGACCCGAAGGGGGCGGTCAGCGGCTCGTCCTGCGGCGCGCGGACGCGGCCGAGCTGTTCGGTGCCGGGCTCGCCCGGCCGCGTGGGGCGGCCGTTCGGGGCCCACGGCGACCGCTCCGGCGCGCCGGCGCGCCCGGCCTCCGCGGGCGGGCTGCTCGGCGCGGCGCCGGCCCGGGCGCCCTGGGCGGGCGGCTCCGGGCGGTGGGGGAAGCGGTCGAGCGGGCCGGCCGGGGACGGCTCGTTCTGCCCCGGCCCGCCCGGGCGGTCCTGGAGGGCACTCGCCCCGTTCTGAGCGGCGCCGTTCCAAGCGCCGCCGTTCGGGGCGCCGCCGTTCGGGGCGCCGCCGTTCGGGGCGCCGCCGTTCGGGGCACCGCCGTTCGGGGCGCCGCCGTTCGGGGCGCCGCCGTTCGGGGCGCCGTTCTGCCGGGCGCGCGGCGGGGCGAGACCGTTCTGCCCGGTGCCGTTCTGACCATTCTGGCCGAAGCCGTTCGGGCCGCCGTTCCGATCGAACCCGTTCGGGGCGAACGCGTCCGGTCCCGCGCCCTCCTGCCCGGGTGCGGGCGGGCCGAAGCCGTTCGGGCCGGGGCGCTGCTGCCCCGCCTGCGGTCCGGGGCCGAAGCCGTTCGGGGTGCCGTTGCGGGGGAAGCCGTTCTGCGCGGCGTCCTCGCTCGGGCGGCCGACGCCGCGGGCTCCGAAGCCGCCCGGCCCGGAACCCGTCCCGGACGCACCGCTGCCGACACCCGCACCGCGCTCGTCCCGGGGCTGCTCGGACTCGCGCTCGAGGCGCGGGCCACCGCGTCCGCCGGGCTCCCAGGGAGCGGCCGACGGCGGCGCGCCGCCGCGCCAGGACTCGGCAGGGGCCTCGGGGGTCGGCTCGGGGCGCCACGCCGGCGTCCCGCCGTGCCGGCCGGGGACGCCCGGGCCCTCCGCGGCGGGAGGACCCCCGACCGACTCGGCGCCCGGGTCGTCGGCCTCCCGGCGCCGTCGACGCCGCCCGGACGCCGCGGTGCCGCCGTTCTCGGCGAGCAGCTCGGCGACCGTGCGCTGTCTCGGCTGGTCGGTCTCTGAACTCATCCGCTACACCGTGCCCCTCACGACGTCAAGCGTCCAAGTGATCCGGGCGCGTCCTGCGCCGAGCGGTCGTCCCTGGTCGACCCGTCGAGGGTGTCGAGCCGTCGGAGGATCACTCCCTCGCGCAACGCCCACGGACAGATGTCGAGTTCCGTGACCTTCAGCGCCCGCATCGCGCCCTCCGCGACGACCGCGCCCGCGACGAGCTGGTGCGCCCGGCTCGGGCTCACGCCCTCCAGCTCCGCGAGGTCCCCGGACGACATGCGGCTGATGAACGACCCGAGCTGCCGCAGCCCCGCGTGGGTCAGTACCCGCCGGGCCCGCATGCCCGCGCCGGACGGCGCCGCGCCCGTCAGCCGGGCCAGCGAGCGGAAGGTCTTCGACGTGCCGACGGCGAGGTCGGGCTCCCCCAGCTTGCGCAGCTCGCGGGCGATCGGTGCGAGGTCGGCGTCGACCTTCTCCCGGAGCGCCTCGATCTCCCGGCGCGACGGCGGGTCGCCGGTGAACCACTCGCGCGTCAGCCGGCCCGCCCCCAGCGGCAACGACGCGGCCGCGGCGGGGTGCTCGTCCCGGCCCGCCGCGAGCTCCAGCGAACCCCCGCCGATGTCCAGGCACAGCAGCCGCCCGGCCGACCAGCCGTACCAGCGGCGGACGGCGAGGAAGGTGTAGCGCGCCTCGTCCTCGCCGGGCAGCACCTCGAGCGCGACGCCGGTGTCGGCGCGCACCTTCGCCAGGACCGCGGCCGAGTTGGTGGCGTCGCGCAGCGCGGAGGTGGCGAAGGCCAGCAGGTCGTCGCAGCCCAGTTCGCCGGCGGAGTCCCGCGCGGTGTGCACGGCGGCGATCAGCGAGTCGACGCCGAACCTGCTCAGCGAACCGTCGGGCTGCAGGTGCTCGGCCAGGCGCAGCTCCGCCTTCTGCGAGGTCGCGGGGGTCGGGTGACCGCCCCGCCGGGCGTCCACCACGAGCAGGTGGACGGTGTTGGAGCCGACGTCGAGCACACCCAGTCGCACGCGATCAGGTTACCGGTCCGTGCCTCCCCCGTACCCGCACCGTGACCAGGCCCGCCGATCGGATGGGCCGGGGAGGGCCGATGGTGGTGCGGCGGAGCTGGGAGGCTCAGCCAGGTCGAGTGCTCGTCCCGACGGGGCGGCCTGCTGCCCCTCCGACGGCGCGGGCCGCGGGGCGGGGCGGCGCTCCCGTCCCCGCGGCCGCAGCGTTCAGCCGTCGGACGCCGCGCGCACCTTCCCGTGCGGGGATCCGCTACGGCGTGCCGCCCGCCGCTTCTTCGAGCCGGTGGAGTCGCCGGTCGAGCCAGCGCCCCCGTTGGCGGGCTCCTCCGCGGAGCCTGCGTCCTCGGCGCCGCTGTCGGCGGAGCTCCCGGCCTCGTCCTCGACGTCGTCTGCGTCGTCCTCCGCGGTCTCCCCTGTTCCGTCGTCGGTCAGGTCGTCGGATCCGGCGGATGCGGTCTCCTCGTCCTCGTCGCCGTCCCGGGCGTCGAGGCCGCCCGAGCCCTCCTCCGCCGCAGCCGCGTTCACCGCCTCGACCATCGCGTCGGCCGCCATGCGGATATCGTCGTCGGAGAGGGCGTCGGGGTCCTCGTCGCCGGCATCGTCCTCTTCGGACCCGTCGTCGACGCACACCTCGTCCTCGGCACCGTCGTCACCCTCCGCGGCCCCCTCCTCGCCGGCCTCGGCATCGGCTCCCTCATCGCCCTCGTCCTCTGGGCCGTCGTCGACCTCAGCCTCGACCTCGTCCTCCACGCCTTCGCCGGACTCAGCCTCGGCAGTGTCGTCGCTCCCAGACTCGTCGCTCTCGTCGTCTGCTCCAGCGGCCCCCGCGTCGAGCACCCAGTCCGCGTCGGGCGGTGCCTCGTCCTCTGCGCCGTCGCTCGCGTCGACTTCGCCCTCGTCGCTCTCCCCGGTCTCCGTGTCCGTGTCGTCGCCCTCGGCGGCCGCCGCGTCGTGCGCCTCGTCGCTCTCGGCGCGGGCGCCCCGGTCGTCCTCCTCGTCTGCTTCAGCGCCTTCGGCAGCCTCGGCGTCGAGCAGCCAGTCCGCGTCGGGGGGCACCTCGGCGCTCGCGCCCTCGTCGGCCTCGTTCTCGGCGTCCGCGCGCCGGCCGGAGTCGACCTCCGCGCCCTCGGGGCTCTCCGCGGCGGTGTCGAGCGGGAAGATGACCTCCGGTTCCCCGTCGCCGGTCTCGCCCGTGCCGGCGTCCTGCGCGCCCGCCGCGTCCTGCCCACCCTCGTCCGCCTCGGCCGAACCCGGCATCGAGGCCGCCCCGATGACGGCGCGCACCAGCTCCTGCTGGGCCTTGAGCAGCTTCTGCAGGGTCTCGAAGACCTCGTCGTTGAACGCGATCATCGCGTCCTGCAGGCGATCGGACGAGTCGGCCGGGTCCGGTCCGGATCCGGCGGCCGGTTGTGCTGACGACATCGTCGCCTCCTCCTCGGTGGGTGCTGTCGGGGCGCCGGATCCCCCACAGCTCGCCGACGTCAACCCCGGTCCCCGCGATCGCAGGGAAATGGGTCCGGTCGCCTCGGGAGGACGTCCGTTCAGGCGGACACGTCAGGGCTGATCGGCGGGCGGGCGGTCGCGATGGACGCCTCGGCGCCGTCCCTCACCGCCAGGGCCGCTCCACCTGGCTGCGCGTGTAGCGCCGGACCCGGCGGTCGGAGAGCAGTTCGCCGTCGGGCCGAACGAGCACCCCGAGAGGGCGCGCTCAGGCGCGCGCCGGGTGCGGCCGGCCCTCCCGCAGCAGGGCGACGACCTCCTCCTGGTCCCGGCGCGACGGCAGCCCCCACTCCGGACGGTAGTCGTACACCTCGTGCAGGAGCCTGGCCACGGTCTGGCCGTCGAGGATCTCGACGTCGTCCGTGCGGATCAGCCCGGGATGCTCGACGCCCGCCGCCTCGGCGACCTTGCCCAGGTCTCGCCGCAGGGTCAGGACGTAGTTGGCCAGCCGGGCGGACTTCAGCGTCGGGTCGAGGCCATGCGCGAGCCAGCGGTTCTGGGTGGCGACCCCCGTAGGGCAGGTGTCCGTGTGGCACTTCTGGGCCTGGATGCAGCCGATGGCGAGCATGGCCTCGCGCGCCACGTTGACCATGTCCGCCCCGAGCGCGAACGCGACGACGGCGTTGTCCGGCAGCCCGAGCTTCCCCGATCCGACGAAGACGACCTGCTCGTGCAGGCCGCGCAGCGCGAACTCCCGGTACACCCGGCCGAACCCGAGCCGGAACGGCAGCGCGACGGAGTCGGTGAACACCAGCGGCGACGCGCCGGTCCCGCCCTCGCCCCCGTCCACAGTCACGAAGTCGACCCCGCGCCCGGTCCGCGCCATCAGGTCGGTGAGCTCCGTCCAGAACCCCAGGTCGCCGACGGCGGACTTGATCCCCACCGGCAGCCCGGTCTCGTCGGCCAGCATCTCGACCCAGTCCAGCAGCTCGTCCGCGTCCCGGAACGCCGTGTGCCGCGACGGGCTCACACAGTCCTGCCCGACCGGTATCCCGCGGACCGCGGCGATCTCCGCCGTGACCTTCACCCCGGGGAGCAGGCCGCCCAGACCCGGCTTCGCACCCTGGCTCAGCTTGATCTCCAGCGCGCGCACCGGCGCCCCGGCGACGCCGTCCTTGAGCCGCTGCAGGTCGAACCGGCCCTGCTCGTCCCGGCAGCCGAAGTAGGCGGTGCCGAGCTGCCAGATCAGCTCGCCGCCGCACCGGTGCTGCGCCGCGATCCCGCCCTCGCCCGTGTTCTGCAGGCACCCCGCGGCCGCCGCTCCCCGGTTGAGCGCCTCGATCGCGTGGCCGGACAACGACCCGTAGCTCATCCCGGAGATGTTCACGACCGAGTCGGGCCGGAAGGCCGCGCGCCGGCCGCGGGGGGCGCCGAGGACCTTCGCGCACGGCAGCCACACCGACTCCTCCCCCTGGGGGTGCGGGTGCGTGGGCGTGGTCCGGCCGAAGGTGCGGTGCTTGATGATCACGTAGCCGGGGGTGTGCTCGACGTCGTTGTCGGTGCCGAACCCGAAGTAGTTGTTCTCGCGCTTGGCGGAGGCGTAGACCCACCGGCGCTGGTCCCGGCTGAAGGGGCGCTCCTCGTCGTTGCCCGCCACGACGTACTGGCGCAGCTCCGGCCCGATCGCCTCGATCAGGTACCGGCCGTGGCCGACGACCGGGAAGTTCCGCAGCAGAGCGTGCCGGCGTTGGACCAGGTCGTGCGCCGCGACGCCGAGCGCGGCCGCCCAGGGAACCACCCACCGGCCCCATCCCACGGCGCGCAGTGTGCACCGTCCGGGGGCGGTCCGCAGATCCTGCGGCCCCGGGCCCTCAGCTCTCGAACTTGTCGCCGACACCACCCAGATCTCACCTGCAGCGATATCGGCGGGTAGACGGCCGACCAGAGAACTTCCTCAAGGCACACGCTGGTGAGCAGCCGCCACAGTGCTTGAGCGCCCACTCCGATGTGGTGAGAGCGGCGACCACCGCGGCGCCGGTGGCCCAGCGGCGCCTGAGCTGAGGCCATGGTTCTCGGATGGACCGGCAGTGGGCGCCGGGGTTGTGAACAGCGGCGCGATCCAGCGCAGGTAGTAGAACAGGCTGGCCACGGTGTTGACGATGGCGAGGACGGTCAGCCAGGCCATCCCGCCGTCGACGAGGGCGGTGAAGACGGCGAGCTCGCCGAGGAACACCGCGGTGGGCGGGGTGCCGACCCGGTTCCGGTCGACGTCGCCGACCAGCCGACGAGGGCGTAGAGAGGGCTGCTGGCCAGCAGGAACGCCGCGAACAGCAGCAGGTCGGTCGCGCCGGCCATCAGGACGGACCCGAGTGCCCCGAGCAGCAGCACCCAGTGCTCGGTCTCACGACGTTGCCCGCCGGCGGCGTCGACCGAGGCACAGACGGCGAACGGGGTCGCGACCAGCACGATCAGCCGCGTGGCGTTGGTCGCGCTCGCCGCGCTCACCCTCGGGTTCTGGCTGGGCACCGGATCCGGTGCGGCGGCGGCGTTCACCGCCGCGGTCGCCGTGCTGATCATCGCCTGCCCGTGCGCGCTCGGGCTGGCCACCCCGACCGCGCTGCTGGTCGGCACCGGCCGAGGCGCCCAGCTCGGAATCCTGATCAAGGGCCCGCAGGTGCTGGAGTCCACCCGCCGGATCGACACCGTGGTACTGGACAAGACCGGCACCGTCACCACCGGCTCGATGCGGCTGGTCGAGTTCCACCCCGGTGACGGGGTCGACGAGGCGGAGGCGCTGCGGCTGGCCGGGGCGCTGGAGAACGCCTCCGAGCACCCGATCGCCAAGGCCGTCGCCCAGGCCGCGCGGGAGCGGGTCGGCGCGCTGCCTGGCATTGACGGCCTCATCAACGTCGAAGGCCTCGGGGTGCAGGGCGTCGTCGACGGGCATGCGGTTCTCGTCGGCCGGGCGGCGCTGCTGGAGCAGTGGAGCCAACCGCTCACCGCCGAACTCGCGAGCGTGAAGGCGGCGGCCGAGGGGCAGGGCCGCACCGCCATCGCGGTCGCCTGGGACGGCGAGCCACGGGCGGTGCTGGTGGTCGCCGACGCGGTCAAGGACACCTCGGCCGAGGCGATCGCCCGGCTGCGCGGGCTCGGGCTCACCCCGATCCTGCTCACCGGCGACAACCGCGCCGCCGTCCGCACCGTCGCCCGCGAGGTCGGCATCGACCCCGGCCCGGACACCGTGATCGCCGAGGTGCTCCCGGCCGACAAGCTCGCCGTGATCGAGGACCTGCAGGCCCGCGGCCGGGTCGTCGCCATGATCGGCGACGGGGTCAACGACGCCGCCGCCCTCGCCCAGGCCGACCTCGGCCTGGCCATGAGCACCGGCACCGACGTCGCCATCGAGGCCGCCGACATCACCCTGGTCCGTGGAGACCTGCGCACCACGGCCGACGCGCTCCGGCTGTCCCGGCGCACCCTGGGCACGATCAAGACCAACCTGTTCTGGGCCTTCGCCTACAACGTCGCGGCCCTGCCCCTGGCCGCCCTCGGGCTGCTCAACCCGATGCTCGCCGGCGCCGCAATGACGTTCAGCTCGGTGTTCGTGGTGGCCAACAGCCTGCGGCTGCGCAGGTTCACCCCGACAGCGCGGTAGGCGCCTTCTCCGGATCGCGCTGGCCGGCTCGTTCCGTCCCTGGGGACGAGCCGGCCTCGGCGCACTGTATGTCGGGCTCGCCGTCGCCGGCGATGGCCGAGGGCAGCACCGAGGTGAAGCTTCCTTACTCGCCGGCGGGGCGCATTCGGCACCGGCTCGCCGCTGCCGGCGCGGGCGGGCCCGGCGGCTCACCCCGGCGCGGGCTGCCCGAAGGGAAACAGCACCGCAGGGGCCGAACCCGCGGGGGCCGGGTCAGCTCCGATGATCTGCAGGTGCACGCCATGTTCCTCGGCCGCCCGCCGGGCCTGCTCCAGCGCCTCGGCACCACTGGTCACCTCCTCCACTCCGGCGAGGTCGACCAGGATGTGCCGTGTCGGGCCGCCGGCGGTGGTGACGAACAGGAGGCGGGCGTCGACGAGCCGCCGCAGCCGGGCGCCGAGGATGCGGTCCAGGGTGCCCGTCACCCCGATGACGTAGGTGTCCGGGCGCGGCGTCCCGATCGCCAGCGCCCCGGCGTGCGCCGTCATTGGCCGGGCCGGTCGCCGGGGCGCCCGGTCGGATGTGTCGCGGCGTGCACGACCAGGGTCAGCGCCGCCAACCCGGCACACAGCAGTGCCGGCAGGATCAGACCCACCACGGCGCACAGCACCATGATCAGGAGCGCCACGACGAGCGTGACGGGGATGCCCCTCCCGTCCCGCAACCAGCGGACCGGCGCCGGGACGGGGCCCGCCTTCGTCTGCCGGACCAGACGGGCGATGTCAGGGTCGGCCAGGAGGTGACGCTCGATCTCCGCCCATGTCTGCTTGTCCCGGTGGCTGAGCATGTCCTTCCTCCTCCCGTCCGGCCTCGCTGCGGAAGCCGGTATGCCTGAGCTGCCCCTCATCGTGTGCGTACCCGCAATTGTTGTCGCGGCGCACGAAAGGGCTGACGATTGTGTGACGACTGTGCCCGCCGAGGTGTTCGGCGACCCGGCTGGTGACCGCTGGGACAGCGAGCCGCGGAGATCCGGGGTGCGCATGGGTCCACCGGATACCCGCGCCAGGGCGGGGCGCCGGAGGGTCCGGACCGTCTGACGATCCCCTGACGATCCCGTCCGCGCGTGCAGGGCGGGTCCGGCGGCGGGGCATCACCCAGCGGTGCCGCGGGCAAGGGCGTCGACCCGACGGGATGCACAGACGTCCACCCCTGCATACGAGTCGGAGCACGAAGGAGGCACCTTGGCGGTCCGGCGACCGACCTCCACCCCGCGGGCCGGCTGGCTCCGTGCGCTGCTCCGGGAGGCCCGCTCCGTCCCGACCCTGCTGCTCGCCGCCGGGATCCTGATCGTCGGGCTCCCGCTCGTGGTCGTCCTGACACCGCCGCAGCACGTCCGGGTGTTCGGCCAGGACATCGCGCTCAGCGCGCGGCCACCGGACCCGTCGCTGTCCGGGCCCGCCCAGCTCGTCCAGCTCGGCAACACGCGCTTCGACCTGCGGGACATCCAGGTGCACGGGCCCTTGCGGCCTCGTCTGGCGCTCGGTCCCATCCAGCGGGGGCCGGCCGCAGCTGCGGCGCTGAGCCCGGACTCCCCTCAGCCGACCAGGTCCTCGATCGTGGACACCCTCGTTCGCGGCTTCGTGACCTGGTACTTGTGGGGCCTACTCGGCATGGTTCTCGTCGCCCTCGCCGGCAGCGGCATCGCCGGTTGCCTGCGGATCCTGCTGGCGCTGCGCCGGGACGCCCGGGAGGAGCCGGTCCGCATCAACGAGCTGGCCCGTCGCTACGCGGGGACGATCGGCCGGATGACCGTGGTCGCCGTCGTCGTGGCGCTGGGGGCCTGGGGCGCGAGCGGGGCCGCCGCCTATCGCGGTACGACCCGCGGCCTCGCCCACGTCCACTCCCTGAACGATCTCGTGGGGGTCGCACACGTGACGCCGGCACCGATCGGCCCACCCGTCGTCGGCTACACCGGTGCGGTCATCGGCGACTCCCGGGTCGCCCGGGTCGGCGGCCCCCCCGCACCGAACCCGAGCGCCGTCGACACGGCGTGCGGACGAAGCGCGGATTCGGCCGCCGCCGAGCTGGGCCTCCTGCGGAACACCAGGGTGCTGAACCTCGCCTGCTCGGGGGCGAGCATCGCGGACGGCCTGATCGGCCCCCAGAAGCACGGCGACGTCACGGTGCCGCCGCAGGTCGGCCGGCTCGAGCAGGTCAGCGGCCTCGACTGGGTCGTCGTCGCGATCGGGCCGAACGACCTCGCCTGGTCCGACTTCCTGCGCTACTGCTACGGCATGAGCACCTGCGACGACCGCCTCAGCGCCGGCGAGTTAGCCCTGCGCCTGGCGGCCTTCGACCACGACTACGGCGCCCTGCTCGCGGACCTCGCGGCCCTGCCCGGCTCGCCGCAGGT
Organism: Pseudonocardia terrae; assembly: GCF_021343995.1. Classification (GTDB taxonomy): domain Bacteria; phylum Actinomycetota; class Actinomycetes; order Mycobacteriales; family Pseudonocardiaceae; genus Pseudonocardia; species Pseudonocardia terrae. Next base: position 63,042 of record NZ_JAJTTE010000023.1, on the reverse strand, counting down.
CGTCGTCATGACCTCCTACGACCCGTTCCCCACCCATCCGGACCCGGCATGCCCGGACATGCGCGGCCCCGCCGGTGTCCCCGGCCTGGACGCGCACAAGGTGGACCTGCTCGTCGACGACAACGCCCAGCTCAACCGGGTGCTCAGCACGGGCGCCGAGAAGTACGGCTTCACCGTCGCCCAGCCTGCGCTCACCCCACTCTGCACGCCGGACCGGGACGGCATGGGCTCGGATCTACAGGGCCTGTCCGACCCGTTCCCGTTCCATCCCACCGCGGTCGGTGAGCTGCGCCTGGCCGCCGCCCTCGCAGCCGCACTCCCGGCAGGACCCTGACGCCGGCCGGCCGGCGAGCGCGGCTCAGCGGTCGGTCCGGCGATCGTCGTCCGGGCGCTCGGCCGGGCGGAGGCGCTCGGTCTCCCCGCCCACCTGCTGCGTGGGGCCGGTGCCCGTCGGCACGGCTCCCTGCGCGCGAGCGGCCCGGCGTTCCCGCGCGGCCTCCGCGGCCCGCACATCGCGCACGCCCTGCACCGAGAACCGCGCGCCCGCGGCCGCGGCGAGGAACACGATCACCACCCCGAGCCCGGAGAAGACCCCGATCTCTTCGGCCACCGCCTTGGCGGTGATCATGCCGGGAACCGAGCCGAGCGGTTGGCCCACGAACCCTCCGGTCGGGTCCCACAGCCCGCTCAGGATCGGCCCGACGACGAACCACGCGCCGCCGGCCGCGGCGAGCCAGCCGCCGACGGTGCCACTGACCCGGTCCCCGGCGCCCAGCAGGATCAGCCCGCCGACGAAGACCGCCGCCCCGGGAAGGACCTGCAGGAACCACCGGCCGGGTGTCATGGTCCAGGCCAGGTCGGGTGTGTAGCCGTACCCGAAGATCGGGCCGACGACGGGGATCAGGGCCCCCCACGCGCCGAGCAGCACGAGCAGCAGCCCCGCGAGCGCGCCCCTGCTGCGCGGCACCCGCCACGTCGTACCAGTCATGTGTGCCTCCGCCGTTTCACGCGCGGCGCGGTCCGCCGTGCGGCCCCGCACCGGCCGTACCGCAGCCGATACCCGGGAGATACCCAGGCGGTTCCCGGTTACCCGTTCCCGCGGGGTGATCGGAGCGCCGGCGCTCAGCCGTTGCGCCGCGGGGGCGCTTCGGGCCGGCTCGCCGTGACGAGGACGAGCAGGCCCAGGGGGATCGCGGCGGCCGCCGCGCCGATCCGGGAGTGGGCGAACCCGGCCGCGCACGCCGTGCCCACGTAGACGGCGACCACGAGCGCCTGCAACCGCCTCGACCGGCCGCGCGGCGCCGCCCCCGGGTCGCGCAGGCGGGCGCCGCTCCCCGCGCTCAGTGAGGTCCAGGTCCCGGTGATGTAGGTCGTGGTGACGGGCACGCCGAGGGTGCGCACGAGCGCGCTCTGCGCCCCCATCGCCGCGCCGGCGAGGGCGACGAGCCCGTAGCGCGCCGCCCCGCCGGGTGTCGCGCCGCCGAGCGCCAGCCACCACCCGCACCAGGCGGCGACCAGAACGGTCTCGACGACGAGCACGGAGCGGAACGCCGCGGTCGACGCCTGGAGCGGCACCGCGAGGCCGACGACGGCGGCAGCGAGCAGGAACGTCGCGAGCGCGGTGGCCGACCGCGACGCTGCGGCGAGATCGCCGGTGGTGGCGCCGACCCCGAGCAGGACCGTGTTGCCGGTCATGTTCGCGGGGAAGACGTGGCCCAGCCCGAGATAGCAGATCGCGTCGAGGCACGCGGAGACCGCGGTCAGCACCACGAGCCGCAGCTCGGTCCGGGCGCCGGGTTCGGGGGTCAGTGGGACTCCCCGAAATTCGCGATGGTCCAGGACATGAGAAGAAGGCTCCACCTTCCCGCCGTCGACCACCACTCACGATCTTCGACATCACCACGCGAGCGTCCTGTCGGCCGGCGGCGAATCCGTCGTCGCCGTGGCAGAGCGTCTCGGCCACGAGTGACGTAGCGCTCCGAGCTGCGTGAATAGCCCGTCAGAACCCCTCCTCAGCTCTCGAACTTGTAGACGACACCACCCAGTCCTTACCTGCAGCGAAAACGGTGGGTAGGCGGCCGACCAGGGAACTTGCTAAGCGGCAGCCGATGGCAGTTGGTGGCGGTGGGCGGTACAGGGGCGGACTTTTCAGGGACTCTGCGGACTACACGCGGACCTACACCGTCCATGTAGGACGCCCCCGGCGCGATGCTGGTGACACCGGCCGGGAGCTTGATCAGCCCCAGGAGCTGACCCGTGCACATCCTGTCCGACGCCGACGCTCGCGCCGAGCGCAATCTTGACCCGCATCGCCAATCGTGTAGGCCGTATCCGGCAGACGCCGACGAAACTGTCTTCTGCCCCCGAGCAGCCCGATGCGAGAGCTGCGGCCGAAGCGGCCGGCTCTCCGTCGACACCATTCACACACCTCGTGGCGTCAGCTGCGTGACGCTTTGCACGATGTGTCCGCCGCGAGCCGTGTTCGCCACCGAGGAGCGAATTGCCGAGCACGCGCGGCATGTCGCTCCCCCAATCGGTCGAGCGGAGCGAGGGCGAGCCGGCGTTGGCGGTGATCGGCGATGAGCAAGCCGTCGCCGCGCTGGGTTCGCGTGGTCACCGTCTCCGCGGTCTCGGTCGTGGCCGCAGTCGCTGCGGTCGCCTCCTACGTTCACATGCACGAGCTCGCGACCGAGGCGGGGGAAGGTTGGCGCGCGCACCTGATCCCGCTGTCGGTCGACGGCCTGCTGGTCGCAGCTTCAATGGTGATGCTCGTGCGCCGGCGAGCGGGGCTGCGTGCAGGCCTGCTGCCGTGGACCGGGCTCGTACTGGGACTGGCCGCATCGCTCGGCGCCAATGTCGCCGCGGCGGCACCGACTCCGCTGTCGTGGATCGTGTCGGGCTGGCCTCCGCTGGCGCTCGCCCTGTCGTTCGAGCTGCTGATCCTGGTGACTCGCCAGAGCGAGGCGACGGAGGCGTCCATCGGGGTCGCGCCGCAACTCAACGCAGCTTTCGAGCCCGAGACGGACTCGACTGAGCCGCTGCACGTCGTTGACCCGAATGGGTGGTGGGGCACCGCACCCGATGCCGGTGCCGACGAGTCCGCCGGAATGGAGCAGTCCGGGCGTGACACCGAGACCGAGCGACGGGCGATCGAGCTGATCGCCAGCGGCGCTGGCCGGGTGCGGCTGGAGCGCGAGCTGGGAGTCACCGAGCACGTGGCCAAACAGCTCATCCGCGCTCACCGCGGCTCGGCCGCCCACGAGCGGAGGACCTCATGAGCGTCCTTCTGTGCCTCGCCGGAGCGGCGCTGTCCGCCCGGGTCGGGGTGGGCGCCTGGCGACGACGCCGTCGGATGGTCGCATCGGTGCTGGCGGTGCTGTCGGGCCTTCTCGTTCTCGAGGCGCTGGCCGCGCTGCCACAGAGCGGTCTCGCTGCGCTCACGGTGATCGCCGGGGTAGCTGTGCTTGGTGCCGCGGCGCTGCTGCAGCGTCGGGCCCGGTCCGCCTCGACGGTGAGCCGCTGGGGAGAGCGGGCACGCCGAAAGGCCGGCGTCGCCTCGACCCTCGATGTCCTCCGCACCGCCAGTGCGCTGGCCGTCCGCCGTCGAGGCACGGTGGTGCGCCCGTCGCTGCAGGTCCGCTCCAGGCTCGAGCAGGCCAGCACTGCCACGACCGAAGTCGCGTTGCCGCTGTGCCGGGTCGGGCTGCTGCGGGTGTGGTCGCTGCTCGAGGACGTCGTGTGTGTGTTCGGCGGCCCGCGCACGGGCAAGACCGGCTGGCTGGCCGGTCGCGTTCTCGACGCGCCCGGGGCCGCGGTGGTGACCTCGAACCGCACCGACCTCTACGAGCTCACCCGCGGGCTGCGCGCCCAGCGGGGCCCGGTGCACGTGTTCAACGCCGTCGGGCTGGGCGGCATCGCCTCGACCGTCTGCTTCGACCCGGTCCGAGGCTGCAAGGACCCGGTCACCGCAGCCGAGCGCGCCACCGACCTCCTCGCGGCCGGCTTAGTCGCCCGAGGTGGCGATCGGGAGTACTGGGAGGCCCAAGCCCGCCGGGTCCTGGCCGCGTTCCTGCACGCCGCCGCGCTCGGCGGGCGGACCATGCAGGCGGTGCTGGCGTGGGTGGCCGACCCGGACGAACACGAACACGAGGTGACCTCGCTGCTCCGGACCTCGCCAGTGCCCTCGTTCGTGCAGGACGCCACGCAGTTCCTCACCACCAACGAGCGCACCCGCTCCTCGATCACCTCCACCGTCATGCCCGCCCTGGGCTGGCTCACCTCCCCCGCCGCCTCGGCGGTGGCGTCGCGACACGGTGGGCTGTCCGCCCTCGACGTCGCGGAACTGCTGCGCACCCGAGCGACCATTTATCTGCTCGGAGCCGAGGAGACCCAGGCCGCTCCGCTGGTGTGCGCGCTCACCGGGCACATCGCCCGCGAGGCCCGGCGCCTCGCCGCCCGCAAACCCGGGGGCCGGTTGGATCCGCCGCTGCTGCTCGCGCTCGACGAGGCGGCGCTGATCTCCCCGGTACCGCTGGACTCCTGGACCGCGGACATGGGTGGACGTGGAGTCGCAATCGTGGCCGCGTTCCAGTCCCGGGCCCAGCTCATCTCCCGATGGGGCGATACAGGCGCGGCGATCATCCTGAACAACACCGCCTCGGTCATGGTCTTCGGGGGGACCCGCGACCGCGACGACCTGGGCTACTGGTCGGCGTTGGCCGGCGAGCGCGACGAGTCTGTGGTCACCACCGACGAGCACGGCGCGGTGTTGTCGCGGACCGTGCGGCGGGTCCCAGTGATCGCCCCCGCGCAGCTGGCGAACCTCCCGTTCGGGCGGGTGCTGCTCATCCGCCGTGGGATGCCACCGGTGATCGGGCGGGTGCGCATGGCGTGGAAGCGCCGTGATGTCCGCAGCCACAGCCGCGCCGGCCGGGCAGCGGCGTGGGAGGAATGGGAGGCCGAGACTGTGCCGTCTCCCGCCGGGCGGGAGGTCTCCCACCCGGTTCTCCCGTCGCCCACGCCGCCTCCCATCGGCCCTCCCACGCCGGCACATGCAGCCGCCGAGGAGCCAGCGGCTCGATCTGCCGAGGCCGCGAACCGGGTGCGCAACGGGCGGGTGTGGGAGGTGCGTGGTGTCGGCTGATGCCGAGCGGCGGGTGGTCGCACTCTCCCGCGAGCTGGAGCGCACCACCCGCCGCCTCGGCGAACTCGACGCCCTGGTGCGCGAGCTGGCAGGCACCCTCGCCGAGCTCGCCGCCGGCCCCGCCGGCGGGCAGCCGCAGCAGCCAGCAAGCCCGGTCCGGCCCTGGCTCAGAACGCCCGATGTCGACACTGCGGTGGCCGATCTGGAGGGCCTCGCCGACTGGCTCGCCGCGGTGTACCTGCGCTACTCTGACGCGCTCCTGCCGTCCTGCTGGGCCTGGCACGCCGACATCGTCGAGGAACTGCACTGGCTGCGCGGCGCCTACAACGACGCCCACGGCCTCACCCCGCCCGGCGCCGGCGCAGTGGCGCGTTCGGGGCCCTCCTGGCAGAAGGTCGGGGACTGGCACGACCGCCTCCGGCCCGGCGTCGTGCGTCGGATCAAGACCACGGCGGGCTCCTGCGAGCTGTCCCGCCACGCCCCCGGCCAGTACCTGCCGCAGCGCCAAGACGCTGCCCCACTGGCCTCTCAACTCCGCGCGATCGGCGCTTCCTGGGCCAGCACCGGCTCACCCCCGCCCGTCACCGACGACCTCCTCACCCAAGCCCGCCACGAACACCAACTCCACCTGCGGAGCCACCAGCCATGACCTACCAGCCGCCTCCACAGCCCTCCTTTCAACATCAACTACTCAAGATCACGAACAGACGCACACCGATGCATCACGATCCCGAGGTGTCCGTGGCCTCCGGCCGCGGCGGGCAGGAGCCGCTGTGCTGAGCATCGCCACCGGCCACGACCCCGGCTACCTGACCAAGGCCGTCGCCGGCGGCCGCGAGGGCTACTACACCGGCGCCGAAGCCACCGGTGAACCGCCCGGGCTCTGGTACGGCGCGGGCGCCGAGCTCCTCGGCCTACAGGGCCAGGTGGATGCCGAGCTGATGGAGGCCGTCTACAGCCATCTCCTCGATCCTCGAGACCCGGCTACACACGCCCGATCCACGTGGGGTGAGGCAAGCCCGTTGGCGGCGGGGCACCGCAGGTACCGCACCGCGGAGCAGATCTACGCGGACCTGCTCGCCGTACATCCGGAGGCCGGGCCGGAGGAGCAGGCCCAGCTGCGCGCTCGGGCGGAGCGGTCGGCGCGGCAGGCGGTCGCGTTCTACGACGTCACCTTCTCCGCCCCGAAGTCGGTCACCGTGTTGGGGGTGGCGTTCGAGCGCGCCGAGAACGACGCCCGCAGGGCGGGCAACTTCCAGGCGGCGCAGGCCTGGGGCGCGCACCGGCGGGCAGTGGAGGATGCGGTGCTGGCCGGGGCGCGGGCGAGCATCGACTATCTCGCCGACGTCGCCGGCTACGCCCGGGTCGGGCATCACGGCGGGGGTGCTGGGAGATGGACCGATGCCCATGAGTGGGTGGTCGCCCAGTTCCTGCAGCACGACTCCCGCGACCGCGACCCCCAGTTGCACGTGCACCAGGCGGTGCTGAACCGGGTGCCGTGTGCGGATGGGAGTTGGCGGGCGATCGACGGGCGAGCCATCCACGATCACCGCGGCGCCGCGGGCGCCATCGGCGAACGGGTGATGGAGGCCCACCTGACCCGCACCCTCGGGGTGCGGTTCGCCACCCGCCCAGACGGGAGGGCCCGGGAGATCGTGGGAGTCCGCCGGGAGGTGCTCGAGCTGTTCTCCACCCGCCGCCGCGCCGTCACCGCCAAGACCACCGAGCTGGTGCGGGCGTTCAGCGACCGGTTCGGGCGCGAGCCGTCCAACCTCGAGCGCACCCGCGTCGCCCAGCAGGCCACCCTGCTCACCCGCGCCGGCAAATCACACCGGGGCGAGACCGTGGCCCAGCGCCTGGACCGGTGGGAGGCCGAGACCCGCACCCTGGTCGCCGGAGGACTGGCCCAGGTGGCCCACGACGTCCTGGATCTCGGTCAGCAGGCCGGGCCGGCCGAGCCGTGGTCGGTCGACGACGTGGTGGAGCGAGCCCTGGCCGCAGTGGCCGAGCGGCGCCAATCCTGGTCCCGATCAGACCTCACCCGAGCGATCTCCGACGCCCTCCCCGGGCACCTCCACCTCGACCCCACGCAGGTGCGGGAGCTGCTCGACGGGCTCACCGACATCGCCATCGACCGCGCGGTCCGGCTCAACGTCGAGGAGGAGACCGCCGGGCTGCCACAGGAACTGGTCCGGGCCGACGGCCGCTCCGTCTACGCCAAGCCCGGCGCTGCCCGCTACACCACGCACGGCCAGATCGCCGCCGAACGCGAACTCCGCAAGGCCGCGGTCGTCCGCGGCGCCCCCGCCCTCGCCGTCGACGAGGCACGCGCGGTGGTGTCGCGCTTCGCCGAGTCCGGCCGCGAGCTCGGCGCCGACCAGGCCGCCGCCGTGGTCGGGGTGCTGTCGTCGGGGGCCCGGGTCGAGGTCTTGTCTGCTGCCGCCGGCACCGGCAAGAGCTTCACCGTCGCCGCCCTGGCCGACGCCTGGACCGCCACCGGCCGTCGGGTGATCGGGCTCGCCCCGTCGCAGATCGCCGCGCAGGTCCTGGCCGAGGAAGGCCTGCCCGCCCACAACATCGCCCGCTGGCTCACCTCGACACCGCTTGTGCAGGCCGGCGATCTCGTGGTCGTCGACGAGGCCGGCATGGCCACCACCGCCGATCTCGCCCGCATCCACCAGCACGTCGCCGACGCCGGGGGCAAGCTCCTGCTCGTCGGCGATCCGCGCCAGCTCGCCGCCGTCGGACCCGGCGGCGCGCTGTCCGATCTCGGCGAACGCGGCCTGCGCTACGAACTCGCCGAGGTCCGCCGCTTCACCCACCCCTGGGAAGCCACCGCCTCACTCCAGCTCCGCGACGGCAACCCCGCTGCCCTGGACGCCTACCAGCGACACGGACGCATCCGCGACGGCGGCGCCCGCGAGCAGACCGAGACCGCCGCCCGGCGGGCCTGGCTCGCCGACACCCTCGCCGGCCGCGAATCCCTGCTGCTTGTCGGCTCCAACGAAGCCGCCGCCCGCCTCTCCGCCGAGCTACGCGCCGAGCTCGTCGCCCTCGGTAGGGTCGCCGAACACGGGGTCGAGCTCACCGCCCAGGGCACCGTCGCCGGCGTCGGGGACCTGGTGCAGGCCCGCCGCAACGCCTGGCATCTCCTCGGGCACGACGGCAACACCCGCGCCCCGATCAACCGCCAGACCTACCGGGTCACCGCCACCCGCGACGACGGCGGCCTGCAGGTCACCGACCCCACCGGCGTCACCCTGTCCCTGCCCCGCGGCTACGTGGCCGAGCACCTCACCCTCGCCTACGCCGCCACCGTGCACGCCGCCCAGGGCCGCACCGTCGACACCGCCCACGCCGTCCTCGGCCCCGGCACCGACACCGCCGCGCTCTACGTCGCGCTGACCCGCGGGCGCCACCACAACACCGCCCACGTCATCACCCGCCCCGCACCCGAGGACTCCCCCGCCGGACAGACCACCACCATCGCACCCCGCACCGGCCACGCGGTGCTCGCCGACATCCTCGACCGCGACCACACCGACCGCACCGCCCTCGCCGAACACGAACACGCCCAACATGAGGCGAAGTCGATGCGGCGGCATGTCGACCGGCTGGCCGCCGAGATCGCCGACGCCACCGCCGGGCGCCTGCACACCCTGCTCGACCGGCTCACCGACGACGGGCATCTCACCCCAACCCAGCGCCTCGACCTGGCCGCCGACCCCGCCCTGTCCGGCCTCGACCGACTGCTGCGCAGCTGCGAACTCGCCGGCCACCACCCGGACACGCTCCTGGGCACCGCGGTCACCGCGCGCAGCCTCGACGGCGCCGACCACCCCGCCCAGGTCCTACACGCCCGCATCACCAAAACTCTCGACGGCATCCCCGCGCCCGAGATCACCAGCTACGCCGAGCTCATCCCCACCGACATCGCCGAACACCGCCGGGAGCGGCTCCACGACCTCGCCGACGCCGCCGACGACCGACGCCACGAACTCGGCGCGGAGACCGCCGACCACGCCCCGCAGTGGGCCATCGAAGCCCTCGGCCGCGTCCCCAACGACCCGGTAGCCCGCGCCGAGTGGGAGCACCGCGCCGGCTGGGCCGCCGCCTACCGCGAACTCGCCGACCACACCGACGACCAGGACCCCCTCGGCCCGCCACCCCCTGCCGGCGTCGCCGAACACCACGCCGCCTGGTACGCCGCGCACACCGCCCTGGACCTGCCCGACCGCGGCGCGGACGAACAACAGATGACCGACGGTCAACTCCGCGTCCGCGTCGCCGCCTACGACCGCGAGAGAACCTGGGCACCGGACTGGGTCGCCGACGACCTCGCCGCCGCCCACCAACAAGCCCAACGCCACCACACCAACGCCGAACTGTGGACCGCCCGGGCAGGAACCCTTGGCGACCCCGCCGAGCGCGAGCAGCTCCTGGCCGCGGCCGCCGAAGCGCGTGACGAGGCCAAGCGGGCCGCCGCTCGCGCCGCCGAGCTGCAAATCATCGACGACGCCCGCGCCACCTGGTACGCCCACACCGCCGTCACCCGCGTCAACGCCGACCATGCCCGATCCGAACTCGCCGCCCGCGGCGTCGACCTCGACAGCCCCGCCGACCAGGTCACCGCCCAACAGTGGCTCGACGCCCACCATGCCGACCAACTCCTCGAGGACCAGCACCGAGAGATCACCGGCCTCGACATCGCCGAGGACGAAAGGCAGCTCGCGCCGAACGCTCGGACCGAGCAAGCCTCGTACAGCACGACCGACGACAGCACCGTCGAGGCGATTCGGCGCGCGCAGAACGCCCTCGCCGAGATCCACGCGCGCGAACAGCTCGACCTCGCCCACGGAACGGAGGAGTCCGCCGAACAGTCACGCGCCCAACAGCTCACACTCTGGGCCGAGCAGAACCGGGCCCAGCAGGCGGCTCTGGAGCAGGAAGCCGCCTACGAGCGCTGACAGGAAGCGAGCGAGGCCTTCGTTCGGGCGATCAGGTCCACGAGTTGCCGGGAACGCCGAGCCTCGCGCTCGGCGCGACGGTGCAGCTCCAGCCGCCGCTCGGGCTCCTCGAACGCCCACGGTCGCGCGGCGATCTCCCGCTCCATCAGCTCCTCCGGCGACGGCAGCGACCCGTCAGCAAGTCGCTCCGGGGTCGGCAACGGCGGCCGGTCCTGCCGACCCAACAACCACCGCAAACACACCTCGCCGCCCTCAGCCCAGCCCACCCCCGCCGGCAACACCGGCCAGTTCTGCACACCGAGCTCGGCGCAGATCTCGGCCATCGGAGGCGGCGGGATTCCGGGAGTCGCGGCTGCCGCGCAGGCCCACATCTCCGCCGTCGCCAACTCGCGGGTCACCGGCGACTCGTCCCGCTCCGTGACAGGAGCAACCCTCCCGCCACGAACCCAACCCAGGCAGGCCGCCACACCCGCAGCGAAGGCCGACTGCTGCTCCCGGTCCACCGCATAGGCGATCCAATGCAGGTCATCGAGCGCGCGGCACGCGCGCGGAGACCACGCAGGATGCACGGGCAGCCACGCCATGCCACCAGTATCGCGGCAAATCGTGGCACTGCGCGGCGCATCCTTCACGCAGCTACAGCCGACTTGTCGGTGGCCCGCCGAGGCCGGAGTTTCGGGTGTCTTCAGGCGGTGTAGCACCGCCAGGCTGGTGGCTTGCGATGACCGCTGTGACGATTTAGACGGCGAGGAGGGCGATCATCGCCGCTGCGAACGCCAACACGGGAACCCAGGGACCAAGCATCGTGTCCATCCCCTCTGTGAACTTGCCGGCAACTTGCGGAGCCGCGTATCCGCTGCGATCGTTGCTGTTGCAGCTTGTTATCGAAACATGACCCGATCGCGCAATCCGTCCGCCGACGAGCTCGGGATCGCCGTCGCGAAGGATCCCCAAGATTGGTGGTCCCGACGGCGCCCCGCGCATCACGGCGACTTGGCCCAGCTTGAGGCCTGGCCCTGTGCCCGGACCCGCGCCGACCACGATCACGGCCGCGGAGACCTTGGCGTAGAGGCTTCAAAGGGCGGACCAAGCTCGCTCCAGGGCTCGGATCATCTCAGGCTTCCCGTTGACCTCGCGCTGTCGATGACCTCGGCGGCCGCGGATCAAGCGCAGGCCAGCGCCCGCCTCACGCAGCTGGCCGATCGCCCTCACTCGGTGCGGGCTACCCCAGGCCGGGATCCTGCGGGTCGCCATGACAACGCCGTACAAGCCCAGCGCCACCGCTGCCAAGGCGGCGCCGAGGCGGCTTACAAATCTCGTCGTCCGCACCCGGCTGGCCAGGACAGAGAACAGCACGAACAACCCGGCAAGCAGGATCGCTGTAGCGGCGAACTGACCGACGTGCACGGCCGTCCAAATCCCACTGCCGGCGTACTCAGCGAACACAGCCGGGTGGTCGTTGGCGTCCCCATCGGCGTGGAACTGAGTAATCAGGATATCAGGATGTGGAGGAGTTGGCCCGCGAGCAGCAACGTGGCGGCCAGGCGCACCGTGCCGCGATCGAAAGCCTCCTTCTTCACGATCGTGCTCCTCGTCCGCTCCGTCTCGGCATCGTCCGACCCTGCCCGCCGGACGCATGCGGCCCCAGGGTCCTCGTGCCCAGGCCACCGCGACGATCGGCTCTGTCGATCCAGGGGAAGGCTGCGGAGTCGTCGGACGCTCTCACGGAGGGGCTTATCGGACGACGATCGTCGCCATCATGCCTGCGTCTTCGTGGTCGAGGATGTGGCAGTGGTAGACGCTGCGGCCGGTGTGGCTGGTGAAGGGGATTCGTAGCCGCACCCACCCGGTGGCGGGCACGAGCACCACGTCCTGGGGGACGCCGGTGGTCGGGCGGCCGTCGCTGGCCGCGACGACGGTGAAGGGCCAGACATGCAGGTGGAAGGGGTGGGCGAGCGGGCCGGTGTTGGTCACGGTCCACTCCTCGACGGTGCCGGCGGTGACGATCTGGTCGTCGCGGTTGGGGTCGAAGGAGCGGCCGTCGATGGTGAAGCTCATCGGGAGCGCGTCCGTGGTGGTGTTGCCGGTTCCGCCGCGCATGCCGCCCATGCCCATCTGGAAGGCGGTCGAGCGGGTCGCTGTGGCCGCAGCGGGCGGGGGTTCGGCGGGCAGAGTGGTCGGTAGTGCGGGTGCTGTCGCCGCGGGACCGTCAACGGCCAGCGTCGCGAGGGTGGTCGATCCGGTTGCGGCCGGCGGGGTGCCGCCCATTCCGCTCATGGCGGTGCCACGGTCGTAGGGATCGGTGAGGAGGGTGAAACGGCCGGCCCGGTCGGGTTGAACGACGACGTCGGCGCGGTTGCCGGGGGCGAGCACGAGCTGTCGGTGCGGAGTCGGAGCAGGCAGGAAGGTGCTGTCCTGGGCGATCTGCTGCAGGGTGTGGCCTTCGAGGCGGACGGCGAGCACGCGGGAGATGCATCCGTTGATCAGCCGCCAGCGTTGAGCGTGGCCCGGCGCGGCCGACACGACCGGCTGGTGCTGGCCGTTGAGCAGCACGAGTTGTCCCTCGCGGCCTTGCATGCGCTCGGCGGGGCTGGCGACTGGGACGGTGCCATCGGCGTTGAGAGTGGTGTCGGTAATGAGCAGGACCCGGTCGTCGTCGACGGGCAGGGGCGGGCCGCCGTCGACGAGCAGGGCGCCGGCCAGGCCGCCGAAGAGCTGGTCGGCCACCGTGCCGTGGTAGTGCGGGTGGTACCAGTGCGTCCCCGGCGGGTGGTCAGGCGGCACGGGGATTCGGTAGTCGAACGAGGCGCCGGGGTCGATCCGGAGGAAGGGATTGTCGGAGTTGCCTTGAGGGGAGACCCGCAGGCCGTGGGTGTGCAGGTTGGTGGGCTGGTCGAGGTGGTTGGTCAGCCGCACGGCCAGTTCGTCTCCGGGGCGCAGGCGCAGGGTTGGCCCGGGCGAGGTGCCGTTAAATCCCAGCGCCCGGGTGTCCCGGCCGGCCAGCCGAACCCCGGTGGCGGCGACCAGCTCGACCTGCAGCCGCCCGTCCCGAGCGGTGAGCTCGGCGGGTGGGGCGAGGGGTTCTCTGGTTGCACCAGCGTCCAGGGTCGTGCCGGCGGCCGGTGAGCCGGCGGTGGAGATCCAACCGGCGGCGCCGGCGGCCAGGGCAGCGACACCCGCTCCGCCGAGCACCAGTGCCCGACGGCGGCTGATGGGTCGCGGGTTCAACGCGCCCGGTCTTCCAGCGCCGAGCGCCGCTGGTGGTACTCCTGCTCGTCGATCTCGCCGCGCGCGAACCGCTCGTCGAGGACCCGACCAGCGGCGTCAGAGGCTCCAGTCCGAGTGCCGGAGCGGGCGCGGACGAGGACGTAGCCGAGCAACACCAGGCCGACGACCACCAGCAGCGGCCAGATCCAGAACAGGGCCATGCCTGTCGAATTCATCATTGGACTTCACTCCTTGCGTCAGAGGTTCTGCTGTGAGGCGGCGTCGGAGAAGGGGCCGAGGACCCGACGCGACTCAGCCGGGTCCTCCGACCGCGACCTGGATGAGGACGAACCCGGCGACGACGAAGACGAGGTAGGCGAGCCAGCGCTGCAGCCTCGCGGCGGGGACTCGGCGGGCGAGGCGGCATCCAGCCTGGTCGTCTCGACCCGGAACTGCGCCGGGCCCTCCTGCACGGTGTCGGGCGTTGCGGCCATGAGCAGCTTGATTCCCTACCCCGTAGGGTACCTGCGTTGCGTGCACCGGCGTGTGGATGTGTCGGCTGGTCAGATCACGAGCTGGTGCCGCTCCGCGGCGCGGGAGCGGCTACTGCTGGAGGGTGGCCAGGACTGCGCTCATCCGCCGGTCGGCCTCGTCGGCGATCGGGGCGAGGTCCGGATTGTCGGTCACCACCGCGAGCAGCTGCGGGTTCATCAGCTGCACCATCGTCCCCCTGCCGTCGCTAATCGCCCGGACGGCGACGTTGCACGGCAGCAGGACCCCGACCCGGCGGTCGATGTTCAGGGCCCGCTCGGCGAGCTCGGGATTGCAGGCGCCCAGGATGACGAAGTCCTCGATGTCGGCGCCGCGTTTCTGCTTCATCGTCGCCGTCATGTCGATCTCGGTCAGCACCCCGAACCCCTGGCCGGCCAGGGCCTCACGGACCCGCGGCACCACCTCGGCGTAGGGCTGGCTGAGGGTGATGGTGCGGGCGATGTCCACCGCGCAGCTCTCTTCGTCTCCGGCCGCTCCGGGCCTGCTCAGGCCAACGAGAGGAACAGGCGTTCGAGCTCGGCCTCGTTCACCCGCTGCGTGCCGTCCGTGTCCTCGGCGATGCACTGCCGCAGCCCCGTCGAAATGATCTTGAAGCCGGCCTTGTCCAACGCACGCGAAGCCGCCGCGAGCTGGGTGACCACGTCCGCGCAGTCACGGCCCTCCTCGATCATGCGGATGATCCCGCCGAGCTGACCCTGCACCCGCTTGAGCCGAGCCACCCCATCGGTCAGCTTCGCAGCGTTCACATCCATGACACTTCCCCTCCGTCGGGCCCGCCCTCGCTCGTACCCCGGGGGGTATGACGCCATGGTACCGCGAACTACTCCGGAGGCCTGAAAGATCAGAGTCACAGATTGGGGGAAGCGACCGCAGGGCACGGGCGCTGGCGAGGACACGCCCCCGACCGAGCGGGCGAGGAGTCATCCCAGCACGGAACGGCGGCGCCGGTACTCCTCCTCGTCGATCTCGCCCCGTGCGAAGCGCTCGTCGAGGATCCGGCGCGCCTCACCGCCGTCGGCACCGTTTCCGCGCTGCTCGAGGCCTGGTGTCCCGCCTAGCACGCGCTGGTAGCCGACGTAACCGAGCAAGCCCAGACCCACCACGATCAGCAGCGGCCAGATCCAGAACAGGCCCATCCCTCCGGCACCCATCATCTGCTGTGGCCCTCCTCATGGTCCGCCGTCGACCCCACCCACGCTCGCGCACTCGCCAGATCTCGAGATCGTCGACGCTCGTTCTGGATGCGCGGCAGGCGAGGGCTGACCTCGAGTCGCTAAGGACGCGAGTCGGCTCGAAATTCGTTGGTGAGGGTGTGCAGACGGCGGCGGTACTCGTCGTCGTCGATCTCACCGCGGGCGTACCGCTCGGCGAGCAACTGCTCGGGGGTTGACCTGTCAGCGGGCCCGGGGCCTGTTCGAGTGTGCCGAACCGCGCGGACCCCCACGACGATGGCGGTGATCACCAGCGCCCAGAACACGACCGAGCTGAGGGCCATCAGGGCGTAACCCCAGGCGCTCATGTGGCCGTCCCACCAGTACATCATCGGCCGTTCCTTCCGCGTAGTCGGCGGCGAGAAGTGCTACCGGCGACCTCAGCGTGCGCCGCGCGACGACCGCACGCGCAGAGCACAACGCCCTCGGACGTTTATCGAAGGTCCCCTCCCTGACGTCGCAGTTCCCATCCTGACCCTGCCAACGTCCCGAAGGGTCACAAGCCCGGCAGCGAAGCTCTCGGCTCGGTGGCCTGATCGAGGTCGTCGGTGTGGACGATCGGCTGGCACGGAAGTAGCCGCCGCCGGCCGCCTGTGCCGCATCGCGAGGTCCGGGCTCACGCGACGGCGGCGCCGAAGAAGTGGCCGACGAAGTACGTGATCGCGAGTCCCGCGGCGCCGCCGAGGACGACCCGCAGGACGGCTCGACGGGGGTGGGTGCCGCCGATGCGGGCGCTGAGCGCGCCGGCGAGCCCGAGCGCGAGCAGGACGGCGGCCACGGTGATCGGGACGCGCCACGAGGGCGGCGGCAGCAGGATGGCGATCAGTGGCAGGACGGCGCCCACGACGAAGGACAGGGCCGAGGCGCCGGCGGCCTGCCAGGGGCTCGTGAGCTCGTCGGGGTCCATGTTGAGCTCGGCCTCGAGGTGCGCGGCGAGCGGGTCGTGGGCGGTCAGCTCGCGAGCCACGGTCTCCGCGGTCTCGGCGCTGAGGCCCCTGGCGCGATAGAGGTCAGCCAGCTCGGCCAGCTCCGCCTGCGGGTCCTCGTGCAGCTCCCGCTTCTCCTTGGCCATCATGGCCAGCTCGGTGTCGCGCTGGCTGCTGACCGAGACGTATTCGCCGAGGGCCATCGACACCGCTCCGGCGACGAGCCCGGCCAGTCCGGCGACGAAGATCGCGCCGCGGTCGGTGGTCGCGCCGGCGACACCGACGACCAGCCCGGCGACGGAGACAATGCCGTCGTTCGCGCCGAGGACCCCGGCGCGCAGCCAGTTCAGCCGACCGCCGAGCCCTTCGGCGTGCGGTTCGTCGGGATGTGCCCCACCTGGGGCGGCGTTCTGCTGCTCCACACCGCCAGGGAACCAGCGCCCGACGAGGCGTACCAGCAACGACAGCGTGACCTGCAGCCGCGAGATCCCGACACCGTCCAGGACCGAGGCCGAGTTCGGTCTCTCAGCCTTCCGGTGCTGGCCGAGGCGACTGTGCTCGATGCGGCAGTGTGCGTGTTCGAGCACGAGCAGCTCGGGGCCGCCCACGACGGCCCGGGCGAGCGCGATCCGTTGCCGCTGCCCACCCGACAGCAGCCGGCCACGCTGCCCGACCCGCGTCTCGTAGCCGTTGGGCAACCGCGAGATGAAGCCGTGCGCGTCGGCCACCCGCGCGGCCGCGCGGACCGTCTCGTCGTCGGCCTCCGAGTCTCCCCAGCGGACATTCTCGGCGATCGAGACGTCGACGACGGGCGGATCCTGCAACGCCGCGCTGACCCGCCGGCGCAGCTCGACCGCCGGGATGTCGCGCAGGTCCACGCCGTCCAGCAGGACCGCACCCCGCTGTGGGGCGAGCAGCCGTAGCAGGAGCTTGACCAGCGTCGACTTCCCGGCGCCACTTGGCCCGGTGACGGCCACGAACCCGCCGGCCCGCACGGTCAGCGACACATCCGCGAGAGCCGGGGACTCACACCCGGCGTAGGTGACCCATGCGCCGCGCACTGCCACCTCACCGGCCCTACGGGGCGACGGCGGCACCGGCTCGGCACGGCTGCCGGCCGTTGCAGCGGCACGGGCGGGCGCGCGCTCGGGTAGAGCCGGCGGGGCCGCGAGCAGCTCGAGGACGCGCTCCCCGCCTGCGGCCGCGGCGAACACCGAGTTCGTGAGCGACCCCAGCTCCTGCACCGGCGTGTAGAGCTGGGTCGGGGTAGCCGACGAACACCAGCAGGGCCGCCCCTCCGACGACTCGCGACGAGGAAGCGCGGTCAACCCGACTCCCGTTTTCCCGTTGCGTCGATAACCACCTGAATGAACGACACTCGGAAAATCGAGGCTAAGCATTCCCGATAGTGCATGAAGTTTGTCCATGAATGAGCGGATCAGAACCTCGGACACGCTGGTCTCGAGCTCTCGGCCTCACTTCTGACAGATCGGATCCGACGGGATTTCCGGAATCTTTTTGCCCCGATCTCCTGCACTCCATGCCATCAGACTGCCGCCCTTGGATTGTTGAAGGGTGAGCACCAGGCGAGCGGGCGGCAAATTTTCTCTCTCCCCCCCCCCCCCGGCACTTCGATTAGGCGTCGGTGGCGTCGTCGGCAAGCACGAAGTAGTTCTCCTCTTCCTGCAGGAAATGCAGCCGGAGGAGGGCGTGGAGGCCGTAGAGGGAGGCGAGCAGGTCGACGCGCTGGTCGGCGCCCACCTCACCGCTCGTCTCGGCCAGAGCGAGGTGGGTGCCGATCCGGTTGGCCAGCCGGTCGATCTCGGCGTGGGTTCTGCTCATGGTCGCTGTGGCCTCCGCGCTGCCCAGTGACCGGGCCAGCGCCGGATAGAGCCGCGACTCCTCGCCGTGCTCGTGCGGCAACAACCGATCGGTCAGGAACGTGTGGACCCGGCGCAGGGCCTCCAGCGCCGACCCGTCCCTTCTGGTCGTGAGCTGATCGGCAGCGTCGCGTACCTGCCCGAGTGCATCGCGTAGCTCGTCGTGTTCCCCGTCGAAGCGGCGCAACATCCGCTCGGTGTCCGCGGGCAGCTCGGCCTGCGTCTCGGGTCCGCGCAGCGCGCGCAGGGCATTGAGGATCACCGCCACGTCGATGCCCTCCTGCAGGAGCGCGCCCGCTGCAGGGGCGAGCATGCCGAGCGCGGCGACCACCATGGCCAGCAGCGACAGCCCCATCCCGGCCACGGCGCTCTGCACGGCGATCCGTCGGGACCGCCGGGCGATCTCCATCGCGTCGGCCAGCCGGTCCAGGCGATCCGTGGTCAGCACGACGTCGGCGGCTTCGGACGAGGCGCTGGCACCGCGGGCGCCCATCGCAACCCCGACGGAGGCGGCGGCGAGCGCGGGCGCGTCGTTCACGCCGTCGCCCACCATCGCCGTCACCGCCTGCTGCTGCTCCGCGCGCACCGCCGCGACCTTGTCCGCCGGGGACTGCTCGGCCAGCACGTCGTCCAGCCCGAGGACCGACCCGATCTCCTGGGCCGGTTCGGCGCGGTCACCGGTGAGCATGATCATCCGGGTCAGTCCCGCGGAGCGGAGCCGGCGCAGGGTCCGGGGGGCGTGCCGGCGCAGCGGGTCACGCAGCAGAATCGCGCCGGTCACCTGGTCGTCCACACTCACCCAGGCGACCGCCGCGCCGTCCAGCGAGGCCCGGTTCACCGCGGTGCGGGCCCAGTCCGCGCCGGGCACCGCGCGCGCCGGCTTGCCGACCTCGACCACGTGCCCGTCCACCGACGCCCGCACCCCCCGCCCCGGCCGCTCCTCGACATCGACGGGCAGGGCCAGGGGCAGGCCCCGGCCACGAGCCTCGTCCACGATCGCCTTCGCCAGCACGTGCGGGGACAGCTGGTCGGCCGAGGCCGCGAGGCGCAACACCTCACCGGCGCTCCGGTCGGGCGCCGTGAGGATCTCGACGATCGCCGGCCTTCCGGCGGTCAGCGTGCCGGTCTTGTCCATGACCAGGGTGGTGGCGCGCCCCAGGTTCTCCAGTGCGCCACCACTGCGGATCACCACCCCGAGCCGCGAAGCACGGGAGAGCCCCGAGACGACGGCGACCGGCGCGGCCAGCAACAGCGGGCACGGGGTCGCCACCACGAGCACGGCCACGGCCCGCACGGGCGACCCGCTCGCCAGCCACGCGGCACCGGCGATCACCAGCGCCACCGGCAGGAACCACGCCGCGTACCTGTCGGCCAACCGCACCACCGGTGCGTTCTCCGCCCCGGCCTGCTGTGCCAGGCGCACGATCCCGGCGTAGGTGCTCTCGTCGGCCGTCGCGCCCGCACGTACCTCGAAGGCGGCGCCCGCGTTGACGACACCACTGCGTACCGGATCGCCGATCTGCCGTTCCACCTGCAGTGCTTCGCCGGTCAGGACGGACTCGTCCAGCACTGCCACCGCGGCCTCGACCCGCCCGTCGACCGGGACGACCTCCCCGCAGCCCACGACCAGGAGATCGCCCACCGCGACCTCGTCCGCCGGAACCACCTCCAGCCGGTCGCCGGCCCGGCGCCGCGCGGAACGCGGGGCGTGCTCCAGCAACGCGGTCAGGTCCCGGGCCGCACGCCGCTGCGCCGCGGCGTCCAACGCACGGCCGGTGGCCAGCATGACCGCGATCAGGGCCCCGGCCAGGTACTCGCCCACCAGCAGCGTGCCGACGAGGGACAACACCGCGATCAGGTCGACGCCCGCCTGCCCGCGGCGTAGCGCGACGACCACCCACCACACGGCCGGAACCACCGCGCTCACCGTGCCGACGACCCAGCACCAGGCTGCGAACTCACGGTCGCCGAGAAGCCACGCGAGCGCTCCGGCCAGCAGAGCGACCACGGTGATCGTCAGCAATCCCGGTTCGACCAACCGGCTCGTACGCTCCCACCCCGCCGCTCGATCAGTGCGGGGCCGGACCTTCGGCTGCACCGCGCTCACCGCGCCCTCCTGGCTCTCCTCGTGCGTCCCGGCTTGTGCGGACACCGGTCCCCGAGCGGGTACACGAAGTCGATCGCAGCCCCGCCCTCCACGGACAGGGCCGCAATGCCCCGTCCTCCGAGGAGTTCCTCCCCGCCGCATGACGTCGCGGAACGCACGCGCTCAACCTGGGCAGAGGTTCTGAGGAGGACTATTCCTGCTGCTCGAGGGCCGCCTCCGGTCTGACGACGGCGACCGGGGCGTCGGCATGGCGCAGAACGGCCTGCCCCACCGACCCGAGCAGCGCCCCGCGGACCGTGCCGCGGCCGCGCGAGCCGACGACGACCAGCCCGGCATCGCGTGACCGCTCGACCAGCGCCGCCGCCGGACGGGCCCGCACCACGATCCGCTCGACCGGCACCTCGGGGTGCTTGGCGGTCCACGCGGCGAGGGCGTCGTCCAGGATCCGCTGTTCATCGGCCTCGACGACGGGCCAGTCGACGTAGCCGGCCAGGTACGGATCGGTGATCGGGTCGCCCCACGTGTGCACTGCGACCAGGGGGGCCTGGCGGCGTGCAGCCTCGTCGAAGGCGAAGGCCAGCGCGGCCTCGCCCTCCGGACCGCCGTCGACGCCGACCAGGACCGGAGCGACCGGCTCGCGCTGCGCACCTCCGCCGCGCACCACGACGACCGGTGCCGCCGCGTGCGCGGCCACGGCGGTCGCCACCGAGCCGAGGAGGAGCCCGGTGAAGCCGCCGAGGCCCCGGGTGCCGACGACGATCATCAGTGCGCTCGTCGCCTCGTCACGCAGCACGGGTGCCGCGTCCCCGCCGCGGACCTCGGTCGTGACCGTGATCTCGGCCCGCGTCTGCCGTGCGGCCTCCGATGCGGCCTTCAGGTGTTGCTCAGCCGCTTCGGTCAGGACCCGCCGCTGGTAGTCGGCCCCGAGCTGCGGAACACCGATCGACGTGTAGACGGTCCAGGGCACGGCTTCGACGAGACGCAGGGCTGCTCCTCGCCGATCGGCCTCGGTGGCCGCCCATCGCACTGCGTCGAGCGCCGAGTCCGAGCCGTCGACACCGACGACCACGGCCGGCCCGGAGGTGTCGTTCATGGATGCTCCTCGTCGTCGTCCGAGACCTCCACCCTCTGTCGCGTCGCCCGGATGTCGCCGCTGTCGATCGACACCCGGCTCGGGGTCGTTGGTCGCGGACCGGCGAGGACCTCCGTCCCGGCGGACCGGCGTGTCTACCGCAGCGCCGCACGCGTGCCGCGGGCAATCTCCAGGTCCTCGCGAGCAGGCACGACAAGGGTGCGGACCGCGGCGCCGGCTGCGGTGATCTCGCCCTCGTTGGTGTCGTTGCGTGCGGGGTCGACGGCCAGGCCGAGGAAAGCCAGCCGCTCGGCGGCTCGGGCGCGGATCTCGGGGGTGTGTTCGCCGACCCCGCCGGTGAACGCCAGAGCCTCGATACCTCCTGCCGCGGCCGCCATCGAGGCGATCCCCGCCGCCAGCCGGTGGACGTAGACGTCGAGGGCCAGGACCGCGCCGGCGTCGCCTCGGCCGGCGGCCGCCAGGACTTCACGCATGTCCGCCTTCCCTGCCAACGCCGCCAGCCCCGAGCGCTTCTCCAGGGTCTCCGCGACCTCGCGCGGGCTCAGCCCCTCGTGCTCCTCGAGCCAGAGCACGAGGCCCGGGTCGACGCTGCCCGAGCGGGTCGCCATGACCAGCCCCTCGAGCGGGGTGAAGCCCATGGTGGTGTCGACACTGCGCCCGTCGAGGACCGCGGCCAACGACGCCCCCGCGCCGAGATGCGCGGTCACGATGCGCCGGGCACCCGTGAACCGGGCGACGCGGGCCGAGCACCATGCGTGGGAGAGGCCATGGAACCCGTAACGGCGGATGGCATACCGCTCGCGCCACTCCCCCGGCACGGCGTAGGTCGCCGCAGCCTGCGGGATCGTCGTGTGGAAGGCGGTGTCGAAGCACGCCACCGCGGGCACCTCCGGCAACTGCGCGGTGACTGCGTCAAGCCCGGCGAGGGACTTGGGCTGGTGCAGGGGCGCCAGGGCGGTGAGGTCCTCGAGCTCCTTACGGACACCGGTGTCGATCACGATCGGTTCGGTGAACCGCGTGCCCCCGTGCACGACCCGGTGGCCCACCGCCTCCGGGGCCGGCCAAGCCCGGAGAACCTCCTCCAGGTCGACGCCCGGTTCGGCGTCGGTGCTCCGCTCGACCTCGTCGTTCGGGCCGAGGAGGCGGAGCTTGAGGCTCGACGACCCCGCGTTGACGGTCAGTACCCTCATGCCCACCGCCAGTTCGCGATCTCCGGGTCGTCCTCGCCGTGCTCGCGGGTGTAGGCCCGGGCGGCGAGGCGCCGATCGGCCATGTGCTGACGCAGCACCGCGGCTCGGCTGCCCAGCGACGGCACGCGGTCGATCACGTCCATCACGAGGTGGAAGCGGTCGAGGTCGTTGAGCATGACCATGTCGAAGGGCGTGGTCGTGGTGCCCTCCTCCATGTAGCCGCGCACGTGCAGGTTGCGGTGCCCGTTGCGGGAGTAGGTGAGCCGGTGGATCAACCAGGGATACCCGTGGAAGGCGAAGATCACCGGCCGGTCCGGGGTGAACAGCGCGTCGAACTCGCGGTCGGACAGCCCGTGCGGGTGCTCGCGGTCGGGTTGCAGCCGCATCAGGTCCACGATGTTGATCACCCGGACCTTCAGCTCGGGCAGGTGCTCGCGCAGCAGGGCCGCCGCTGCGAGGGTCTCCAGGGTGGGGATGTCCCCGCAGCAGGCGAGCACGACGTCCGGCTCGTCCGCGCCGTCCGATGCGGGGGTCGAGGCCCAGTCCCAGATGCCGAGGCCGCGGGTGCAGTGCGCGATCGCCTCGTCCATGGTCAGGTAGTTGAGCTGAGGCTGTTTGCCCGCCACGATCACGTTGACGTAGTGCCGGCTGCGCAGGCAGTGATCGGCCACCGAGAGCAGGGTGTTGGTGTCCGGCGGCAGGTAGACGCGGGTGATCTCGGCCTTCTTGTTCACGACGTGGTCGAGGAAGCCGGGGTCCTGGTGGGAGAAGCCGTTGTGGTCCTGCCGCCAGACGTGGCTGGACAGCAGGTAGTTCAGCGACGCGATCGGCGCCCGCCACGGAATCTGCCGGGTGGTCTTGAGCCACTTGGCGTGCTGGTTGAGCATCGAGTCGACGATGTGGATGAACGCCTCGTAGCTGGTGAACAGCCCGTGCCGTCCGGTCAGCAGATAGCCTTCCAGCCAGCCCTGGCACAGGTGCTCGGACAGCACCTCCATGACCCGGCCGTCCGGAGCGAGGTGCTCGTCGCCCGGCTCGATGCGTGCCGACCATGCCCGGTCCGTCTCGGAGAACACCGCCTGTAGTCGGTTCGACGCCACCTCGTCGGGCCCGAAGAGCCGGAAGCGGTCACGGTTGCGGTGCATCACCTCCCGCAGGAACTCACCGAGCACGCGGGTCGCCTCGCTCGTCTCCACCGCGGGCTTGTCGACCACGACTGCGTGGGCGCGGAAGTCCGGCATCGCGAGGTCGCGCAGCACCAGACCGCCGTTGGTGTGCGGGTTGGCGCTCATCCGCCGCTCCCCCACCGGCGCGAGCGCCCGGATCGCGGGCACGATCCGCCCGGACTCGTCGAACAGTTCCTCCGGGCGGTAGCTGCGCATCCACTCCTCGAGCTGGGCGCGGTGGCGCTTGTTCGAGCGGGTGCCGGCGAGCGGGACCTGGTGGGCGCGGAAGGTGCCCTCCACCGGCTTCCCGTCGACCTCCCGCGGACCGGTCCAGCCCTTCGGGGTACGCAGCACGATCATCGGCCAGGCCGGACGGCTCGTGGGCGGGTCGGCCTTGATCGCGGCGATCTCGTCCAACGTGGCGTCGAGCGTCGCGGCGAGATCCTCGTGCACTGCCGCATGGTCCGTCTCGAGCCCGGCAGTGACGAACCGCGGTGCGTAGCCGTAGCCCCGCATCAGCGAGGCGAGCTCCTCCTCCGGGATCCGGGCCAGCACCGTCGGGTTGGCGATCTTGTAGCCGTTGAGGTGCAGGACCGGCAGGACGACGCCGTCGCGGCGCGGATCCAGGAACTTGTTCGAGTGCCAGCTCGCCGCGAGCGGGCCGGTCTCCGCCTCGCCGTCGCCGACCACGCACAACGCCAGCAGATCGGGGTTGTCGAACACCGCCCCGTACGCGTGCACCAGCGCATAGCCCAGCTCGCCGCCCTCGTGGATCGACCCCGGCGTCTCCGGGGCCACATGGCTCGGCACGCCACCCGGGAAGGAGAACTGCCGGAACAACGCGCGGAGCCCCTCGACGTCCTCCCCGACGCCGGAGTAGATCTCGGTGTAGGTCCCGTCGAGGTAGGCGTTGGCGACCAGCCCCGGCCCACCGTGCCCGGGCCCGGTCACGTAGAGAGCGTTGAGGTCACGTGCCCGGATCGCCCGGTTCATGTGCGCATACAGCAGGTTCAGCCCGGGCGTGGTGCCCCAGTGTCCCAGCAACCGCGGTTTGACGTGCTCGGCGGCCAGGGGCTCACGCAGCAGCGGGTTGTCGAGCAGGTAGATCTGCCCGACCGACAGGTAGTTCGCGGCACGCCACCAGGCGTCGAGCAACGTCAGATCGTCGGTCTGGAAGGAGGACACGAGCGCTCCCGTTCGACTCCGAGGTCCGCGGCGGATCGGCTCCGATCCTGCCGGACGAGCCGGTGATCGACCAGCGCCGGCGGCCCCGCACCCCCCTGCCCTCCAGCAGCCGTACCGGGCCGTTGGGCCCTACCGGCAGGGACCAACTGATCAATGAGAGGGAGGCGGGCCCCGGCTACCGTCGGACGGACCGACGACGAGGAGTCCTCGTGTCCATCTCCGTGTTCCTGCTGGACGACCACGAGATCGTCCGCCGCGGCATCGCCCAGTTGCTCGAGACCGAGGACGACATCAGAGTCGTGGGCGAGGCGTCCACCGCAGCCCAGGCGCTCGCTCGCATCCCCGCCGCCCGGCCGGACGTCGCCGTCCTCGATGTCCGCCTGCCCGACGGCGAGGGCGTGTCGGTGTGCCGCGATGTCCGCGCCTCGGTGGAGCCGCCTCCGGCCTGTCTGATGCTCACCTCGTACTCCGACGACGAGGCGCTGTTCGGTGCGATCATGGCCGGCGCCTCGGGCTACCTGCTCAAGGAGGTCGCCGGTACGGACCTCATCGGGGCCGTGCGTACCGTCGCCGCGGGCGGCTCGCTGCTCGACGCCAAGGCGACCGCCCTGGTGCTCGACCGGCTACGCCACGGCAAGGAGGAGGAGGACGATCCGCGCTACGCGGCCCTCTCCCCGCAGGAGCGGCGCATCCTGGATCTGATCGCCGACGGCATGACCAACCGGCAGATCGGCGCCGAGCTCTATCTCGCGGAGAAGACGGTCAAGAACTACGTATCCTCGTTGCTCCACAAACTCGGCTTCGCCCGGAGGACGGAAGCGGCCGTCTACGCCACCGAGCGGCGGCGCACCTCTCGCTGATCCGGCTATCCGACGCCCTCGGAGCTCTCGTCGGACAGCGGGACTCGCCAGGTCAATCGCGTGCCGCCGCCGGGCCGGCGGCAGACCTCCAGGGCGCCGCCCAGTGCCTCGGCCCGGTCGGCCAGGTTGTGCAGCCCGCTGCGGGCGACGTCGTCGGGCATTCCGATGCCGTCGTCGACGATCTGCAGCACGAGCTCGGCCCCCGCCTCCAGGGTGACCGTGACCGTCCGGCCATCCGAGTGCCGCACGGCATTGCTCGTACCCTCCCGTACGGCCGCCAACACGTGCGGCACCAGGTCGGCCGGTACCAGGGTGTCGACGGGGCCCGAGGTACGCACGGAAGACGCCATGCCCGAGTCCGCCACGACGTCGTCGACGGTGTCGAGGAGGCGGCGTCGCAGGCTTGCGTCGTGCTGGTCGGCGGTCTGCAGGTCGAAGATCGAGGTCCGGATCTCGCGGACGGTCTCGTCGAGCTCCTCGACGGCTTGCTGGATCCGCCCCTGCACGTCCGGCTGCAGCGTTCGACGCGCGGTGCTCTGCAGCTTGAGCCCGGTGGCGTACAGCCTCTGGATGACGTGGTCGTGGAGGTCCCGGGCGATCCGGTCCCGATCGGCGAACACGTCGAGCTGTCGCTGCGCTCGCGACTTCTCGGCCAGATCCAGGGCCAGTGCCGCTTGTTCGGCGAAGGAGGTCAGCAGGGGCACCTCCGCCGGCAGATACGCCTCGGCTTCGGCCTTGCGAACCGCCATCAGCACGCCGATCACCCGTTCCCCGGAGCGCATCGGCGCGGCCATCGAGGGGCCGAATTCGCGTCCCACGTCGGAATCGAGGGCGTCGAGGAACGCGGCGGGCGCCTCGGCGAGGGCCGGGTTGCGGCTCTCGGCCACATCGTCGAGATCAGCGCCCGGACGGAAGGACCCGGCGGGCAGGCCGAGATCAGCACCTGCGGTGCTCGCGACCCGGACCCGGCCCTCTTCGTCGGGACCGAGCAGGACGAGGGCCGCGGCCGATGCGGTCAGTTCCAGCGTGCGTGCGGCCACCAACCGGAGGACGTCCTCGTCGGAGGCGCCTGCCAGCACCTCGCCCCGCACCTCGCCGAGGGCTTCGAGCCACATCCGTCGGACCCGGCTCTGCTCGAACAGGTCGGCGTTCTGCACGGCGATACCGGCCGCGGCGGCGAGTGCCTGCAGGACCACCTCGTCGTCGGCGGTGAACTCGCCGCCGCCGACCTTCTCGGTGAGGTAGAGGTTGCCGTAGACCGAGTCGCGAACCCGGACCGGGACGCCGAGGAAGCTGTGCATCGGCGGGTGGTTGGCGGGGAAGCCGACCGACGCCGGATGTCGGGTGAGGTCGGCCAGCCGCAACGGCTCGGGATCGAGGATCAGCTGTCCGAGCAGGCCCTTGCCGGTGGGGGGCGGCCCGAGCGTCTCGCGGACGCCGGGGTGTAGACCGACGTCGATGAACCGCGCGATCGACCCGTTCGGCGCCAGCACACCCAGCGCGCCGTAGCGGGCATCGACGAGATCGACGGCGGCCTGCACGATCCGGCGGAGTGTGGTCTCCAGCTCGATGCCGGCTGCGACAGCGAGGACCGCGTCGAGGAGCCCCTGTACCCGGTCCCGGGCGGCGACGATCTGGTCCAGCCGCTCGTGCACCTCGCCGAGCAGCTCGTCGAGCCGGAGTCCGGCGAGCACGCCGGAGACGACGGGGGCCGTCCGGGTATCCCGCGGTCCCGATGGCGCCCTTCCCTGGTCCACAGCAGTAACGGTGTCACTGTGACCGCGGCGCGGCACGGGCGCGGTGGTCCTTCCCGGCGAGGCCGAACACCCCTTCCCACCGGGACCTTCGTCGCTGGTGACGCGGGGGCCTCTCCCGGAGGCTTCCCCGCAGAGGGGGGTGGCGAGGGACGTGGCGATGATCGAGACGAGCGGCGGGCTGGGGCTGACCGGGCCCGAGGTCCAGAGTGTCCTGCAGGCGGCGGCCCTCGCGCCCTCGTTGCACAACTCCCAGCCCTGGCGCTTCCGCACGACGGCCGACGGCATCGAGCTGCGCGCCGACCCGGAGCGCCAGCTGCGCGTGGCCGACCCGTCCGGGCGGGAGCTGCGCATCGCGTGTGGCGCCGCCCTGTACAACCTCCGGCTGGCTCTCACCGGGCACGGCGTGCGCCCGCTGCTCACAGTGCTGCCGAACCCGGAGGACACCGGCTTGATCGCCGTCGTGCGACGAGGCGGCAGCCGCCCGCCGACCCCGGCCGAGCGTCGGCTGCTGGCAGCGGTGCCTCGACGGCACACCAACCGACGGCCCTTCACCACGGCGCCGGTGGCGAGCTCGGCCACGCACGCCCTGCGCCGTGCCGCCCTGGAAGAGGGAGCCTGGCTCGACATCGTCACCGACCCCGTGCAGCGGACCGCGCTGAGCAGTCTCGCCCGACACGCCCACGAACGGCAGATCGCCGATCCCGACTTCGTCGCCGAGCTCGAGTCGTGGACGGCGCGCGACCACGGGCAGGCGGACGGGGTCCCCCTGTCGGCGGCCGGCCCCGTGCCGTGGCCCAACGCGACGTGGGTCATGCGCGACTTCAGCGCCGGCAGCGGGCCGGGCCACGGCTACGAGGCTGACCCCCTGATCGCGGTGCTGAGCGTGCACGGCGACGGACCCCATGAGGAGATCCGTGCGGGCCAGGCCATGGAACGGGTCCTGCTGACCGCCACCGCGCACGGGCTCGCCACCTCCTTCCTCTCCCAGCTCGTGGAGGTGCCCGACATCCGGGAGCAGATGCGGCGCCTCATCAGCGGCACGCGCCCCCCTCAGGCCGTCCTGCGCATCGGGCACGGATGGCCGGTTCCCGCCACACCCCGCCGGCAGGTGCGAGACCTGCTGGTCGACGAGATTCCGAGTCAGGAGGACCCGCGATGACCGCGCCCACGACCGCACCACGTCCCGGGCCGGGGCCGACGGCCGAACGCAATGGAGTGACGGTCGCCGTCGACGGCACCGACACGGGCCTGCGAGCCGTCCGCTGGGCGGCCGACGAGGCCTCGGCACGTGGCGGTTCCCTCGCCCTCGTCCACGCGGCCCCGTATGCCGCCGGCTCCGCGGGTTCCCTGCGCGCCCACGCGTCGCGGATCCTCGCCCGCGCCTACACGGTCGCCCGCCGTCACGCTCCGCAGGTGCCCGCGCATACCGTCCTGCTCGACCAGGACCCACTCGGCGCCCTCGTGGAGATCTCGCGGCAGACGAGCCGGCTGGGCGGCCTGCTCGTCGTCGGGCGGACCGGCACCGGCCACGCGAGCGACGCGCTGGTCGGCTCGCTCGCCGTCCACGTGGTGTCGCGGGCGCAGGGGCCGGTGGTCGTCGTGGGCCCACTTGCCGGAGCCCCGGGAGGCCCTGTCGTGGCGGCGGTGGGCGATCCCGTGACGGATCTGGGAGTCCTCACCCAGGCGCACCGCGCCGCCGCCCGGCACGGGGTCCGCCTCGAGGTCGTCCACGCCGCGCGCAACGCCTCCGAGGGTGCCGAGGCCCGGGACGGGCTCGAACGCGTCCTGCGCACGCTCGATCTGGCCGAACCCGGAGTCACCGTCTCCGTCGAGGTGGCCAGGGAACGCCCCTACGAGGCCGTGGTGGAGTACTCGCGGTCGGCGGGGCTCCTCGTGATCGGTGCCGGTCGGGGGCACCGGCACCTGCTCGGCTCGACCACCCGGACGGCGATCCGCTTCGCCGGCTGCCCCGTGCTGGTCGCCGTCCCCGAGCCCGAGACGCCCGACGAGGAGCGGTGACGGCCTTCTCCCCGTGGCCCGGGGCCGCCGTCCGGGAGACCCACGTGGGCATCGTCGTCCTGGTGGACGACCGCGCCTACAAGGTGAAGAAGCCGGTGCGCACCGCGTTCTGCGACTTCTCCACCCCGGAGCTGCGTCGCGTCGCGATCCGCCGTGAGCTCGAGCTGAACCGTCGTCTCGCGCCCGACGTGTACCTCGGCGCGGCCGAGCTCACCGGGGCGGGCTGCGCGGAACCGGTCCTGGTCATGCGCCGCATGCCCGAAGCGCGGCGGCTTTCGGCACTCGTGATCGGGGGCGCCGATCCCAGCGCCCAGCTGCGACAGGTAGCACGCCTGCTCGCCGCGTTCCATGCCGGCGCCCGCCGGTCGGCGACGATCGCACGCGAGGGCGGCCGGGACGCGTTGCGGGAGCGGTGGCAGCGGAACCTGGAGGAGATGGAGCCCTACCGCGACGCTCCGCTGCCCGGCGATCAGCTCGATGCAGTCGGTCGACTCGCGCTGCGGTTCCTCGACGGACGGAGCCCGCTCTTCGCCCACCGGACCGACCGGATCGTGGACGGCCACGGCGACCTCATCGCCGACGACGTCTTCTGCCTCGACGACGGTCCCCGTGTCCTCGACTGTCTCGACTTCGACGACCGCCTCCGCTACGTCGATGGGCTCGACGACGCTGCCTTTCTCGCGATGGACCTCGAACACCTCGGCGCGATCACCGCGGCGGAGCGGTTCCTCACCGACTATGCCGAGTTCGCCGGCGACCCGGCACCCGCGACCCTGGCCCATCACTACGTCGCCTACCGGGCCGGCGTCCGGGCCAAGGTCGCCTGCCTGCGGTGGGACCAGAACCGGGACGACCGGGCGGCCGAGGACGCCCGCGCCCACCTCTCCCTGGCCGCCGCGCACCTGCGGCGCGGAGCACCCCGGCTCGCCCTGGTCGGCGGGCTGCCCGGCACCGGCAAGTCCACCCTCGCCGGCGCGCTGGCCGACAGGACCGGCGCTGTGCTGCTGTCCAGCGACCGCCTCCGAAAGGAACGCGCCGGACTCGATCCCCGGACGTCTGCGTCAGCGGACTTCGGCGCCGGGCTCTACGACGCCTCCCACACCGCCGACGTCTACGCCGAGCTGCTCCATCGCGCGACCGGACTGCTGGCCCTGGGTGAGTCCGTCGTCCTCGACGCCTCGTGGACCGCCGCCGGCCCGCGGGACCGAGCCGCTGTCGCCGGTACGACGGCCGCCGAACTGCTCGCACTCTGCTGTGCCGCGCCCGCCGCCGTCGCGGCCGAGCGGATCCGCACCCGCCGCCGGTCGGCCTCCGACGCCACCGTCGCCATCGCGGAACGGATGGCGACCGTGGCGGATCCCTGGCCCGGCGCGGTCATCGTCCGGACCGACAGCCCGCTCGACCGGAGCCTGGCGCAGGCCGCGCAGGCCTGGGACGACGCGGCCGGGTGAGCGCCCCGCAAGGCCTGCACGGGCGGGACCCAAAGTCCTGCCCGACGCCGACCAGCGGCACCTGTGGCCGGCGCCTCCGCTCTGGCTCGATGGAGAGGCACCCGAGACCGGCGGAGGACCGAGCATCATGACCACGACCCGAGGCGACCTCGGCACCGTGCGAGCAGCGCTCGCACTGGCCGCCCGGGCGCCGTCCGTGCACAACTCCCAGCCCTGGCGGTGGGAGGTGGGAGACCGAGCGGTCGACCTCTACGCCGACCTCACCCGGTGGCTCCCGCTCACCGACACCGACGGCCGGGACCTGGTGCTGAGCTGCGGTGCGGCGCTGCACCACCTCCAGGTCGCGCTGCGGGGACTGGGCGTGGCGAGCACGGTGCTCCGGATGCCGGATCCCGAGCGACCCGACCTGCTCGCGACCGTCCGCCTCGGGATCGCCGATACCGGGCACGGGGCCGGGACGGCGACCGATCTGGACATGGCCTCGGCGATCACGAAGCGGCGCACCGACCGCCGCCGCTACACGGACTGGCCCGTCCCGCCCGAGCACCTCTCCGACCTGGCCGAGCGGGCGGCGGAACGCGGAGCGCTGCTGCGCGTGGTGCCGGAGGGTGCGGCCCTGCGCACTCTGGAGCTGGCCGTGCGGACCGCTGCCCTGGAACACGCGGCGGTCCCCGGCTACGACACGGAGCTCGCGCTCTGGTCGGGTCTGGAGACCTCGGACGACGGCATCCTCGCCAGTGCCGTGCCGGTGCCCGGCGAACCCGCCCCGGGCGTGCCGCCGCGGCACTTCGCCTCGAGTGCCCTTCCGGAAGGGAGTGCGCCCGCTGACGGCGCGACCCTGCTCGTCCTCGGCACCTCGTCCGACGACCGGCTCTCACAGCTCCGCGCCGGCGAGGCGACGAGCGCGGTCCTGCTGCGCGCCACCACCTTCGGGCTGGCCTCCTGCCCGCTGTCCGAGCCTCTCGAGCTCGTCGGCACCCGTGTGCTCATCCGTGACCAGGTCCTCGACGGCACGCTGTCCCCACAGATCGTCCTGCGCGTCGGGTGGGCCCCGGTCGGCGACGCCGTTCCCGAATCGCCCCGCCGCTCCCTCGCCGACCAGGCTCGAGGTCTCGAGCAGCCATGACCGAGCACACGACCGGCGAACGACCCGCACCCCCGGAAGCCCTGGACCACGACCCCACGGTGCGGACGGTCATGACCCACCGGCTCGTCGCAGTCGATCCGGCCGTGCCGCTCGCGACAGCGCTTCAGCTGATGATCGCCGGGGGCGTGCGTCACCTACCCGTCATCGACGGCACGCACTGCATCGGGATCGTCACCGAGACCGACCTGCTGAGAGGCCTGGTCGCGTGCCATGGCCCCCTCGGGTCCACCACGCTTCCCCTCGAGGCCGTGACCACGCCGGTCCGGACCGTCGATCCGGGAACCTCGCTGCACGCCGCCGCTGCGCTGATGGACGCCGCGAAGGTCGACGTCCTGCTCGTCGGCGACGACGAGAGCGGCCCGATCGGCATCCTGACGGCCACCGACCTGATCCACGCACTCGCCGCGATCGCCACACGGTGAGCCCCTTCGACACCTCCTGGAGCCATCATGGCCACGACATCCTCCCCCTCGACCGCGATCGTCGTCGACGACAGCGGTGTGCGCATCGCGATCGTGGACGACGACGGGCAGGTGCGTGACTTCGCCGGCGTCCGCATCGGCTCGATCCGCCCCGACGGGTCCGGCGTCGCCGTCGACTTCTCCGGGATCAGGCTCGGGCACGTCGCCACGAGCTGACCGCCCCAGGGTCGCGATCAGCCGCGCAGGAAGTCCTCGTCGTCCCGGTCAGCGCTCGGTCCCGGCGAGCACCGTCAGCAGGTCCCGCACGGACACCATGCCGACGATGACGCCGTCGGACCGCTTCACGGGCAGGTGCCGGACGCCGGTGTGCCTCATCCGCATCGCCGCAGTGGCGATGGACTCGCGGGCGCCGACCCAGACGAGCTCGCCGTCCATCAGGTCGACGGCCTGCACCACGTCCGGGTCGCCGCCAGTGCCGAGCAGGGTGACGACATCGCGCTCCGACACCAACCCGATCGGACCGTGCGGTCCGTCGACCAGGACCGCACCGACCTCGTCGGCCGCCAGTTCCTCGGCGACCTCGCGGGCCGTCCGCTCGGCCGGCACGGAGGCCACCGGCACACGCATGATCCGCACCACCGGGTCCTCCGGGGTGATCCTCTCGCTGTCGGTCGAGACGGTCATCGTGTCTCGTGTCCTTCCGCGTGGTCCGCGGCGGCGTCCGGCCGGACGACCGCGACAGGGCTGTGCGCGTGGTGGAGCAGGGCCCTGCTCGTCGAGCCGAGCACGAGGCGGGCGAGCCCTCCGCGGCCGAACGAACCGACGACCACGAGCCGCGCGTTCACCGACCGCGCGACCAGCGCCTTCGCCGCCGGGCCGTTCACCACCTCACGCGACACCCGGATCCCGGGGTACTTCGCTCCCCAGCCCGCCAGCCGCTCGGCGAGCACCTCGCGCTCCTCCTGCTCGAGTTCGCTGAGCTCGGACCGGGTGGTCCCGCCCGGGTCCTCGAGGTACTCCAGCCAGGAGTGCACGGCGACCAGCGGAGCCGACCACGCGTCGGCCTCGGCGAACGCGAACGCCAGCGCGGCCTCCCCCGCCGGAGAGCCATCGACTCCCACCACCACAGGCCGTACCCGACCGCCGTGGGCGAGCGCAGCGTCGGACTCCACGGGCCCGCGGACCACGACCAGGGGGCATCGCGCGAGCCGGGCGAGCGCGTCGCCCGTGGAGCCGACGAGCAGGCCGGCGAAGCCTCCGACGCCACGCGTACCCATCACCATCAGCCGCGCCGCATCCGTCGCGGTGGCCAGGACGTCGATCGGGTCCCCCTCGACGAAGGACTGCTCCACGGTGATCTCCGGGGCGACCCCACGGGCCAGCCGGGCGGCCACCCACAGCTGCCTCTCCGCATAGTGCCGAATTCGCTCCATCGCCTCGGGCGGAGACGACCGCGGCAGCTGAGAGGCACGGACGAGCCGCAGCGTGCAATGGTGGCGGGCGGCGTACGCCGCGGCCCACCGGGCGGCCTCGACCGCGAGGTCGGAGCCGTCGATCCCGGCCACGACGACACCGTTGCCCGGACGGCTCATCGGGCTGTCTCCGCCGGATCGGGGCGAGCGACCAGCACCGGGCAGTGCGAGTGGTGCAGCAGGGCATGGCTCACCGAGCCGAGCAGCAGTCCCGTGGCGTTGCCCCGTCCGCGTGAGCCGACGACCACCAGCTGTGCCTGCGCGGTCTCGGCCAGCAGCACGCCGGCCGGCCGGTCCCGCTCCACCAGCCGGCGGACCTCGACGTCCGGGTACTTCTCCGACCATCCGGCCAGCCGCTGGGCGAGCAGCGACCGTTCCTCGGCCTCGAGCGACTGCCAGTCGATCAGGGGCGAGAGGGTCGGCTCGATCACGTCGTCCAGCCAGGTGTGTACCGCGAGCAGCGGTGCGGCGCGGAGCGCAGCCTCCTCGAAGGCAAGCGCGACCGCGGCCTCGCTGGTCGGCGACCCGTCGATCCCGACGATGATCGGCCGCGGGTCCGGTGAGCCGGTTCCCGGTCCGGACTGCTCGTCCCGGCGTCCCCGGACCACGAGCACCGGGGATCCGCCCCGGGCGGCCAGCGACCCGGCCACCGAACCGAGGAGCAGGCCGGTGAAGCCGCCCAGCCCGCGGCTGCCGAGGACGGTCAGCTGTGCCCGGTCCGACTCGTCGAGCAGCACCGGGACGGGGAAGCCCTGGCACAGCTCGGACTCGACGGCCACGCCCGGGGCCACCTGCCGAGCCAGCTCGACCGCGCCGTCGAGCACCGCGCGGGCGGTCTCCGCCATCTGATGGCGGTAGGCGGTGCCCAGACCTGGATTACCCACATGGCCCGCCGGGACCGGGGCGAAGGCGAGAACCGCACGGAGCGGGGCGTGCCGCAGAATCGCCTCGCCGGCGGCCCAGCGCAGTGCATCGAGCGCCGACTCCGACTCGTCCACGCCGACGACGACGGGGCCCTCCGGGCGCCTCTGGTTCATCCTCGGGTCCTCTCCGCTCGGCCGGTGTCAGTCGTCCTGGTCGGCGGTCTCGGGGCGAACCACCGCGACCGGGCAGGCAGCGTGGTGCAGCACGGCCTGGCTCACCGAGCCCATCGTCAGCCCAGCGACCGGCCCGAGCCCCCGAGAGCCGACGACGAGCAGGCCCGCCCCCTCGGAGTGGGTCACCAGCTCCCGTGCGGCGCCGTCGAGGGCGACCGCGAGGCGCACCTCGACGCCCGGGTACTTGCTGCGCCACGGGGCGATCCGCTCGTCGAGCAGCTGCTCCTCCTCGACGAGCACCGCCTTGGGGTCCAGCGTCGGGACGAGGAACGGGTCGAGTACGGCACCGCTCCAGGTGTGCACCGCGACCACCGGCACGGCGCGCAGGGCGGCCTCCTCGAAGGCGAAGTGGAGCGCCGGCTCGTCCGCCGCACCGCGGCCGTCGATCCCCACAACTGCCGGCCCGTCCGGCGAGTGTGCCCCCCGGACCACGACCACGGGGCAGACGGCGTCGGCCGCCACGGAGATCGCCACGGAGCCGAGCAGCAGCCCGGTGAACCCTCCCCTCCCCCGGCTCCCGAGCACGACCAGTGCCGCGCCCTCCGACTCCGCGTGCAGCACCATTCGCGCCTCACCGCCGCGTACCTCGTGCTGCACCTGGGCCTCCGGCGTGACCTCCCGGACGGCGTCGACCGCGGCAGCGAGGTGCTCCTCGGCCGCCCGCTCCCACACCCGTCGCTGGTACTCCTGCCCGAGCTGGGGCACGCCGATCGGACGGAACATCGTGTGGGCCACGGCAGCAACCAGCCGGAGCCCGCAGCTGCGGCGTGCCGCCTCGGCGGCCGCCCACCGTGTCGCATCGAGGGCGCTGTCCGAACCGTCGACGCCCACCACCACCGAGCCGGCGTGGTCGCTCCTCATGGTTCCTCCGTAAGCAGACGTCTGCGGACGTGTCCGTCGACAGGCCCTGCCCTACGGTCCGTCGCCGACCGTTCGTCCACATCGGCTCTCCGACCCGGTCGGCTGAGTCGAAGGGCCCGGGGACCACGGGACGTGCGCGTCCGCACCCACCCCCCGGTGCTGCCGATCGAGGCGGTGGAGACCTGGCGGGACCTGGGGTCGAAGGGAGCGGGGCGGAAGGCCCGCCGGCGCGGGGTCCGCAGGCTCTCCTGACGACACGCCGACGGGAGAACGCTGGATGCGACAACGACGAGTGGGGGCCCTCGATGTCCACTTCAGATCCGGCTACGCAGCAACGACACGCCGACGTCCTGGTCGTCCATGCGTCGAAGGGCGGCGGCACGGCGGGCATCGCGACCCTGATCGCCGATGAGCTGCGCGCCCGGGGGCTGCGGGTCGACGTGACCACGGCCGCCGACGCCGCCGACGGCGTCTCGCTCGCCGGCTACCGGGCGGTCGTGCTCGGCAGCGCCCTGTACGCCAGGCACTGGCGTCGCGACGCCGTGCGCTTCCTCCGTCGTCAGGCGGCGACTCTGTCCTCCCGTCGCGTCTGGCTGTTCCAGTCCGGTCCGTGTGGGCCGGACGCAGCTCGCCAGGCCGAGCAGGGCATGCCCGAGCCGGCTCGGGTCAAGCGGCTCCGCGAGCGCATCCAGGCGGGGCCGCCGATCACCTTCGGTGGCGTGCTCGACCCGGCCGCGGCGCGCGGGGTCGGTCGGTGGATGGCCCGCGGCGAGCTGGGCGGCGACTACCGGGACCCGGAGCGGATCCGCACCTGGGCGCGCACGATCGCGGAGAGCCTGCGGTCCGTCGAGCAGGCGGATCGGTGATGTCCCCGCAGCTCGACGCCGCAGTGCTCGAGCGGGCCGTCCGGCTCGCCCTGCGGGCGCCGTCGGTGCACAACACCCAGCCCTGGCGCTGGCGGTTGCGGCAGC
The DNA here is from genome assembly GCF_021343995.1 of Pseudonocardia terrae. Lineage (GTDB taxonomy): Bacteria > Actinomycetota > Actinomycetes > Mycobacteriales > Pseudonocardiaceae > Pseudonocardia > Pseudonocardia terrae. The sequence goes on along the minus strand of NZ_JAJTTE010000023.1, from coordinate 26,358 downwards.
GTCAGGTGGAGCTGCACGCCGATCTCGCCCGGCATCTGCCGGGGACCGATCCGAACCGTCGGGACCTGGTGATCAGCTGCGGCGCAGCCCTGCACCACCTGCGCGTGGCCGCCGCGGGGCTCGGCGCGGCCGTCGAGATCGAACGCGTACCCGCCCCGGAGAACGCCCGGCACCTGGCGACGATCCGCCTCGTCGACGGACCACCCGACCGGTCCGCCGCTGCCCTGTACGGCCAGATCGGGAGGCGCCACACCGACCGGCGGCGGTACTCCTCCGAGCCCGTCGCGCCGGAGCGCCTGGACGCCCTCGTCGCTCGGGCGCGCGGCTTCGGGGTCCTCGCGCTCCCCGTGACGGATCCGGCGGTCCTGCAGCGGATGAACGAGGTGCTGCACCTCGCCGCGCGCGAGCAGCGGCACGAGCCGGGCTACCTCGCCGAACTGCTCATGTGGACGCACCGGTACGCGGACGCGCGCGACGGTGTTCCTCCCATGGCGGTGCCGGCCCGTTCCGGGCAGTGGGACCAACCGCACCTGCAGCGGTTCCCCTCCGGCACGCTCGCGCCCGGCCGGAACCTGGGCGCCGACGGCGGAACCCTCCTGCTCCTCGCCACACCACAGGACGACACTGCGGCCCGGCTCGCCGCCGGCGAGGCCACCAGCGCGGTGCTCCTTTCCGCCACCCGTGCCGGCCTGGCGACGGAGCCGCTGAGCCAGGCCGTCGAGGTGCCGGTGGCCCGAAAGCGGCTCCGCACAGCGCTGGGCCTGCCCGACGAGCCGCAACTCGTGATCCGCCTCGGCCTCCCCCTGCCCGACGCCGCGCCGCTCGCGCCCACGCCACGCCGGCCCCTGGCATCGGTCCTGCTGCGCCCGTGAGTCGGCCGGTCCGCGTCGCCCTGCGCGCGCCACCCGGGTTGACCCCGGGAGCCGACGCGCTGCGGCGCCGCCGCTGGGGCGCACTCCGGGGGGATCTCCTCGGTGGCCTGACGGTCGCCGCGTACCTGGTGCCCCAGGTGCTGGCGTACGCCGTAGTGGCGGGCCTGCCGCCCGTGGCGGGGCTCTGGGCCGCGGGAGCCGCGCTCGCCGTGTACCCGCTGCTGGGCTCCTCGCCTCTGCTGTCGATCGGCCCGGAGTCGACCACCGCACTGCTCACCGCCACGGCGCTGGGACCGCTGGCGGGGGGCGACCCCGGCCGCTACGCCGCCCTCGCCGCCGGCCTCGCGCTCGTCGTCGGCGTCGTGTGTCTGGCCGCCCGGGTGGCCCGGCTCGCCTTCCTGGCCGACCTCCTGTCCCGGCCCGTCCTCGTCGGCTACCTGGCCGGCATCGCGGTGATCATGATCATCAGCCAGCTGGGGCCCCTGACCGGCGTCCCCGTGGACGGCGAGAGCGCCATGAGCGAGGTGCGCTCCTTCACGGCCCAAGTCGACCAGGTGCACCTCCCTACGCTGGCCGTCGGGCTCACGGTGCTCACGCTCCTCGGTCTCGGCGCACTGCTGGCCCCCCGCGCTCCGGTCCCGCTGCTCGCGGTGCTGCTCGCCGCCGGCGCGGTCGCCGCGCTCGGGCTCGACCGGATAGGGGTGGCCACGATCGGCACCGTGCCCTCGGGACTGCCCGTGCCCGGCCTCCCGGCCCTTTCGCTTGCCGACTACGGGTCGCTGGTGCTCCCGGCGCTCGGAGTCGCCGTGGTCGGCTACACCGACGTGGTGCTGACCGGCCGGGCCTTCGCCGACCGGACGACGACCCCGCTCGACGCCGATCGGGAGCTGGTCGCACTCGGCGGGGCGAACCTGGCGTCGGGCCTGGTCGGCGCCTTCCCGGTGAGCAGCAGCGGCAGCCGGACCGCGCTGGGTGCCGCGACCGGCGCGCGGAGCCAGCTGCACTCGGTGGTGGCCCTGCTCGCCGTCCTGGCCGTGCTGCTCGTGGGCGGCCGGGTCCTCGCGACGCTGCCCCGGGCTGCCCTCGGCGCACTCGTGGTCTACGCCGCGCTGCGGCTGATCGAGGTCGGTGAGTTCCGGCGAATCGCGCGGTTCCGGCGCAGCGAGCTGCTGCTCGCCCTCGCCACCGTCGCCGCCGTGCTCGCCCTCGGAGTGCTGTACGGGGTGCTGGCGGCCGTCGGCCTCTCCCTGCTGGACCTGGTCCGCCGGATCGCCCGGCCGCACTCGGCCGTGCTCGGCTTCGCCCCTGGGGTGCCCGGGATGCACGACGTCGACGATCTGCCCGGCACCGAACCCGTTCCGGGGCTGATCGTGCACCGCTACGACGCGCCGCTGTTCTTCGCCAACGCCGATGACTTCCGCGCCAGCGTGCTCGCCGCCGCCGACGGCCCGGGGTCGGCCCACTGGGTGGTGCTGGACCTCGAGGCCGTCACCGAGCTCGACGTGACCGCGGCGGACATGCTCTGCGCGCTCGCCCGGGAGCTGACCGGGCGCGGTGTCGTCGTCGGGGTGGCCCGCGCGAAACGCGAGCTGATCGAGGACCTCGCCGCCGGCGGCGTACTCGAGACCATCCCCCGGGAACGGCTCTACCCGACGCTCCCGACGGCCGTGGCCGCCTACAGCACCGCCACGGGCGAGTCGACCGATCCACCGGGTCCTGTTGCCGGCGGTGGGCCTCCGGCGGCGTGACGCCCGGCGTCGCGCGTCTTCAGCGGCTCCGTGCCGGCACCCGGACCGCGGCCAGTACCACCGGGCAGGGGGCGAACCCGACGAGCCCGCGGCTGGTCGACCCGAGTAAAACACCGTCGTCGGGCCGGGGGGTCCGCGCGCCGGCCCGAGGCGCCGCGACGACCATCCGGGCCGTCTCGGCGAGGTCCAGCAGCGTGCGCAGAGCGGTGCCCTCCACCGCCCGCACCTCGACGTCCACGCCGGGAACCCGCGCGAGGACGCGTCGCCGTGCCTCGGCCGCGACGGCCTCCCCCTGCGCGGCGAGCTCGGACCAGTCCTCCGGACGGCGGTGGGCGCCACCGCCGGCGCCGGGGACGACGTCGGACCATGCGTGCACCACCAGCAGCGGCGCCCCGAGGTCGCGGGCGAGGTCGGCGGCGAGGTCGAGTGCGTCGAACCCTGCCTCGGTGCCGTCGATCCCCACGACGATCGGCCCGGCCGTCGGCGCGGTGCGGTCCGAGGCGACCCCACGCACGACGGCGAGCGGGCACGGCGACGCGCCCGCAAGCCGGAGGGCGGCGGTCCCCGCCAGCAGCCCCGAGGAGCTCCCCTCGCCATGGCTGCCCACCACCAGGAGGTCGGCGCCGCCGGCCCGGCCGAGCAGGGCGTCCGCCACCGCCTCGGGGTCGGCCGGCCCCGGAGCCAGGTCAGCATGGGCGCCGAGGCGCGCCGCCAGCTCACTCAGCCAGCCGGGCATCATGTCGAACCCGACGAGCACCAGGTGGAGAGGCGCGCCACGGGCGTCTGCGATCTCGGCCGCCCAGGTGGCGGCGTCGCGCGAGGAGCGCGTCGCGTCGACGCCCACCACCACCGGGTGCTCGGTCGCACCCCGCTCGAAGTCCAGCACGACATCCCCCTCGTCCCCGGTCCTGTCGTCGTGGGCCACGCTCCCACCGCGGGGCCGGCCGGGACAGGGCACCGCGGCACGGCGAGAGGACGAGGACACGACCGCGGAGCAGGGTCGTCCGGCCCTATCCGGCGGGAGCCGGCTCGTTCGGACCCTCTCACGCGCGGAGCCGAGGCCCGGGGTTCACGACCGACCGGGCAACACGAACATCGCACCAGGACGGCGTCAAGGCCTGTCCGCTCCCGTCGTGTTCGTCGTCGTGATCGTGGCGGCAGCTCTCCGACGAGATGACCGCGACGGTCTGTGTGCAGCAACGGCCGGCCGGAGCGTGCATCCCGTGCCGGCTCCACGACGGCGAAACGCGGTTCACCCCGATTGGGCGATGCCGCCGCTCGCGCCCCTCTCGATCGTTGGCCGCCTCCTCGGCGTGCCTCCGAGAAAGAACTGACGAGCGAACATTCTGTGTCCGGAAGTCGGGCAAGACCGACGCGGCTTCCCGATCGCCGTGCCTGCCGGCGTGTCGGGCGGATCACAGGAGGTGGCCGGCGGGCCGGAGCGCTGAAGGGACCCGACCATGACCGACACGACGGACGCCGTCAGCGCGACGCCCGGCATGTCGGCCGGACCGGCGATCCGCTGGGTGGCGCTGATCGCGCTGGCCGCCGCGCAGTTCGTCATGGTGCTCGACCAGTCGGTGATGAACGTGTCGATCAGCACGCTGGTCGTCGACTTCGACACCACGGTGACGACGATCCAGGCCGTGATCACGCTGTACTGCCTGGTCATGGCGATGTTCATGCTGACCGGCGCCAAGGTCGGCGACATCATCGGCCGCCGCCGCGCGTTCGTCGTCGGGCTGGTCATCTACGGGTGCGGTTCGCTGGTGACCGCGCTGGCGCCGACCGTGGCGGTGCTGACCCTGGGCTGGTCGGTCCTGGAAGGACTCGGCGCCTCGCTGGTCCTGCCGGCGCTGGCCGCGCTCATCGCCGGGAACTTCACCGGGGCCTCCCGCAAGGTGGCCTACGCGGTGATCGGCGGCGTCGCCGGGGCCGGCATCGCCGTGGGCCCGATCCTCGGCGGCTGGGCGACGACGGAGCTCACCTGGCGGGCCGTGTTCGCCGGCGAGGTCGTGCTGGTCGTGTTCATCCTCGCCATGACCGGCAAGGTCGACGACGCCGAGCGCAGCGGGCCGAAACCGCGGCTGGACTACCTGGGCGCCGTCCTGTCGGCCGTGGGCCTCGGCGTCATCGTGCTCGGCACGCTGCAGTCGAGCACCTGGGGCTGGGTGGTGCCCAAAGCCTCCCCGATCACGCCGCTGGGCTTCTCCCTGACCATCTGGATGATTGCCGGCGGCGCCGTCCTGCTCTGGGCGTTCACGGTCTGGCAGCGCCACCGGGAGAAGACCGGCGCCGACCCGCTCGTGCACCTGAGCCTTCTGCGGATCCCGCCCCTGCGCTCGGGCCTGGCCGGGCTGTTCGGCCAGAACCTCATCCTCATGGGCGTCTTCTTCGTGGTGCCGCTGTACCTGCAACTCGTCCTCGGCCTCAACGCGCTGCAGACCGGCATCAAGATGCTGCCCATCTCGATCACCATGTTCCTGGCCGCCGCGGCCGGCTCGCGGCTGTCGACCCGCTTCACCGTGCGCGGGATCGTCCGGGCCGGGCTCACCACCACCGTGCTGGCGATCCTGATCCTGCTCGCCACCGTCCAGCCCGAACTGCGCGACGCGGGGTTCGCCGTCTCGATGGCGATCCTCGGCATCGGGATGGGCCTCATCGCCTCCCAGCTCGGCAACGTCGTGCAGTCCTCGGTCGACGCCTCCGGGCGCGGCGAGGCCGGCGGCCTGCAGTACACCGGGCAGCAGCTCGGCTCCTCCCTCGGCGTCGCGCTGATCGGCGCGATCGTGCTCACCGGGCTGACCAGCGGCTTCGTCAGCACCGTCGAGGCGGACCCGCGGATCACCGCCGAGGTCTCCGCCCAGGTGGGCGTGGCCGTCGAGAACGGCATCGACTTCGTCTCGGCCGACCAGGTGCACGCCGCCGCCGACCAGGCCGGGCTCGACCCGGCCACCACCACGGCGATCGCGCAGGACTACAGCCAGGCCCAGCTCGGCTCGCTCAAGGTCGGCCTGCTGACCGCAGCCCTGCTCGCCCTGCTCGCCCTGATGTCCACCCGGAACCTCCCGCACGACCCACCAACCAAGCCCCGCAAGCAGAAGGAGCCGGCGCTGGCCCCGTCGTCCACCTGAGCGGAGAGGACCGGGATCCGACGACAGGGCTTCGTCCTGAGTCGGGCACCGGCCGGCCTCCCGCGTCCTCGATCCTCACCGTCACACGGCCTCTCCGGACGGTGACGTCCGGCGGGTCCGTCGCGGGGCGGACGGCCCTGAGCACCGGCGAGACGGAAGCGGAGTGTCGACGGTGTCCCGCCGGACAGGACGCGCCCGGGGGACCCACGAGGAGAGGATCTTCCATGAGCATGATCTCGCGCCGAGACAAGGGCGCCGACGTCACGTCGTTCACCCGCATGGACCGTCTGTTCGACGAGTGGTTCCGCGCGCTGCCCATGCGCCGGCCCTTCGGGCTGGACTGGCCGGCCGGCGAGGAGCTGATCCGGGTCGACGAGTACCGCGACGGTGACACCCAGGTGATCAAGGCCGACCTGCCGGGCATCGACCCGGCGAAGGACGTCGAGATCACCGCAGCCGACGGCATGCTGCGTATCAGGGCCGAGCGGCGCATCGAGCAGGACCGTGAGGACAAGGGCTACACCCGCCACGAGATCCGCTACGGCTCGATGATGCGCACGCTCCCGCTGCCCGAGAACGTGAGCGAGGGCGACATCACGGCCAGCTACAAGGACGGGATGCTCGAGATCCGTATCCCGATGCCACCCGTGCCGGAGGCCAAGAAGCCGACCAGCATCCCGGTCAGCAGCTCCTGAACCCTGCGTTGTGTGCCGCGCCGATCCGGGCGCGGCACGCCGTTCCGGCACGAGAGGAGCCGCCATGCGCGTCCGCGTGGGCGTCGACGGCGCGGGACGGTTCGGCCGGCAGCTGCTCCGCACGATCGCCGACCGGCACGAGCCCGACTTCGAGGTCGTCGCCCTGCGTGACGCCGCACCGGCCGCCGACATCGGTCGCCGCCTCCTGCACGACTCCACGCACGGGCGCTGGGATCATCGGGTCGAGATCGCCGACGAGCACCTGGGTGTGGACGACCACACGATCCGTGTCCTCCACGAGGACCATCCGCACTGGGCCGGCGCCGACGTGGAGATCGTCGTCCGCACCGGGGACACCTGCGCGGGCGCGCCGACCCCCGCCGATGCCGGGTTCCCGCACGGTGTGCGGGCGGTCCTTGTCGCCGGCGGGGCGGACGCGGCAGCGGAGGTCACCGTCGTGCCCGGTCTCAACGAGGACGTCTACGACGCTCCGCGGCACCGGGTGGTCTCGGCGTCGTCGGCCGAGGCCGCCTGTGCGGCGGCTCTCCTCGCCCCGCTGCATCGTGGGCTCGGCGTGGTCGAGGCGCTGGTCACCACGGTGGGGGGCCGCACCGCGCCCATCACGGATCCCACCGACCCCCATCTCGTCCGGGACGCCGCGGTGAACATCGTCCCCACCGCGGACCGGGTGGGCGCGGACATCGGCGCACTGCTGCCGGAGCTACGGGAGCGGATCGACGGGCTGGCGTTGCGGGTGCCCACCGTGGACGCCGCCCTCGTCGACGTGACCGCTCGGCTCAGCGCCCCCGCCACACCGGGTCAGGTCCGCCGTTGCCTGACCACCGCGTCGGAGGGTGCGCTGAAGGCCCTGCTGGACTGCACGCGCGAGCCACTGGTCTCGCGCGATGTGGTGGGCGAGACGGCCTCCTGTCTCGCCGACCTCGGTCTGATCCGCACGCGCGGGGAGCTGGTCTCCGTGATCGGCTGGTACGACCCGGAAGCCGGGCACGTGCACCGCGTGGCCGACCTCCTCGGGATCATGGCGCGCACCCTTCCGGGCCGCTGACTAGAGGGACTTCACGTCGACGGTCCGCTCGTCCACGTCGTGCGTGAGCCGGTCGACCACGTCGACCACACCCTCCAGCCGACGGGTGAGGGCGACGGCCACCACGGCGTCGGCGTGCGTGGGCACTCGGCCCTTCAGCTCGACCACTCCGCCCGACGCCGTCACGTCCACCCGCCCCGGGTCGATCAGCAGTATGCGGCCGAGGACCTCCTCGCGGACCTCGCGGATCATGTCGTCGTCCGGCCGCTCGAACACCTCCAGCAGGTCCGAGCGCCCGAGCACGCCGCAAAGGCGTACGAGCCTGCCCTCCAGATTCCCCGTGGGTCCGTCGACCACCGGGAGCCATCCCAACCGGTGCTCTGCCATGACACGCGCCGCCTCGGCCACGCCCGCATCGGGCGCGACGGCGACGACATCGGTCGTCATCAGGTCCCGGGCTCGGGTGTGGGGATGGATCTCCGATCGCTGCCGCCAGCGCCGGCGCCGGTGGTACACGGGTGGCTCCACGTCGTCGTGCTCGACGAGGCGCAGGACGTCGGCCTCGGACACGACCCCGAGCAGGTGTTCACCGTCGACCACGGGCAAGGCACGAACTCCACGCCGGCGAAGTGCGGCGACCACCTCGGCCACCGGCGCATCCGGGCTCACCGCTTCGACATCGGTCGTCATGACGTCCGCGACGAGGGTCCGGCGCATCGGCGTCATCGGGCCACCCCCACGGCTTCCGCGCGGTCTCCGCGTCGCGGAGCATGGTCGCGCCCACCCGGCGTCCGCACGACGGTGACCGTGCAGGGTGCGTGCAGGACACAGTGCAGGCCCACCGACCCGAGGAGCAGGCTGGCGCCCGCTCCGCGTCCGCGAGACCCGACCACGAGCAGATCGGCTCCCGCCGCTGCACCGCTGAGCACCTGGCCCGGCTCACCCGGAACCGCTCGCACCGCGACCTCGGGCGGAACGCCCCGGTACTCAGCTCGTAGTTCCTCGGTCGCCTCGGCGGCCCGGACGCGAAGCTCGTGCTCGATCTCCCTGGCCAGTCCGCGGGATGTCGGGACCTGCGGGACGCCGTACACCTCCGGCCAGGGCGCGGGCACGGTGAACGCCGAGACCACCTCGACCGGTGTCCCCCGGCGAGCCGCCTCGCGCAGCGCGAACCGGAGCGCGACGGCGGCGCCGGGCGAGCCGTCGTCGCCCACGACGATCCGGCCGCGCGGGGACTCGACACGCGGCGCCGGCCGATCCGGCAGGCCCCGCCGGCTGCGCACCTGCTCCGCGCTGTGCTCCTCGCGCGCGATCACTCTGAGCGCGTCCCTGCGGGTGACGATGCCGACCAGATCACCGTCGTCCACGATGGGCACGGACCGCACGTGCGCGGCCAGCATCAGCGACACGACGTCGGCGAGGTCGTCCTCCGGGCGCATCGACAGCGGCGTCCCGGACATGACGTCGTCGACGCTCTCGGGAGGGCGCCCTTCCGGCCATCCCTCGGGACGGAACCGGTCACGGACCAGGTCGGCCTCGGTCACGATGCCGAGCACCCGCCCTTCCGTATCGACCACCGGCGCGGCCGTGTAGCCGTGCGCAGCCAGCAGTGCTGCAGCCGGAGCGATCGGGGTTCCGGTTCGGACGGTGACGACGGGGCTGCTCATCACGTCGTCGGCCCGCAGCCCGCTCCCCGTTGCCGGGCTCATCGGGTGCTCCGCCAGCTCGGCTCGACCTCGTCCCACTCCCGCTCCCACTCGGCGGCGTGCATCCGGCCGATCCCGAGGAAGGCGAAGTGACCGAGCGCGGCGACCACGAACTCGCCGATCAGCAGGACGGCGCCTGCGGTCGCGACGGTGCAGAAGGCGACCTCGACCGTGGTCAACGGAGCAGGGACCAACCGGCCGTCGGTCGTGACCCAGGCATCGACCGGATCCCCGGCCTGCCGGGGACCGCTGACCGTGGTCCGCCCGACGTGCACGACGCCGTCGCGGTCGGTCCAGCGCACGGCGGCCGGGATGCGGTTGCCGCCTTCGGGCAGGACGGGCAGGTCCTCGGTCATGACCGCGGTGATCCGGGTGCGGTCCCGGGCCTCGGAGCTCGCCCGCTCGGACAGGCTGCTGTGCACCCCGAGTCCGACCACGACGGCGGCGCCCAGCACCAACAGGACGGCAGCGCAGACCCCCCAGGCCGTCAGGTCGGCGACCCGATCCGACCGCCGGCGGGGAAGCCTGTGGGCGCTGCGTCGCGACGGACTGGCGTGTTCATCGGCGCGCATCAGAGGTGACCTCCTCGGAGGCGACCGTCCGGACGACCGGGCCGGTGCGACTCATCGTGTCTCCCCCTCGTCATCGACCCGCACGCCCGGGACGTCGGGTAGGGCGAGCAGCGCCGCGTCGACGGGGGTATCGACATCGGCCTCGTCGCCGTACAGGGCCTCGAGGACGTGCTCCTCGTCGCCGGGTCCGTCGCCGGCCCCGAGCATGCCGTCGCCGGCCTCGGGCGCGGCCTGATCGGCCCGGACGTCCAGCAACGCGTTCATGCCGATAATGGTTCGACGCCTGCGGCATGTCCGTCAGGGCCCTAGGTCCGCCGCCCGCGCGCCGGTGGCCACCGGTCGCACGGGCCGAACGTGTCGCCCCCGGGGGGCAATCCTGCCGAAGGACCCGATGCACCGCCCGAGCCGGACGGGGACCTGGGGCTCTGGCCGACGGGGACCCGGGCCCGGACGCTCGGTGTCGTGAACGAGCCGAGCAGAATGGACGCCTCACGGGCGAGCCCCATCCCACGCTCCGTGCTCGTTCTGGACGCCGGCGGCGACGGTGTCGGCGATGCCGCCCGCACCGCGGCCCAGCAGTGGGCGGCGCGCGAGGCGTCCCGTCGCCGAGTGCCGCTGCACGTGCTCGTGCCGCGCGACGACGTGGCGGCGGCCCGGACGGTGCACCGACTCCGCGAGGCGCACCCCGGGCTGGCGGTCCACCTGCGGTCCCTGCCCGCGCCGGTCGACCGGTCCCTGACCCGGCTCACCCACGACGCCGCCCTGCTCGTCCTGCCCTTTCCGGCCACTGCGGTGGTCCTCTCCTCCGCGGGGTGCCCGACAGCCGTCGTGCCGGCCGGCGAGCCGGAACGGGGGAAGGTGATCGTCGGGGTCGCGCCCTGGACGGGGAGCGAGGTGCTCCACGCTGCGGTCGAACAGGCCCTCGGGCGTCACGCCGAACTGGTCGCCGTGCGGGCGTGGAGCAGCCGGCTGGTCGATCTCGGCCGAGTCCTCCCGGCGATGCTCACACGGTGGGACGACCGGGCGGCCCGCGCGGAACGTGAGCTCCTGGAAGCGTTGCGCCCCTGGCGGGAAGCGAGTCCCGCGCTGCGGTTGCACCCCCTCGTCGTGCACGACGACGCCGCGCCTCTGCTCACCTCGCTGTCGGGCCACGCGGAGCTGCTCGTCGTCGGTCGCTCGGGCCGCGGGGGGCTCACCCGGACCCTGGCCGGCGCGCCTGCCGCCGCGGTCGTCGCGGCAGCTCACTGTCCCGTCCTCGTGGTGCCGGGCCCCGACACCGGGGGCCGGCCGGCACGACGCAAGGACCGTACAGCACCGCTTCCGGCATGACACGACCCGGCGGCCGCTCGGCCCTCCCACCGACGACGAGGGGCCCTGCCTGCTCAGGACCGGCGCACCTGCTCGACGACACCCCGAGCGGGTGATGCTCGGTCCATGAAGACCCTGACCGTCGGCGACGTCATGACCGCGGACGTGGTCACCGCTCGCCCCGCAATGCCCCTCAAGGAGGCCGCGCGGGTGCTCCACGAACGGCGCATCAGCGCGATGCCCGTGCTCGACGAGGACGACCAGCTCGTCGGGATCGTGTCCGAGCGCGACCTTCTCCTCACCCAGGCCGCGCAGCTTCCTCGGGACACGCACTGGTGGGAGTCCCCGGTCCGCCGCGACACGCTCCGGCGCAGCGCCGGCGACACGGTCGGCCACGTCATGACGACCAAGGTCGTGACGACCCTCGCCGACGTCCCCCTCGCCCGCGCCGCCAGGTCGATGACCAGCCATGCAGTCAAGCGGTTACCGGTGCTCGACGGCGACGGTCGGCATCTCGTGGGCGTGGTCAGCCGGACCGACCTGCTCCGGGCATTCCTGCGGTCCGACGACGACATCCGCGCCGACGTACTCGGCGAGGTGCTGGTCCACCTGCTCTGGCAGGACCCGACGGCCGTGGAGGTCGACGTCGTCGACGGGGTGGTCTCCCTGTCGGGTGAGCTGGGCGAACGCAGCACCGCCGAGGCGGCCGAGCGGCTCGTACGCCGGCTCGACGGCGTGGTGGACGTGGTGTCGCACCTGACCTGGCGCGTCGACGACGGCGGCCTCACCCGCCGCCGCTGACTCGCCGAGCCGGCGTCGAAGCGTCAGCAGGACGCGATCCGAGCCGGGTCCGTCGCCGCGGACTGATCGGACACGCTGGAGAACGCGACGAACCGGTGCGCCTCGCCCGGATGCAGGAGCCGGACGTCGTCGCCGCAACCCACCCGCACGGGCGTGCCCGGCCCGGGCGCGGCGGTGACCCGGACCTCGCGGCCGCTGACGCGGACGTCGAGGGTGAGGCTGCGGTACTCCACGCCGAACTCGAGCGCCCCGAACCGCTCGGGCCAGTGCGGGTTGAACCACAGTGCGTCGGCGCGCGTCTCCAGGCCCGCGAAGCAGCGCTGCAGCAGGTCGACCGATCCGGCCATCGCCCCCAGGTGCACACCCTCGGCAGTGGTGCCGCCCTGCACGTCGGCGAGGTCGCTGCGCAGGGCCCGCTCGAAGTGGTCGAGCGCGTCCTCGCGGTGGGCGCGGGCGAGCACCCAGGCGTGGACGAGGGCGCTGAGCGTCGACCCGTGCACGGTGCGGGAGAGGTGGTGGTCGATGGTGCGCGGGATCGCGTCCGGCGGGAGTGCGTACCCCAGGCCGCGGAGCAGCTCGCGCAGCTCGTCCGCCGAGAGCAGGTAGAAGAGCATGAGGGCGTCGGCCTGCTTGGTGACCTGGTAGTCGTCGACGGAACGGCCCTCGGCCTCGAGGATCCGGTCGAGCCGTTGGAGGTCGCCGTAACGGCGCCGGTAGTCGTCCCAGTCCAGCTCGGGGAGCCGGCTCGCCCCGTGGAACTGCTCGAGGACGCCGTCGGCCCGGAAGGGTACGTACGTGCGCCGGCACAGGTCCTCCCAGTGCAGCAGCTCTGCGGGGGTCAGCCCGAGCCGCTCGACGAGCTCGGTGCGGCGGGTGCTGGGCAGTACCGCGAGGGTGTCGCGGGCCCGGTGCCACACCCACACCGCCATGACGTTGGTGTAGGCGTTGTCGTCGATGCCCGGCCGGGCCGCGCCGGGATAGCGGGTCGAGTACTCGTCGGGTCCCATCACGCCGCGGATCCGGTAGCGGTCCAGCGCGGGGTCGTGCTGGGCGAGGTCGGCGAAGAACCGGGCGACCTCCAGCACCACCTCGGCACCGTGCCCGGCGAGGAAGTCCAGGTCGCCGGTCGCCTGGTAGTACTGCCAGATGTCGTAGGCCACCGCCAGGCCGACGTGCCGCTGCAGTTCGCTGGTGTCCGGCAGCCAGCGACCGGAGCGGGGGTTCAGGTGCACCCGCTGGCTCTCCTCCCGGCCGTCGCTGCCGGACTGCCAGGGGTACATCGCCCCGCGGTGCCCCGCCCTGCGGGCGGCGTGGCGGGCGGCATCGAGCCGGCGCACCCGGTAGTGCAGCAGTGCACGCGTCAGCTGCGGCATGCGCAGGGTCAGTACCGGGAGCACGAACAGCTCGTCCCAGAACACGTGGCCGCGGTAGGCCTCGCCGTGCAGCCCTCGTGCCGGTATTCCGGCGTCGAGGTCGAGGTCGTGCGGCGAGGCGGTCTGGAGCACGTGGAAGAGCCCGAGCCGCAGGGTCCGGAGGGTCTCGGCCGTGGTGGGTCGGCCGTCGGTGAGATCGACGCGGAAGCGTCGCCACAGCTGCTCCCAGGCCAGCTCGTGGCCGGTCAGCAGGTCCTGGAACGACGGTGCGTCGGCGAGCTGCTCCACGGCCGTCAGGGCGGGATGGGAGATCGCGACGTCTCGTGAGGTGACCAGGGCGACGATCTTCTCGACGGTCAGCGCGCGACCCTCGGTGACCTCGAGGTGCACGTCGTGGAAGACCCGCTCGCGCTCGCGCACCGTCCGGCGGCGGGCCGTCGCCCCCCCGTTCCCGTCGATCCGGGTACGCGCCGCCTCGGCCACGAGCAGCTCGGACTGAGTCGTCCCGGCGACGAGCAGCAGGGTCTCCGGGTCGGCCTCGTCGATCCTCGCCACCCGCAGGTGCCGCCCGGCCATGTCCCGGTAGCGCGACACACCGGAGTTGGTGACCCGCCCGTCGAGACCGGAGCGCAGCCACAGGCGTCCCGACCAGTTCTCCGGCGTCACGACGGTCTGGAGCCCGGCGAGGTGCCGGCGCCCCATGTGGACGAACCGGCGCTGGCGCACCGCGGTGCGCCGGCCCGCGGCGTCGGTGAAGCGCAGGACCCGGTCGAGCAGCCCGTGGCGCATGTCGAGGGTGAGGCGGTGCTCCAGCAGGTGCTCGGGATCGAGGGGGTCGAGCCACTCCCCCGCCACCGCCACCTGCAGCGGCAGCCAGTTCGGGAGGTTGACCATGCTCTCGGTCTCGACGACCGTGCCGCCGGCCTCGTCGACGAGGCGGTTGAAGAACCCGGCGGCGTACGTCCCGGGGTAGTGCGGACCGCCGGCCGGGCTCTCGGGAGCCGCACCCCGCACCGCCTGGTAGCCGTTGCCGAGCGTGCACAGGGCCTCACGGCGGCCCTCGTCGACGGGGTCGAACCCCTCGAAGACCAGTGTCCAGTCGTCCCGGGCCCGTACGGGGGCGGTCACGACCGGTCCTGCGCGCCCAGCGCCTCCAGTTCCACGAGACGAGCCACGCTCGTCGTGGTGACCAGCCCCGTCACCCGGCCGTGGTCGACGACCACTCCCAGCAGGTCCGTGCCGGGAACGGGTCCCGGTCGGACCAGCCGCTCGAGCGGTGTGTCGGGGGCGACGACGCGCTGTGGCGGCAACGGCCGGCCGGCCTCCCGGACCCGGGTCGTCGCCCGCCGGTCCGCTCCGACCCGCGTGAGGTCGCGGATCGTCACCAGGCCGATCGGATCCCCGTCGAGGCCGACGACGAGCAGCGCAGCGTCGCGACACGGGCGTGCACGCAGCTCGGCCGCCAGGGTCTGGACGGTCCAGCCGGCCTGGGCGACGAAGTCCGGTGGGTGCGCGACGTCGGCGGCGGTCCGGCCGGCCAGCGCGGCGACGACCCTGCCGCCGGCCTGTTCGGTCGCCGCGGTGCCGCTGATGAACCACCCGATACCGGCGACCCACAGCCCGGACCATTCGCCGCGCCACAGCAGCATCGCGCCGAGGAGGACCAGTAGCAGGCCGAGCACGCGGCCTGCCGCGGCCGAGGCCCTGCGCGCCCGCTCACGATCACCGGTGAGTCCCCACAGCAGCCCCTGGAGCACCCGGCCACCGTCGAGCGGGGCGGCCGGTAGGAGGTTGAACACGGCGAGCAGCACATTGGCCGAACCCAGCCAGCCGAGCACGGCGGGCAGTATCGCGGGCCACCCCTCGGCGTGGCCCAGCGCGGCGAGCGCCAGGAAGCCGCCGCCGAGCACGGCCGACACGAGCGGACCGGCCAGTGCGACGACGGCGAGCGCGCGCGGCCCGCGCGGTTCCCTCGCCATCTCCGAGACCCCGCCGATGGCCCAGAGGACGACCCTCCGGACGTCGACCCCGAACCGGTGCGCCACGATCACATGCGCGAGCTCGTGCGCGGCGATGGTCGCCACGAACAGCACGCCGGCGCCGCCGGCGGCCAGCCAGATCGTCACCGGTGTGGAGCCGGGCGCGGCCGCAGGCAGCACCCCGACGGCGAGCAACCAGGACAGCCCGGCGACGACGACCAGCACCGACCAGTGCAACCCGACCGGCACCCCCGGGACCCGCCCGACCGTCAGGACTCCGGGAAGCGACTCGGGCGCGGGGCTTCGGCCCCCGGGTCCGTCGTCGGGCTCCCTGTCGGTCGAGGGTGTGCTGGCGCGCATGGCTTCTCCTTCGGCGTGGCACCGACGCTAGGAACGTCGCGGCGCGGCGATCAGGGGCGAACGTCCCCGGTCGTCGGGGCGGGCCGCACCGAAGGGCCGGGACCCCGGGCCGGCCGGCGTGGACGGACGGCAGGTCGTCGACGAGGACCGCAGCATCGACCTCACGTGGCACGAGGCCGAGGAGAAAGCCTTCGAGCTGCTGGTGCTACAGGCCCCGATCGCCACCGACCTGCGCAGCGTCGCTCTGCCATCCATACCGCCGGCGACATCGAGAGCCGCGACCTGGTCAGGGCCGCGCAGCTCGAGGCCGACGACGACGCCATGGACGACCTCCACGAGCACATGTCCCGCCAGCTGATGGACCGCAACTGGCCGCACGGCGTCGCCGCCGCGGTCGACGCGATCCTGCTCGCGCGCTTCTACGAGCGCTACGCCGATCACGCCGTGTCCATCGCCCGCCGGATCATCTACATCGTCAGCGGCCAGACGCCCGGCCCCCTGTCCATTTGAGACAAAGGGCCATCGGTTACGGCCTGAGCCGTCCGGGCCCTCCGGCCCTGCCGCGAGTTGGGGATCGCGGCGCACCGTGGCAGGACCGGGCACCCGGTCGTCCGGGCCGGACCGCGAGATCCACGCCGAGTCGTACATCGAGGTGCGCCATGACCGACCCGATCGCAGCCGCCACCCCGACAGCGGACGACGCCCGCGAGCTCGTCGTCGACGTCCTGCGCGGGATCGCGCCGGGCCCCGAGCTCGAGGCGCTCCGGCCCGACGACGATCTGCGGGAGATGCTCGGTCTGGACTCCCTGGACTTCCGGAACCTGGTCATCGGTGTCTCGCAGCGGACCGGGCGGAGGATCGAGGAGGACGACTACGACGGCCTGGCGGACATGGCAGGTTGGATCCGGCTGCTCACCGGAGCTTGATCAGGGGCCACACCCCTCGTCCCTCGTCAGGCCACGGCGGCCGCGGCCGTGCCCCTTATCCGGACGTGATCTCTTACGGCTCGCGGAGACCGCGCCTCAGCCGGCGGCGCCGGCCGCCGGCCGTGTGGGGTCCGCGACGGGGGCGGCGCCTGCGGTGGCGGACCGGCCGGGGCCGCGCCAGCGCGGTCCGACCACCGCCACGGGGCAGTGCGCCAGCAGGACGACGCGGCGTGCGACCTCACCGAGCGCAAGTCCGGCGCGCTCGTGCCGTCCACAGCCACCCACCACGAGGAGGCGCGCTCCCCGCGAGGCCTCGGCCAGCACGGCCTCGGGCCGGTCCCGCGCGATGGTGTGTCGGACCTCCACCTCGGGAAACGCGCCGACCCACGGCGCCACCCGCTCGTCCAGCGCGACGCGGACGTCCGGGGCGAAGGCGGCGAAGTCCACGGTCGGCTCGAGGTAGGGATCGAGCGGGGTGTCGCTCCAGGCGTGCACGATCTCCAGCGGGACCGCGCGGTCGCGGGCCTCTCGCAGCGCGACCCGCAACGCGGCGTCGCCGCCCGCCGACCCGTCGACCCCGACGACGACCGGGCTGTCAGCCCGCGCATCACCGGCGTGCTCCACGAAGACCAGCGGGCAGCTGCTGCGGGCGGCGAGCGCGAGGGCGAGCAGCGATCCGGACCACCCGCCGACCGGACCGCCGACGACCACCAGATCCGCCTCGTCCGAGGCCCTGCCGAGCACCTCCGAAGGGGCACCCTCGAGCACCTGCCGGACGATCCGCGCTCCGGGTACCAGGAACGCGGCGTGCTCGGCCGCCCGGTCGACGTGCCGGCGGGCCGCGCGACGGAGCAGCGAGCGGCTGCGCCGTGCGGCGTCGGACGCCTCGGGATGGTCGGTGGCGTCCGCCTGCCACTCGACGACCTCGATCAGACGCAACACCGCGCCCCGTCGATCCGCCTCCCGGGCCGCCCAGGTGGCGGCGTCGATCGCCATGCGCGAGCCGTCGATGCCCACGACCACCGCCGGCGCCGGAGCCAGCGCGGGGTCCCGCGGTGAATCCCGGCGTGTTCCCTCCATCATGATCGCCTCCGTCCGTCTGATCCGAGGATCCGACCCACGGCCATCCCGCCGCCGCGGAGCATCGGCCCGTCGTGAGGGGACCTTCGGCCTCGGCACGGCGGGCCCGCAGGCGATCCGGGTGGAGGGGGCCGGTCGGCGCCCGGACACCGTGCGTCCGGCAGGGGCCGGGCGGCGTGCCGACCGCGAGACTCGACCTGCCGGAGGCAGCACGTCGAGGAGCGGAGGTCGAGGATGGGACATCACGAGCACGGGGCGACGGTGCGGGACGAGGTCCGCGATCTCGGTCGGCAGCTGCGCCGGGCGATCCCGGCGGTCTACCGCGGCTACGCCGCACTCCACGACGCCGCGCTGCGCGACGGCGCCTTGGACGGCCGGACCAAGGAGCTCATCGCGCTCGCGATCGCGGTGACGCGTGAGTGCGACGGCTGTATCGCGGCGCACGCGCAAGGCGCATCCGGACAGGGCGCGAGCGAAGCCCAAGTGGCCGAGGCGATCGGCGTCGCGATCCTGATGAACGGCGGCCCCGCCACCGTCTACGGCCCGCGCGCCTTCGACGCCTTCCGCGAGTTCGCCGCCGCGGCCTCGGACAGCGGACAGGACCGCGCCGCAGCCGATCTCACCACGCATCCTTAGCACGCCGAACGCGTTCCGGGCGTTGGCCCGTGGCGGGTCGGGCCGGGCGGCCCTGCCCGGGACGGTCGACACCGCCGTACAACGGGCAGCAGTGTCGACGCGAGGACGACGGAACCGTACGTCGTCCGCTCGGGAAGGACCGTGCCGTGCTCACCCGTGACGTGATGACCCGCGACGTCGTGACCGTTCGACCGCAGGCGACGGTCCGCGAGGTGGCCCGTCTCCTGGCCGCCCGCGGTTTCACCGCGCTACCGGTCGTCGACGAGCACAACGAGCTGCTCGGGATCGTGACCGAGGCGGACCTGCTCGCCGGGCGTCTGCGGCACGACGCCCGTTCTCCCCTGTTGGCGGCCGAGCTCTCGACCGGCCCCCCGGCTGCGCTGATCGGCGAGGTGATGACCACCGAGGTCGTCACCGCCCTCCCGTGGACCGACGCCGCCGACCTCGTCGAGGACATGACCACCCGCGGCATCCGCTCGGTCCCCGTCGTCGAGCCGGGGCGGGGGCTGGTCGGGATCGTCAGCCGCCGCGACGTCCTCGGGGCCGTCGGGCGCCCGGACGACCGGATCGAGCACGCCGTGCGGCGCGGACTGCGCAATTACGCCGGCCGGGACCGATGGGGTGTGTCGGTGCGCGACGGCGTGGTGACACTCGCGGAAGACGACGGCGATCCGACTGAGCGCCACATCGCCATGGTGATCGCGCAGAACGTGGCGGGAGTGGTCGACGTGCGGGTGGTTCCGGCCGGCGAATGAGCCGGTCCTCGCGGCCTTGCTGCCGGGCCGCACCGGCTGCGCCAACCTCTCGGATCTGCTCACCGAGTACGGGGCCTGCGCCGCGCTCGCCTATCCCATCGGCTACGCCGACCCGCCCGGTCCATCGGGGACGGAGGTCCCCGCGACGCGAGGTCCCGGGCCCCTGCCAGGTCCGCACGGCCCTGGCCAGCCTTGTTGCATGTCCTACGCCACGATCGGCAAGCCGGACCACGTGCGGCGCGCCGCGGTCATGGGTGACTACGCCCGTGCCCGGCGTGAGTTCAGCTGGACGCACGCCCGGCTGGAGCTGTCGGGGCTACCGGGCGGCGCAGGCCTGAACATCGCTCACGAGGCCGTCGACCGGCACGCCGCGCACCCTGCTCGTCGCAACCGGACCGCCGTGCGGTTCCTCGACCGCGACGGCTCGGTCCACGACCTGAACTACGGCGAGCTCGCCGGCCGCAGCAGCCGGTTCGCGAACCTCCTCGGCACGCTCGGCGTCGGGCCCGGTGAGCGGGTCTTCACACTGCTCGGCCCCCGGCCGGAGCTCTACATCGCCGCGATCGGCACCCTGAAGGCGCGGGCGGTGCTGGCACCGCTGTTCTCCGCCTTCGGCCCGGAACCGGTGCGCCGACGGCTGGAGCTGGGCGAGGCTGCGGTGCTGGTCACGACCCCGGCGCTGTACCGCCGGACCGTCGCCCCGATCCGCGACAGCCTGCCGCGCCTACGCCACGTGCTGCTCGTCGGGCCGACCGGCGGCGACGGCTGCTCGCTCGACGCCCTGCTCGACGCGGCGGCCCCGGACCACGTCATCGGCCCCACCGATCCGCAGGACCCGGCGTTGCTGCACTTCACCAGTGGCACGACCGGCACACCGAAGGGCGCTCTGCACGTGCACGAGGCGGTGGTCGCGCACCATGCCACCGCCCGGGCGGCCCTCGACCTGCGCGCCGAGGACGTCTACTGGTGCACGGCCGATCCCGGCTGGGTCACGGGGACCTCGTACGGGATCGTCGCACCGCTCGTGGGCGGGGCGACCCTCGTCGCCGACGCCCGCGAGTTCGACGTGCGGCGCTGGTACCGCGTCCTCGAGGAACAGCGGGTAACGGTCTGGTACACCGCGCCGACCGCGCTACGCATGTTCATGGCCGCCGGGCCGGAGGAGGCGGCGCGACACGACCTGTGGGCGCTGCGGCTGATCGCGAGTGTCGGCGAACCGCTGAACGGTGAGGTCGTCGCCTGGGCGGACACGGTGCTCGGCCGGCCGGTCCATGACACCTGGTGGCAGACCGAGACCGGCGCGATCATGATCGCGAACTTCGCCGCCTCGGACATCCGACCCGGCTCGATGGGGCGTCCGGTGCCGGGGATCGGCGCCGGGCTGCTGGAGCAGGGCGCGGACGGGCGGGCTCTGGTGGCACCGGACGGCCGGGTCAAGGTGCTGCACGGCGAAGCGGAGGGCGAGCTCGCCCTCCGGACAGGATGGCCCTCGATGTTCCGCGGCTATCTGGGCGCTCCGGAGCGCTACGCCGCGTGCTTCGCCGACGGCTGGTACCTCACCGGCGACATCGCCCGCCGCGACCGGGACGGCTGGTACTGGTTCGTCGGCCGGGCCGACGACGTCATCAAGTCCGCGGGCCACCTCGTCGGCCCCTTCGAGGTCGAGAGCACGCTCGTGCGGCACCCGGCGGTCGCCGAGGCCGGCGTCATCGGCGTGCCGGACGCGACAGCAGGCGAGCTGGTCAAGGCCTTCGTCACGCTGCGCGCAGGGACGGACCCGTCCGAGGAGCTGCGCCGCGAGCTGCTCGCCTTCGCCCGCCGCGAGCTCGGCGCGGTGGCCCCGAAGTCGATCGAGTTCTCCCCGGCGCTCCCCCACACCCGCAGTGGCAAGGTCATGCGCCGGCTGCTCCGGGCCCGGGAGCTCGGGCTGCCCGAGGGGGATCTCTCCACGCTGGAGAACGCCGAGGCGGTCCCACGATGAGCGGCCGCGCCGACGCCCTCGAGCTGTTGTCCACGATGCTGCGGATCAGGCGATTCGAGGAACGGTGCGTCGAGCTCTACAGCGCGGGCGCCATCCGTGGCTTCCTGCACCTGTGCGTCGGCGAGGAGGCGGTCGCCGCCGGCGTGCTCTCGGCGCTGGCCCCCGACGACGCCGTCGTCTCCACCTACCGCGAGCACGGGCACGCACTGGCGCGGGGCATGCCGATGGAGTCGCTGCTCGCCGAGATGTTCGGCCGCGCGACCGGGTGCAGCCGCGGCCGGGGCGGCTCGATGCACCTGTTCGACGCGGGCCGGCGGTTCTACGGCGGCAACGCGATCGTCGCGGGTGGCATCCCGGTCGCCGTGGGCCTGGCCCTCGCCGATCGGCTGCGGGCCCGTCCTCGGGTCACCGCCTGCCTGTTCGGCGACGGTGCGGTGGCGGAGGGCGAGTTCCACGAGTCGCTGAACCTCGCCGCCCTGTGGCACCTGCCCGTGGTCTTCTGCTGCGAGAACAACCGGTACGCGATGGGCACGGCGCTCGCCCGCAGCCACGCCGAGACCGATCTCGCGCTTCGGGCAGGGTCGTACGGGGTGCGGTCGTGGGCCGTCGACGGCATGGACGCCGTGGCGGTGCACGAGGCGACCGCGCTCGCGGTCGACACCGCCCGCGCAGGCGGTGGGCCCTGCTTCCTGGAGCTGCGCACCTACCGCTTCCGGGCCCACTCGATGTACGACGCCGACCGCTACCGGGACCGGGCGGAGATCGAGGCCTGGCGTGCACGCGATCCCGTCGAGGTGCTGGCCGGGTCCCTCACCGCCGACGGCCTCCTCGACGAGGCGGCCCGCAAGGAGCTCGAGGAGGCGGTCGGCCGGGAGATCGACGAGGCGGTGTGCGCGGCGGAGGCCGCTCCGCTCGAGCCGGTCGAGGACCTCACCCGCTTCGTGACCACGATCTATCCGGAGGTCGGCACGTGAACCTGACCGCCGAGCCCCGCACCCTCACCTTCCGTGAGGCCCTCCGGGAAGGCTTGCGTGAGGCGTTGGCGGGTGACGAGCGGGTCTTCCTGATGGGCGAGGACGTCGGCCGCTACGGCGGCTGCTTCGCCGTCAGTCAGGGCCTGCTCGAGGAATTCGGCGAGGAGCGAGTCCGGGACACCCCGCTCTCCGAGTCGGCCTTCGTCGGTGCCGGGATCGGCGCCGCCCTCGGCGGCACGCTCCCGATCGTCGAGATCATGACGGTCAACTTCGCCATGTTGGCGCTCGACCAGATCGTCAACAACGCCGCGACCTTGCGGCACATGTCAGGTGGGCAGCTCAACGTGCCGCTCGTCGTCCGCATCCCCACCGGGCCGGGACGCCAGCTCGCCGCTCAGCACTCGCACACCCTGGAGGGGTGGTTCGCGCACGTCCCGGGCCTGCGGGTGATGGCTCCCGCGACCCTCGAGGACGCCCGGGGCATGCTCGCCGCCGCGCTCGCCGACCCCGATCCGGTGCTCGTCTTCGAGCAGATCGGGCTTTACGGGGTGCGCGGGGAATTGGCCGCTCCCGCGGGTCCGGTCGGCCTCGACCGGGCGGCGGTCCGGCGGCCCGGATCCGACGTCACGGTGGTGGCCTACGGCGGCACGCTCGCGCCGGCCCTGGAGGCCGCCGCCGAGCTGGCGTCGGGCGGGGTGTCCGCCGAAGTCGTGGATCTGCGCACACTGCGCCCCCTCGACACGGCGACCGTGATCGGGTCGGTCGCCCGCACCCACCGGCTCGTCGTGGTGGACAACGCCTGGCGCACCGGAGGCCCCGGGGCCGAGGTCGTCGCACGGGTGGCGGAGGAGGCGCTCGACGAGCTCGACGCGCCGGTCGAGCGGATCGGCGCGGTCGAGGTGCCGATCCCCTACGCACGGCAGCTCGAGGAGGCGGCGCTGCCCTCGGTGGGACGCGTCGTCGAGGCGGCCCGCCGGGCGGTCGGCTGACATGAACGAGTTCACGATGCCGGCCCTCGGGGCCGACATGACCGAGGGCACGGTCGTGGAATGGCTGGTGTCCCCCGGCGACGACGTCCACCGCGGAGACGTGATCGCGGTCGTCGACACCGACAAGGCGGTGATCGACGTCGAGTGCTTCGAATCGGGTGTGGTGCAACGGCTTCTGGTCGATGTCGGACGGAAGGTCCCGGTGGGCACGCCACTCGCCGTGATCGAGTCCGAGACCCCGGCCCGGCGGCCCGGCCCGGAGCCGGTGCCGCCGCCTACGCCCCGGCCGCCTTCGCCGCCTGGTCCTGAGCCGCCCCCGGTGCCACCGGTGCCGCCACCCGAGCCCGGGCCACCGGTGCCGCCGCCCGAGCCCGGACCGCCCGAGCCTGGACCACCCGTGCCTCCGCCGCCGGCGCCGCCGCCCGGACCTCCGCCGCCGCATCCCCCGCCGGAGCCGGTGCCGCCGCCCGAGCCCGGACCGCCACCCGAACCCGGGCCGCCCGTGCCCCCGCCCGAACCCGGTCCGCCACCGGAGCCCGGTCCCACGCCGGGGCCCGGGCCGTCGCCGCTCGCGCCACGCGAGCCGCGGGTCGCGTCCCCGCTGGTCCGTCTGCACGCCCACGAGGCCGGGGTCGACCTGCGTACCGTGCCCGGCACGGGGCCTGGCGGCACAATCACGAAGGCTGACCTCGATCGCGTCCTCTATCCCGAGGCGCAGCCGCGGCGCGTCCCGCCGCACCGTCAAAGGGTGACCCCGTACGCGCGGCGCCTCGCCGTCGAGCGCGGGCTGAACCTCGAAGCGGTCCGCGGCTCCGGGCCGCACGGGCTCGTCCGAGCCCGTGATCTGCCGGCGTTGACCGCGGACGCCCCCGGCTCGCGCTCCGTCCCGGACCCGCGCCGTGTGACGGCGGCCCTGATGGCACGGTCGAAGCGCGAGATCCCGCACTACTACCTCAGCACTCAGGCGGACCTGACCGCGGCGCTGGAGTGCCTCCGCGCCCACAACCGGAGCATCCCGATGCCGGACCGGGTGCTGCCGGCGGCGTTGCTCCTGCGCGCGGTCGCGCTGGGCCTGCGCGCGGTCCCGGAGCTCAACGGGCACTGGGTCGAGGACGCCTTTCGCCCGTCCGAGCGCGTCCATCTGGGCGTCGCCGTCTCGCTGCGGGGCGGAGGGCTCGCCGTGCCGGTGCTGCGCGACGCCGACACCCTGGCTCTCGACGCGCTCATGCGAGCCCTCGCCGAGGCGGGAGCACGCGCCCGGAACGGGCACCTTCGCTCGTCCGAGGTCGGCGGGGCCACGGCAACCGTCACCAACCTCGGTGATCTCGGCGTCGACAGCGTCGTCGGCGTCATCTACCCGCCGCAGGTGGCGTTGGTCGGCGTCGGTGCGGTACGGACCCGGCCGTGGGTCGTCGACGACGCCGTTGTCCCCCGCCCGATCGTGGACCTCACGCTCGCGGCGGATCACCGGGCGAGCGACGGAGCCACGGGTGGACGGCTCCTGCGCGAGACCGTCCGGCTACTGGGGCGTCCCGAGCTTCTCGTTCCTCCGGCGGAGCCACGAGGACCGGGCGGTGGGCCCGGACGATGACGCGGTGCGACCGCAGCGACGGATGCCGCTCGCGGTGGCCCGTCAGCCGTGCCGGACCTTCTCGTTCGCCCGCTCGAGGTCGCTCGCAGTGACGTCGAGCAGCCGGTGGGCGAGCTCCGACAACGCGCGCGCGGCCGCGAGCTCGTCGCCGATCTCGGGCACGTCGCGATCGGCGGGGTTCAACCGGGCCAGCCCGGTCCCCACCACGCGGTCGCTGTCACGCGTGTGCAACCGCGCCACCGCGCGCGTCCTGCCCTCGTACTCGTCGATGTCGATCGACACGGTCCAGCGCTTCGCCTCGTGCACGGTGTCCTCCCGGTAGTCGTCTGGTCCTCGTGCGACCTTCCACCTGTCGCGGCGAAGGCAGGAGGGCCGTCGTGCCCGCCGCACGGAGGCCCATGAGCCCCTCCGCCGAACTCAGCCACCGCCACGACCGACCGGACCGGTGACCGGTCCGGCGGTCGTCGGCGGGCTGTCACCGTGGCCGAGCGAGGCGACGAGGGCCGCGGCGATGTCGTCGACCGGGAGAACCCGGTCGACGGCGTCGTCGCGCGCGATCGCCGCTGCGGGCATGGCGAAGTGGGCGGACGAGGCCTCGTCGGCCGCCAGCACGGTACCGCCGAAGTCGTGAACGGCCACCGCGCCCGTGGCCCCGTCCCGACCACCCCCGGAGAGGATGACCGCGGTGGTCCGCGGACCCGCCGTGACCGCCAACGAGGTCAGTAGGAGGTCGGCCGAGGGCCGGTAGGGAGGCGGTCCGTCGGTCGAGATCAGGGCGAGTGTCCCGGCGGTCGTCGCGAGCGCGTGCCGGCCGGGCGGGACGACGTAGACGTGGCCTTCCCTGAGCTGCTCCCCGTGATGCACGTCGTGGACCGGCAAGCGGCACCGCCGCGCGAGGATCGGGGCGAGCAGACTCCCCTGCTCCGGCCGTTGGTGTTGCACGACGACGACCGCGGCGGGCAGGTCCGCGGGAAGGGGCTGCAGTACGCGGGAGAGCGCGTCGAGCCCTCCGGCGGAGCAGGCCAGCACGACGATCCGCCGCGGACTCCCTACCGGCGTCCGAAAGGTGCCGGATCCAGCTGTCACGGTCATCGTCACTCCCCGGATTCCGGGCCGACATCGGGATCAGCCGTCGATTTCCTGTTCGTCACGAGGCGGCTCTCCGATCGGCACGCGCGTTGGCCGGGAGGGGCCGGCCACCGTCGACGTATCCCGTCCGGTCCACGCCCTCGACCACCGTGTGGGCGATCGAGCCACGCATCGCGACGAGGCCCAGCACGCGGGCCAGTTGCGTCGCGTACCGCTCGGCGCGCTCGGCCCCGTCCCATTCGTAGAGGCCGCGGTAGACCCCGGTGCGCGGGTCGGTGAGCCAGAGCTTCGTCACGAAGCCCGGAGAACCGGCGAACAGGGGCGTGTTGATCGGGCAGGTGGACCGGAAGACGGCGTGCGCCCAACGCCTCCGGCCGATCCACCGGAGGCGGAACCGGACGACGAGCACGACCGGGTCCGCGGGGTTGCGCCCCCGGACGGCGGTCTCCCGAAACACCAACGACCGCGAGCCGTCGTCGCAACTCACCCAGTGGCCGACGAGGCCGGTCGGCGCCGTGAGGGCACCCGTGACCAGCAGGCGGGTCGTCTCCACGGCAGACCGCGCGACGGCCCGGCAGACGTCTGCCGACCGTGCTCGCTCAGTTCCCGCGGTCACCGGTCGCTCCCTCCCGGCCCGCGAGCGCGGCCCGCAGCCGTTCGTGCTCGACCAGGTCGATCTCACCCGCCGCCAGCCGCTCGTCGAGGATCCGGCGTGCCCGGCCCGGATCGCGGGCGTGGGGGGCG
>NZ_JAJTTE010000022.1 GCF_021343995.1 Pseudonocardia terrae | reverse complement strand
CGCCGTGCTCGCCGGTCCCGCCGTGCTCGCCGGTCCCGCCGTGCTCGCCGGTCCCGGAAGGCTCGGCGTTCCCGCGGGGCTCGCCGTTCCCACTGTCGCCGCCCTCCCCGCCGTGCTCGTCGCTGCCGTCGCCGTCGCCGCCGTCCTCGAGCGGAGTGCCGGGCTCCGGCAGGGCGTCGACGACCAGGACCAGGTCCCGGGCCAGCTGGCCGACCACGACGACCTCGGGGACGACCGGCACGTCCATGCCGGGGATCAGTACTCCGGGTCGCCCGGGCGGGGCGGCGAGCAGTTGTTCGCCACGTTCATCTGCTCGGCCAGCTCGTCGACCCGCTCCTCGCGCGCGCGGTCGTCGTCCTCCGCGGTCGCGGTGCGGCTGTCGGTGCGGGTGTCGCGGTCCTCGCGGTCCTCACGGCCGGGGTCCTGCACGGAAGGGCCTCCCTCGTCCTGTCGCGGCGGTCCGGGTCCGGCGTACCCGATGACACCGGCGCCACACGCCGCCCGCCGCGCCGGCACGCCCACACACCGCCCGTAGCAGGTCGTCACGCCTGCAGCTCCGGCCCGTCACTCCCGTAGCCCCGTCACTCCCGTAGCCCGGTCACTCCCGTAGCCCGGTCACTCCCGCAGCCCCGTCACTCCCGCAGCCCCGTCACTCCCGCAGCACCGCCGCGACCGGCGGGGAGTGGAACGCGGTGCCCTCGCCCTCCGTCCAGCGCCGCAGGTCGGGCGTCTGCGGCCCGGAGCCGCCGAGGAGCAGCACGGCGGTCAGCACGACCGCGCCGACGCCGGTGACCGCCACGCCGATCAGGATCGTGCGGTCGATCGCACCGGGGCCGTCGGACATGGCCAGCTTCATCACCACCGGCGCCGCGAGGAACGCCGCCTCCGAGCGCAGCAGCTGGACGAGCGCGAAGGCCGGTCCGAGCCGGGGTGCGGGCACGCTGAGCGCGCCGAGGAACAGGCCAGGTCCGACGCCGGTGCCGGCGCCCAGCCCGAGCAGGAACCCCGCCACGGCGGCGGTCGGGAGCCCGCCGCCGCTCAGCAGCACACCTCCCGCCGCACACACGGTGACCAGGCCGCCGAGCACCAGCACGGGCGGCCAGCGGGTCGGCAGCACCCGCACGATCAGCAGGATCGCCAGCACCATCCCCGCCACCTCGGTCGCCAGCGTCGCGCCGACGACGACCGGGGAGTGCCCCTCGACCTGCTGGAGCCGCAGGACGGCCAGCTCGGTGAAGGCGGTGAACCCGGCCCCGGTGATCATCGCCGCGCCGACGCCGGTGATCGGCAGCGTGTGGGCGATCAGCCGGGCCGGCATCAGCGGGTGCTCCTTGCGGTACTCGCGCACCACGAGCAGGAGGAGGGCGGCGAGCCCGACGGCCGTCGGCACCACGAAGCCGGGGGAGGTGGGCGGGCTCCCGACGAGCATGCTCACCCCCACGAACGGCAGGAAGGTCGCGGCCGCGGCGAGCGGGATCCCGGACGGGTCGAACCCCATCCGGGGCGCCTCGGCCTCGCCGCGCTCGAAGCCGAGCATCCCCACCACGAACCCGGCGATTCCGATCGCGGCGGCCCCGGCGAACACCCAACGCCACGCCCCGGGCGCGGCGGCGAACCCGCCGAGCGACGTGCCGAGCACCGATCCGCCGAAGAGCCCCAGATTGATGAGCGCGACGGTGAGCGGGACCCGCCGCGGCCCGTGTCCGGTCACGGCCGGCGGCAGCGCCACCACGAGCAGCATCCCGCTGCCCAGCCCCAGCAGCACGCGACCCGCGATCAGTGCACCGTTCGACCCGGCGAGCGCCGCCACGCCGGCCCCGGCCGCGATGAGCAGGGTGCAGCCGAGGTAGATCCGGCGGGGGTCGATGCGGCGGACGAGGTCGGCGGCGACCACCACGCTGAACGCGTAGGAGGCGTTGGCCAGCCCCTGGCCGAGCTGCAGCCCGGCGCGGTCGGTGCCGAGCTCGTGCGCCTGTACCGCGGTGAACAGGAACGGCGCGGTCGAGAGCAGCACGAAGGGGGCCAGGCCGAGCAGGGCCAGGGCGACGCCCGTGGACCAGCGGCCGGCGAGGCACGGCGATGGCAACGTCATCGGGGGCACCGCGGTTCGGTCAGGCACCGCGGTGGGGTCATCGGGAGCACCGCGCTGGGCGGCACGACGGGGCCGGGAGCAGGCACATGCTCCCCGCCTTCCCGGCGGCCGGGCGCCCCAACCGGCGGGGGATCGACCGCGACCGACTGAGCTCGGCGGGCGGCCCGACCGAGGGATCGGCCCCGATGAGCTCGGCGCGCGGCCGTGCGGCCCGACCGGGGCAGACCGCGACCGGTGCAGTTCAGCGGGCGTCTGAGACGCGACCGGGGCATCGCTTGCGATCGGCGCAGTTCAGCGGGCGTGTGCGACGCGCCCGGGGCACCAATTGCGATCCGCGCATTTCAGATCCGCGCATTTCAGCGGGCGGCCGTGCAGCCCGATCGGGGCCGACCCCGACCGGCGCATCTCGGCGAGCGCCCGAGCGGCCCGACCGGGGCGTCGATCGCGACCGGCTCAGCTCAGCGGACGACCCCGCGACTCGGCGTAGAGGGGCGTGGGCGCCGCCGGAACGGTTTCGCTCGCCGGGATCCCCAGGGCCCGCAGGATCATGTGGGCCGGCCGGTGCTCGTCGCAGACCAGGTGCAGCCCGCCGCCCCGGGGCTCGAGGTCGTCGCGCAGCCGCAGCAACTCGCGCACCCCGCCGGCGCACAGGTGCTGCAGGCCGTCGAGCACCAGGACGACCACGGTGCGGTCCACCTCGGCGAGTCGCTGCAGGTCGGTGCGGAAGCACCCGAGGCTCGCGAGATCGACCTCGCCGCTGAGGTGCGCGACGAGGTAGCCCGGCTCCGGGCGGTCCTCGAGCTCGATCTCGACCATGGCCCTGTCCTGCATCGGCGGTGCGCCTCCCCGTAGGAGGAGATCGCGCGCTGCGTGGTTGAACGCCGCGACTCCGAGAAGCACCCATGCTGGCACGCCCGTACCGGTCGGCGTAACCCCCGGACGTGGCGCGCCGCCCGGTCGGGCCGTCGTTTGCCGCACCCGCGGCCGGGTATCGCACCTCGCGACCGTCGTCCGGCGAACGGGAGGCCTGGCATGCTCACCGCACTGGCCCTGAACTGCACGCTGAACCCGTCGCCGACGGGGTCGAGCACCCAGACGATGATCGACGAGGTGCTCGCCGCCCTCAAGCAGCACGACGTCGTGGGCGACTCGATCCGCGTGATCGACCACGACGTGCGCCCCGGCGTGCAGCCCGACATGGGCGACGGCGACGAGTGGCCGGCGCTGCGGTCGCGGATCCTCGACTCCGACATCCTCGTGTTCGCCACCCCGACCTGGGTCGGGCACCCGAGCAGCATCGCCCAGCGCGTGCTGGAGCGCCTCGACGCCGAGATCTCCGAGACGGACGACGAGGGCCGGCCGCTGATGGTCGGCAAGGTCGCGGTGGCCGCCGTCGTCGGCAACGAGGACGGCGCCCACAAGATCGCCGCCGACCTGTTCCAGGCGCTCAACGACACCGGGTTCACGGTGCCGGCGCAGGGGTCCGTCTACTGGAACGGCGAGGCGATGTCCGGCAACGACTACAAGGACCTCGACGACACCCCCGAGCCGGTGGTGGCCACGACCGCCACCCTCGCCGCGAACGCGGCGCACCTGGCCCGGCTGCTGAACGAGCACCAGTACCCCGCCTGAGGCCCTCACGCAGGGCAGGAAGGAGCCGTCGTGCGCGCACTCACCTGGCACGGCAAGCGCGACGTCCGCGTGGACACCCATCCGGACCCGTCGATCAAGGATCCCGACGACGTGATCGTGCAGATCACCTCGACCGGGCTGTGCGGGTCCGACCTGCACCTGTACGAGGTGCTGGGGCCGTTCCTCGGCCAGGGCGACATCCTCGGCCACGAGCCGATGGGCATCGTCGCGGAGAAGGGCCCGGGCGTGACCTCGCTCGACGTCGGCGACCGCGTCGTGGTGCCGTTCAACGTCTCCTGCGGGACCTGCTGGATGTGCGAGCGCGGGCTGCACTCGCAGTGCGAGACCACTCAGAACCGCGAGCAGGGCATGGGCGCCTCGCTGTTCGGCTACACGAAGCTCTACGGCCAGGTGCCGGGCGGGCAGGCGGAGTTCCTGCGCGTGCCGTTCGGCGACAAGCTGCCGATCAAGGTGCCGGAGGGCCCGCCGGACGACCGCTTCGTCTACCTCTCCGACGTCCTGCCCACGGCCTGGCAGGCCGTGGCCTACGCCGACCCGCCCCGCGACGGCAGCCTCGTCGTCCTCGGGCTGGGCCCGATCGGCGACATGTGCGCCCGGATCGCCAAGCACCGCGGGGTCGAGACGGTCATCGGCATCGACCTGGTGCCCGAGCGGCTCGCCCGGGCGCAGAACCGCGGTGTGACCGCCATCGACCTGCGCGAGGCCGGCAAGGACGTCGTCGACGCGGTCCGCGCCCTCACCGGCGGCCGCGGCGCCGACGCGGTGATCGACGCGGTGGGGATGGAGGCGCACGGTTCGCCGTTCGGCAAGATCGCCCACCAGCTCGCCGGCTACCTGCCCGACGCACTGGCCGCG
The DNA here is from genome assembly GCF_021343995.1 of Pseudonocardia terrae. Classification (GTDB taxonomy): domain Bacteria; phylum Actinomycetota; class Actinomycetes; order Mycobacteriales; family Pseudonocardiaceae; genus Pseudonocardia; species Pseudonocardia terrae. The sequence continues at coordinate 108,574 of NZ_JAJTTE010000022.1, read as the reverse complement.
CCGTTCATGAAGACCGCCGGCGTGGACCGGCTGGCGGCCCTGCAGATGGCGATCGAGCTCGTGCGCCGCGGCGGCACGATCTCGCTGTCCGGCGTCTACGGCGGCATGGCCGACCCGATGCCGATGCTGCAGATGTTCGACAAGCAGATCCAGCTGCGGATGGGCCAGGCGAACGTCCACCGCTGGGTGCCGGACCTGCTGCCGCTGCTCACCGACGACGACCCGCTGGGCACCGAGGACTTCGCGACACACCACGTGCCGCTCGAGTCCGCACCCGACGCCTACAAGATGTTCCAGGAGAAGCGCGACGGGGCGGTGAAGGTCCTGTTCAAGCCCGGGACCGCGGTGACGTGAGCGCGAAGGGCGACGAGGACGTCCACCGGGAGTTCGGCGAGGCGGTCAACATGACCGCCGCCGAGCTCGAGAAGTGGCTGGCGACCGAAGAGTCCGAGGACGCGGGCCAGCACGACGGCGGCGAGTCCGTCGGCCACGCGTCCGGGCGCAGGATCGTGGACATCCTGCGCAGCAAGAAGGCCGACCTCTCCTCCGACGACGAGAAGCACATGCGCACCGTGGTCGGCTACGTGCACCGGCACCTGGCGCAGAAGCCGAAGGGCGACGTCACCGAGACGAAGTGGCGGTACTCGCTGATGAACTGGGGACACGACCCCCTGAAGGACTGACGGCCGAGGGCCCCTGAAGGGTTGACACGGAAGGACGGTTGACCGGGCAGGCGCGGAGGAGTGTGCTCTCCGGCAGGAGCGAGGGGGAGCCATGCTCAGCGACGAGGACCGGCGCCGGCTACAGGACATCGAGGCGGCGATCCGGATGGAGGACCCGCGGTTCGCCGACCGTCTCGCGGAGGGGAGGGCCCCCGCGCGCGCCCGGAGGGCGGTGGCGCTCGTCCTCGTCGCGCTCGGCGTGCTGGGCCTGCTCGCCGGGATGGCGCTGCTGTCCGGGGTGATGATGTTGTTCGCCGTGCTGGTCACCGGGATGGGCGCCGCCCTCTGGTTCCGGCACGGCGGCCGGCGCCGCCCCGCCGGGTGACGGTCAGGCGACCAGGCGCGACTGCTCCACGGCGAGCGCGTCGACGAGGTCGTTCATCTCGTCCCCGGAGTGGCCCTTCACCCACCGGAAGGACACGTCGCCGCGCTCGTTGACCAGCGTGATCAGCGGCTCCCACAGGTCGCGGCTGACGACCGGCTTGCGCGCGCTCGTCGTCCAGCCGCGGGCGAGCCAGCCCTTCCACCAGCCGTCCCGGAAGCAGTTGACGACGTAGGTCGAGTCGCTGACCACCACCAGCGGGCCGTCCAGGGTCCGGACCGCCTCCAGCGCCGCCCGGATCTCCATGCGCTGGTTGGTGGTGCCCGCCTCGCCGCCGCTGTCCTGCCGGCCGTCCCGGGTGGCCCAGGCCCAGCCGCCGGGGCCCGGGTTGCCGGAGCATGCGCCGTCCGTCCACACCTCGAGGGCGCCCTCGGCGGCGGGCATGTCCGGGCGCGGGGCCGACCGCGTGGGCCGGGCGGTGAGCGTGCCGGCGCTCGTCTCACCGCTGGTCGTGGCGGCAGTGGCGCACGCCGAGTGCGCCCAGGCCTTCCCCGACTTCGCGATCTCCTCGCCGGGGCGGACAGGACTCGAGCAGACGCCGCAGGTGGTGGCGTACTTCGCGGTCATCGGCACCCGGGCAGCCTACGACCCGGCGTCCGCTCCTCCGCCCGGGCTCCCGGCATGCCCGGGCCGCCGGCCGGGTACCGCTCGCTGCGTGCCGACCCAGGTCCTGCTCGTGGTCCTCGTGCTGGCGGCGGGGGTGGTGCTGGGCCGCCTCGTCAGCCGGCGGACGGGGCTGCCCGAGGCCGCCGTCTACGTGCTGCTCGGGGTCGCGGCGGCGTTCCTCCCCGGCATGGGCGAGGTCCGGCTCTCGCCGGACCTGGTGCTGCTGGTGTTCCTGCCGCCCCTGATCTACTACGCCGCCTTCTTCAGCGACCCGCGGGAGACCGCGAACAACCTGGTCCCCGTCGTCGGACAGTCCGTCGGGCTCGTCGTGGCGACGGCCGCCGCCGTGGGCGGATCGCTCCTGCTGGTCTTCCCCGACGTCGGCTGGGCGGCCGCGATCGCGTTCGGCGCCGCCGTCGCGCCGCCCGACCCCGTGGCCGCGGGCTCGGTGCTGCAACGGCTGGGGGCGCCGCGCCGGCTGGTCACCGTGCTGGAGTCCGAGGGGCTGGTCAACGACGGCGTCGCGCTCACCCTGTTCGCCGTCGCGATCGCCGCGGTCGGCGCCACGACCTCGGTAGGGCAGGTCGGCCTCCAGCTGCTGATCGAGGTCGGCGGGGGCATCGGGTTCGGGCTCGTCGTGGGGATCATCAGTGCGACGCTGCGCCGGTTCGTCCGGGACACGGCGAGCCACGTGATCCTCTCCCTGGTCACGCCGTACCTGGCGTTCGTGCCGGCACAGGAGCTGCACTCCTCCGGCGTGCTCGCGACGGTCACCGCTGCCGTCTGGCTCGGGGTCCGTGGCCGCGGGCTGGTCGAGCCGACGGTCCGGCTGCATTCCGAGACCTTCTGGACCGTGTTGAACTCGCTGCTCGTCGCGGTGCTGTTCGTGCTGCTGGGGATCCAGGTGCCGGCCGTGGTGCGTGAGGTCGGGGCCTACCCGTGGTCCGGCCTCGCGGTCGCGGCGGCGGCGGTCGTCGCGGCCGCGATCCTCGTCCGGCTGGCGTGGGTGATGCTGGTGGCCCCGCTGGGGGCCCTGCTGCCGGTTCGGGAGGAGCTGGCCGCGCAGATGCCCTGGCAGGAACGGGTGGTGCTCGGCTGGTGCGGCCCCCGCGGCGCCGTGTCGCTGGCGGTGGCGCTGTCGATCCCGCTCACGGCCGCGAACGGGGCGCCGTTCCCGCGCCGGGACCTGCTGCTGTTCCTCACCGTCGTGGTGGTCCTGGCGACCCTGGTCGGGCAGACCGTCCCCCTGCCCTGGCTGTTGCGGGTGCTGCGGCTGCGGCCCGACGAGCGGGAGCGCACCGAGGGCGTCCGGGCCCGCCGGGCGGCGGTCGACGCCGCACTGCGCGAGCTCGACGAGGTCGCCGAGCGCGACGAGCCCCCGCCGGCCGGGGTGGAGGAGCTGCGCCAGATCCTGGAGCTGCGGCGCGACCACCTCCGGGACCAGCTGGAGGCGACCCGGCACGCGCACCGCCACGGCGACGACGCGGCGGATCCCGCCCGGTCCGGCCCGTCCGGGGACGGGGGCGCGGTCTCCGACACCGGCGCCGACGTGAGCGCGCTGCGGCTGCGCCTGGTGGAGGTCGAGCGCGAGACGTTGCGCCGGATGCAGGCCCGGGGGGAGATCAGCCGCCCGACGATGGTGGCGATCAGCCAGGAGCTCGACCTCGACGAGACGCAGCTGCGCCGGCGGCGGTGAGGGCCTACTGGTGCAGGTAGGTGACCGTGAAGCTGCCGCCCTGCACCGGCCCGGTCCGGGTCTGCTGCACGCCGCTCGTGCCGGACTCGAAGCCCACCGGGTTGTAGGAGGCCAGCGACTTGCCGTCCACGGTGGCGCCGGAGACCGTGAGGCTGCCGAACGAGGGGAACGCACCCGTGGGCGACTCGAGGACGACCTCGGCCGACGAGTGGTCGTCCTGGAGGAGGGCCGTGTGCGCGGTCCGCGTCCAGCCCTGCGTCGTGTCGGCGACGGTGTAGCTGTAGCCCGTCGCGGTCCGCTGCACGCTCGCGGTCATCCGGTCGCCCGCGGCGACCGCGTCGGGGTGGTAGACCGGCGCCTGCGGCGCCGCCTCGTACCAGGCGCGGTAGACCGGCTTCCCGGAGGCGCAGGTGATCTCGAGCCCGGTCTGCTGCACGGTCCCGGTCACGACGCCGCCCAGGCCCACCCACTGCCCGGCGATCTGGGTGGGCGCACCACAGCGCACGGCCGGCGCCGACCACGCCGCGGACACCCTGCTGAAGCCGGTCCCGACCGCCGCCCAGCCGGACCAGTTGGACCCGGTGACCCGCTGGTAGCCGGCGGTGCTCGCGGTCGTTGCCGGTCCGGTGGTCCCCGTTGCCGGCGGCGCCGCGGCCGCAACACCCGGCAGGCCGAGCAGCAGCGCGACCGCGCCCGCCACCGCTGCCGCGGCGCCGACCCTCCGGCGCCCGTACCGTCCCCCTGCTCCCGTCATGACGCACCCCCACCTTGCGGCCCACAGGTGCGTCAGCCAAGCACGCCGCACCGCCCGGAGGACAGGCCGACCGGCCCTTGTCCCGGGGTGGGCCGAAGGCTCAGCACAGCTGCGGCAGCACCGTGTCGGCCCAGCCCCGGGAGAAGCCGTCGTGGTCCGCGCAGCGCGCGAACCGGCTGTACCCCCGGCGTCGCTGGGCCGGTCGGGGGAACATCCAGCCGCCCGCTCGTCGGCTCCGCTGCGACGGACGGGCGGATTCGGCACCGGGTGCCCCGCGGGGCGAGTGGCGCGGGTCCGATTCGGGGTAGACGGCGCGGGAGTGCCGCACGCCCCGGGCGGCGCCAGGCGGGGAGGACGACATGCTGCCCATGACGGCGCTGGAGATCGACGACCGGGCCCCGCGGTCGAGCAACGGGACCCGACCGGCAGCCCCCGGCCCCGTCGAGCGCCGGAACGCCGCGGTCGCCGACCTGAAGGAGAGCCTGCGCGAGCTGCTGCGGACGCTGCTGCGCAAGTCCGTCGGGCTCGTGCTGGAGCATGTCGAGGACCTCGGCGCGATGTTCCAGAAGATGACCACCTCCGGCGGGCTCGCCATGGGCGCGGTGCTGGGCGGCGTCCGTGCCGGGATGGCCGGGAAGAACCCGATCTGGGGCGCGCTGAAAGGCGCGGTCGGGGCCATGAGCACGGGAATGCGGGTTGCGATCATTCTCGCCCTGGTGCTCGCGATCGTGTTGTTGCCGATCACCGTGGTGTTGCTGCTGGTCGCGCTGATCGTGCTGATCGTCGTGGCCGCCGCCAAAGCGGGATCCTGACGATCCGGTGGCCTCGGGGGAAGTGTCCACTCCGGAATCTTTCGGCTGCGGTAGATCTCCGCCCCGAACCGTGCGCACACGCCTGCTCTCGGGCTGTGACCTGCTGCTGCTCCGACCGGGCGGTAGTCGCTCGTTCGGCCCAACGTGCTCACGAAGACGCTCCAACTCGAGTCACCCAGGTGTTTCACGATCATTTCCGGGAAATGGACCGGGCGGGTGGGCCGAACGGCGCAAAAATGGCCGATGTCGGCGCTCGGCGTGTGGCGCCAGATCCGTTCGGGTAGAAGCTCCTGACCCCGGTTCGGAGCCCGGGCGCGAGCGGTCCGGTGACATCCGTCCTTTCGCGTGGGTGCGAACCGGCCACCACAACATGGAGGCACGATGAAATGCGGCGCACGGGTGGCCCTCGGGGTAGCCGGCGGCTACTTCCTGGGACGCACCAAGAAGATGAAGCTCGCCCTGATGCTCGGCGGGATGGCCGCGGGGCGTCGTGCGGGCAGCCCGGCTGAGCTCCTGGCCCAGGGCACCAAGCTGCTCAACAGCTCCCCGGAGCTCTCGGCGCTGACCGACGTGGTCCGGGGGCGCCTGCTGGAGGCGGGCAAGGGCGCCGCCATGGCCGTGGCGGCGCGCCAGGTCGCCGCGCTCACCGACCGCGTCGGCCAGAAGGTCGAGTCGCTCGCGGACGCCGGGTCGGGCGCGAAGGACAAGGCCGGCAAGGCGAAGGGCAAGGCGAAGGACACCGCGTCGGACGCCGCGGACGCCGGGGAGTCCGCCGGCGGGGCGAGCGCGGACGCCACCGAGAGCGCCGTGGAGAGCGCTCGCGACGTCGCCGGCGGCGGGAGCGACGACGAGGCCGACCGGGGCGCCGAGCAGGAGCCGGAGCAGGAGTCGGAGCAGGAGTCGGAGCAGGAGTCGGACCAGGAACCCGAGCAGGAGCCCGAGGAGCAGCCGAAGCCGCGCCGGCGCACCGCCAAGGCGCAGGGCGCGGCGCGTGGGACGGGGTCCCGGGCCGCCGGCTCCGGTCGTCGCACCGCGGCCGCGGGCACCGCCACAGCGCGGACCGGGGCGCGGGCCGCCGCCGGCGGCGCCAAGGCCGCCTCGGGCCGCGGCAAGGCCGCCGCCAAGCGGAGGAGCAGCGATGCCTGACACCTCCAAACTCGCCGAGGCGCTGCCGTCCGATGCGTTGAAGGATGCCGGCTCCAAGCTCCTGTCGATGCTGGTGCAGCGGGCCGCCGAGGCCGCGACGGATCGGGTGACGAGCCTGACCGACCGCCTCGACACCGTCACCGAGAACGGCGGCTCCGGGCTGCGTGAAGCGCTGGGCCGCGGGCGCGACGACGACGCCGACGACGACGCCGACTCTGACGAGGACGGCGACGGTGGTGGCAAGAAGGGCGGCGGGTTCTTCTCCGGGCTCAAGGAGAAGGTCGGCGGCCTGTTCGGCGGGGGTGGCGACGACTCCGAGGGCGGAGGCGGCGGCAGCGGCGGCGGCAAGAAGGTCAAGCTGATCAACATCGTCGAGGAGCAGGACGTCGGCCTGCCCGTGCGGACCACGTACAACCTGTGGACGCAGTACGCCGACTTCCCGGGCTTCATGAAGAAGGTCGAGAGCGTCGACCAGATCGCCGACGAGAAGACCCACTGGAAGGCGCAGATCTTCCTGTCCCACCGCGAGTGGGAGGCGACGACCATGGAGCAGGTCGCCGACTCGCACGTCATGTGGCGGTCCAAGGGCGTCAAGGGACACGTCGACGGCGCGGTGAGCTTCACCGAGCTGGGGCCGAACCTCACCCGGATCCTGCTGGTGCTCGAGTACCACCCGCAGGGCCTGTTCGAGCGCACCGGCAACATCTGGCGCGCGCAGGGCCGCCGGGCGCGGCTGGAGTTCAAGCACTTCCGCCGGCACGCCATGACCACCGCGATGCTGCACCAGGACGAGATCGAGGGCTGGCGCGGCGAGATCCGCGACGGCGAGGTCGTCCGGACCCACGAGGAGGCGCTGGAGGACGAGCGGCGCGCCCGCGAGGAGGAGGGCGAGCCCGAGGAGCGCGACGAGTACGCCGAGGACTACGGCGACGAGGGCGACGAGGGCGACGAGGGCGAGCCCGCCGCCGAGTACGACGAGGACTACGACGAGGAGGAGGCCCCCGAGGGCGAGACCGAGGAGGCCCCCGCCGACGAGGCCGACGAGTACGACGAGGAGGAGCCCGAGGACTACGACGAGGCCGACGAGGCCGACGAGTACTCCGACGAGGAACCGGACGAGGAGTACGAGGAGTCCGACGAGGCGGACACCGCCGGCGAGGAGGACCGCGACCGGGACACCGGCCGGGACACCGACGAGGACACCGAACCCGACGAGGAGCCGCGCCCGGCCCGCCGCCGCACCGCACGACGGCAGCCCGCAGGCGCCGGCGGAAGGAGTCGATGAGCGATGACGGTGGCGACCCAGACGGGCGGCGGAGGGCACGTCGACCGCGGCGGCGGGGGCGGTTCGAGCGGCCTCGCCGACGTCGTCGAGCTGATCCTCGACAAGGGCCTGGTCATCGACGTGTTCGTGCGGGTGTCGCTGGTGGGGATCGAGATCCTCACCATCGACGCGCGCGTGGTCGTGGCGAGCGTGGACACCTTCCTCCGCTTCGCGGAGGCCACGAACCGTCTCGACCTCTACGGCAAGGGCAAGGGCGGCAAGGACCTCACCGAGCTCACCCAGGGGATGATGGAGGGCGGCGCCAAGGGCAAGACCGCCGGCGCCCTCGACGCGGCCGTCGACAAGGTCGGGGAGCTCCTGGGCGGCAACAACCGCGAGGAGGAGCAGGAGGAGGCGCCGCGCCGCCGGCGGCCGCAGCGGACCCGGGAGCGTGAGGCGTGAGCCCGACGTACGTCTATGGACTGGTCCGCTCCGACGCCGAGCTGCCCGAGGACCTCGTGGGGCTCGGTCCGTCGGGCACGGTCTCCACAGTGGTGCACGAGAAGGTCGCGGCGATCGTCGGCGACGTCCCGCTCGACCGGCCGCTCGGCACCCGGGACGACCTGGTGGCCCACGAGGCCGTGGTGGACTCGGTGGCCGCGCACACGACGGTGCTCCCGATGCGGTTCCCGGCCGTGATCGAGGAGGAGGGCGTGCTCGAGGAGCTCCTCGAGCCGCACCACGACCGGTTCGTCCGGGCGCTGGACCAGCTCGAGGGCACGGTCCAGTACACCCTCAAGGGGCGCTACGACCAGGACGTCCTGCTCCGCGAGGTCGTCGAGGAGGACTCGGGGGTGCGCGAGCTGCAGGAGCGCATCCGCGGGGTCCCCGAGGACGCGGCCTACTACGACCGCGTCAAGCTCGGCGAGCTGATCGTCAAGGCGCTCGAGGAGCGCCGCGACGTCGACGCCAAGGACATCCTGGACCGCATCGGGCCGTTCGCCGAGGCGGTCTCGGCCACCACGCCGACCCAGCCCGAGGACGTCGTCAACGCGGCGTTCCTGGTACGACGGGACGGGGCGGAGGAGTTCGAGGCGGCCGTGGAGGAGCTCGGTGGGGACACCCACGAGTGGCTGAAGCTGCGGTTGCTCGGGCCGCTCGCCCCGTACGATTTCGTCCCGGAGGAGTGATCACGGATGGGTATCGTGTCGGGTTTGTTGGGGCTGCCGCTGGCACCGATGCGCGGCGTCCTGTGGCTGGCGCAGCAGATCCAGGACCAGGCCGAGCAGCAGTACTACGACCCGGCGCGGATCCGTTCCGAGCTGGAGTGGGTCGACGAGGCCCGCCGCACCGGCGAGCTGTCCGAGTCCGAGGCCGCCGAGCGCGAGAACGAGTTGCTCCAGCGGCTGATGGTGCGTCGCGCCTGACCCGGGGGGGCGGATGACGGACGAACACTCCGACGCCGGGCGGGAGCGCCCCGCTCGCCGCGCTGCTCCCCGGCGCGGCGAGCGGGCCGGCGCGCCCGCGAAGCGGCAGGCGAGGAAACCGGCCGGGGAGCCGACGGGGGACGGGGGGACCGGGTCCGGGGGAGCCACGCGCGACGGGGGCGCGCGCAACGGCCGGGTGCTGCCGGCCGAGGCCGCCCGCCGGGCGGCCGAGCAGATCGTGTCGCTGACCGGCCGCGAGCTGGAGTCGGTGGTGTCGATCGAGCGGCGCGACGAGGGCTGGCTGATCGGTGTGGAGGTCGTCGAGACCCGCCGGATCCCGGACTCGGCCGACATCCTGGCCGTCTTCGAGGCGGAGGTCGACGAGGACGGCGACCTCTACGGGTACCGCCGCACCGGCCGCTACAGCCGGGGACAGATGCACAGAGGAGGACGATGACGAGCGGAGGCCTTCCGGTACCCGGACGCACTGCGCGACCGCCGGAACACCGCGTGGAGTCGACGAACCTCGCCGACATCCTCGAGCGCGTGCTGGACAAGGGCATCGTGATCGCGGGCGACATCCGGGTGAACCTGCTCGACATCGAGCTGCTCACCATCAAGATCAGGCTGCTCGTCGCCTCGGTCGACAAGGCCCGCGAGATGGGTATCGACTGGTGGGAGCACGACCCGAGCCTCAGCTCCGGCCAGCGGGACCTGAACGAGGAGAACCGCCGGCTGCGGCAGCGGATCGGTGACCTCGAGGCGGCCCGCACGCCGGAGCTGGAGAACGGCGCGGCCCCGGAGCCGGAGCCCTCGCGCGCGCGGACGGCCCGCGCCCGGGGGGAGCGCGAATGAGCCTGGTCTGGTTGTACGCGGTGCGCCTCGGCGGGGCCGACCGGCCGCCCGCCGGCCCCGGCGTCGACGGCGAGCGTCCCCGGTTCGTCGCCGAGGGCCCGCTCGTCGCGGTCGTCGGCACGGTGCGCGAGGAGGAGTTCGACGAGGCCGCGCTCGCCCGCGCGATGGAGGACCTGGGCCGCATCGAGCGGCTCGCCCGCGCGCACCATGCGGTGATCGTGGAGACGGCGGCCGAGGAGCCGACCGCGCCGCTGCGGCTCGCCACCCTCTACCGGGACGACGAGGCCGTCGCCCGGACGCTGCGCGAGCGTGCGGACGAGTTCGGGCGGGTGCTCGAGCGGGTCCGCGACCGGCAGGAGTGGGGCGTCAAGGTCTACGTCGACGCGAAGCCCGAGGCGGCCGCCGAGGAGCCCGCGTCGTCCGGGAAGCCGGGCACGGCCTACCTGCTGCGCCGGCGTGCCGATCGGGACCGCGGAGCCCAGGCCCGCGAGCGCGCCCGCGCCGTCGCCGACCGCATCGACGAGACGCTCGCCCGGGTCGCGGCGGCGGCGCACCGGATGAAGCCGCAGGACGCCCGGCTCAGCGGCCGCGCGCAGGAGATGGTGCTCAACGCGACGTACCTGGTCGACGCGGCCGCCGAGGAGGACTTCCGCGCGGCGCTCGCCGCGGTGGAGGCGGAGGGGGCGACGGTCGAGCTCACCGGCCCCTGGCCGCCCTTCTCCTTCGCCACGCTGGGGGAGTCGTGACGCTCGCTCGATCCGATGGTCGGGGTCGCGAGCTCCCCCTCCACGCCGACGACGAGATCACCCTGGTCGACCTGCTCGACCGGCTGCTCGCCGGGGGCGTGATGCTGACCGGCGACATCACGATCTCGTTGGCCGACGTCGACCTCGTCCACGTCTCGCTCCGCGCGTTGATCAGCTCGGTGGCCACGCTGATGGAGGGCCGCGAGCCCACCGCGCTCCCCGACGCCGCGCTGGAGGGGGCCGACCCGACCGGCGTCGAGGTCAGGGAGGTGCGGCGTGCCTGAGCTGCCCCGCCGCATCGACGCCCAGCCGGACACCGTCGGGCGCGACCTCGGCCGGCTGGTGCTCACGATCGTCGAGCTGCTGCGCCAGCTGATGGAACGGCAGGCGCTGCGCCGGGTCGACGCCGGCGACCTGCCCGACGAGAAGATCGAGCAGCTCGGCCTGGGGCTGATGCGGCTCGAGGAGGCGATGGTCGAGCTGCGCGAGCACTTCGGGCTGGAGCCGGGCGACCTGAACATCGACCTGGGCCCGCTCGGCAACCTGCTGGGGCCGGAGGCCGGCTCGCGCTGACGGACACCGACCCGGTACCGACCGGCCTCGACCGGCCCTGACGAGCGGCTGACCGGCGCCGACGGGTGACCGGCCCCGACGGGTGACCGGCGCCGACGGGTGACCGGCCGCGGCTGCGGGTACCCGGTCGCCGAACCGGAGCGACCGGGCGGGACGAAGGAGGCGGCGTGGCACGCGCGATCTGGACGGGCTCGATCACCTTCGGGCTGGTGTCGATCCCGGTGGGGCTCTTCACCGCCACGGACGACCACACCGTGCACTTCCACCAGTTCGAGCGCGGCACCTCGGACCGCATCCGCAACCAGCGGGTCAACGAGCGCACCGGCGAGGAGGTCGACTACGGCGACATCGTCAAGGGCGCGGAGGTCGGCGACGGCGAGTACGTCGTCGTCGAGCAGGAGGAGCTGGACCAGATCGCGCCCGGCCGCTCCCGCACCCTCGACATCTCGGACTTCGTCGACCTCGCCGACATCGACCCGGTCTACTACCAGCGCACCTACTGGCTGGCCCCGACCGGCGACGAGTACCGCAAGCCCTACGCCCTGCTCCGCGAGGCCATGATGCAGGGCGACAAGGCCGCGATCGGCACGTTCGTGATGCGCGGCAAGGAGTACCTGGCCGCGGTACGTGCCGACGGCGACGTCCTGGCCCTGCACACCCTGCACTTCGCCGACGAGGTCCGCGATCCGTCGAAGGAGCTGGAGAACGTCCCGACGCGCCGGACCAAGCCGGGGGAGAAGGAGCTGCGGATGGCCACGCAGCTGATCGAGTCGATGAGCGGGCCGTGGAAGCCCGAGCAGTACCGCGACACCTACCGCGACCGGGTCGACCAGCTGATCGAGGACAAGAAGCAGGGCCGGGAGATCGTCACCGAGTCCGAGCCGCCGGAGCCCACCGAGATGTCGGCGCTGCTGGAGGCCCTGCAGCGCAGCGTCGAGGAGGCCCGGGGGAAGAAGTCGGGGTCGGGCGGGAAGTCCGGCGGCGGGTCCAGCGGTCGATCGGGCGGGAGCAAGTCGACCGGGAGCAAGTCGGCCGGGAGCAAGTCGAGCGGGAGCAGGTCGGGCGGGAGCAAGTCGGGCGGGAAGTCCTCCTCGGGCTCGCGCCGCAAGGCCTCCTGACCCCGACCCTCCGGCCGGCGCCGCCGGTCGACGCAGTCGGTTCAGCGCAGTCGGTTCCGCGCAGTCGGTTCAGCGCAGTCGGTCCCGCGCCCTCAGTCCCGCGCCGCCAGCGCGTCGAGCACGACGGCGCGGAGGTCGCCGCCCTTCTCGAGGGCGCGGCGCTGGTGGGTGGCGCCGGGGCGGCGGGCGACCAGGGACTGCCACAGCTCGGTGACGGTGTCGTGGTCGCCGGCCGCGCGCAGGGCCGGACCGACGTGGTCGAGCAGTGCGCGCACGACGTCGGCCGCCGGGGTGGGCCGCCAGGTGTGCGGGTGCAGCAGGTCCGAGTCCAGCCCCGACCGGCTCGCCCGCCAGGCGGCCAGCCGCAGGATCTCGGTGCGCACCGGATCGGCCGGCACGCCCTCGGCCCACTCCTGGGCCGCCGTCTCGACCAGGGCGCGGGTCAGGGCGGCGACGAGGACGGCGTCGGCGGGCTCGCGGCAGACGTCCGCGACCCGCACCTCGAGGGTCGGCTGGTGGTGCGAGAGGCGGGCGTCGAAGTAGAGCATGCCCTGGTCGAGCAGGGTGTCCGTGCCGAGCAGGGCCTCGGTGAGCTCGCGGTACGCGACGGCCGAGCCGTACGGGCCGGTCGGGCCCGCGGAGGGCCAGCGCCCCCAGACCTGGGTGCGGAAGCCCGCGTAGCCGGTGTCGGTGCCCGCCCAGAACGGCGAGTTGACCGACAGCGCGAGCAGCACCGCGAGCCAGGGCCGGATCCGGTCGAGCGCGCCGACCGCCTCGTCGTCGGACTCCACCGCGACGTGCACGTGACAGGCGCAGGTCAGCTGCTCGCGCCCGATGCGCCCGAAGCGCTCCACCATTGCGCGGTAGCGGGCGTCCGGGGAGACGTGGGCGTCCGCCGGGACCGGCGGGGTACCGAGGGGGACGGCCTCCACAGCCGCGGCCCGCGCCGCCTTCGCGGCCTCCGCGCGCCGGGTGCGGATCTCGCCGAGCAGGTCGCCGAGGTCGCGGACCGGGTCGGTCGCCGTCTCCACCTGCTCGGCCTGCAGCTCGCCGGTGAGCTCGGCCTCCCCGGACCGGCGCAGCACGGTCGCGCCGACGGCGCGTGGCTCGCCCGAGTCCGGATCGACCAGCAGGAACTCCTCCTCGACGCCCAGCGTGCGCACGGCCACGCGATCAGTATCGCGGGCGGCGAGGAGGACGGCTCAGCCGCCGCGCCCGACGCGGCGCAGGGAGCGGCACCAGAACCCGCCGACGGCCCCGAGCGCCGCACCGACCAGGGCGTACACGGGCCGTCCGGCCACGAGCCCGACGAGCAGCCCGATCGCGGACATCACGGCGAGCACGGCGATCGCGGCGATCTCGGGGGCGGGGGAGGGCGGTTCCGGCTCGTCGTCCTCCTCACCGGTCTCGCCGGTGCCCTCGGCGCCGCCGGTGCTGCCGGTGCCGCCGGCGCCGCCGTCGACCGCCGGGGCGGGGGCGCCCGCTCCGGGCCCCGCGTCGGGGACCGGGGCCGCGGGCGCGGCCCGGCCCGGGCTCGGCTCGACGGCCCCGGGAACCTCCCGCGGGTCCGCCGTGAGCTGCCGGGCGAGCCGGGGGTCCTCCCGTTCGAGGAACCTGCCGATCGCCGCGAGGGCCGCCCGTTCCTTGCTGCTGAGCACCGTGTGCTCCTCTCGTCCGGGTTGCCGCACCGACTACCCGGGACCGGTGGACCGAACCGCCGCGCGGGCCACCGGTCGGACCGGATCGCCCGGGGCAGCCTGGCGGGATGGGTCGCCGGGGCAGGGGTCGCCGGAGCAGGGGTCGCCGGAGCAGGGTGGCCGGGCAGGGTGGTCCGGGGCAGGGTGGTCGAGGGCTGGTTGTCGGGGTCAGGGTTGTCGGGGTCTGGGCGGGTACCCGGCCGGCATGACCTCCTTCGGCTACACCCTGATGACCGAGCAGCGCGGGCCGCGGGAGCTCGTCGCCGACGCCGTCGCCGCCGAGCGGGCCGGCTTCGACTTCGAGGTGATGAGCGACCACTACTTCCCGTGGCTCGACGAGATGGGCCACGCCCCGTACGCCTGGAGCGTGCTCGGCGCCGTCGCCACCGCGACCGAGCGGGTCGGCCTGATGACCTACGTGACCTGCCCGATCATGCGGTACCACCCGGCGGTCGTCGCGCAGAAGGCGGCGACGGTCGCGCTGTTGTCCGACGGCCGATTCACGCTGGGCCTGGGGTCGGGCGAGAACCTCAACGAGCACGTCGTGGGGCGGGGCTGGCCGACGGCCGACGTCCGCCAGGAGATGCTCGACGAGGCGGTCACGATCATCCGGGCGTTGTTCGACGGCGGCTACGTGACCTTCGAGGGGAAGCACTTCCGGGTCGACTCGGCGAAGCTGTGGGACCGTCCGGAGGACGGCGTCCCGCTCGCGCTCGCGGTGTCCGGCGCCCAGTCGGTGAACCGCTACGCGCCCGTCGCCGACGCGATGGTCGCCGTCGAGCCTGAGCCCGACCTGGTCCGGGGCTGGGACCAGGCCTCGGGGGCCGACATGCCGAAGATCGGCCAGCAGCCGATCAGCTGGGGTCCGGACGCCGACGCCGCCGTGCAGCGCGCCCACTCGCTGTTCCGCTGGTTCGCCGGCGGCTGGAAGGTCAACGCCGAGCTGCCCGGCACCGCGGGCTTCGCCGCGGCCACCCAGTTCGTGCGCAAGGAGGACGTGGCCTCGGCGATCGCGTGCGGGCCCGACGTGGCGGCCCACGTCGAGGCGGTGCGGCCGTTCGTCGAGGCCGGGTTCACGCACGTCGCGCTGGTCGAGGTCGGCGGCGAGATGCAGCCCGACTTCCTCGCGTTCGCCCGCACCGAGCTGCTCCCGGCGCTGCGCGAGGAGTACGGGGAGGCGAAGGACCCCGCTATCGGCGTGCGAGCGCGCTGACGAGGTGGTCGCGGAGCTCCGGGACGGACTCGAACACGTCCCGGGCCCCCGCCTCGCGCAGCTCCTCGACGGAGAACCCGCCGGTGCGGATCGCGTAGCCGGCGTACCCGGCCCGGCCGGCCGCCTCGAAGTCCCACACCGAGTCGCCGACCACGAGGGCGTCGCGTCCGGAGACCTTCTCCACCGCCACGCCGATCAGATCGGGCTCGGGCTTGGTCTGCTCGACGTCCTCGCTGGTGGTCCACGCGTCGGCGAGCTCGCGGCCGCCGAACAGGTCGAGGTAGGCGTCGACGTGCTCGGGCTTCCCGGAGCTGGCCAGCACGACCTTGAGCCCGGCGTCGCGCAGCGCCGTCAGCAGCTCACGGACGCCGTCGAAGGGCTGCACCTCGCGCAGCAGCGGGTCGAACTCCTCCTTCCAGGCCCCGCGGACCGCGTCGCCGTGCTCGGCCTCGAACTCCTTCCCGGCGACGGCGGGGACGAGCTGGTCGCCGCCCATCCCGATGGCCCGGTGCAGCCGCCAGACCGGCAACGTCACGTCGAACCGCCGGAACGCGCGGAACCAGGCCAGGGCGTGGTGGTAGTTCGTGTCGACGAGCGTGCCGTCGACGTCGAGCACGGCGGTGTCCACGGTCGTCTCGGGAGCCATGGGGGCCGGGTACCCGTCCGGCGGCGCGTGACTCACGTCGCGTCGCTCACCGGGCTCACCGTGGCTCCTCGCGCACCACCTCGCGCGGCTCCTTGTCGTCGCGCAGCCCGAGGTAGCGCGGATGCCGCAACCGGCCGTCGCGGGTCCACTCGGTGAACCCGATCTGCGCCACCAGCTCGGGCCGCAGCCAGTGCGTGTCCTTCTCCCGCACGGGCCCGGCGAAGGGCGAGCGGTCGGCCGCGAGCCCGTCGAACCGTTCCCGCAGCCGGTGCAGCAGGTGCCCGTCGAAGCCGGTGCCGACCTTCCCCGCGTAGCGCAGCCCGTCGCCGTCGTACACCCCGACCAGCAGCGCACCGAATCCCTGCCGCGAGCCCGCCGGGTCGGTCCAGCCGCCGACCACGAACTCCTGCGCGCGCACGCACTTGAACTTCAGCCAGTCGTCGGAGCGCTTCCCGGGCCGGTAGCGGGCGTCGGCGCGCTTGGCGATCAGCCCCTCCCACCCGCGGGCGCACGCCTCGGCGAGGTAGGCCTCGCCGTCGGTGTTGCGGTGGGTGGAGAAGCGGAGCGGGTCGGTGAAGTCGACGGCCGCGCGCAGCAGGCGCTTGCGGGTGCGCAGCGGCAGGCCGGTGACGTCGTGGCCCGCGACCACCATGACGTCGAACAGGTAGACGAACACCTCGACGCCGGTGGCGCGGGCCCGGTCGGGGTCGTGCAGCCCGAGCCGGCCCTGGAGCTTCGAGAAGCTGGTCTGCGCCCCGTCGAAGGCCACGATCTCCCCGTCGGCGACCAGCGCCGGGCCGCGGCCGAGCGCCTCCGCGATCTCCGGGTAGGTGTCGGTCATGGGCTTCTCCGCGCGGGACCAGATCGTGGTGCCCCGGTCGTCGCGGACGAGCACCGCCCGCACCCCGTCGAGCTTCCGCTCGTAGATCCAGCCGGGGTCGGAGAAGTGGTCGGCGGTCAGCGTGGCGAGCATGGGATGGACGAACCGGGCCGCGGCCGACGGCAGCCCCGCCCGTTCGTCCGCGTCGAGCAGGTCGAGCGGGTCCGTGGTGGCCATGGCCGATGCCTACCGCCTTCCGCGGATCGGCGCACGTCCCCCGTCAGCGGTGCAGCATCCGCAGCAGGGCCGGTGGGCGGCCGCCGAACCCCTCCGCCTCGAGCATCGCGAGCAGCACCCGCGGCAGGTCCCGCACCGCCGGGTAGAGCAGGAAGCGCGGCTGCCAGGACGGGCGGAACTTGGCGTTGAAGCGGTACAGGCTCTCGATCTGCCACCACCGCGAGGCCCAGTGCAGGATCCGGGCCCACAGCCGCGCGACCGGACCCGCGCCCAGCCGCTGCCCGCGCTCGAGGGCGCCGCGGAACACCGCGAAGTTGAGCGAGACCCGGGTGATCCCGTGCCCGCCGGCCCACCGCACGACGTCGACGACGAGCTGCTCGGTGAGCCCGCCGTCGGCCGCCGGGTCGCGGCGCATCAGGTCGAGGGAGAGCCCGTCGCGGCCCCACGGCACGAACTGCAGCAGCGCGGCCGGGACGCCGTCGCGGTGCGCGACCGCCAGGACCGCGTCGCCGTCGGCGCCGTCGGCCGTGCGGGACAGGGCCATGGAGAAGCCGCGCTCCTCGGCGTCGCCGCGCCAGCGGCAGGCCAGCCGGGCGAGCTCGGCGCGCTCGGCCGGGTCGATCTCCCGGAGCCGTCGGACCCGGATGGTGAAGCCCGCCCGCTCGGCGCGCGCGACGGTCTGCCGCACGCCCCGCATCGCCCGGCCCTCGAGGGTGAACGTCTCCGTGTCCAGGACGGCCTCGTCGCCGAACTCCAGCACGGAGAACCCGGCCCGGGCCCAGGCCGTCGCGCCCTCCTCGGAGCACGCCAGCACGGCCGGCACCCACGCGTGCGCGACCGCCCGGTCGAGGAAGGCCGCGATCGCCGCGTTCCACTCGCCCTGCTCGCCGAGCGGGTCGCCGGAGGCCAGCGCCACCCCGGCGAGCACGCGGTAGGACACCGCGGCGCCCCCGCTCGGGGCGTAGACGACGGTGCGGTCGCGGCGCAGCGCGAAGTAGTCGAGCGAGTCCGGGTCGGACCGGTGGGCGAGCATGGCGCGCAGCCGCTCCTCGTCGGCGGGACCGAGGCGGGACTCGGGCTCCGGGGAGCGCAGCAGGAAGTACCCGGCGCCGAGCACGGCCAGCACACCGAAGGTGAGGCCGACGGTCGCGGTGAGGTCGTCGAGCCACGTCTCGTGGGGCGGGAAGGCCACCGGGCCGGACACCCCCACCAGCGAGAGCAGTGCCTGGTCCAGCTCGTCCGACGCCGTGGTGTCGGGCGCGAGCCGGTGCGGGTTGAGCGCGAGGAACAACCACACCACGGCCATGCCCGCCACGGCGAACTGCACGAGCACCTGCCCCGCGCGGGTGACCCCGCCCGGGTCGGAGCGGGCCGGGAAGGACCGTCGGGTCAGGACGAGCAGGCCGAGCAGCAGCGCGGTGACCGCGGCCGCCGTCGCGGCGTGCCCGTGCGCCGGGCCGACCACCCGCCCGAGGTTGACCGCGGTGAGCGCCGCGGTGATCACCACGGCCAGTGCCCAGGCCCGCCGTTTGCGCCGCCGTAGCCCGGCGGCGAGCAGCAGCATCCCGACGCCCGCCACCACGGTGACGACCACCTGGCCGACCCCGACGAACTCGGGCAGGCCCACCGAGGCCCGGAACGGCTCGCCGAGCATCCGGCGCGGCCCGGCGAGCAGCCCACCGGCGAGGGTGAGGATCCCGACGACGCGCGAGGACCACACGACGACGCCCACCGCGGTCGCGCCGGCCAGGCTGCGGGCCGGCACCCGCGCGAAGGCCCCGGTCGGGGCGGGGCCGCTCATCGCGCCCTCCCCGGCCTGCGGGACGCGGTCGGCGCCGGTGCCATGGGGCGCACGATACGGCCTTCCGGCGACGGGGTCCCCGTCCCCGGCCTCACCCGCGGGACGCCGCGCCGACCGGTTCCGGCGCGGGCGGTTCCGCGGTGACCGCGGGCCGGCGGGCCGACAGCAGGCCGACGCCGACGGCGGTCACCAGCAGTCCGAGGACGCCGAGGGCGAGCGTGAGTGGCGACCTGCCGAAAGGCTCGCCGAGCACGAGGACGCCCATCGCGCCCGCCGTGAGCGGGTCGAGGAGGGTGAGCACGGCGAGCGGGGCGCCCAGGCCTCCGCCACGGTAGGCGTGCTGCGCGAGCGCGGTGCCGACGAGCGCGGCCGCGGCGGTGAGGGCCACCCGCTCCGGGGTCAGGTGGCCGATCAGCATCGTCTTCGCGGTCGCGGAGGCGAGGCCGAAGCACAGCGCGGCGCCCACCGAATAGCAGACGGCGGCCCCGCGGGGCAGCCGGCGACCGCACAGCAGCCCGGTGCCGGCGGCGACCACGACCACGGCCGCCAGCACCCCGACGACGGGCCAGAACCCGAGCCCTGCGCCCGCCGCCGGAGGTGCGCCGTGCGGGCCGTGGTGCGGCACCGCCGCGAGCACCGCGGGCAGGCCGAGCGCCACGCAGAGCACTCCGGCCCACGAGCGCGGGCTGATCCGTGTGCGGTTCACGCGCGAGCCGAGCACGAGGGCGATCGCCAGGCAGGACACGCCGATCGGCTGGACGACGACGAGCGGCCCGGCCCCCAGCGCGGCCACGTGCAGGGTCGCGCCGGCCAGCGTCGCCCCCACGGCCGCCCACCAGACCCGGCGGCGGACGAGGCGGGCCATCAGGCCGAGCCCGGTGGCGGACTGCCGGGACGCCTCGCGCTCCTGCAGCACCGCGGAGATCGCGTAGAACACCGCCGAGGCGACGGCGAGCAGGATCGCGAGCGGGATCAGCACGCTCGCGAGGGTACGGGTCCCCGCCGGCGAGATCCCCCCGCCCGGCAGGCGAATCGACAGTTTCGACGACCCCGCCGCCGGGATCCTCCCGGCTCCCGCCCCGCCGTCCGGTTCCCGGCCGGCCGGATCCCGGTCAGGCGGCCACCACGGCCCGCCAGCCGAGCGCCGGCCCCAGCCGCGTCGCGATGTCGGTGAGGATCTGGACGTAGTCCTCCTGGGCGAAGCTGAACGGCAGCGCGAACACCACCTCGCGCACCGCCAGGAACCCGGCGTGCGCATAGAGCTGGGCGGCGATCTCCGCGGACGGACCGACGAGGTCGCGGGCGAAGAGCATCCCGGCCGGGCCCTGCGGGGCGGACGTCCGCGGCAGCCGGGCCGCGGCGTACGCCTCGTACTTCGCGCGCTGCTCCGCGGTGGCCGTGTCCGTGGGCACCACGACGAGCCCCTGCGAGACCCGCGCGGCCGCCCCCGCCGGGTGGGCCGTGCGGAAGGCGTCGATGTGGGAGCGCTGGATCTCGGCGAAGTCCGTCCGGCCCTCGGCGCGGACCACGCTGCTGGTGAGGAGGTTCATCGCCTGCTCGCCGGCCCGGCGGGCGGACCCGAGGCTCGCCGCGCCGTACCACATGCGGCCGCGCAGCCCGGGCGAATGCGGCTCCACCCGGTCCGAGAACACCTCGATGCCCTCGGTGCCGGAGAAGGAGCTCGCGGTCTCGCCGGCGACGAGCCGCAGGAGCCGGTCGACCCGTCCGGGGCCGAAGTCCTCCCGGTCGGCGGTGTCCGGGTAGAGCGCGTCGGCGACCGCGTCGAAGTGCATCGGCGGCCCGACGCTGACCCCCGGGTTGAGCCGGCCGCCGGACAGGACGTCGACCGTCGCCAGGTCCTCGGCCAGCCGCAGCGGGTTCTCCCAGCCCAGCGGCGTCACCGCGGTGCCCAACTCGATCCGGCGCGTGCGCTGCGAGGCCGCGGCAAGTACCGCGACGGGCGAGGAGATGCCGTACTGCAGGTGACGGTGGCGCACCCACGCGCTGTCGAACCCGAGCCGTTCGCCCAGCTCGATCATGCGCAGGGTCGTCTCGTGACCGGCGCCGGGGTCGGCGCCGTCGAACGAGCCGATGGTGAGGAAACCCAGCTTCTCCAGCGGTTCCGACGGCGCAGGCATGCGTCCATCATCATCCGCGGGGGCGTGCGGTCGGAGCGTGGGTGCCTGCGCCCCGGGTCAGGGGCAGGCCCCGGGCCGGACGAGGTCGAACGCGAACCGGTCACGCCACCGCTCCGGCCGTTCACGGGGCACGACGACCAGGCCGACCTTCGGTTCGTCGTCCCCCGGTGGGTTCGCGTCGATCAGCTCCCGCACGCGCTGTCCCGCCCGCCGGTAGAACTCCAGCTGGAGGGTGCGCCCGAACAGTGTCCAGCCGAGCCGGAGGACCGGGTTGGGCACGGGACCGCGGCGGGAGTAGGCGTGGATCCAGAAGGTGACCCGCCCGGTCTCCGGGTCCTTGGCCACCTCGTAGCTCAGCCGGCCCTGCTCGAGGTGCCCGCACAGCGTCTGGTAGGTCCAGCCCCACACGCGCTTGCCGTCGCGGACCGTGTCGTAGGCGTCCGTGACCCGGACCGGCATGAGGAAGCGGAGGAACAGGAACCGGCCCTCCAGCACCATGTCCCGGCCGAGCAGCGGGTCGTCGCGACGGTAGATGCCCCGGAGGATGCGGTCGTCGGGGAACTCGTAGTTGCGCACGATGCGGCAGGCGCGCTCCCAGATCCCGCCGGTCTCCGGTGGGCCGGGGGCCTCGGTGCCGAGCTCGGCGTAGCCGGAGTCGACGTGCCAGTGCCGGTCGTGCGTGGTGGTGGGCGCCTCGTCCTCGGGATAGTTCACCTGCAGGCCGGCGAGGTAGGCGACCTCGGCCTCCAGCGCCGCGCGGTTCAGCGGGACTCCTCGCGTCGCACCGACTCGCTGATCAACCAGAAGGTCGGCGGCCAGAGCCCGACGAACAGGGCGCGCCGCTCGGCGTTGCCCCGTTCCTCCTGGTCCACGGTCTTCGCCCGCATCCACAGCCCGATGCAGAGGGCGATGCAGCCCAGCGACACGCTCTGCAGGTGGATCGCGCGTACGCCCGCGCGCCGGAGGATCGTCCCGATGGTCACGGGGTATGGGTTCCCGCTCGCCGGGTACTCACACGCGATGCTCCGTTCCCATGCTCGTCGGCCGGTGACGGGCTCGCGCCGGTCCCGGCGGGTCGGCGCGATCGTCAGGTGGCCCGTCGGCGTCGGCCTCGTGGCCTGGCGCTATCTCTGGCGGACGACCGTCATGCACCGCAGCGAGGAGGACGGGGACGCCTCCGACCTCCCGGAGCCGCTCCCGCCCGAGGCGTGCGACGACCGCGTCCAGCACCTCGAGGACGGCCACGGGGACCTGCTGCACCGCACCTACTCCGTGCGCATCGCCGGCGGCCGCCACGGGCCGGACGAACTGCTCGCGCTGCTCGCCCGGGACCCGAACGTCTGGTCGCCCTCGGGCATGGCGGTCTTCCGCCGGACGAAGGGCAGCCACGGCGCGATGACGGTGGGCGACGAGTTCCTCATCCGGCTGCCGGGGCCGTGGGACGGGCCGGTCCGCGTCGTCGGGTCGGACCCGCGGCACTTCCGGCTCGCGACGCTGCACGGGCACCTGGAGGCCGGGCAGATCGAGTTCCGCACGGAGGAGGTGGGGGAGGACGTCCGGTTCGTCATCGAGTCCTGGGCCCGCCCGGGCGACCGGCTGTCGCACCTGCTCTACGACCAGCTGCTCGTGGCCAAGGAGGTGCAGCTGGTGATGTGGACCCACGTCTGCCTGCGCGCGGCCAAGCTGAGCGGCGGACGTCCGTGCGGCGGGCTCACCGTGCGGA
This sequence comes from Pseudonocardia terrae, assembly GCF_021343995.1. Classification (GTDB taxonomy): domain Bacteria; phylum Actinomycetota; class Actinomycetes; order Mycobacteriales; family Pseudonocardiaceae; genus Pseudonocardia; species Pseudonocardia terrae. Next base: position 86,198 of record NZ_JAJTTE010000022.1, on the reverse strand, counting down.
CGCGCCGGCTCCGGACACCCGCACACACGGACGCCGCGACACGCCCGGCCGGAACAGGTTCCGAGAAATCCCCGGAACAGGTGTAGCGAGCGCGTGGGGCGGGGACCCAGGGAGCGAGGCAGACCTCGACTGTCCGTCGTTGGGGAGCGGATCGGACAGTCCTTCGGGCCGGGGCCGCCGTGATCGGGGTGGCGGCCCCGGCCTCGCCTTCCCGACACCCTGAACTCCTGATCCGCGCCGCATTCCGCGAACGATTCCCATGACGTGCCGAGGGGCGGGGACCGACGGTCCCCGCCCCTCGTGCGTGCGGGCTCAGCCCGCCGGCATCAGCACCTTGTCGATCACGAACACGGTGGCGTTGGCGGTCGGGATGTTGCCGCAGAGCACCTTCGCGGTGGTGCCCTTGCCGTCGGTCACGGTCGGCGCCTCGGGGGTGCCGCCGATGGTCACGGTGCCGCCGGCGAGCTCGGTGGTGGTGCCGGCGGCGACGAGGCCCGCGGCGTCGTAGCGCTGCGGCACCACGTGGTACGACAGCAGCCCGCCGAGCTGCTGCTGGTTCGCCAGCAGCCCGTTGAAGGCCTGGTCGCCCAGCTGCTTCTTCACCTGGTCGAACGCGCCGTTGTAGGGCGCGAACACGGTGATCCCCTTCTGTGCGTCGAGGGTGTCGGCCAGGCCGGGAACCTTGCCGACCGCGGTCACCAGCGTGGTCAGCAGCGGGTTCGTGCTCGCGGCGCTGGCCACCGGCTGCGGTCCCATGCTGTTCAGGGAGCCGGGGGCGTCGCCCTGCGGCAGCTGGTTGCAGGCCGGACCGAACACGTCGGCGTTGGTGGTCACCCCGTCGCCCGCGGCGCCGGACATCGGCGCGGCCGACATCGGCGCGGAGGCCATCGGCGACGCCGGGGCGGCGGTGTCCGAGGAGCCGGACCCGCATGCGGCGAGACCCAGGCTCAGCGCGGCGATCGCACCGACGGCGGCGAGCCGGAAGGGCTTGTTCATCGTGTTTCTCCCGCGGTTCCCGGCCCGGCTGCTCCGGGCTCGTCGCGGACTTCTTCGACACCCCCGGGAATGCGGTTCGGCGCTTCCCGCCCTTCGTTCTCGCGGCGATTCCGGTTCACCCCGAAAGGGTGACGAGTCGGGCGGCGGGGGCGGGCGGCGCCCCTGCCCCCGGAACCTGGCCGCTCGCGACCACGTGACCCGGCGTCGCGGGCGCGACCCGACCGGGTTCGAGCGACACGGCATAGCGCGTGAACGCCCCTCCCGGCGGCAGGCTGGTGACGTCGGTACGCCCGGAGGTGGCGTCGAACGTCCCGAGCGGCACGGGCGCCCGGCCCGCGGCGCCGCCCAGGCCCCACAGGACGTAGACCGAGCCCGCCCGGTCGTTCGTCGGGAGGTCCGCGACCACCACACGGCGCGCCCGCACGCCGTTCACGACCGCGGCCACGGGCGCGCCGTGCCCGTCGGTCAGGGTGGCGTGGGTGCTGCCGGGCGCGTCGAGACCGGTCACGATCCGGCCCAGGGCGAGAGTCTGGGCGACCTCCGCGTCGCGCTGCCGGTGCAGGTCCGCGGCCTGCCCGGCGAGCCCGCCGACGGCGACCACGCACGCGGCGGCGGCCACCACACTCGGCCAGCGGCGACGCGACCGCGCCCTCGGCGGCGCCTCCGCGTCCGAGGGTCGCCGCGTTCCGGCGAGGTGCAGCGGGGCGGGGGTGCCCGTGCGCGCGGCCCGGAGGATCCGCGCGCGCAGCCCGGGCGGCGGCAGCAGCGCGGGCACCGTCCGCGCCAGGGCGGCCAGGCCCGCGTCGTGCCGGTGCAGGGCGGCGGTGCACTCGGCACAACGCCGCAGGTGGGCCCGGACCTCGAGTTCCTCGTCGGGTTCGAGGGCGTGCAGCGCGAACCCGGCGACCTGGCGGCTCATCGGGCACGGCGGGGCGGTCGTGGTCACCGGGCGTCGTCCTCCCCGAGCACCGGCCCGAGGGCCGCGCGGAGCCGGCCGAGGCCGGCGAACATCCGGGACTTCACGGTGCCGAGCGGCACGCCGGTGAGCGAGGCGACCTCGCGCTGGGTGTAGCCGCCGAAGTAGGCCAGGGCGAGGGCGTGCCGCTGGTCGGCGGGCAGCGCGTCGAGCGCGGACCGGACGGTGCCGGCGACGACCGCGCCGAGCGCGTCGACGTCGGCCCCGGCGAGCTGCGGCAGGGCGCGGTCGGTGTCGTCCTCCATCGGCACGGTGCGCCGCCGCGCGGTGTCCTCCCGCCGCACCAGGTCCACGGCCTTGTGGTGGACCAGCGTCATCAGCCACGTCGAGGCCCGGCCGCGGCGCGGGTCGAAGCGTCCGGCCTCGCGCCAGACGGCGGTGAAGGCCTCCTGCACGGCGTCCTCGGCCAGCGCGTCGTCGCCGCAGATCCGCCGGGCCAGCGACCAGGCCTGCCGGCCGTGCCGGTCGTAGAGCCGGGCCAGCGCGTCGGGACGGCCCGCCGCGACGCCGGCGAGGAGATCGGCGGAGTCGTCCGGCGCGGGCGCTCGGCGGGCGCGCGCGGCGGCCTCCCTGGGGTTCACGCCTCACGTTCGCGCCCACGGGCCCGTCCGGTTCGGGAGCGGCGGCCGCCCGACGAGCCCGGGCGACCGCCGCGCGATCCCGGGGACCTCAGCGGTGCAGGGTCAGCAGCTGCTCGAAGAACCCGCCGAACCCGCCCTGCCGGTCCACGAGGTGCACCTCGAGGATCCAGTGGCACTGCCGGCCGGAGGGGTCGGTGCGCCGCATCGGGTGGTCGCTGCCGGGGGCGATGTAGCTCTCGATCCGCTCGCCGTCGATCCACTCGTGCGGGAACTCGCCCACCAGGTGGCCGCTGTGCGCGCCGCCGAACTCCCAGCCCGCCTCCTCGGCCAGCCCCACGACGTGCGCGTACAGCTCCGCCCCGCTGATCTCCGGGTGCGCCTCGAAGTGGGCGCGGCCGGCGTCGAAGATGCGCGGCAGGTCGTCGCGCAGCCGGTGCTTGACCGGGTCGTCGCCCAGCACGAACGTGCGCCCGAAGTCCGCCTCCCACTCCGCGAAGATCGGTCCGAGGTCGAGGAAGACGATGTCGTCGTCCTCGATCAGCCGGTCCGGCGGGTTCTCCTTGTAGGGCAGCAGCGTGTTGGGGCCCGACCGGACCACCCGCTTGTGCCAGTGCCGGTCGGTGCCGAAGAGCTCCGCGCCGAGGTCGCGCACCCGGTCGCTCACCGCCCGCTCGGACGCGCCGGGCGCGATCAGCCCGCGCCGGCCGGCCTCCTCGAACAGGTGCAGGGCCTTGCGCTCCGCCTCGACGAGGTTGCGCGCACGGGCCTCCTCGTCGACGGGTGCGGTTCCGGTCGCGTCGCTCATCGATCGCCTCCTCGCGTCGCCCCGACCCTAGGTCGACTTCCGCCGGGCATCCAGCGGTCGGCCGGACCCGGCGGCGAGGAGGTCCGGGTGGCCGGCCGGAACGGGCATCCCGTCCGGGCCGGCCACCCCGGGCCGGCTACTCGGGGGTCACCTCGGCCATGTCGTTCCAGGCCTCGCCGTCGAGATCCTGGTAGTTGATCTTCGGGCGCTCGGCCACGACCGTGCCCATCCACGGGAAGAAGTTCTGGGCGTGCTCGGTCTGGACGTGCGCGGAGCCGGCGTCGCCGTCGCGGAAGGTCTCGACGATCGCGAACTCGTTCGGCGTGGTGCCGCTCTCGTAGAAGTCGAACGAGACGTTGCCCGGCTCGGACCGCACGTTCTCGGTGTACTCCTTGATGCCGGTCAACCAGTCCTCGCGCTTCGCGGGCTTGATCTTCACCTTCAGCACGATCAGGATCACGGCCACCTCCGCAGGTCGTCGTCGGCCCCGGGCACCCCACCCGGGACGGTGGGGGCAGCCTCTCACTCCCGCACCAGCGGTGGTGTCTCAATCGGCGACGACCCGCCCCTCGGGTGAGGTCGGCGCGGCGTGCCCGCAGAACGTCCCGCAGGCCGTCCCGCCGCCCGCCGCGTCGTTTCCGTTCAACGGAAGACTGCCCTGACACGCGGCGGACGGCCCGCTCATACTCCGGCGATCCGGACACCGAGGGAGGGTTCCATGACGACGGAGTCAGCGGGAACGTCGAGCGGGTCGGGCGCGCGTGCCGGATGGGTCGCGCCGCTGTGCTGGTCCGCGGTCGCCCTGGAGGGGTTCGACCTGGTGGTGCTCGGGGTGGTCCTCCCGGTGCTGCTGCGTGACCCGTCGTGGGGGCTGAACCCCGCGTCGGCCTCGCTGATCTCGGTCGTGGGCCTGGTCGGAGTGATGGTCGGCGCCCTCGCCGCGGGCCCGCTCACGGACCGTTTCGGCCGCCGCACGATGCTCCTGATCACCGTCACGTCGTTCTCGGTGCTGACGCTGCTGTGCGCCTTCGCGCCCGGGCCGGTGCTGTTCGGGGTGCTGCGCTTCCTCGCCGGTCTGGGGCTCGGCGGCGTGCTCCCGGTGGCCATCGCGATGGTCAACGAGTTCGCCCGGTCCGGCCGCGGCGGCAGCGCCACGACCGTGGTCATGACCGGCTACCACGTCGGGGCCGTGGTCACCTCGCTGCTCGGCATCGTCGTCATCCCGTCGCTGGGCTGGCGGGCGATGTTCGTGATCGGCGCCCTGCCCGCGCTGGCCCTGGTGCCGCTGGTGTGGGCCCGGCTGCCGGAGTCGATCCCGGTCGAGCGCGCGCCGGCCGCCCGCCGCAGCCCCGTCGCGACGCTCTTCCGCGGGGGTTACCTGCGGGCCACGATCGCCTTCTGGGTCACCTCGTTCATGGGCCTGCTGCTGGTCTACGGCCTGAACACCTGGTTGCCGGAGATCATGCGCACCGCCGGCTACGCGCTCGGCGCCGCGCTGGCCCTGCTGCTGGTGCTCAACGTCGGCGCGGTGCTCGGGCTGCTGCTCGCCGGCCGCGTCGCGGACCGGGTCGGCGTGCGGATCTCGACGATCGCCTGGTTCACCGCCGCCGCGCTGTTCCTCGCGCTGCTGTCGATCAAGCTGCCCGGCGTGGGCATCTACGTGAGCGTCCTGCTCGCGGGAGTGTTCACGTTCAGCTCCCAGGTGCTCGTGTACGCCTACGTCAGCCAGTACTACCCGGCCGAGGCGCGGGCGACGGCGCTCGGCAGCGCGTCCGGCGTCGGCCGCCTCGGCGGGATCTGCGGCCCGCTGCTCGGCGGTATCCTGCTGTCCGCCGGACTCGCCTACCCGTGGGGCTTCTACGCCTTCGCGATCGTCGCGGCGATCGGCGCGGCGTCGGTCGCGGTCGTCGGACGGGTTCGCAGCGCCGAGGCCGTGGACCGCCGGATGGAGGCCGCGTGAGGACGGTCCGGGACGCGACCTTCGACGTCCTGCGCCGGTACGGCCTCACCACCGTCTTCGCCAACCCCGGCTCGACCGAGATCACGCTGCTCACCGACCTGCCGGCGGACCTGGAGTTCGTCCTCGCCCTGCACGAGGGATCGGTGGTCGGCGTCGCGACGGGCTGGGCCACCGCGCACGACCGGCCCGCGCTCGTGGTCCTGCACACCACGGCGGGGCTGGGCAACGCCGTCGGCGCGCTCGCGACCGCGCGGGTCAACCGGGTGCCGCTCGTGGTCGTCGTCGGGCAGCAGGACCGGCGGCACCTGGCCTTCCGGCCGTTCCTCACCGGTGAGCTGGAGGGCCTGGCCGGCAGGTACCCCGTCTGGACGACGACGCCCGCCCGGCCCCAGGACGTCCCGTCGGCCGTGGCGCGGGCCCACCACGAGGCCGTCGCCGGGCGCGGACCCGCGCTGGTCGTGGTGTCCAGCGACGACTGGGGCGAGCCCGCCGGGGATGAGGTCGCGGCACCGGCGCAGGTGCGGCACGGCGCGCGGGCGGCGCCCGAGGACGTCGAGGAGCTGGCCGCCGCGGTGTCGGCGGCGGCGTCGCCCGCGCTCGTGGTCGGGGCCGACGCCGACGGCGAGGCCTGCTGGGCCGCGCTCGTCGCCCTCGCCGAGCGGCTCGACTGCCCGGTGTGGCAGGAGCCGTTCGCCGCGCGCGCCGGGTTCCCGCAGGACCACCGGCTGTTCGCCGGGCACCTGCCGGCCGGGCGGGTGCGGCTGCGCGACGTGCTCGCCCCGCACGACGTCGTGCTGGTCGTCGGCGCGCCCGCCTTCCGGCAGTACCCCTACGAGCCGGGCCCGTTCGTCGCCGAGGGCACACGGTTGCTGCTGGTCACCGACGACGCGGAGGACGCCCACCACAGCCCGGTCGCCCTCGCCGTCGTCGCCGATCCGGCGCCGGTGTGCCGGGCCCTCGCGGACCGGCTCCCGGCGCGGCCCAGGTCGCGGGCGTTCCCGAAGGCGACTGCGCCGGAGCCGCCGGGGGAGGGCGAGCCGCTGCGTGCGGCGCACGTCCTGGCCGCGCTGGCCGCGCGGGTGCCGGCGGAGACGGTCGTGGTGGAGGAGACGCCGTCGAGCCGGCCGGACCTGCACCGGCTGCTCCCGGCGCGGCGACCGCTGGGCTTCCTCTCCGCGGCGATGGGCGGGCTCGGCTTCGGCCTCCCCGCGGCGATCGGCGTGCGGATGGGCCGCCCGGACCGGCCCGTGGTCGCGGTGGTGGGGGACGGGTCGTCGCTGTACGGGATCCAGGCGTTGTGGACCGCGGCGCACTACGGCGTCGGCGCGCTGTTCGTCGTGCTGGCCAACGGCCGCTACGCGATCATGGACCGGCTCGCCGAGAAGCAGGGCGGCGCCGCGCCGTGGCCGGCGTTCACCGAGGTCGGTGTGGGTGGGTTGGCGCAGTCCCTCGGCTGCCCGGCCCGCGTGGTGGCGACGTGGGGCGAGCTGGTGGAGGCCCTGGACGCGGTCGTCCCGACCCTCGCGGCCCGCACCGAGCCGCTGGTGCTGGAGGTGGCGGTGGAGCCGGACCCGACCTTCGACCCCTGAGCGGCGGAGTGCGGCGCCGCAGCGGGTGTCTCGGGGGTGTGGTGGTGCAGGGCTCTGACACGCAAGGCGTCGACCGGCTGTCTCGCGCAGCCTCCAAGTGTGCGACGGGGCATGAGCGGGTGTGCTCGGACGTCAGCGGATGTGTGGGAGGCAGGGTCAGCGGGTGAACCAGGAGGGGGCGTCGAGGCGGGGGCCCGAGGTGACCCGGCCGAGCGCGTCCTCCATCGTTCGGACCGCGTCCTCCCCGAGCTCACGCACCCACCGCGTTCGCAGCTCGTCGAAGATCTCGGCGGAGCGGGCGAGCAGGTCACGGCCCCGGGCGGTGGGGCGCACGACGACCCGGCGGGCGTCGGTGGGATCGGCGGCCCGCTCGACGTAGCCGGCCGCCTCGAGCGCCGCGATCGTCTTGGCCGCCGCCTGCTTGGTCACGCCGAGCCGCCGGCCGAGCTCGGCGGCGGTCGTGCCCCCACCGACGGCCTGCAGGGCGAAGCCGTGCATCGGCCGGGCGTCCGGGTGACCGCGCTCCGCCAGCTCCTCGTGCAGCGCGTCCACCAGGGTCTGGAAACCGGCGAGCAGGAGCAGGGGCAGCGCGAAGCCGGGACGCTCAGTTGACACGGTCGACAACCAGGTTCACCATATCGACAACCATGTTGTCGAACATACCGGAGGTCGCCATGACCGTCGTCCGCCGTGCCGACCGGCGCACCCACGAGACCCCGAACGCCGTGATGACCACCCTTGCGTCGCCCACGCTCGGCGGTGCCGCGCAGTCGCTGTGGCAGGTGCGGATGCGCCCGGGCCAGGCGGGCCCGGACCACGTGATGGACGTGGAGCAGGTGTGGACCGTCGTCGACGGCGGGATGACGCTCCGCACCGCCGAGGGTGAGGCCGTGCTGACCGTGGGGGACAGCGCGGTGCTGCCGGCCGGGGCGGCCCGGCGCATCGGCGCCCACCCCGAGCGCGGGCTGTCCGCCCTGGTCACCGGCTCCGGCGCGGGGCGGGCCCTGCTCCCGGACGGGACGGACCGCGGCGTGCCGGACTGGGTCCGCTGAGCACACGCCGAGGGAGTCGAGCCCCGGTGCGATCGACGGGTTCCCGGGGCTGGAGTCCGGGCCCCTCGAGGCGGGACCGGCACCGGACGTCGCGCCGCAACGCGGACGCGCCGGGGACCCCTCGACCCCGGCGCGCCCGCGGCACCCTGCGCGGCGCGCCGGTCAGCGCCGGAACAGCGCCGCGATCTCGTGCCGGCGGACCCACGCGATCAGGGCGAACAGCACGCCCAGGACGATCGGCGTGGAGACGTACTCGGCCATGCCGATCACGAGGACCTGGAAGAGCGCCGCGCCGATCATCAGCGCCACGAAGCAGGCGGCGGCGAGCCCGGCCAGGATCGGGATCATCAGGCCGATCCCGCCCGCGACCTCCAGTGCCCCGATGACGTAGCGGAACCAGTCGCCGGCGCCGATGGCGTCGAAGGTCTGCACGGCGGTGGCCTCGCCGAACAGCTTCGGCGCGCCGGAGCCGACGACCATGAACAGGCCCAGCACGACCTGCAGGACGTAGAGGGCGATGCGGGCCCTGCTGCGGGGGCGGGTGGTGGGGGCGGCGGCGCTCATGGTTCTCGGTCCTCTCGGTCGGTGCGGCGTCCGCCGCGGTGTCTGGAGGGGAGACCGCGCCGCCGCCGGGAACTCATCGCCGTCGGCACCACCGGATCAGGTGAGCGTCCCGCCGAGGATCACCTCGGGATCCGCCCGCCGCTCCAGCAGCGTGTCGTCCGGCGGCGTGAACCCGAAGCGGGCGTAGAGGCCGTGCGCGTCCCGGGTGTGCAGCGACCACCGCATCCCCGGCCCGCCGGCGAGCATCGCGTCGACGAGCGCGACGCCCAGCCCGTGGCCCCGCACCGACGGGTCCACCCAGACGTCGGCGAGGTAGGCGAAGGACACGCCGTCCGACACCGCGCGCGCCGAGCCGAGCGTGCGGCCGTCGCGGTAGACGCCGACCACCCGCCAGGCCGCGTCGAGCTGGCGCTCCAGGTGCTCGCGCTGCCGCCAGCGACCCCAGTAGGCGTCCGTGGACAGCCAGGCCCAGACGGCGTCGCGGTCCAGCCGGGCGGGGTCGTCGTCGATCTCGAACTCACCGATCACGCGCTCACCCGGCCACCCTCGCAGGCGCGGCCACGAGGGGCAGCCGGATTCGGAGCGCCTCTCCTACGGCAGCATCCAGCCGAGCACCGGCGTGGACTGCAGGTAGATCAGGATCGCGAGCACCAGCAGCATGCCGAGGCTCCACCCGATGACCTTCCGCAGCAGCACGCCCTCCTGGCCGTCGAGCTTCACCGCGGCGACGGCGATCGTGAGGTTCTGCGGGGACAGCATCTTCCCGAGCACCCCGCCCGACGAGTTCGCGCCGGCCAGCAGCTCCGGCGGCAGCCCGGCCGTGTTGGCCGCCGTGACCTGCAGCGAACCGAACAACGCGTTGGACGACGTGTCCGAGCCGGTGACAGCGACACCGAACCACCCGAGCAGCGGGGACAGGAAGGCGAGCGCCCCGCCCGCGCCCGCGATCAGCAGGCCGATCGCGGTGGTCTGCGCCGATGCGTTCATCACGTACGCCAGCGCCAGGACCGCGGCCACGGTGAGGATCGCCCACTTCAGGTCCGCGACCGTGCGTCCCCAGATCGCCGCCGCCCGGGCCGCGCCGAGGCCGAGCACCGCCGCGACGATCACGCCGGCGATGAGCATCAGCGTCCCGGCGGTCGACAGCCAGGTCAGCGAGTACTGCGTGGTGCTGCTGGGCTTGCCGCTGGTCGCGACGACGTCGAGGCCGGGCCAGTGGAACGCCAGCTTCAGGCTGTCGACGGCCGGCTTGATCCCCGGGAGCTGCACGATCGCGAAGACCAGCACGATGATCACGTATGGGGCGTAGGCGCGGCGGACCTCGCGCGGGTCGTCGACCTGTGCCTGCGACCGGACGGCCGCGACCGCCTCGCTCTCCTCCGCCGCGCTCCCGGCGGGGACGGACCCACCGGAGGGCCGGGGCTCACCGGAGGGCCGGGGCCCGCCGCGGCGCGACCCGCCCGTGCCGCCGGAGCCGTCGCCGGGAGCGTCGGGGCCGCCCGCCCCGACGAGGCTGCCACCGCCGGGCTCGGTGTCGGGCTCCGCCTCGGGCTCGGTGCCGGGCCGGCGCGCGGCCCACAGCGCGTGCGGCATCGCCCGCGCGACCACCACGACGGCGACGGCGGACAGCAGCGAGGCGAGGATGTCGGTCAGCGGCACGGAGATGTAGTTCGACGTCGCGAACTGGACGATCGCGAAGACGACGCCGGCGACCACGGCGGGGACCCATGCCTCCCGCACGCCCCGGCGCCCGTCGACCAGGAACACCAGGACCAGCGGGACGAAGAGGGCCAGGAACGGGGTCTGCCGGCCGACCATCGAGGCGACGTCGCCCAGTGGGAGCCCGCTGACCTGCGCGAGCGTGATCACCGGAACGCCCATCGCACCGAACGCCACCGGCGCGGTGTTCGCGACGAGCGCCAGGACGGCCGCGCGCAACGGGCGGAAGCCCAGCGCGACCAGCATCACCGCACTGATCGCGACCGGGGCGCCGAAGCCGGCCAGCGCCTCGAGCAGCGCGCCGAAGCAGAACGCGACGAGGATCGCCTGTGTCCGCCGGTCCGAGGAGAACGTGCCGAAGCTGCGCCGCAGCACGTCGAAGTGCCCGGTCGCGACGGTCATGTTGAACACCCAGAGGGCGTTCACCACGATCCACATGATCGGGAACAGCCCGAAGAACGCGCCGTGCGCCGCGGCCAGCAGGGACATGCCGACGGGCATGGCGAATCCCACGATCGCGACGACCAGCGCCGCGACCAGCCCGGCCAGCGCCGCCCACTGCGCCCGTACGCGCAGCACGCCCAGCGCGAGGAGCACCACCGCCAGCGGCACCACCGACACCAGGGCCGACCACCCCAGGGAACCGCCGACGGCCTTGGGGTCCTGTTGGTAGACCGCCAGGACCGGCCCCGCCATCGGCCCGGACAACAGCGTCGCAGACGTCATGGTCGCGCAGTGTGCGTCAGATCACGTCAGTCGGCAGGATGGACTGGGCCGAACGGGTATCGGGGCGCGCCCGAGCTCATTCCTCGCGAATCGACAGGGCTCCCGAGGGGCAGGCGTCGACCGCGGAGCGCACCTTCTCGTCGACCTCGGGATTCTCGTTCAGGAGCACGACGATGCCGTCGTCGTCCTGGTCGAACACCGCATCGTCGGTCATCACGCACATCCCGGCACCGATGCAGACGGCGCGGTCGGCCCTGAGCTCGCCCATCACGCTCCTCCCCACGCCACGGGCAGGCTCTCCATCCCGTAGACGACGTTGAACGACCGGAACCTACGATCTTCCGACGCCGGCCGCAGGTCCGGGAAGCGCTGCAGCAGCGCGGGGAAGGCGATCCGCATCTCCATGCGGGCCAGCGGCGCGCCGAGGCAGTGGTGCACCCCGTGCCCGAAGGCGACGTGGCCGAGCGCGCCCCGCCGGACGTCGAGCCGCTCCGGCTCCTCGAGCAGGGCCGGGTCCCGGTTGGCGGCCGGGATCGAGAGCATGACCAGCTCGCCCTCCGCGATCGCGTGACCCGCGATCTCGGCCGGCCGGGTCGTGGTCTTGAACGTGCCGGAGTGCACGATCGACAGCCACCGCAGCAGCTCCTCGACCGCGGGCCCGATCGCGTCGGGATCGTCCCGGACCAGGGCGAGCTGGTCGGGGTGGTCCATCAGCGCCAGCGTGCCCAGGCCGAGCATGTTCGACGTGGTCTCGTGGCCGGCGATCAGCAGCAGGTTCGCGATGCCGACCAGCTCGTCCGTGGTGAGGTCCTCGCCGTGCTCGCGCACGAGCATGCCGAGCAGCCCCTCGCCCGGGTCCGCCTGTTCCCGCGCGACCAGCGACGCCATGTAGGCGCGCTGCTCGTCCCCGGCCCGCATCCGCTCGTCCATCGGCCTCGACAGGTCGAGCAGCTTGGCGCTGCGCCGCTGGAACTCCGCCCGGTCCTCGTACGGCACACCGAGCAGCTCGCAGATCACCAGCGACGGAACCGGCAGGGCGAAGTCCGCGACCAGGTCCGCGGGCGACCCGGCCCGTTCCATCGCGTCGAGGTGCTGGTCGACGATCTCGCGCACCCGGGGCTCGAGCCGCGCCATCCGCCGCCCGGTGAACTCCGGGGTGAGCATGCGGCGCAGCCGGGTGTGCGCCGGCGGGTCGAACGCCAGCAGGTTGCCGGCCCGCATCCGGGCCAGCTCCTCCGGGCTGCGCTTCGGCATCCCCGGCAGGCCCGCCATGCGCCGCTGCGGCTGCCACTCGTTGCTGAACGTGGCCGCGTCGCCGAGCACCTCGCGCACGTCCGACCAGCGCGTGACCATCCAGGCCTCGAGCCCGAAGGGCGTGCGGATCTTCCGGACGCCCTCGCCCTCGCGGATCGCCCGCAGCTCGGGCGCCGGGTCGAAGCCCGACCGCCGCATGTGCAGCGGCAGCTCCTCGACGCTCCTGCCCTCGAGACCCGGCCCCGACGGCGCCTCCGCCATCCCCTGGTCCGGACGCGTGCGCGCGGTCTCCGTCATGCGACCTCCCCGATCGGTTCGACCCCACCGGCCACTCTCACACCGCGCCGCCGGACGGGCACCCAGCGCGCTGAGAGGCCGCTGAGCAAGCCGGACGTTCCGCGCGATCCCGACGCTCGGTGCGGGACCGGGCTCACCCGTGCAGGTTCCGGTACAGGTCCCGCAGCAGCAGGATCTCGGCGCCGTGGTGGATCGCCTCGCGGTGGATGTGCAACGCGGCGTCAGCTGCGGGGGACCGGCACGTTGCGGATGCTGGCGTCGAGCAGTTGGACCGGGTGCAGCAGCGGCAGGGCGCCTCCGATGCCGTCCTTGAGGTGCTTGCCGATCTGCAGCAGGCAGCCCGGGTTCGCCGTGACGACCACGGTGGGTTCGACCGTCCGGACGTTGTCGGCCTTGCGCCGGCCCAGCTCGTCGGCCGCCTCGGGCATGATCATGTTGTAGATGCCCGCGGAGCCGCAGCACAGCGCCGCCTCGGGGATGTCGAGCACCTCGAGCTCGGGGATGCTCCGCAGCACCTCCCGGGGCTGCGCGCGCACGCCCTGGGCGTGCCCGAGGTGGCAGGCGTCGTGGTACGCGACCCGTGCGGGCACCGGCGAGCGCGGGGCGCGCGGCCCCAGCTCGGCGAGCACCTCGTGCACGTCGCGCACCCGCGCGCTGAACTCCTTCGCCCGCACCGCCCACTCCGGGTCGTCGGCGAGCAGGTGGGCGTAGTCCTTCATCGACGACCCGCAGCCGGCCACGTTGGTCACCACGTGGTCGACGTCGAGCCGTTCGAACCGCTCGATCGTGCGCTTCGCCCGGGCGAGCGCCGGGTCCTCGCGGCCGGCGTGCAGCTCCAGGGCCCCGCAGCACTGCTGGTCACGGGGGACGAGGACGTCGAGCCCCTCGGCGGAGAGCACCCGCACGGTGGCCTCGTTGACCCGGTGGAAGAACACATCCTGCACGCAGCCGGACAGCAGCGCGACCCGGCCGCGCCGCTCGCCCACGGCGGAGGTGTGCACCGGCAGCGTCGCGAACGCCTCCCGCACCGTGACGGGCGGGAGCAGCGACTCCAGCGCGGCCAGCCGGCCCGGCAGCTTCGCCGCCAGCCTCCGGACGGCGGGCACCGCGGCCAGCTTCTGGTACAGCGCCCCGGGCAGGGCCGCCAGGCGCAGCCGCCGCTTGTACGGGAACAGCGCGAAGATCGCCTCGCGGAACATCCGGTCGGCCGGGGTCCGCTTGACGTTGCGCTCGAGCTGCGGGCGCACCGACTCGAGCAGCTTGTCGTACTGCACGCCCGAGGGGCACGCCGTCACACACGCCATGCAGCCCAGGCAGGCGTCGATGTGCTGGTGCAGCGGGCCGTCGAGCCCGATCTCGCCCTTCTGGGCCAGGTCCATCAGGTAGATGCGCCCGCGCGGGGAGTCCATCTCCTCGCCCCAGAGCTGGTAGGTGGGGCAGGTCGGCAGGCAGAAGCCGCAGTGCACGCAGTCGTCGAGCAGCTCCCGCGAGGGCGGGTGGTGCGCGTCGAAGGCGCTCGGGCCGGTCTGCGGCAGGTTGGTGTCGGCGGAGCCGGCGGGTGTGGTCACGAGATCTCCCACGGGTCGAAGCGGCCCGGGCCGAACCGGCCGTCCGGGTCGAACCGCTGCTTGACGGCCTTGAGCACGGCGAGGGCGGACGGCGGCGGCCCCCACGCCGGGGCGCCGAGGTCGGCGGGGCGGCAGCGCAGCACGCTCGTCCCGCCGGCCGCGTGCACGGCGGCGTGCGCCTCGGCGACCGCCCTCCCGGGCACCGACACCGTGGCCACGCCGGTGCCCAGCCCTGCGGAGACGGTCGAGGCGGGCAGTGCCTCCAGCACGCCCGGCAGCAGCGAGGGCTTCACCCCGATCCGCACCACGGCCGCACCCCCGTCGCCCCGGGTGAGGGCGGCGTGCTCGGCCCACACGTCCGCGCCGGCCCCGGACTGCCCGGACGCCTCCGAGGACCCGGACGCCACCGACGCCCCGTCGCCCAGCAGCCGGGTCAACCGGTCCAGCCGGGCCGGCAGGGCCTCCTCGGTCGAGTCGAGGCGGACCAGCAGCCGGCCCGAGGACAGCCACTCCACGGCCGTCGGCTCCAGCTGCGAGGCCAGCACCTCGCCGGCCAGCCGGGCGGCGTCGGCGAGGCCGCACTCCACCACCACGGTGCCGATCGCCTTCGGCACCGGGTGCAGCCGCAGCACGACCTCGACCAGCACACCGAGGGTGCCGTAGGAGCCGTGCAGCAGCTTGGACAGGTCGAAACCGGCCACGTTCTTGATGACGTGCCCGCCCGAGCGGACCACCGCCCCGTCGGACAGCAGCGTGGTGGTCCCGATGACGAGATCGCGCAGCGTGCCGTGCACCAGCGCCGACGGCCCGGCGTCGGCCGTGGCCACCAGCCCGCCGACGGTCGCGCCCGCGGCCACCCGCGCGGCGTCGAAGGACAGGTGCTGGCCGTGCTCCGCCAGCTGCTCCTGCAGCGCCCGCAGCGGCGTCCCGGCGTGCACCGAGACCGTCATGTCACCCGGGTTGTGGGTGATGACGCCGCTCAGCCCGGTGGTGTCGAGCACGGCGTCGACGGGCCCGAGCCGGCCCCCCCAGTCCGCGGCCGTCCCGGCCCCGGCGATCGAGATCCGGCCGGTCGTGTCGAGGACGGCCTCGCGGGCCTCCTTCAACGACGCCGGCTTCAATGCCGTGAGTGTCATAGCCGCTCGATCACTCCCGACTCCTCCAGCGGGTGCGGCCGGTACTTCCCGGGCCGTTCCCCGCACAGCCGCGGCGTGGGCAGGACCTTGCCCGGGTTGCAGATGCCCTCGGGGTCGAAGGCGTCCCGCACCCGCTTCATCACCGCCAGGTCCTCCTCCCCGTACATCTTCGGCATCGAGCACGCCTTGTCGGTGCCGATGCCGTGCTCGCCGGACAGCGACCCGCCCAGCTCCACGCAGAGCTCGGCGATCGCCCCGGACAGCTCCTCGGCACGCTCGGTCTCGCCCGCGGCGGCGCTGTAGAGGACCAGCGGGTGGAGGTTGCCGTCACCGGCGTGGAAGACGTTGGCCACCCGCAGGCCGGCCTCGTCGCCCATGTCGGCGATGCGGCCCAGCACCTCGGCGAGCCTCGTCCGCGGGACCACGCCGTCCTGCACGAAGTAGTCCGGCGAGATCCGGCCGACCGCGGCGAAGGCCGCCTTGCGGCCGCGCCAGATCGCGGCCCGCTCCTCCGGCGAGCCCGCGATGTGCAGCCGGGTGCAGCCGTGGGCGTCGCAGATGGCCTTGACCTGCGCGAACTCGGTGTCGCACTGCTCGATCGGGCCGTCGAGCTCCACGACCAGCGCGGCCGGCACCCCCACCGTGTAGCCGGCGTGCACCGCCTCCTCGGCCGCCTCGATCGCGAGCGTGTCCATCATCTCGACGGCGGCGGGCACGATCCCGGCCGCGACGATGTCCGACACGACCTCGCCCGCCTCGGCGACCGACGGGAAGTCGGCCAGCAGCGTGCGCACCGTCTCCGGGGTGCGCAGCAGCCGCACGGTGATCTTCGTGGTGATGCCCAGCGTGCCCTCGGAGCCGAGGAACACCCCGCGCAGGTCCGGGCCCTGCTGCTCGGCGGAGTCCCCGCCGAGGGTGACCAGCTCGCCGTCCGGGAGCACGACCTCCATCGAGTACACGTGGTTCGTGGTGAACCCGTACTTGAGGCAGTGCGCGCCGCCGGAGTTCTCCGCGACGTTGCCGCCGATCGTGCACACCTGCTGCGAGGAGGGGTCGGGCGCGTAGTAGAGCCCGTGCGCCGCGACGGCCGCGGTGATCTCGAGGTTCGTGACCCCGGGCTCGACGACCGCGCGCCGGTTCACCGGGTCGACCTCCAGCACCCGCTTCAGCCGGGCCAGCGAGATCACCACGCCGTCGGCCACCGGGAGCGCGCCGCCGGACAGGCCGGTGCCGGCGCCGCGCGCCACGAACGGGACGCCGTTGCGATGGCAGGCCTTCACCGCCCGGGCGACCCCCTCGGCGTCGCGGGGGATGAGGACGATCTCGGGGCGGACCCGGTACCCGGTCAGCCCGTCGCACTCGTAGGCGCGGGTCTGCACGGGGTCGTCGACGACGTCATCGGGGCCCAGGGCCGCGACGATCGCGGCGCGGGCCACGGGATCGAGGGTCATCCGACCTCCTTGTCACGGCGCGTGGTGGGACATCGAGAAGCCTAGGGCGGCGGCCGCGGGGGTCCCAGTCCCGATGCCGTCGTACGGCCCGCGCGGTGATCGCAGGGGCTCGCCGTCGCTCGACGGCGAGCCTCTCCCCGGCGCGGCCGGGCCCGGACGAGCCCGTGGACCGGCGCGGGCCCCCGACCCGGACGCGCTCGCCGTCCGGGCGCGGCCGGCGCCGCTCGTGGCTACAGCTGCATGGCGCCCGGCAGGACGAAGTAGTAGAGCAGCCCGATGAGGATGAGGTAGACGAGGATGACGAGCGTCCAGGCCATGTTGTAGCGGATGACCTCGCCCTCCTTGCGCACCATCTTCGTGGTCGCCACCCCGACGCTCGCCGTCTGCGGCGCGACCGGTTTGCCCACCTCGGCGCCCACCGAGTTCAGCGACGGGAAGAGCAGGGGCGGCGCGCCGAGCAGCTTCGCGACCGAGAGCTGGAAGGCGCCGAAGACCGCGTTCGCCGAGGTGTTGCTCCCGGAGAGCGCCACGGCGATCCAGCCCAGGATCGGGGCCAGCACGATGAACGGCGTGCCGATCTTGGAGAAGCCGTTGGCCATCGAGCTGGCCATGCCGGAGTAGTTGAACACGTAGGCCAGCCCGAAGATGAACGGGCCTACGAGCAGTGCCCCCCACATCTGCCGGAAGGTGTCGCGGAACGTCTGGGCCAGCTGGCGCCGGGCCGGCCGAAGGTACGCACAGATCAGCAGCCAGGACACCAGGATCGCGGTGCCCGCGATGAACGGCGCCCACTTGAACGACTGGCTCGTCACCTTCCCGTCGAGCGAGCTGATCGCCTTGACCGCGGGCGCGAACGGCGCATAGTTCGGCAACGGCGACCACGGCCCGGTCCAGGCGACGACCACCACGACGAGGATCCCGAAGGGCACCAGCGCGCGGACGGCCGCGCTGCTGCCACCGGGACTGCGGCTGCCACTGCGGGCCGGTGCCGCCCCCGGGCCGTCCCCGGCGGAGGCGACCGCCACGTCCCCCGAGGGCAGCTCCTTGCCGCCGAACCCCAGCTCCACCTTCGGCCGCCAGAAGCGCAGGAACACCAACAGCACGCCGAAGCAGACGAGCGAGCCGATCACGTCGGGGAGGTACGGCCCGAGGAACTGCGAGGTGGGGTACTGGCCCGCGATGTAGGACAGCGCCCCGACGACCGCGAGCGGCCACCCGTCCCGCAGCCCGCGCCATCCGGAGACCAGGTAGATGAGCACGAAGGGCGGCAGCAACGCGAGGATCGCGACGATCTTCCCGACCGACGCCGACAGGGCCATCAGCGGCAGCCCGGTGACGGCGGCCAGGCCGATGATCGGGGCGCCCAGCGCGCCGTAGGACACCGGGGCGTTGTTCGCGATCGCCGCCACGCGGATCGCGGCGAGGTCGACGACCCCGAGCGCGATGAGGATCGGCGCCACCACGGCCCACGGATAGCCGAACCCGACCAGGCCCTCCATCAGCGCCCCGAACGCCCACGCCAGCAGGATCGTCTGCACCCGGATGTCCCGGGTGGCGTGCTGCACCAGCCAGTCCTTGAACCCGGCGAACGCACCCGTCGTGACCAGGGTGTTGTAGATGATCACGCCCCAGAACACGATCCAGTCGACCGACCACACGCCCGTCGCCGCACCGAGCCCGTAGGCGACCCCCGTGCCCGAGGCCGGTGCACCCCACACGAAGATCGCGAGCAGCACCGTGACGACCGAGCCTATGATCACCGCCTGCCAGGCCGAGAGGCGCAGCCCGGCCAGGAGGGCCAGGAGGACGACGACGGGCACCAGGGCCAGGAACGTGCTCCCTGCGACCGAGCCGACCGGGTCGAGGATCTGGGTGAAGGGTGGCATCAGAGGCCCCCTGAGGACGGTCAGAGGCGATTCGAGGCCACGGATGATCCGCCCCCCGCGGGCGTCCCGCAACTCCTGGCCGCAGCGCCCTGACCGGCGCGGATGAGGGTTCCCGGCCGTGCTTCCGGATCATGCGGTGGCCAGCAGCGTCCCGAGGCGGCGCCCCGCCGCGACGACCAGCGGCGCGATCCGCGCGACGGCGGTGTCGTCCATCCGGGAGAGCGGTCCGGAGACCGAGACCGCGGCCGAGCCGTGCGGCCCGGTGACCGGGGCGGCGACGCAGCGCACGCCGGTCTCCTGCTCGCCCTCGTCGAGCACGTAGCCGCGCTCCCGGGCGAGGGCCAGCCCGCGGGCGAACACGTCGGGATCGGTGATCGTGGTCGACGTGACGGCCGGGAGTCCGGTGCGCGCGACGATCGCGGCCGCGTCGGCCGGCGGTAGCGCGGACAGCAGCGCCTTGCCCACACCCGTGCAGTGCACCGGCACCCGGCGGCCGATCTCGGTGAACATCCGCATCTGGTGCGGCGAGGGCACCTGCGCGACGTAGACGGCGCCGTCGCCGTCGAGCACCGCGAGGTTCGCCGTCTCGCCGATCTCGGTGACGAGGTCCGCGAGCACGGGGGTGGCCCAGCGGCCGAACTGGCGCGCCGCCGTCTCGCCCAGGCCGACCAGCTTGGGGCCCAGCGTGTAGCGCCGCGAGGACAGCTGCCGCAGGTAGCCGAGATCGACGAGGGTGCGGACCAGTCGGTGGATGGTCGCCGGGGCGAGCCCGGTCCGGTCGGCGAGCTCGGACAGCCCGGCCTCGCCGCCCGTCTCCGCCAGCGTCTCGAGCAGCCCGAACGCCCGCGCCAGCGACTGGACCCCGCCCGCACGGGGTACATCGGGCCGGGACGCCTCGGTGCCGTCGCTCACAGCACCGGACCCTATATTCCATGATGCGGAATTGCCAGTCCGTCTGATAGAAAAGGCGCCGCACCAGAGTCGAGGAGAGAGGAACGCCGCGATGGCCGGCACCGCAGGACTGCAGGTCGATCCCGAGCTCCAGCGGTTCGTGGAGGGTGAGCTGCTGGCGGACCTGGACCTGGCTCCGGAGGCCTTCTGGGGTGCGCTCGCGGAGCTGCAGGGGCGCTTCGCCCCGCGGATC
This sequence comes from Pseudonocardia terrae, assembly GCF_021343995.1. Classification (GTDB taxonomy): domain Bacteria; phylum Actinomycetota; class Actinomycetes; order Mycobacteriales; family Pseudonocardiaceae; genus Pseudonocardia; species Pseudonocardia terrae. The sequence goes on along the minus strand of NZ_JAJTTE010000022.1, from coordinate 66,494 downwards.
GCCGAGCTGCTCGCCCGGCGGGACGAGCTCCAGGCCCGGATCGACGCCTGGCACGAGGCCCACGGCCCCGGCGAGCCCGAGGCGTACCGGAACCTCCTCTCGGAGCTGGGCTACCTCCTGCCGGCGGACGAGCCGGCCCCGGTCTCGGTCGGCGCCGTCGACGCGGAGATCGCCGAGGTCCCCGGCCCGCAGCTGGTCGTCCCGGCGACGGTCCCGCGGTACGCGCTCAACGCGGCCAATGCCCGCTGGGGCTCGCTGTACGACGCCTTCTACGGCACGGACGCGCTGCCGCTCGACCACGAGCTCGCCAAGGGCTATGACGAGAAGCGCGGCGCGCAGGTCATCGCCGCGGCCGACGAGCTGCTCGACGAGCTGTTCCCGCTGGCCCAGGGCTCGCACGCGGACGTCACCGGCTACTCCGGCTCGGAGCGAGGCCTCGTCGCCTTCACCGGGAGTGGCGAGACCGGGCTGGCCGACGCCGCGCAGTTCGCCGGGTTCCGTGCGCCCGACGGCGAGGGCCGCGCCGCGGTCCTGCTGCGCCGCAACGGCCTGCACGTCGAGCTGACGATCGACCCCACGCACCGGGTCGGCCGCCAGCACCACGCCGACGTCGCCGACGTCGTGCTGGAGTCCGCGGTCACCACGATCGTCGACCTCGAGGACTCGGTCGCGACGGTCGACGGCGAGGACAAGGCCCTGGCCTACCGCACCTGGCTCGGTCTCATGACCGGCGAGCTGGTGTCGGAGTTCGAGAAGGGCGGCGAGACCGTCACCCGGCGGGTGCACCCCGACCGCGAGTACACCGGCGCCGACGGGTCCCCGCTGACCCTGCCCGGGCGGTCGCTGATGCTGGTCCGCAACGTCGGGCACCACATGACCACCAACGCGGTGCGCACGGCCGAGGGCGAGGAGATCGCCGAGGGCGTGCTCGACGCGCTGGTCACGGCCACCGCGGCGCAGTACGACCTGCAGGGCAGGGGGCGGTACTCCAACTCGCGCAGCGGGTCGATGTACATCGTCAAGCCCAAGCAGCACGGGCCGGACGAGGTGGCGCTGACCGTCGAGCTGTTCACCGCCGTCGAGGAGGCCCTCGGCCTGCCCGCGCGCACGCTCAAGATCGGCATCATGGACGAGGAGAAGCGCACCAGCGTCAACCTCGCGAGCGCGATCGCGGCCGCGGCCGACCGCGTCATCTTCGTGAACACCGGCTTCCTCGACCGCACCGGCGACGAGATCCACACCTGCTTCGCCGCCGGACCCGTGATCCGCAAGGGCGACATGAAGTCCTCGACCTGGCTCAACGCCTACGAGGACCGCAACGTCGACGTCGCGCTCGCCTCCGGGTTCGCGCACAGGGCCCAGATCGGCAAGGGCATGTGGGCCAAGCCGGCGGCGATGGCCGACATGCTGGAGCAGAAGGGGGCCCAGCCGGAGCAGGGCGCCAACTGCGCCTGGGTGCCCTCGCCGACCGCCGCCACCCTGCACGCGCTGCACTACCTGCGCACGGACGTGCACGCCGTCCAGGCGGACCTCGCGTCGCGGGCGGTCACCGACCGCGAGAAGCTCCTGGTGCTGCCGATCCTCACCGAGCAGCTCACGGACGAGCAGAAGACCCACGAGCTGGAGACGAACGCGCAGTCGATCCTCGGCTACGTCGTCCGCTGGGTGGGGCTGGGCATCGGCTGCTCCACCGTGCCGGACCTCGAGGGCGTCGGGCTGATGGAGGACCGGGCGACCCTGCGGATCTCCAGCCAGCTGATCGCGAACTGGCTGCACCACGACGTGGTCGACGAGAAGACGGTCCGGGACACCTTCGCCCGCATGGCCGCGCTCGTCGACGAGCAGAACGCCAACGAGCCCGGCTACCCGCCGATGGCGAAGGACCTGGAGGGCAGCGAGAGCTTCCAGGCCGCCCTGGAGCTGGTCTTCACCGGCCGCTCCGAGCCCAACGGCTACACCGAGCGCGTGCTCACCAGCTGGCGGCAGAAGGCCAAGCGGCGCTCGTGAGGTCTGCGTCTCCCCGGGGAACGCAGCCGGACGCCGTCGGGTTGGTGCCCACGTGGGAGCACGGATGAGGGCGTGGGCGCGCGTCGCGGCGGTGCTGTTCGTCATCGGCTACGGCGCGAACCAGTTCAGCCCGCTCATGGTCATGTACCGCGAGCAGGGGCACTACTCGGCCACGGTCGTCGCGGCGTTCTTCGGCGTGTACGTGGCCGGGCTCGCCCCGGGCCTGCTCGTCGGGGGGCCGCTGTCGGACCGGCTCGGCCGCCGGCGGGTCCTCCTGCCGGGACTGGTCGTGTCGGTGCCGGCGAGCGCGATCCTCGCCGCCGGCGCGTACTCCGAGGCGCTGCTGTACACCGGTCGCTTCCTGTTCGGCATGGTCACCGGCGTGGCCATGGCCGTCGGGACGACGTGGGTGAAGGAGCTCTCGCAGGCCCCCCACGACCCGGAGGCAGACGCGGGCTCCGGCGCCCGCCGCGCGGCGCTCGCGCTGTCCGCGGGGTTCGGCGTGGGCCCGGCCGTCGGCGGCGTGCTGGCCCAGTGGGCGCCGTTGCCGATGGAGCTGCCCTACCTGGTGCACATCGTGCTCACCCTGCCGGTGATCGCGCTGGCCCTGCGCGCGCCCGAGACCCGGACGCCCGAACGGGCACCGCGCCGCTCGCTGCTCGCGGACCTCACGGTGCCGGCGGTGGCGCACCCGCGGTTCCGTGGGCTGGTGCTCCCGCTGGCCCCGTGGGTCTTCGCCGGACCCGCACTGTCCTTCGTGGTGCAGCCGGCCGCCGTCGGGGCGGCGCGTACGCCCGGCTTCGGGCTGATCTTCGCCACCGGGCTCACCGCCGTGACGCTCTCGGCGGGCGTCGCGATCCAGGCCGCCGCCCGCCGGCTCGACGCCCGCGCCCCGCTCGCCGGCGGCCGGCTGGGCCTGGCGCTGATCGTCGTCGGGACACTGGTCGCCGCGGTCACGGCGCGGACCGGATCGCTGCCGGTGGCGTTCGTGGCCTCGGCGGTGCTCGGCGCGGCCTACGGCATCTCGCTGGTCTCCGGGCTGCTGGAGGTCCAGCGGATCGCCGGGCCGGAGCACCTCGCCGGGCTCACCGCCGTCTACTACACGCTGACCTACGGCGGGTTCCTGCTCCCGCTGATCCTCGCGCCGCTGGCCGTTCACGTGCCCTACGCGGTGCTGCTCGTCGTGGTCGCGGCGCTCGCCGCGGTCTGCCTGGGGCTCCTCGTGGCCGCCGGGCGCCGCACGCGGGTCCCCGTGCCGGCGTGACCCTCGAGACGGGCACCAGGCAGCCCGGAGCGATCGCGCCCCACCGCAGCTCCGGCTCCGCCCCGATCGCCCCGTTCGGGGTGTACCGGGACGAACCGGGCAGCCTCTGCTTCGCCGAGGTGATCAGCTGAGCGGCGGGACCCGCCGGGCCGACCAGTAGGATCGGTGTCGGCGCCGGATTCCGGCGCACTCTGTCCGAAGCTCGTCAACGACCCGACGCACCCTGAGCCGGGCCGCTCCCTTGAGCATGCGCGCCGCACGGGTGTCGCGGGACGGAGGTGTCTTGCTCGCGCTCGTCGTCGCCCATCTCGTGGTGGCCGCGCTGCTGCCCCTGGTGTCGCGGCGCAGCCGGCGGGCCGCCTTCGGGATCGCCGCGGTGCTGCCCGCCGCGACGCTGGTCTGGGGGTTCGCCCACCTCGGGGCGGCGCTCGGGCCCGGTCTCGAGGAGACGGTGACCTGGTCCTCCGCATTGGACCTGGAGCTCGGGTTCCGGCTCGACGCGCTGGGCCTGGTCATGATCGTGCTGGTGGGCGGGCTCGGGGCGCTGATCCTGGCCTACAGCGCCTGGTACTTCGGGAAGGACAGCCGCGACGCCCCGCGGAACTCCGCGCTGCTGCTCGCGTTCGCCGGCGCGATGCTCGGCCTCGTCCTGGCCGACGACCTGCTCACCCTCTACGTCTTCTGGGAGCTGACGTCGATCGCGTCGTTCCTGCTGGTCGGGCAGGGCGGCCTGCACCGGGCCAATCGGCGCGCCGCCGTGCAGGCGCTCCTGGTCACCGTGCTCGGCGGGCTCGCGATGCTGCTCGGGATCGTGTTCGTGGGCGAGTCCGCGGGCACCTACCGGATCTCGGAGATCGTCGCCGCGCCGCCGGTGGGCGGGCTCGCCGCGACCGGCATCGCGCTGATCCTGGTCGGGGCCCTCACCAAGTCGGCCCAGGCGCCGTTCCACCCCTGGCTCCCCGCCGCGATGGCCGCGCCCACGCCGGTGAGCGCGTACCTGCACGCGGCGTCGATGGTGAAGGCCGGCGTGGTGCTGGTCGGCCGGCTCTCGCCGGGCTTCGCCGACCGGGCCGAGTGGTGGGTCCCGATCGCGGTGCTGGGGCTCGTCACGATGCTGATCGGTGGCTGGCGGGCGCTGCACGAGACGGACCTGAAGCGGCTGCTGGCCTTCGGCACGGTGAGCCAGCTCGGCTTCCTGATGGTGCTCTTCGGCTCCGGGGACCGGATCGGCGAGGTCGCGGCGCTGACCATGCTGCTGGCGCACGGCCTGTTCAAGGCGCCGCTGTTCATGGTCGTCGGGATCGTCGACAAGGTCACCGGCACCCGCGAGGTCGGCGCGCTGTCCGGGCTCCGGCGCGGGCTGCCGGGCCTCGCGGTCGCCGCCGTGCTCGCCGCGGCGTCGATGGCCGGGGTGCCGTTCCTGCTGGGGTTCCTGGGCAAGGAGGCGGCCTTCGAGGCGTTCGTGCACCAGGGCCTGTACTACGACCCCGCCCGCGGCTGGGTCCTCGCGCTCGGCCTGCTCACCGGGTCGGTCCTCACCGTCGCCTACTCCGCGCGGTTCCTGTGGGGCGCCTTCGCCGACAAGCCGGGCGTGGAGCCCGTCGACCCGAAGCGGCCGGCCCGGGGCCTGCTCGTGCCGACCTGGACGGCCGCGGTCGCCGGCCTGGTGCTCGGCTGCGTCCCGCCGCTGGTGAACGCCCTGGCCCAGCCCTACGCCGACGCGTACCCGGCCACCGACGCGACCGAGGCGGACTACCACCTCGCGCTGTGGCACGGGTTCTCGCTGCCGCTGCTGTTCTCGGTGGTCGCGCTGGCCGTGGGCCTCGCGCTGCACGTCGGCCGCGACCGGATCACCGGCCTGCACCGGACGCTGGCCCACCCGCTGTCCGCCCAGCGCGGGTACGAGGTCGTGGTGGCCGGGCTGGAGCGGGCCGCCACCCAGGTCACCGGTCGCGTCCAGGTGGGTTCCCTGCCCGTCTACCTCGGCGTCCTGCTGTGCACGGTGCTCGTCCTGCCGGGCATCGCGCTGCTCACGGGCGGCGCGTGGCCGCGGGACCAGTCCCTGGTCTCGTCGTTGCTGCAGCTGCCCCTCGGGCTGATCGTGGTGGTCGCCGCGCTCGCGCTCACCCGGGTCCGCCGGCGGTTCACCGCCGTGCTGCTGGTCGGCGCGATCGGCTACGGGATCGGCGGGCTCTTCGTCGTCGACGGGGCGCCGGACCTCGCCCTGGCACAGTTCCTGGTCGAGACGCTCACCCTCGTCGCGTTCGTGTTCGTGCTGCGCCGGCTGCCCGCGCACTTCGACTCGGACGGCGGCACGGACACGGCATCGGGGAACCGCCCCCGCCGGGGCGTGGAGATGCGCAAGGCCGTGCTGGCCACCGTCGCGGGCGTGTTCGTCGCGGTCGCGGGCGTGGTCCTCAGCGGGGCGCGGCAGCAGCCGCCGGCCGCGAGCGGCGAGTTCGTGGCGCGCGCCCCGGAGGCCGGGGCGGACAACGTCATCGCGGCGATCCTCGTCGACTTCCGGGCCCTCGACACGGTCGGCGAGATCACCGTGCTGCTCATCGCCGCGGCGGGCACGGCGAGCCTCGTGCTCGCCACCCGGTTCGACCGGAGACGCAAGGCCGGCGGCGGCACCCCCGAACACGAGAAAGAGGTCCTCGGATGAGCACCCGCGAACCGGTGCCGTTCACGCAGTGGGACGAGCCGGAGGGGGAGTGGACGCTGCCCGGCGCCTGTCCCGTGCGCTCCAACCGCACCCTCATGCTGGAGGCCGCCGCCCGCTTCCTCTTCCCGACCGTGCTGGTCTTCTCGGTCTACCTGCTGATCGTGGGGCACTACGCGCCCGGGGGCGGGTTCCCCGGGGGCCTGGTCGCCGGACTGGCCTTCGTGCTGCGCTACATCGCCGGCGGAGAGTCGGAGGGCGCCGAGATCGGCTCCCGGTTCGTCGTGCGTCCGCCGGTGCTCATGGGGCTCGGCCTGCTGGTCGCCGTGGTGTCCGCGCTCGCCCCGGTGGCCTTCGGCGCACCCGTGCTGGCCAGCGCGAAGGTGACGTTCGAGATCCCGCTGGTCGGCACCGTCGACCTGGTCTCCAGCCTCGTGATCGACATCGGGGTGTACCTGCTGATCATCGGCGTGGTGCTCGACCTGCTGCGCTCCCTGGGCAGCGGCATCGAACGGGACGCGCGGGAGGCGGCCGGGGAGGAGGCGGGGCCGTGATCACGATCAACGTCGCGATGGCGGTCGTGCTGGCCGTCCTCTACTCCGTGGGCTTCTACCTGCTGCTGCAGCGGTCGCTGATGCGGATCCTGATCGGCATCGTGGTCCTCGGGCACGGGGCGAACCTGCTGCTGCAGCTCGCCGGCGGCCCGCCCGCGCGCGCCCCCGTGCTGGGCACGGCCCTGCCGGAGGAGTTCGCCGACCCGCTCCCGCAGGCCCTGGCCCTGACCGCCATCGTGATCACCTTCGCGCTCACCACCTACCTGCTGGCCCTGGGCTACCGCAGCTGGGTGCTGACCGGCCGCGACGAGGTCCAGGACGACGTCGAGGACCGCCGCGTGGCCGAGCGGGAGCGCCCCGAGGGCTCGATGGAGGAGGACGCCGAGGGCCCGGACGACGAGGAGGATCCCGGCTCCGCGGCCGCCTCCGACCGGACGGACGAGCCCGCCGAGGTCTCCGGGAGCGGGGCGGCGCGGTGAGCACGCTCGTCACGCTGCCCGTGCTGCTGCCCATCCTGGGCGCGGCCCTCACGGTGCTGGCCGCCCGTTCGGCACGGATCCAGCGGCTGATCGGGCTCATGGTGCTCGCCGCGGTCTCGGTCGTGGCCGCGGTCCTGCTGGTCGCGGCGGACCGGACCGGCCCCGTCGTCGCCGAGCTGGGCGGCTGGCCCGCGCCCGTCGGGATCGTGCTCGTGGCGGACCGGCTCTCCGCGCTGTTGCTGCTGATCTCGACGGTGGTCACGCTCGCGGTGCTGGTCTACGCGATCGGCCAGCGGATCTCCGACTACGGCCGGGAGACGGCCAGCACCACCTTCCACCCGATCTTCCTCCTGCTCTCGACGGGTGTGTCCCTGGCCTACCTGACCGGCGACCTGTTCAGCCTGTTCGTGGCCTTCGAGATCATGCTGGCCGCGTCGTACGTGCTGATCACCCGGCGGACCAACGCCTCCCGGATCCGCTCCGGGATGACGTACGTGATCATCAGCCTGACGTCGTCGCTGCTGTTCCTCACCACGATCGCGCTGGTGTACGCGGCCACCGGCACCGTCAACCTGGCCGACCTCGCGGGCCGGGTGGCGGCACTGCCGGAGGGGCTGCGGACGCTGCTGTCGATGCTCACGATCGTCACGTTCGGCATCAAGGCCGCGATGGTGCCGCTGCACTTCTGGCTGCCGGACAGCTACCCCAACGCGCCCGCCCCGGTCACCGCGCTGTTCGCGGGCCTGCTCACCAAGGTCGGCGTCTACGCGCTGCTGCGCACCCAGACGCTGGTGTTCCCGGGCACCGGCCCCTCCGCGGTGCTGCTCGTGCTGGCCGTGCTGACGATGGTCGTGGGCGCGCTCGGCGCGCTCGCCCAGGACGACCTGAACCGGCTGCTGTCCTTCCTGCTGGTCAGCCACATCGGCTTCATGCTGTTCGGGCTCGCGGTGTACGACGCCCGGGGCGCGGCCGGCACGGCCCTCTACATCGTCCACCACATCACGGTGCAGGCCACGCTGTTCCTCGTCAGCGGCCTGATCACGAGACGGACGGGCACGGTGTCGATCGACGCGATGGGCGGGCTCGCGCGGCGCGCGCCGATGCTGGCGGTGCTCTTCGCGATCCCCGCGCTCACCCTCGCCGGCATCCCGCCGACGTCGGGCTTCGTGGCGAAGCTCGCGCTGCTGCAGGCGGGGGCCACGGGCGGGGCGGCCACCGCCGTCGTCGCCGGGTTCGTGGTGCTCGCCAGCCTGCTCACGCTGTACGCGATGGTCCGGGTCTGGGTCCGGGTCTTCTGGGGCACCGAGAAGGAGCCGCTGCCCGACGACGACCCGACGGACGAGCTGGTCGTCGGCACGGCGCGGGCCTCGCGGCCCATGTACGCGGCCACCGTCGCCCTGGTCGCGGTGAGCGTCGCGATCGCCGCCGCCGCCGGGCCGCTGTCCGCGGTGACCGAGAAGGCGGGCTCCGATCTGATGGCCCGCACGCCCTACATCGAGGCGGTCCTGGGTCGGGAGGCGGTACTGGGATGAGGGGCGGTACTGGGATGAGGGCGTCGGGATGACCGTGCTGCGCCGCTGGCCCCAGGTCCTCTGGCTGACGGTCGTGTGGGTCCTGCTCTGGGGCACGATCTCGGTGAAGATCGTGCTCGGCGGGATCCTCGTCGCCGCCGCCGTGACCGCGCTGTTCCCGCTGCCGCTGCTGCCGCGGCTGCCGTTCCGGCCGTGGGCGCTGCTGCAGCTCGGCGGCTACCTGCTGGTCGACCTGGTCGTCTCCGGGGTGCAGGTCGCCTGGGAGGCGCTCCGCCACGGCCCCCGCGCGCAGGCGGGGATCGTCGCCGTGCCGCTGCTGACGGACTCGGAGCGGATCACCACCTTCGTCGCCGCCGCCACGGCACTGACCCCGGGGACCGTCGTGCTGCAGATCGACCGGGCGGGCGGCCGCCTGTACGTGTACACGCTGGGCCTGCGCCGGCCGGACGACGCCGCGCGGGTGCGCCGGCAGATGGAACGGCTGCAGGAACGCATGGTGCGAACCGTGGGGGAGGGACGATGACGATCGTGTTCGCGCTGGTCCTCGGCATGCTCGCGGCGGCGGCGGTGATCAGCGTCGCGCGCGTGCTGCGCGGGCCGGGCACGCTGGACCGGGTCGCCGCGCTCGACGTGTTCGTGGTCCTCATCGTGGCCGCGTCGGCGGTCTACATCGCGATCTACCGGGACGGGTCGACGATCCCGCTGATGGCGGCCGTCGCGCTCGTCGGGTTCGTCGGGTCGGTCACCGCGGCCCGGCTGGTCGAGCGCTGGGAGCGGCACCGGTGAACGGCGGGACGGTCACCGACGTGGTGTCGGCCGTGTTCCTGCTGCTCGGCGCGCTGTCCTGCCTGCTCGGCGCGCTCGGGCTGGTCCGGCTGCCCGACCTGCCGGCCCGGCTGCAGGCCGCGACCAAGCCGCAGACCCTCGGCCTGCTGCTGATCCTGGTGGGCACCGCGGTGCGGCTGGACTTCGAGAACGCCGCCACGCTGGTCCTGGTGATCCTCTTCCAGGCCGTCACGGCGCCCGTGATCTCGCAGATCGTGGCCCGGTCGGCCTACCGCACGGGCACGCTCGACCGGCGGGCCCTCGTCGTCGACGAGCTGGCGGAACGGATGGAGCACGAGGCCCGGGAGGGCGGCCCGGCCGGGCGAAAGTAGGCTCCGACCGTGGCTGTCTACGCGCTCGGTGACGTCGAACCCGACATCCATCCCGAGGCCTACGTCCACCCGGACGCGGTCGTGATCGGGAACGTGAAGCTGGGGGCCCAGGCGTCGGTGTGGCCGACGGCCGTGCTCCGCGGCGACGACGGCTACATCGTGGTCGGCGAGCGCACCAGCATCCAGGACGGCTCGATCATCCACACCACGGCACGGCAGCCCACGCTGATCGGCAACGACTGCACGGTGGGGCACAACGTGCACATCGAGGCGGCCGACATCGCCGACAAGGTGCTGATCTCCTCGGGCTCGGTGGTGCTCAACGGCTCGACGATCGGGGAGGGCGCGGTCGTGGCCGCGGGCGCGGTCGTCTCGCCCAACGCCGTGATCCCGCCCCGGCGCATGGCACTCGGCATCCCCGCCCGCGTACGTGAGGGCTACGAGGTGCCGGAGGACCGGTTCCGGTACGCCGTGGACTCGTACGTCCAGCGGGGCAAGCGGTTCCGCGCCGAGCTGCGCCGGCTGGACGTCTGATGGCCGCCAAGCCGCTGGCCGAGGTCGTCGAGGAGGGGTGGGCCCGGGCGCTGGAGCCCGTCGCGCCCGTCGTGGCGGAGATGGGGGAGTTCCTGCGCGCGGAGCTCGCCGCGGGCCGGAAGTACCTGCCGGCCGGCGCGAACGTGCTGCGGGCCTTCCAGCAGCCGTTCGACGAGGTCCGGGTGCTGATCGTGGGGCAGGATCCGTACCCGACGCCCGGGCACGCCGTCGGGCTGTCCTTCTCGGTGTCCGCCGACACCCGCCCGCTGCCCCGCTCCCTGATCAACATTTTCAAGGAGTACCAGGAGGACCTGGGGCTGCCGCTGCCGTCGTCGGGCGACCTCACGCCGTGGACCAAGCAGGGCGTGCTCCTGCTCAACAGGTGCCTCACCGTGGAGCCCGGCTCGCCCGGCTCGCACCGCGACAAGGGCTGGGAGGCCGTCACCGAGCAGGCGATCCGCGCGCTGGTCGAGCGGGACGCGGAGCCGCTGGTGGCGATCCTCTGGGGGCGCGACGCGCGCAACCTCGCGCCGCTGCTCGTCGACGTCCCGATCATCGAGTCCGCCCACCCGAGCCCGATGTCGGCCGACCGCGGCTTCTTCGGCTCGCGGCCCTTCAGCCGGGCCAACGACCTGCTCGAGGAGATCGGCGGCGAGCCCGTCGACTGGCGCCTGCCGTAGTGCGGCCGTGTGTGACCGGAATCGCACTCTGCCCAGGACATGCCCCAGGTGCAGGCCTGTTCGGTCGGCTCCTGTTCCTACAACCAGAACTCCGACTGCCACGCGGGGGCGATCACGGTCGGCGGCGACCACGCGCACTGCGGCACCTTCGTCGAGATCTCGTTCCGCGGCGGGACGGACCGGGGCGGGATGGTCGGCGCCTGCCACCGCTCGTCCGAGGTCGCGGTCAACTCGATCCGCGCCATGCGGTCCGCGAGCGGATCGGCCACGCGGGCCGTGAGACGCACGGCGCCGGCCTCGTGCCCGTCGGCACAGCGGGTCCGGTCCTCGTCCAGCGCGGACATCAACCGGCGCCGGGCCACGGGCGGACCCAGGATCACCGTCACCTCACCGAGCGGCAGCCGCAGCCCCACGCACGCCTCCCTCACGCCGACGTCGACTGAGGTGAGGCCAACCCTCGCACCGGCGCACGGTCGAGGCGTTCCCGGCCACAGATCATCGGCGCCCTCACCACCGGATCACCGGCGTGCTCCGCACGGCGCACGGCGACGGGGCGGCCTCCCGGAAGGGAGACCGCCCCGTTCGCGTCTCGCGGGTCGCTCGCCGTCAGGCGCGCGCGACCTTGCCCGCCTTGAGGCAGGAGGTGCACACGTTCAGGCGCCGACGGTTGCCACCGTCGACCTTCGCGCGCACGGTCTGGATGTTCGGGTTCCAGCGGCGGTTGGTACGGCGGTGCGAGTGCGAGACGGACATGCCGAAGCCCGGACCCTTGCCGCAGACGTCGCAGACGGCAGCCACGTCGGACACTCCTCGGGGTAGACAGACAACGTTGCGAGGCCCGGGTTGACCCGGGCACGTGCCGTCCAGGGTAACCGGCCGTCCGCCGGACCTCCCACCGGCCCCCGCCCGCGCCCGACCGGGCCACCGCGACACACCCCCTCGATAGGGTGGGGACGTGCCCCCGACGCTCGACGCCGCCCTGCTCCGGCGCTGGGCCGCCGCCGCCGTGGCGGGGCTCGACCGGCACCGCGGCGAGCTCGACGCGATCAACGTCTTCCCGGTCGCCGACGCGGACACCGGCACCAACATGCTCCTCACCCTGCAGGCCGGCGCCGACGCGGTCGACCCGGTCTCGACGGAGGCGGCGGAGGTCGCCGCGACACTGGCCAAGGGCGCGCTGCGCGGCGCCCGCGGGAACTCCGGGACCATCCTCTCCCAGCTGCTGCGGGGGCTCGCGGAGGCCGTCGGCGCCGGCGAGGACCTGCCCGGGGCGCTGCGCCGGGCGGCCGAGCTGGCCACCGCCGCCGTCGCCGAGCCGCGCGAGGGCACCATGCTCACGGTCATCGCCGCCGCGGCCGAGGCCGCCGCCGAGCTCGGCGGGGACCCGGCGGCCGTCGCCGACGCCGCCCACGCGGCCGTCGCCCGCACCACCGGCCAACTCGCCGAGCTGAGCCGGGCCGGGGTGGTCGACGCGGGCGGGCTCGGCGTCGCCGTGGTGCTCGACGCCCTGGTCGAGGCGTGCGCGGGCCGGGTGCCCGAGCGGTCGCGGGTCGTCGTCCGGGACCGGGCGGCGCTCACCGCGGCCCGCGAGTCCGGCTCCGAGCAGTACGACAGCGAGGTCATGTACCTGCTCGACCGCACCTCCGACGACGCGGTGACCGGCCTGCGCGCCCGGCTGACCTCGCTCGGCGACTCCGTGGTCGTCGTCGGCGACGGGTCCGGGACCTGGAACGTGCACGTCCACTGCACGGACGTCGGGGCGGCGATCGAGGCGGGGGTCGAGGCGGGCCGGCCGCACCGGATCACCGTCATGCGCTTCGACGACCGCCCGCCCGAACCCGAGCGGCCGGCCTTCCGCCGTCCGCGCGCGGTGCTGATGATCGCCACGGGACGCGGCGTGGCGGAGCTCGCCCGCGCCGCGGGGGCGGACGTGCTGGAGACGCGGCCCGGGCACACGGTGTCGGGCAAGGAGCTGACCGACGCCGTCGAGGCCACGGGCGCCGCCCACGTCGCCCTCATGACCTGCGACATCGGCCTGCTCAGCCTGGCCTCCCGGGTCGCGGGCGCGGCCCGCGACGAGGGCCGCGAGGTCGTCGTCGTGCCCACGACCTCGGTGCCGCAGGGCCTCGCCGCCCTCGCCGTGCACGACCTGTCCCGCAACCCCGCCGACGACGTCGTCGCCATGGCCGAGGCCGCCGCCGGGACCCGCACCGGCGGGCTCCTGGTGGCGGAGGCGGAGGCGCTCACGTGGGTGGGACGGTGCGCGCCGGGCGAGGTGCTCGGGATGAGCGAGGGCGAGGTCGTGCTGATCGCCCCCGACCTGACTGTCGGTGCCCTGTGGTTGGCTCATCGCATGCTGACTCCGGGTGGTGAGCTCGTCACTGCGCTGTTGGGGGCGGATGCGCCCGAGGAGCTGGGCAGCGGCCTGGCCGAGGACCTGCGCCGCACCCACCCGGAGGTCGACGTGGTGGTCTACCGCGGCGGGCAGGCGGACTTCCCGCTCGTGCTGGGGGTGGAGTAGTGGCCCTCACGACGATCGACCTCGACACCCCGCTCATCGACGTGGTGGGGAAGGCCTCGGCGAACGCCCTGGGCGGCAAGCTCGAGCTGCACACGGTCGGGGACCTGGTGCGGCACTACCCGCGCCGGTACGTCGAGCGGGGCAAGCTCACCGACATCGCCGGGCTCGAGGTGGGCGAGTACGTCACGGTGATCGCCACGGTGGCCTCGGCCACCACGCGGCAGATGCGCACCCGCCGCGGTCAGCTGATGAACTGCACGATCCGGGACGCGAAGGGCGCCACCCTGTCCTGCACCTTCTTCAACGCGCAGAAGGTCAAGGGGTTCATCCAGGTCGGGCGCACGCTGATGTTCTCCGGCACGGTCTCCGTGTTCCGCAGCGGCCGGCAGACCACGCTGCAGCTGACCCACCCGGAGTTCGAGGAGCTGGAGGAGGACGCCGAGGACCGGCCCTTCATCTCGATCTACCCGGCCACCAAGGGCGTCCGGTCGCAGGCCATCGCGCGCAGCGTCCGCCAGGTGCTCGCCCTGCTCGACGACCCGACCGACCCGCTCCCCGAGGACCTGCGCCACGAGCACGAGCTCATGCCGCTGGGCACCGCGCTGCGCAAGATCCACGTGCCGCAGTCCGAGGCGGACCGGCACGCTGCGCGGGGCCGGCTGGTGTGGGACGAGGCGTTCGGCGTCCAGCTCGCGCTGTCGTTGCAGCGGGAGCGGGCGATGCACCGGCCCGCGGCCCCGTCGCCGCGCAAGGCGGGCGGCCTGCTCGAGGCGTTCGACCGGATCCTGCCGTTCCCGCTCACCGCCGGGCAGACGTCGGTCGGCGAGGAGATCGCCGAGGACCTCGGCCGTCCGTTGCCGATGAACCGCCTCGTGCAGGGCGACGTGGGCGCCGGCAAGACCGTCGTCGCGCTGCGGGCGATGCTGCAGGTCGTCGACAACGGGCGGCAGGCCGCGATGCTGGCGCCCACGGAGGTGCTGGCCACCCAGCACGCGCGGTCGCTGCGGGCGATGCTCGGGCCGCTCGGCAACGGGGGCGAGCTCGGCTCGTCCGACGGGGCCACCCGGATCACGCTGCTCACCGGGTCGATGTCCACGGCGGAGCGGCGGCAGGCGCTGCTGGACATCCAGTCCGGGGCCGCGGGGATCGTCGTCGGGACGCACGCGATCATCGAGGACACGGTGGGCTTCGCCGAGCTCGGCCTGGTGGTGGTCGACGAGCAGCACCGGTTCGGCGTCGAGCAGCGGGACGCGCTGCGCGGCCGCGGCGAGCGCACCCCGCACCTGCTGGTCATGACGGCCACGCCGATCCCCCGGACCGTCGCCATGACGGTCTACGGCGACCTGGAGGTCTCGGCCCTCACCGAGCTGCCGAAGGGGCGCTCGCCGATCAAGACCACCGTGGTGCCGGCGGGGGAGAAGCCCTCGTGGCTCGAACGCGTGTGGGCGCGCATCCGCGAGGAGGTCGCGGAGGGCCACCAGTGCTACATCGTGTTCCCGCGGGTGGGCGGGGAGTACGCGACCAAGAAGAAGGGCCGCGACCCGGAGGACGCCGACGACCCGGACGACGCCGGCGCCGACGGAGACGACGGCGAGCGCCGGCCGCCGCTCGCGGTGCTCGACATCGGGCCGAAGCTGGCCGAGGGGCCGCTGGCCGGGCTGCGGATCGGGACCCTGCACGGCAAGCTGCCCGCCGACGAGAAGGACACCGTCATGCGGGCCTTCGACGCCGGCGAGCTCGACGTGCTCCTCGCCACCACGGTGATCGAGGTGGGCGTCGACGTCCCGAACGCCACCGGGATGATCATCATGGACGCGGACCGGTTCGGGCTCTCCCAGCTGCACCAGCTGCGCGGCCGGGTGGGCCGCGGCTCGGCGCCGGGGGTGTGCCTGCTGGTCACGGACATGCCGGGCGGCACCACGGCCCGCGAGCGGCTCGACGCGGTCGCCTCCACCACGGACGGGTTCGAGCTCGCCCGGCTGGACCTGGAGCTGCGCCGCGAGGGCGACATCCTCGGCTCCTCGCAGTCCGGGCGGCGCTCGGGGCTGAAGCTGCTGTCGCTGCTGCGGCACGAGAAGGTCATCTCGGCGGCGCGGCTCTCCGCGGCCCGGCTGGTCGCCTCCGACCCCGGCCTGGCCCACCACCCCGGGCTGCGCGCCCTCGTCGCCGAGACGGTGGGGGACGAGGAGTCCGCGGCCTACCTCGACAAGGTGTAGGCGCGGGCACGATCCCGCGAGTCGGGCTGTGGGTTTCCGCGAGTCGCGCTGTGGGCTCCCGCGAGTCGGGCTGTGGGCTTCGGCGAGTCGCGCAGCTACGCGCTGAGCTGTCCCCGGCCCTCGTTCTCCAGCGCGGCCGCGGCGGCGCGGGGCAGGTGCACCACGCCCGCCTTCTCCAGCCGGGCCAGCTCGGAACGGGCCATCGCGTAGGCGGCGAGGCGCTCCGCGTCGTTGTCCGAATCCCGGGCGGTGGTCAGCAGCTTGATGGCCCGCTCCACGGACGCACGCTCCGACGCCGACAGCGAGGAGTGCCGGATCCGCTCGGCCGCGTCGCGCGCGGCCTCCCACGCCCGCACCGCCCGGTCGACGGCGGCGACGAACAGCTCCGCGTGGTGGCGGTCGGCGGGCCGCTGGTCGGTGTCGAGGGCCTGGGCCTCGGCGAACGCCTCGACGAACCGCCCGGTGCTGGGCACCGAGACGTCCGCCAGGGCGGGCAGCCGCAGCACCGCCATCGGGTCGCACTCGTAGGCCGTGTACTCCTCGCGCAGCCGGTCGAACCGGGCGCGGGCCTGCGGCCACGGCGGCGCCGGCGGAGCCTGCGGCCGGGGGGCCGCGACCGGCGGCGGGGGCATCGGGCGGCGCCGCCCGGCCCGGTGCGCCGTGATCGCGACGACGGCGAGCAGGAACAGCGGGGAGAAGGAGACCGCGGCGAAGGCGGTCGCGGCGGCGGCACTGCCCAGCAGCCCGACGAGCAGGATGATCAGCGGGAGGGCGATCCACGGCGACGGCACGGCCATCCCGGGCCGGTACGGACCGTGGTGCCGGTGCGGCGGACCCCCCATCCGGCGCGCTCGCCGCGCCGACCGCTCACCCGGATTCTCCCAGCGGAAACCCTGCCCCCGGCCGTAGCCGCCGGGCCCGCCGAAGCCGCCCGGGTGATGCGGACGCCGTGTCATGACTCCTTGGTACCCGAACGGGTGGTGACGTGCATCGACCCTGCGGGGGAATGTCCCGGTCGGCCGCATTCGCGGGGTCGCGCGTCTCAGCGGCGTCTCAGGCGCCCCCGCCGCGGACGCGCCGTGCTCCGGCCCGCGCACCCCGTCCCGTCAGGTGGTTCTCCGGTCGACGGGTGTCCGGGCCGCGTGCCACGATTCCCCGTCCCCGCCGCCACCGCGGCGCGGACGCACGTCACGTCCGACGGACCAGGGAGCCGGATGTTCTCGAAAGTGCTGGTGGCCAACCGCGGGGAGATCGCGATCCGGGCGTTCCGGGCCGCGTTCGAGCTGGGGATCTCGACGGTGGCGGTGTTCCCCCACGAGGACCGCAACTCGCTGCACCGGGCGAAGGCCGACGAGTCGTACCTGATCGGCGAGCGCGGCCATCCCGTCCGCGCCTACCTGTCGGTCGAGGAGATCATCAAGGCCGCGAAGAAGGCGGGCGCCGACGCCGTCTACCCGGGCTACGGCTTCCTCTCCGAGAACCCCGATCTCGCCGCCGCCTGCCACGAGGCCGGCATCATCTTCGTCGGGCCGCCGTCGGAGGTCCTGCACCTGACCGGCAACAAGTCCCGCGCGGTCGCGGCCGCGCGCGAGGCCGGGGTGCCGGTGCTGAAGTCGTCGGAGCCCTCGGACGACGTGGAGACCCTGCTCGCCGCGGCGGACGAGGTCGGCTTCCCGATCTTCGTCAAGGCGGTCGCCGGCGGCGGCGGACGGGGCATGCGGCGGGTGGAGAACCCCGGCGACCTGCGCGACGCCGTCGAGGCCGCCTCCCGGGAGGCCGAGTCGGCCTTCGGCGACGGCACCGTGTTCCTCGAGCAGGCCGTCGTGAACCCCCGCCACATCGAGGTGCAGATCCTCGCCGACGGCGACGGCAACGTCGTGCACCTGTTCGAGCGGGACTGCTCCGTGCAGCGGCGCCACCAGAAGGTCGTCGAGATCGCGCCGGCGCCGAACCTGGACCCCGGGCTGCGCGACCGCATCTGCGCCGACGCCGTGAACTTCGCCCGCCACATCGGCTACCGCAACGCGGGCACGGTCGAGTTCCTGGTCGACGAGCGCGGCAACCACGTCTTCATCGAGATGAACCCGCGCATCCAGGTCGAGCACACGGTGACCGAGCAGGTCACCGACCGCGACCTGGTGATCGCCCAGCTGCGCATCGCGTCGGGCCTGACGCTGCCGGAGCTGCACCTGACCCAGGACGAGGTCACGCTCTCCGGCGCCGCTCTGCAGTGCCGCGTCACCACCGAGGACCCGGCCAACGGCTTCCGCCCCGACACCGGGGTCATCTCCGCGTACCGGTCCCCGGGCGGCCCGGGAGTGCGGCTCGACGGCGGCACCGTGCACACCGGCGCGGAGGTGTCGGCGCACTTCGACTCGATGCTGGTCAAGCTGACCTGCCACGGCCACGACTTCGCCAACGCCGTGCGCCGCGCCCGCCGCGCGATCGCGGAGTTCCGGATCCGCGGCGTCTCCACGAACCTGCCGTTCCTCGCCGCGGTGCTCGACGACCCGGACTTCGCCGCCGGACGGATCACCACGAGCTTCATCGAGGAGCGGCCGGAGCTGCTGAAGGCGCGCCCGTCGGCCGACCGCGGCTCGCGGATGCTGGCGTACCTGGCCGAGACCACGGTGAACCGGCCGAACGGTCCGCGCCCGGAGGTCGTCGAGCCCGTCGACAAGCTGCCGCCGGTGGACGTGAACGCCGAGCCGCCCGCCGGGTCCGCCCAGCTGCTGCGCGAGCTCGGCCCGGAGGGGTTCGCGCAGCGGCTGCGCGACCAGAAGGCCGTCGCGGTCACCGACACGACCTTCCGGGACGCCCACCAGTCCCTGCTGGCCACCCGCATCCGCACGCGGGACCTGCTCGCGGTGGCCCCGCACGTCGCGCGGACGGCGCCGGAGCTGCTCAGCCTGGAGTGCTGGGGCGGCGCGACCTACGACGTCGCGCTGCGGTTCCTCGCGGAGGACCCGTGGGAGCGGCTGGCGGCGCTCAAGGAGGCCGTGCCGAACATCTGCACCCAGATGCTGCTGCGCGGGCGCAACACCGTGGGTTACACGCCGTACCCGACCGAGGTGACGGACGCGTTCGTCGCCGAGGCCGCCGAGACCGGGATGGACATCTTCCGGATCTTCGACGCGCTCAACGACATCTCCCAGATGCGCCCGGCCATCGAGGCGGTCCGCAACACCGGCACGGCCGTCGCCGAGGTCGCGCTCTGCTACACGGCGGACCTGTCCGACCCGGGCGAGAAGCTCTACACCCTCGACTACTACCTGCGGCTGGCCGAGCAGATCGTCGAGGCCGGCGCGCACGTGCTGGCGATCAAGGACATGGCCGGGCTGCTGCGCCCGCCGGCCGCGCGCACCCTCGTCGAGGCCCTGCGCAGCCGGTTCGACCTGCCGGTGCACCTGCACACCCACGACACCGCGGGCGGCCAGCTGGCCACGCTGATCACCGCGATCGACGCCGGGGTCGACGCCGTCGACGGCGCGGTCGCCTCGATGGCCGGCACCACGAGCCAGCCGTCGCTGTCGGCGCTGGTCGCGGCCACCGACCACACCGAGCGGGCGTCGGGCCTCTCGCTGCAGGCGGTGAGCGACCTGGAGCCGTACTGGGAGGCGGTGCGGAAGGTCTACGCGCCGTTCGAGTCCGGGCTCGCCTCGCCGACCGGGCGCGTGTACCACCACGAGATCCCGGGTGGGCAGCTGTCCAACCTGCGCCAGCAGGCCATCGCGCTCGGCCTGGGGGACCGGTTCGAGCTGATCGAGGACTGCTACGCCGCCGCGGACCGGATGCTGGGCCGGCTGGTGAAGGTCACGCCGTCGTCGAAGGTCGTGGGCGACCTGGCGCTGCACCTCGTCGGCGCGGGCGTCACGGCCGACGACTTCGAGTCCGACCCCGGGAAGTTCGACGTCCCGGACTCGGTCATCGGGTTCCTGCGCGGCGAGCTGGGCGACCCGCCGGGCGGCTGGCCGGAGCCGTTCCGGACCCGGGCGCTGGAGGGCCGGTCGCCGGAGGCCGAGCACGCCGAGCTGAGCATCGAGGACCGGCGCGGGCTGCGCGACCATCGCCGGACGACGTTGAACCGGCTGCTGTTCCCCGCCCCGACCAAGGAGTTCGAGGCCCACCGGGAGCACTACGGGGACACCAGCGTGCTGTCGTCGAAGGACTTCTTCTACGGGCTCGAGCCGGACATCGAGCACACCGTCACCCTCGAGCAGGGCGTGACGCTGCTCATCGAGCTCGAGGCGATCTCCGAGGCCGACGAGCGCGGCTACCGGACCGTGCTGACCACGCTGAACGGTCAGCTGCGACCGGTGTCGGTGCGCGACAGGTCCATCCAGACGGACGTCAAGGCCGCGGAGAGGGCCGAGCGGGGCAACGACCACCACGTGGCCGCGCCGTTCGGCGGCGTCGTCACGCTGCAGGTGGGCGAGGGCGACCCGGTGTCCGCCGGCCAGACCGTCGCGACGATCGAGGCGATGAAGATGGAGGCCAGCATCTCCGCCCAGCGCGGCGGCACCGTCTCCCGGCTCGCCATCGGCAAGGTCCAGCAGGTGGAGGGCGGCGACCTGCTGCTGGAGATCGAGTGAGGCGCGGCCGCGTCGCCCGTGCGTGGTAGTAGTGCCCCGACACCACTTCCCACCCACGGGCGCCGGAGGCGCAGCTTGACCAGGATCATCGCGGGGCGCGCCCGCGGGCGACGGCTCGCGGTGCCCGGCGCCGGCACCCGGCCCACCTCGGACCGGGTGCGGGAGGCGCTGTTCTCCGCGCTCGACCACGACCCGGGCCTCGAGGGCGTCGCGGTGCTCGACCTCTGCGCGGGCACCGGCGCCCTCGGGCTCGAGGCCCTCTCCCGCGGGGCCGCGCACGCCCTGTTCGTCGAGTCCGACCGCAAGGCGGCGGGGGTGCTCCGCCGCAACCTCGCGACGGTCGGGCTGGGCGGGGAGGTCCGGCTCGGCGCGGCCGGGACGGTGCTCGCCGGGCCCGCACCCCGGCCGTTCGACGTCGTGCTGGTCGACCCGCCCTACGCCGTCACCGACGCGGAGGTCGCGACCTGGCTGCACGCGGCCGCCACGCACGGCTGGCTGGCCGCGGACGCCGTGGTGATCGTCGAGCGCGGCCGGTCGGGGGAGACCGGCGCCGGTGGTTTCCCCTGGCCGGAACCGCTCGAAGCCGTGCGTGAGCGTCGTTACGGGGACACGGTGATCCACGTCGGCGGCTGTTACGGTCCGGCCATGCCAGCTGAGGCGCAGCGATGAGGCGCGCGGTCTGTCCCGGCTCGTTCGACCCCGTGACGCTCGGCCACCTCGACGTCATCTCGCGGGCCGCCGGCCTGTTCGACGAGGTCGTCGTGGCCGTGCTGATCAACAAGAAGAAGCAGGGCCTGTTCTCCGTCGAGGAGCGCATCGCGATGCTCGAGGAGACCACGGCCGACCTCCCGAACGTCCGCGCCGACTCCTTCCACGGCCTGCTCGTCGACTACTGCCGGGCGCACGACATCAAGGCCATCGTGAAGGGTCTGCGAGCCGTCACCGACTTCGACTACGAGCTGCAGATGGCGCAAATGAACCAGCGGCTCTCCGGTGTGGACACGCTGTTCATGTCGACCAACCCCGAGTTCAGCTTCCTGTCCAGCTCGCTGGTCAAGGAGGTCGCGACCTACGGCGGCGACGTCGCGCACCTGCTGCCGCCCACGGTGCACCGCCAGCTCCTCGACCGGATCGCCGAGCGCAGCTGAGGTCCGTACCCGGGTGCCGCGCGGGTCAATCGTGATCACCCGGACGGAACTTGACACGCCCTGGGCGTGGCCAATCCGGGGAACCGCGCCGCGCCGGTGAGAGGATCGCGGCCGTGTACAGGGTCTTCGAGTCGCTCGACGCACTGGTGACGGTGGTGGAGGAGGCGCGGGGCGTCCCCATGACCGCCAACTGCGTGGTGCCGCGCGGTGACGTCCTCGACCTCCTCGACGACCTCCGCGAGGCGGTCCCGGGCGAGCTCGACGACGCGCAGGACGTGCTCGACCGTCGGGACGAGATCGTCGGCGAGGCGGAACGGGAGGCCGAGGAGACGCGGACCGCCGCGTCGACCGAGGCCGAGGAGATGCTCGCCGAGGCCCGCGCCGAGGCCGAACGGCTGGTGGCCGAGGCCCGCGAGGAGGCCGAGCGCACCCTGGCCGACGCCCGGCACGAGGCCGACACGATGATCGCCGACGGCCGGCAGGAGTACGAGGAGCTCACCGAACGGGCCCGGCACGACGCCGACCGCCTCGCCGAGGCGGGCCGCACCACACACGACCGGTACGTCGCCGACGGCCAGGCCGAGCAGGCGCGCCTGGTGTCCGGCACCGAGGTGGTCCGGGCGGCGCACACCGAGGCCGCGCGGATCGTCGACAGCGCCGACGGGGAGGCCGACCGGCTCCGCCGCGAGTGCGACGGCTACGTCGACGCCAAGCTCGCCGAGTTCGAGGACACCCTCACCAAGGCGCTGCGCACGGTCAGCCGGGGCCGCAGCGAGCTGTGGAAGGGCGGATCGCCCAACGGCACCCCCGCCACCGCCCTGCACGGGCGCACCGGGACGGGGATGGACCTGATCGACTGAGCGCTCGGCGCTCGTTCGGCGGGCCGGTTCGTGGGTCGGGGTCGTTGGGGGCGGGTTAGTGGCCGGGGTCGTGGGGCCGGGTTAGTGGGGGTTGGGTTCGTGGGGCCGGGTTTGGGACCGGGTTCCTCGGGTCGGGTTCCTCGGGCCGGCCTCGGTCCGGTCGAGCCGACCGGGTCCGTTGGTCGGGTCGCCCGAGCTCGCCGGCGGCGATCGTCGATTGTGTGCGCCGAGGGTTGTGTGAGGTGCCATGGGTGCATGGCATCGCTGATCATGCGGCGCGCTCGCCGGTCACGATCGCCGTTCGGGTGCGGGGAAGGCGAGCCCGGCTGCCCTGAGTGCACAATCTCATCGATCATGGGAAGACGTTGTCGTGATCGTTGTGGGGGTGCACCGAGGGTGGGCCCGGCTGCCCTACGCACACGGCATTGCCGATCATGGGGGGCGTGGTCGTGATTGCTGTCGGGGTGCACCGAGGGTGGGCCTCGCCGGCCTGAGTGCACGGCATTGCCGATCATGGGCGGCGTTGTCGGTTGTGGTCGTTCTTGTCATGCGGTGAAGGGGGGCTCTGCTGCCCTCAGCGCACGCGACCGGGGAACTTTCGAACCCGGCAGCGTGACGTTCCCGGTGCGGTGGGCGGCGCCGGATCCCGGTGACGCGGAACCGGCACGGTCGCGCTGCCGTCCGAGCGCGTATGGATCTCTCAGTACCCTTCCGCGGCTCCGAGGCGACGGCCACCGGCTCGCTCACCCGCGGCGCGCTGCGTGGGCCGCGCTTCCGTAGACTCCTGCCCGACGTCTACGTGCCCGCCGACCTGCCCGTCGATTTTGCGCTGCGGGCCCGGGCGGCCGCGGTCTGGGCGGGGGAGGGCGCCGTCCTGGCCGGCTGGGCCGCCGCCGAGCTGCTCGGCGCGTCGTGCGGGTCTCCGGACGCACCGGTCGACCTGATCGTCCGTGCCGGGACGACCAGGCCGCCGTCGGGCGTCCGGCTCCGACGGACGGAACTGTGGAGCGACGAGACCACCCATCGGGCGGGGGTACCGGTCACGACGCCCGTCCGGACGGCCTTCGACCTCGCCAGGTGGGCCCCGAGTCTCGTCGAACGGGTCGCCGGTGTGGACGCCGTGGCCCACGTCTGGCGGCTCGAGGTGGACAGGCTCCGCTCGCTGTGGCGGCGACACCTCGGAGCCCACGGCAGCGCCGACCTCGCCGAGGTCCTCCGGCTCGTCGACCCGAGGGCCGAGTCGCCGATGGAGTCGCGGATCCGCGTCGCGCTGCACCTCGCCGGGCTCCCACGTCCGCGGATCCAGCACCGGGTGGGGCCGCACCGGCTGGACCTCGCGTATCCGGAGGCGCTGCTCGGCGTCGAGCACGACGGTCCACACCACCGCGAGGCCGCGCGGGCGCGCCGGGACCTGGAGCGGGAGGCGTTCCTCGCCCGCGCAGGCTGGCGCGTGCTGCGGTTCGCCTCCTGGACCGTGCTGCACGAGCCGGACCGGATCGCGCGGGAGGTCGGGGCGCTGCTCGCGGCGTCGTGATCGGCGATCGCGTGCACTCCTGGCGTCGTCGAGGACCGCGACTGCACCGCACCGACGATCACGGCCGGCCGTCGGGCTGCACTGAGTGATCGTGGCTCCCGTGCACTGATGACGTCGTGGGGGACCGCGGCTGCACCAGTGCGGCGATCACGGCTGGTGGGGCGGGCGGGCCATAGCGCTGATCATGCGTTCCGTGCACTGGCTGATCATCGGTTAGGTGCACTCCTGGCGTCGTCGAGGACCGCGACTGCACCGAACCGACGATCACGGCCGGCCGTCGGGCTGCACTGAGTGATCGTGGCGCCCGTGCACTGATGACGTCGTGGAGGACCGCGGCTGCACAGGGGCGGCGATCACCGTTCGTGGGGCGGGCGGGCAATAGCGCCGATCATGCGTTCCGTGCACTGGCTGATCATCGGTTAGGTGCACTCCTGGCGTCGTCGAGGACCGCGACTGCACCGAACCGACGATCACGGCCGGCCGTCGGGCTGCACTGAGCGATCGTGGCGCCCGTGCACTGATGACGTCGTCGGGGACCGCGGCTGCACCCGGGCGGCGATCACTGCTGGTGGGGCGGGCGGGCCGCAGCGCTGATCACGGGTTTCGTGTACTGAGGGCGGCGTTGACAACCGCGACAGCAGTAGATCGACGATCATGGTGGTCGGCGAGGAGCCTCGCGGGTGATCACTATTCGGTCATTCTGCGCAACACCCTGTGCCGGACGGACTACGCTGCGCGCATGGTCCGCCACGACGAGCCGGATCCGGCGACCTGGTGGGAGCGGTACGGCCACCGCCTGCACGGCGTCCCGACGAGGTCCGGCGAGAGGGAGACGACGGTGGCGGACGACGGGTCGCTGCGCACGGCACACCCCGAACGGCAGGGCGACGAGTGGTTCACCGATGCCGGGCCGGGCGCCGACCGGGCCGAACCGGCAGGTCGCGGGCCGGCGCATCTGCGCGCCTTCGACCCGGACGCGCTCGTCCGGGCGCGCGGCCCGGTGCCCGACCGCGGCTGGCGCAAGATCCTGCACACCGCCTCGCTCGGCCGGATCGACCCCGGCCCGAGTACGGCCCAGCTCGCGGCGCAGGACCGGCTCGCGCGGGTGCGCAGCCACCTCGCCGGGACGCACCGGGTGGGGGTGACGTCGCTGAAGGGTGGGGTCGGCAAGACGACCGTCACCGCCTGCCTGGGGCTCGCGCTGGCCGAGCACCGCGGCGACCGCATCCTGGCGCTCGACGCCAATCCCGACGCCGGCACGCTCGCCGACCGGCTGACCGGGCACAGCGATCGCACCGTCCGCGACCTGCTCGACGACCTCGCCGCCGTCGACTCGTGGACCGCGGTCTCGCGCTACACCAGCCTGGCCGGCCGGCTGCAGGTCCTCGCCTCCGAGCAGGACCCGGCGGCGGGGGAGGCCTTCACCCGCGACGAGTACCTGCGGGCCGACGCGGCGCTCGCCCGGTACTTCAGCGTGATGCTCACCGACTCGGGCACCGGGATGGTCCACTCGGCGATGGCCGGGACGCTCGACGTCGCCGACTCGCTGGTCGTCGTCGGCGCACCGACGGTCGACGGGGCCGGGCGGGCCAGCAAGACCCTCGACTGGCTGGTGGCGCACGGGCACGGGCGGCTCGTCGCCGACGCGGTCGTGGTCCTGGTCGGGCGCGCGGGCCGGGAGATCGACGCCCCGGCGCTGCGCGAGCACTTCGCCGGTCGCTGCCGTGCCGTGGTCGAGGTGCCGCACGACCCGCACCTCGCCACGGGCGGGCGGATCGACGCGGGCCGGCTGCGGCCGCCCACGTGGGAGGCATTCCTGGAGCTCGCCGCCTCCGTCGCGGAGGGCTTCCCGGCGCACGCCCGGCGCTGAGCCCCGCCCGCCGCCCGTCTCCCGGAATCGCGATCCCGGTGCCCCCGGACTGCCGACTCGCGCTACCTGAACTGCCGACTCGCGGGGGTCGAGGGCGCGACTCGCGGAGCTCAGGGCGCGACTCGCGGGAGCTCAGGGCGCGACTCGCGGGAGCCCAGGGCCCGACTCGCGGCTGCCGGAACTGCCGACTCGCGGGGGTGGGGGCGCGGGCCGCTTCGGAGAGGGCCTTGCGAACGGCGCGTATCCTCGCGCAGGACATGAGCACGAACCGCGCCCCCGAACCCCGCCCCGAGACCAGTCCCTGGGTGTTCTCCACCCGCGAGATGGGCCGTCGACCGGGCACCATGCGCACCGTCACCCGGTCCGTCCCCGGACCGGGCGCCGAGCGTGCCGACGAGGCGATCGGCCTGGTCGGCGTCCTCGCCGTGCCGCCGGGCAGCCCCGTGGAGCTGGACCTGCGCCTGGAGTCGGTGAGCGAGGGCGTCTACGTGTCCGGGACCGCTGCCGCGCACCTGGAGGGCGAGTGCTCCCGGTGCCTCGACGAGCTCGACGAGGACATCGAGGTCCGGATCGAGGAGCTGTTCGCGTACCCGGACAGCGTCACCGAGGAGACGACGGACGAGGACGAGATCCCGCGCGTCGTCGACGAGCACGTGAACCTCGAGCAGACGGTGCGGGACGCCATCGTGCTGGAGCTCCCGCTGGCGCCGCTGTGCCGGGACGACTGCCCCGGTCTGTGCCCCGAATGCGGCGGAAGGCGGGCCGATCTCGGGCCCGACCACCGGCATGAGACACTGGATCCTCGGTGGGCCGCTCTGCGTGAGCGCCTGCCTTCCGACTGAAGACGTTTCGATGTCGTAAGACCTCTCGAGCACAACCGTAGGAGATCTGCCGTGGCCGTACCCAAGCGCCGGATGTCGCGGTCCAACACGCGCTCTCGTCGGGCGCAGTGGAAGGCCAGCGCGCCGACCCTCGTCGCCTGCAACAACCGCGCCTGTGGCGAGCTGAAGCCGCCGCACGTCGCCTGCCCCGTCTGTGGGCAGTACGACGGTCGTCAGGTCGTCCGACCGGCCTGATCCGGCGGTGGGCGACAAGAGCGTCACGGGGCCCCGCGAGGACCGCACCCCGCTGCTGGAGGCACTCGGCGTCGAGATCGGCGCCGAGTTGCTCACCCTCGCCCTCACGCACCGTTCGTACGCCTACGAGCACGGTGGCCTGCCGACCAACGAGCGCCTGGAGTTCCTGGGCGACTCGGTGCTCGGCATCATCGTGACCGAGCGGCTGTACCGGGACCACCCGGAGCTGCCGGAGGGCCAGCTGGCCAAGCTCCGGGCGAGCGTGGTCAACATGCATGCGCTCGCGGGGGTGGCCGCCGGACTGTCCGAGCACGGGCTGGGCGCCTACATCTCGCTCGGTCGCGGTGAGGAGCTCACCGGTGGCCGCGAGAAGGCGAGCATCCTGGCCGACGCCACCGAGGCCCTGATCGGCGCGGTCTACCTGGAGCACGGGCTGGAGACGGCCCGTTCCCTGGTGCACCGGCTGTTCGGCGACCTGCTGCAGGGCGCCCCGCTGCTCGGCGCCGGCCTGGACTGGAAGACCAGCCTCCAGGAGCTCACCGCGTCCGAGGGACTCGGCGTGCCGGAGTACCGGATCGCCGAGGAGGGCCCGGACCACCTCAAGACCTTCACCGCGACCGCGGTCGTCGGGGGTCGCGAGCTGGGCTCCGGGGACGGGCGCACCAAGAAGGAGGCCGAGCAGAAGGCCGCCGCTCTCGCCTGGCGCACCATCACCGACGAGACGCAGTCGGCCCAGGCCCAGAGTTGACTCCTCCGACGGGCCGGGGCTGACGTGCCGGAGCTGCCCGAGGTCGAGGTGGTCCGGCGCGGCCTCGCCGATCACGTCCTCGACCGCACCCTCGCCGAGGTCACCGTCGCGCACCCGCGCGCGGTGCGCCGGCACCTGGCCGGCGGGGAGGACTTCGCCGCCCGGCTGAAGGGCCGCACGATCACTGCGGCCCGGCGCCGCGGCAAGTACCTGTGGCTCGAGCTCGACGCGGCGGGCCCGGGCGACGACGCGATCCTCGCCCACCTCGGGATGAGCGGCCAGATGCTCGTCGCCCCCCCGGACCGGCCGGACGAGAAGCACCTCCGGATCCGGCTGCGGTTCGACGACGACGGGCCCGAGCTGCGGTTCGTCGACCAGCGGACCTTCGGCGGCCTGTCGGTCCACCCGCTCACCGAGGGGGCGGGCGGCGGGCTGCTGCCCGAGCCGATCGCGCACATCGGCCGGGATCCGATGGACCCGCTGTTCTCGCTCGACGCCGCGGTGGCCGCCATGCGCCGTCGCCGCACCGAGATCAAGCGGGCGCTGCTCGACCAGACCGTCGTCTCCGGGATCGGCAACATCTACGCCGACGAGGCGCTGTGGCGGGCCCGGCTGCACGGAACCCGGCCCACCGAGAAGCTCACGCGCGCGCAGGGCGTCGCGGTGCTCGAGGCCGCGTCCGAGGTCATGGCGGAGGCCCTCGACCAGGGCGGGACGTCCTTCGACGCGCTGTACGTCAACGTCAACGGCGCCTCCGGCTACTTCGACCGTTCCCTGAACGTCTACGGGCGCACGGACGAGCCGTGCAGACGCTGCGGTACCCCGATCCGCCGCGAGGCGTTCATGAACCGCAGCTCCTTCTCCTGCCCGCGCTGCCAGCCGCGCCCCCGCACCCCGAGGACTTGACCCGGGCTTGACCCGGCTTCGGAGAACCTCGACCGGGGCCTTGACCGGTGGGCCCGAGGGGCGCAGGGTGGGCGACCTCGCGAGCGACGAGGAGGGCGTGCCATGTCGCAGCCGGTCACCGACCCGACGTTCTACCGCTCCGCCGCCGAGGCCGCGGCCGCCCCGCCCGAGCGCCTGGCGTACGTCGCCGCCTTCGACCGGTCCGCCACCCGGCCCGACGCCATGGCCGTCGTCGACCTCGACCCGGACGCGGCGAGCTACGGGCGCGTCGTCGGCTGGACGGACATGCCCGGCACCGGTGACGAGCTGCACCACTTCGGCTGGAACGCCTGCTCCTCCGCGCTCGCGCACACCGGCCACGACGGCGACCTGAGCCGGCGGTACCTGCTGGTCCCGGGCCTGCGGTCGTCGAACGTCCACGTCCTCGACACCACTCCCGACCCGCGCGCGCCGCGCGTGGTCCGCACCGTCACGGCCAAGGACCTGTCCGAGGGGGCCGGGTACTCGCGGCCCCACACGCTGCACTGCGGGCCCGACGGCGTGTTCCTCACCTGCATCGGCGGGCCGGAGGGCGACGACGACGGACCCGGCGGCGTCGCGCTGCTCGACCACACGACGTTCGACGTGCTCCGGGCCTGGGAGACCGACCGCGGGCCGCAGCGGCTGGCCTATGACGCGTGGTGGCACCTGAACCGCAACGTCCTGATCTCCAGCGAGTGGGGCCACCCGTCGATGATCGAGGACGGCCTGGTCCCCGAGCTGTTGCTCGGCCAGGAGTACGGGCACGCCATCCACGTCTGGGACCTCGCCGAGGGCCGCCACCTGCAGCGCCTCGACCTCGGCGCGCAGCACCAGATGGCGCTGGAGGTGCGCCCCTCGCACGACCCCGAGGCGACGTGGGGTTTCGTCGGCGTGGTGATCTCGACCGAGGACTTGTCGGGCGCGATCTTCCGCTGGTTCCTCGACGGGGACGAGTGGCGGGCCGAGAAGGTGATCACGGTCCCGGCCGAGCCCGCCGATCCCGACGACCTGCCGCCCGCCCTGCAGCCGTTCTCCGCGGTACCGCCGTTGATCACCGACATCGACCTCTCCGTCGACGACCGGTTCCTGTACGTCTCGTGCTGGGGGACCGGCGAGCTGAAGCAGTACGACGTCACCGACCCGGCCCACCCCCGCGAGGCCGGCTCGATCCGGCTCGGCGGGATCGTCCGGGGAACCCCGCACCCGGCCGATCCCGACCGGCCGCTGGCCGGCGGCCCGCAGATGGTCGAGGTCAGTCGGGACGGCAGGCGCGTCTACTTCACCAACTCGCTCTACGGCGCGTGGGACGACCAGTTCTACCCGGACGGCGTGGGCGCGTGGATGGCGAAGGCCGACGTCGGCGACGGGGGCGGGATCGCCCTCGACCCGCGGTTCTTCCCCCGCGACGACGAGTTCCGGGGCCTGCGCGTGCACCAGGTCCGGTTGCAGGGCGGGGACGCCTCGTCCGACTCCTACTGCTACCGCTGAGCGGCGGTCAGCCCGAGGTCACGTGCAGGACGGCTGCACCGCCGCTCGCCTCCCGGACGTCGAGCGTCAGGTCGTTCACGGCGATCTCGGCGCCGGCTCCCGCGGTGAGCCGGACCGAGGAGCTGCCGTCGTCGGTCGTGGTGCGCATGCCTGCGCACGCGCCGGAGCAGCGGTTGCTCACGTGCCCGCCGGGCACGACCGCGACGAGCTCGACCGTGCCGGCCCCGACCGACACGACCCGGATCTCCGTGACCCCGCTGCCCGCCGCGAGCGGGATCGTCACCGGTCCGTCGACCCGGATCTCGCAGGACCCCTGCGCGCAGGCCGCCGGACCGTCCTCCGCGGGCGGGGCCGCTGTCGGTGTGGGCTGGGCCGGCTGGGCCGGCTGGGCCGGTGCTGCGGGTGGTGACGCCGTCGGCGCGGGCGCGGTGCACGCCGCGACGAGGGACAGGGCGAGGGACAGGGCGAGGGCCAGCAGCACGACGGGTGCCGTCCGGCGGCGGGTCGGGAGCGGGTGCAGCGGGCGCATGATGCCCCTCCGTTCGCGGGTCGGGCCGCAGCCGGTTCCCGGGTCACCGCCGCCGGGCCGGCACGACACCGGGCGGTCGGGCGGGACGGGAGACGGGCGCGGACCCCGAGCAGGACGCGTCGACACGGCGGGATCAGGGCCGGCGACGCCGCAGGTAGCGGCGTCGGCACCGGAGAGTAGCGGCTCCCGGGCGGCGGCGGGAGGCCCGGCGCGGCGGCGCCGCCCACCCACGGCGTCCGGCAGGGCGCAATGCGTTGTTCTACGTATAGCGGCTGCCGCGCGATCGTCGTTAACGTCGTCGCCGTCTCCCGATCCGGCAGGCCCACGGCCGCCGACGACGGAGCTCGATCCACACCGCCCCTGACTCCGGCGGGCCGACGATCTTTCCGGCCGTGCGCGAGGGGGCAGGTTCATGGAGGTCCACGGGACGGGGCGACCGCCGCTGGGATGGCGGCAGGACGTGCCCGGCGGGTTCGGGAGGCGTGGCACCGCCGTCCGGCCGCGCGTGGCCGAGTGTCCAGCCCTGGGGATGACGCGGATCGGGGGTCCCGCCGCCCGCCCGCACCCCGACCCCGCGGACCTGACCGTGCTGGTGGCGGAGCTGCTGGCGGACGCGGAGCCGGGGTGGACGCTGCACCGCGGCGACACCTGGTGTACCGCGACGCCCGCCGGGCGCCTCCCGCGCGACGCGGGCTGGAAGCTGCACCTCTCGGCGACGCCGCGCACGGCGCAGGCCGTGCTGCGCGGGATCGTCCCGTGCCTGGCCGCGCAGCGGGTCGCCTTCAAGTTCGCGCCCGACCTCGCCGCGGTGCGGCTGCTGGGCAGCCGCGAGTGCGACCGGGCGCAGGCGGGGAAGGTCATCACGGTCTACCCCCGTGACGACGAGGAGTTCGTCGCGCTGGCCGACGAGCTCGACGCCGCGACGCAGGGCCTGGCCGGCCCGCGCATCCTCTCCGACCGCGCCTACCGGACCGGCGGCGTCGTGCACTATCGCTACGGCGCCTTCGACAAGCCCGCGGAGCTGACCGTCGACGGCGTGTACCGCGGCGTGGTGCTGACGCCGGAGGGTCTGGCCGAGACCGACCGGCGCGAGCCCCGCTACACCCCGCCGCCCTGGGTCACCTGCCCGATTCCCCAGGTCGAGGAGGGAACGGCCGGCCCGCGCGCGGTGCTGCTCGGGGACCGCTTCACCGTGCGCGCCGCGCTGCGGCACTCCACCAAGGGCGGCATCTACCTGGCCGACGACGCGGTGCTCGGCGGGACCGTGGTGGTGAAGCAGGGCCGCGCGCACGCCGAGGCCGACGAGTCCGGCCGTGACGCCCGCGACGCGATCCGCCACGAGGCGGAGATGCTGCGCCTGCTCGCGCCCACCGGGCTGGTGCCTCGGCTGCTCGCCACCTTCACCCAGGACGGCGACCGGTTCCTGGTGGAGGAGCACCTCGACCGCGCGCCGCTCCGGACCTGGATAGGGGCCCACTGCCGTCCCGGCCGGGGCGTCCCGGCCGATGCAGCGCTCGAGCTGGCCCGGCGCCTGGTCCTGCTGGTGGCGGAGGTGCACCGCCGCGGGGTGGTGCTGCGCGACCTGAGCCCCACGAACGTCCTGGTCGACGCCGCGGGCCTGCCGGCCGTCGTCGACCTCGAGCTCGCCGCACTCGCCGGGGCGCGCGCCCGGCGGGGCGGCACCCCGGGCTACCGCGCCCCCGAGCACGACGGGCCCGGCCCCGAGCCGGTCGCCGCTCTCACCGAGGACCGGTACGCCCTGGGCTGCCTGTTCTTCCTGCTCGCCACCGGCAGCGACCCGCTGCTGCCCCCCGACCGCCCGGCCGGCGCCACGCCGTCGGCGCCGCGCCTGCTCGCCTGGCTCGACGCCGTCGCCCGGGACCACGAGGCCGCGCGGGCCCTGCGTCCGGCGATCGCCGCCCTCCTCGCCGACGACCCGCGTGACCGGGCCCCGCTGTCGCGGGTGCAGCGGCTGCTCGCGCCCGCGGCGGCCGCCGCACCGGCCGTTCCGGCCGTCTCACGCCCGGCACGTCCGGACCGCGCCCGGCTACTGCGCGACGGGCTCGACCACCTGCTCGCGACCATGACGCCGGACCGCACCGACCGCCTCTGGCCGGCCGGGCGTCGCGCGGCCTTCGACCCGGCGGCCGTGCAGCACGGCGCCGCAGGGGTGCTCGGCACGCTCACCGCCGCGCTCGCCGGCTCGACGGACGAGCGGCGGGGCGAGCTGCGCGACGCGGTGGCGACCGCGGCCGGCTGGCTGCGCCGGCGGGCCGCCGCGGAGCCCCGGCGGCTCCCGGGCCTGTACTTCGGCCGCTCCGGCACCGCCTGGGCGCTGCACGACGCGGGTGCCGCCCTCGGCGATCCGGATCTCGTCGCCGCCGGCGTGCAGACGGCGGCGGGGATTCCGATTCCCCGCCCGGTCAATCCCGACGTGACCCACGGGCTCGCAGGAGCCGGGTTGGCGGCCCTGCACCTGTGGTCGGTCACCGGCATCGACGCCCTACGGGACCGGGCCCGCCGCTGCGCCGACGACCTCATGGCCGCCGCCGAGCGGAACGGCGGCACGGTGCTCTGGCCGGTGCCGCCCGAGCTGGACTCCGAGCTCGCCGGGGTGCGGCACTACGGCTTCGCCCACGGCGCCGCGGGCATCGGCTACTTCCTGCTGGCGGCCGGTGCCGCGACCGGCGACGGCCGGGCCACCGAGCTCGCGCTCGCCGCAGCGGACACCCTCTGCGACGCCGCGGTCCTCGACGACGGCGCCGCCTGGTGGCCGGAGGCCCCGGGCGGGCGGGAGCGCCTGGTGCACTGGTGCAACGGCTCGTCCGGCATCGGGACCTTCCTGCTCCGGGCCTGGCGGATCTCGCGCCGGGAGCGCCACGCCGAGCTGGCCGCGGCGGCCGCGGTCGCCGTGCACCGGGCCCGCTGGTTGTCCCTGCCCTCGGCCTGCCACGGTCTCGCGGGCAACGGCGAGTTCCTGCTCGACGCGGCCGCCCTGCTCGACGACCCCCGGCTGCGGGAGTGGGCGGAGGACCTCGCCGAGGCCGCGGCGCTGCGGCACTGTCGGCGCGAGGGTCGGCTGCTCGTGGCGGACGAGAGTGGCAGCGACGTCGTCGCCGACGCCGGTACCGGCCTCGCCGGCGTGCTCCGCTTCCTGCTGCGGCTCGAGCGGGGCGGTGCCCGCGCCTGGATGGTAGACGAGGTTGTCGACCGGCCTGCATCGGCGGTCGCTCCGACGACGCCGGCCGTCCGCCCTCCGGGCCGCCTCGGCTTCCGGTTCTCCCCGTCCGGCCGGCACGGCGTGTGCCTGGTGGGCCGCGGAGGCCGGTATCAGGTGGAGGCGTGGTCTTTCGACCCGCCCCGGCACCGGCTCGTACCTGCCGAGCAACCGGAGACCCGCTGGACGCAGCCGATCCCGCTCGACGACGGGAGCCTGTTGGTCACGCGCCCGATCGACGCTCAGCACCACCTCACCCTGGTGAACCCGGACGGGACGGCCCGGCTCCTCGGCGTCGTGGACGCGCAGGGGCTGCGGCTCATCGCCGGGCCCACCGACATGGGCACGGCCGGCGGTGCGTCCGGTGACGCGCTGGGCTGGGCGCTCAGCACCGAGCGGGACGGGACCAGCCGACTGTGGCGGGTCGGCGTGGACGGTCCCGTCGAGGTCGGTCGGGTGCAAGGCATCGTCGTCGGCGGCTCCTGGCTGGACTCCGCGGGCCGCTCGCTGGCCTTCGGCTGCCTGACCGACGGGCGGATGCGGCCCCTGGTGATCGACACGCTCGACGGCACGACCCGGCCGTTGTCCGACCGGACCGACGAGGGGGTGCGGCCGCTGCTGTGCGCACCGGAGACCGGGCTGCTGATCGTCGGGCGGGGTGCGGACCGGCTCGGCTGGGCCGGCGACCACGGCCGCGGCCCGCTCGCCTTCCCCGACGTGCTGCGCAGCACCGAGAAGTGCCGGGTGTGGCCGCTCGCCCTGGACCCCCGCGGGCAGCGGGTGCTCCTGCAGCTCGACGAGCCCTGCCGGGCCCGCCTCGCGCTCTACCGGCCGGGCGCCGACGAGCTCGCGCCCGTCCCGGTGCCGCCCGGCGTGATCGGCGGCTCGGCGCACTGGGGAGAGGACGTCCTCCGGTTCCCGTTCACCGGGCCGGCCTCGCCGGCCGGGCTGGCCGAGCTGACCCCGCCGACGACCGGGCGGTTCACCCTGCACCCCGACGGCGGGGGCCACCCCCGGACGCCGGTGGAGCACACCGTCCTCGCCGGACCCGCCGGACCGATCGAGGCCGTGGTCCACGGGGACCGGGCCACCGCGCACGCGGTGCTGCTCGCCCTGCACGGGGGCCCGATCGGGGCGTGGCGGCTGACCTACGACCCGCTGATGCACGAGCTCGCCGCGGCCGGGCTGCTGGTCGTCGCGCCGAACCTGCGTGGCGGGTCGGGTGCCGGTCCCCGTGACGAGCACACCGGCCGGGGTGCCTGGGGCGGCCCGGACCTGGCCGACCTGCTCGGCCTCGCCCGCGACCTGGCCGCGGACGCCGGAGCACCGCTGCGCCTGCTCGGGGCGAGCTACGGGGCGTTCCTCGCGCTGCTGGCCGCCGGGGTCGACCCCGGTCTGTGGTCGCACGTCGTCGCGGTGGCGCCGTTCGCCTCCGCGGAGCGGCTGTACCCGGAGGCCGGACCCGCGGTCCGGGCGATGATCGACCGGCTGGACGGCCTGGCCCCGGTCGAGGACGGTCTCGGCGAGCGTGACGTGACGCGGTTCGCCCCGGCGGTCACCGCCCGCGTCCTGCTCGCCCACGGCACCGCGGACGACGTGGTCCCCGTCTCGCAGGCGCGCGCCGTCCGCGACGCGTTGCGCGCCGCCGGGGCCGCGCCGCGCTACCTCGAGTACCCCGGCGCGGGGCACGGCGTGCTCGACGACGCCGCTGCGCCCGATCTGCCGCGGACCGTGCTGGCCTTCCTGGCCGCCGGCCCGGGCGCGAGAACTTGCCGCGACCGCGGCGAGACCCGTCCCGACGGTGAGAGGGGGTGAAGGGGTGGAGGTGACCCGGGAGGTCGTGGCCCTGGAGACGTTGCCGGAGAGCATGCCGGCGGCGCTCTGTGGCGACTTCAACAACGAGATCGTCATCCAGGTGAACATCGTCGCCTGCTACTACACCTGCAACGTCACGAATATCAACGAGGCGTGACGCGAAGCCCTCGCCGTCGGAGCGGGGATGAGATCCACAAGGAGATGAAGCACATGTACACGACGCACATCGACGCCCTGCAGGAGCTGCCGGAGGGGCCGACCACCGGCCTGGACATCGACTGGACGCAGATCATCTACCAGACGAACGACGTCGACTGCAAGGTCACCTGCAACGTCACGGCCGTCAACGTCGTGGCCCCTCACTGACGCACCGGCCGCTCGCGGCCCTTGCTGAACGAGGCGTGTGCGAGGGCGCCGTTACCGCCCTCGCACACGCCTTCAGCATTCCACCCCCCGCCTCGCGGCGATCGGCCCCCGTCCGCCGCCATTCCCGACCGGGCACGGGCCCGGTCCGAGCCCGGGAGCGCCCATGCGCCGACCCTCGGCGGAGCTCAGCGAGCCCACCCAGCCCACCGGGCCCACCGCCTCCCGGTTGCTGTGGGCCGCGGCCCGCCACACCCCCGCCACCGCAGTGGTCTCGATCGCGGCCGGCGTGCTGGCCGCGGCGAGCTCCCTCCTCGCACCCGCAGCCCTGGCCGCGGCCATCGACTCCGTGCTCGCACCGCCGGCAGGTGTCGGTCCGTCCACGGCCGTGCTGCTCCTGCTCGCCGTCGTGGCCACCGGGGTGGCCTCCGCCGCCCTCGGCGCCCTGGCGACGACCACCGGGGTCGCCCGGAGCACCGCATGGCTCCGCCGCCGGGGCGTGGCGGGCCTGCTCGCCCGGGGCTTCTCCGGGTCCGCGGACGTGCCGGCCGGTGACGCGACCGCCCGCCTCACCGGGATCGCCGCGGCCGCCGGACGTGTGCCGGCGATGACCGTCGGGGTGCTGACCGGGCTGCTCGTCGCCGTGGTCGCGTTGGTCGCGCTCGCCCTCGTCGACGTATGGACCGCGGCGGCGGTGCTGACGCTGGTGCCCGTGGGCGTCCTGCTCGCCCGCCGGTTCGCCCGCCGGACGGTCGACGCCTTCACCGACTACCAGCAGACCCAGGCCGCGGTCGCGGCCCGGCTCACCGACGCGCTCGCGGGGCGACGGACCATCCGCGCCAGCGGCACCGTCGGGGCCGAGATCACCCGGGTGCTCGCCCCGCTCCCCGCCCTGCGCGCGGCGGGCGCGCGGTTCTGGGCGCAGCAGCGGGATCTCGGCTGGTCCTTCGCCCTGCTCGCCCCGGTGGTGCGGATCGTGGTGCTGGCGGTGGCCGGCCTCGGCGTGGCCCAGGGGCGGTTGACCGTCGGGGCCGCGGTCGCGGCGGTCGGCTACGCCGAGCTCGTGCTCAACGGGGTGCGGGCGGTGGACACCGTCCTGGAGATCGCGCAGTGCCGCGCCGCCGCGGCCCGGCTCGCCGCGATCGTCGACGAGCCCTCCCCGGGCCCGGCGCCCGGGCCACGGCAGCCCGGCCCGGCGAGCGGCCCCGGCCGCGCGCGTCTGTCCGGCGTGACCGTCCGGCTCGCCGGCCGCACCGTCCTGGACGACGTGAACCTGTTGCTCGTGCCGGGGGGCTGCACCGCGGTCGTCGGCGCGTCCGGCGCGGGCAAGACCGTGCTTGTCGGGCTGCTCGGCAGGCTGTACCGCCCGGACGAGGGGGTCGTGGTGGTCGACGGCCGCTCGATCGACGAGCTCGACGCCGCCACCCTCCGGCGTACCGTCGCCTACGCCTTCGAACGCCCCGCGCTGCCCGGCGCCACCCTCGCCGAGGCGATCGGGTACGGCCGCCCGGACGCCGACGACCGGACCGTCGCCGACGCGGCGCGTGCCGCCCACGCCGACCGCTTCGTGGACATGCTCCCGCTCGGGTACCGCACGCCGCCGGCCGACGCCCCGCTCTCCGGGGGCGAGCTCCAGCGGCTCGGCCTGGCCCGGGCGGTGGCCCAGGACGCCCGCATCACGGTCGTCGACGACGCCACCGCGAGCCTCGACAGCGCCACGGAGGCCGAGGTCGAGCAGGCGCTCGCGACCGTGCTGCGGGGGCGCACGCGGCTGATCGTCACCCGGAAGGCGCCGACCGCGGCGGCGGCGGACCGGGTCGTCTGGCTGCACGAGGGCCGGATCCGCGCCCATGCCCCGCACGCCGAGCTGTGGGGGAACCCGGAGTACCGGGCGCTGTTCGTGACGGCCGGCGCCGCGATGGCGGTGACGCCGTGAGCGGCCGGACGGCGCTCTCCACCGGGCCGACCACCCCGGTCGCGCTGCTGCGGGCCGGGATGCGCGGAACCCGCCCGGCCTGGGTCGGACTCCTCTGGTTCAGCGTGTGCGAGGGGGTGCCGGCCGTGGTGACCGGGCGGCTGGTGGCCACCGCGCTCGACGACGGCTTCCTCGCCGACCGGCCCGGGCTCGGGGTGGCCCTGCTGGGGGCGCTCCTCGTCCTGGCGCTGTGCGGGGCCCTGGCCACCCGGCAGATCGTGCCGCGGGTGGCCCGCATCGCGGAGGCCCTCCGCGACCACCTCGTCCGCCACGTGGTGGCGGCGACCCTGCGCAGCGCCGTCGCCGGCACCGCCCCGGGCCACGACGGCGGCGACGCGGCGGCCGTCGCCCGGCTCACCGGGCAGGTGGAGAGCGTGCGGCTCACCGGCGCCGCCCTGCTGCGCACGGCCCGGGGGGTCGCCGTCGGGCTCGTGGCGGGCGTGGCCGGCCTCGCCCTGCTGTCCCCGGTGCTGCTCGCCCTCGTGGTCCCGCCGCTGGTCGCGGCGCTGCTCCTGTTCGGCCTGCTGCTGCGGCCGCTGGCCCGCCGCCAGCGGCGCACCGTCCTGGCCGAGGAGGCGATCGCCACCGAGACCGCCGGGGTCCTCTTCGGCCTGCGCGACGTGCTGGCCTGCCAGGCCGGGGACCGCGCCGCGGACGTCCTGCACGAGCGCATCGACGAGCAGGTCGCCGCCACCCGCGCCCTCGGGCGCGCCACCGTGGTACGGATCCTGATCGTCGCGCTCGGTGCCCAGGTGCCGCTGGCGGCCCTGCTGCTGGCCGGACCCCTGCTGGTCGGCAACGGGGTGCTGACGGCCGGCGAGCTCGTCGGTGCGACGAGCTACCTGCTGGTGTCGCTCGGCCCGGCGCTCTCGTCGCTCGTGCACGTCGTGGGGAGCATGGCGCTGCAGCTGTTCGTGACCGTGCGGCGGCTGGCGGAGATCGACGCCACGACGGACGGCGCCAGAACGGACGGAACCGCCGCGGCGGGTTCGGAGCGGGGCACCGTGCCGGCGCCGCGCCCGCCCGCGCGCCCGAGCACGGAGCCCGCATGGGCGCGCCGCCGGCACGTACCCGTGCGGCGGCTGATCCCGGTCCCGCCCGTGCAGGCCGGCGTCCGGGCCCGCGGGCTGACCTTCGCGTACGGACCGCACTCCGCGCCCGTCGTCGAGGACCTCGACCTGGACCTCGCCGACGGCGAGCACCTGGCCGTGGTGGGGCCGAGCGGGGGCGGCAAGTCCACGCTCACCCTGCTCCTCGCGGGGCTGCTGCCGCCGGCCGCCGGCGAGGTGTGGCTCGGCGGGATGCCCGTGGCCGCCCTGCACCCGCGGGTCCGGCACGCCGCGATCACGCTGGTGCCGCAGCAGGCCTACCTGTTCCAGGGCAGCGTCGAGGAGAATCTCGGCTACCTCACCCCGTTCGCCGATCCGGCCGCGATGCACCGGAGCGTCCGGGCGGTGGGCGCCGAGGAGCTGGTCGAAGGCCTGGGCGGCTACCGGGGGACGGTCGTCCCGGCGACGCTGTCGTCGGGGCAGCGCCAGCTCCTCGCGCTGGCCAGGGCCCACCTGTCCCGGGCCCGGTTCTGCATCCTCGACGAGGCCTGCTGCCATCTCGACCCCGCCGCGGAGCAGGTCGCCGAGCAGGCCTTCCGGGAGCGGGGCGGAACGTTGCTGGTCGTGGCCCACCGGACGGGCTCGGCCGCCCGGGCCGACCGGGTCCTGGTGCTCGACGGCGCCCGCGCGCGCGTCGGCACGTACGCCGATCTGGCCGGGCCGGCGCCCGTCCCCGCGAGGGTGGGGGTGCGGACCGAGCCGCGCACGCAGGTCGGCGCCAACCGAGCGGGGGAACGGCTGTCACCCCTGGTGGTGACGCACGGTCGCGACGGCGGCGGGGACCGGGTGGGTCTGGTTCACTGACCGTCGTCAGCGCAGGGTCCTCCGCGATCCGACGCGGCCTCGTGCCGCACCCGTCGTCCGACGGAGGGGGGTCCACATGGCCGGCGATGCCGGTGCCGGGGGCGGCCGCCCGTCGGGCGTGTGGTCCCTGGTCACCGCGGCCGCGCAACGACGCGGCTCACCCACCGTCGAACCTGCGGACGTGTGCCGCGCCTGCGCGGACGACCTCGGGGTGGACGGCGTGGCGCTGACGGCGGTCAGCCCGCGCGGGCGCCTGCTGCTCGCCGCCACCGACGCCCGCAGCCGCGCCGCCGAGGAGTGGCACCA
Organism: Pseudonocardia terrae; assembly: GCF_021343995.1. Classification (GTDB taxonomy): domain Bacteria; phylum Actinomycetota; class Actinomycetes; order Mycobacteriales; family Pseudonocardiaceae; genus Pseudonocardia; species Pseudonocardia terrae. Next base: position 26,527 of record NZ_JAJTTE010000022.1, on the reverse strand, counting down.
GGCGACCGGCCGCGGGCCCGCGGTGGAGGCCGTGAGGGGTCGCGCGGTGGTCGTCGCGGACGGCCCGACCGGGCCGGGCACCTTCGCGGACTTCGCGGCCCGGGCGGGTGTCGCGGAGTTCGCGGCCCTCCCGGTCCGGGTCGGCACGGTCGTGGTCGGCACCCTGACCCTGGTCAGCGGCGGGCCGATCGGCTCGACACCGGAAGCCCTCGTCCGCGCCGCGGCCTTCGCCGACGCGGCGGGCGCGGTCCTCCTCGCTGCACCGGGGACGGAGGGGGACGGCTCGCCGGACGACGTGGACGCCGGCGTGGCGGACGCGGACCAGGCGGTCGTGCTGCAGGCGGCCGGCATGGTCGCGATCCAGCTCGGGGTGGGCGTCGACGAGGCCCGCCGCCGGCTGGGGGTCTACGCAGACGAGACCGGCACGCCCCTCGTCGAGGTCGCGCGCGCCGTCGTCACCCGCAGACTGCGCATGGGGCCGGATTCGGGAGGGTGAGCCCGTGCAGGTCCGGTCCGGCCGGCGTGTCGACGATCGCGGCCGCGAGGCCGTGCACCGTGCGGCGGTAGCGGCGGGCGTGCGCGCGGAGCCGTTCGAAGGCCTCCTGCGGGTCGACGCTCAGCCGCTCGGCCAGCATCCCCTTCGCCTGCTCGACGACGATGCGCCGGTCGAGCGCCTCCTGCAGCTGACGGGCGAGGACCTCGTGGTTCCGGCGTGACCGCTGCTGGAGGATGCCCACCGCCGCCGCGGCGGCCAGCGCCTCCAGCGCGCCCGCCGTCCGGGGTGTGAGGTCCGGGGCCCCGCGCAGGTACAGGCTCACCGTGCCGACGCCGACGTCGTGCCGGCGCAGCGGGACGGCGTGCACCCCGCGGAACCCGGCCCCGCCGACGGCCGCGGCGAACGCCGGCCACCGGGACGTCATCGCGGTCAGGTCGCCGACGTGCACGGTCCGCCCGGAGTGGTAGCAGGTCAGGGCCGGTCCCTGCCCGTACCGGACCTGCACAGCGTGCAGCATCCGCCCGACGGGCTCGCTCGCGGCCGCGAGCCGCAGCCCACCCTTCGGCGCCGCGAGCGCGACCCCCGTGCAGCCGACCCCGGTCAGCTCACCGCAGCGGCAGGAGAGCCGCTGCGCGAACTCGTCCTCGTCGAACCGGCTGCCGAGCGTGTCCGTGAACTCCAGCAGTGCTCTCGCCAGCCACCGTTCGTCCCACATCGGACCCCCCGACGACGAACCGCCTGGGCGCGTGGACTCCTCCGCGCGCCTAGTCCACTACTCGGTGCGAGCGTGCCGGACGTTTCGCTCTCTGTAACGGGGAAAGTACTCCTGACCTGGGGAAGATCGCATCGGGACTAGAGCCAGCCGCGGCGTTTGAAGCCCAGGTAGAGCAGAAGGCCGAGCACCAGCATCAGCCCGAAGGCGAACGGGTACCCGTAGTACCAGTCCAGCTCCGGCATGTGGGTGAAGTTCATCCCGTAGATACCGGCCACGAGGCTCGGGGCGAAGGCGATGGCCGCCCAGGACGACACCTTCTTCATCTGCTCGTTCTGCACGAACCCGGCCTCGGTCAGCCGGGTCATCTCGTCGTTCTGCCGCTGCGCGACGAGCGTGGAGTTGACCGTGAGGATGTTCGCGAGCAGGTCGCGCAGGCCCTGGGTGCGCTCGCGGGCCCGGGTGGCGTGGTCCTGGACGTCGCGCATCAGCCGGCGGAGCTCGAGGTCGGGGGTGGTGCTCTGCTTGCCGAAGCGGGTGCGCAGCTCGTCGAAGATCTCCACGAGCGGGTCGACGGCGCGCTGGAACTCGATGACCTCGCGGGTGAGCTTGTAGATGCGCCGGGAGACCGCGGGGTCGGCGTTCCACACCTGGTCCTCGATCTGGTCGACGTCGTTCTGGAGCCCGTCGAGCACGGGGCCGTAGTCGTCGACGACCTTGTCCAGCACGGCGTAGAAGACGGCGAAGGGGCCGTGGGCCAGCAGCTCGGGGTCCTCCTCGAGCCGGCGGCGGACGGCGGCGAGGTTCGGCTCCTCGGCGTGCCGCACCGTCACCACGAAGTCCGGGCCCAGGAACAGGTGGATCTCGCCGAGCTCCACCTCCTCCTCGTCGTCGGCGTAGCGGGCCGGGCGCAGCACCGCGAACTCCGTGTGGCCGTAGCGCTCCAGCTTGGGTCGCTGGTGGCCGTGCAGGGTGTCCTCGACGGCGAGCTCGTGCAGCCCGAACTCCTCCTCGACGGCCCTGATGTCGTCGGGCCCGGGGCGGAGCATGCCGATCCAGCAGAAGGTGGCCTTGCCGTCGCCGCACTTCTGCAGGGTCTCGACGGTCTGGTCCAGGGACCCGGGCTCCTCGGCCCGCCGCCCGTCGACGTACACCGCATTGTCCACGACGGACATCACGACACCTCCCACGTGCGACTTCCGGCCGGAAGCGTACGGGGGATCAGCGGCCGAAGTCCTGGGTCCAGTAGTACCCGTCGGTCGAAAGACCGACACCGATGGTGGTGAGCGAGCAGTCCTCGATGTTGCGGCGATGCCCGGGGGAGTCCAACCAGGCCTGGACGACCGCCTGCGCGGTGCGCTGGCCCATCGCGATGTTCTCGGCGCCGGGCGCGGGGTAGCCGGCGGCCGCGACGCGGTCGGCGAACGAGCGGCCTTCGGGGCTGTCGTGCTCGAAGTAGTCCCGGGCGGCCATGTCGTCGCTGTGCGCCTGGGCGGCGCGGGTGATGCGGGCGTCGGTGGTGAGGGCGGCGCAGCCGGCCTCGGCCCGGGCCCGGTTGGTCAGCGCGACGACCTCGGCGACCGGCCCGGCGGCGACCGGGTGCGGGGCGGTGGTCGGCGCGGGCCGGGTGATGGTCGGCGTCGGGCGCGGGGGCGTGGTGGTCGCCGTGGTCCTGGTGGCCGCCGGCACGGCCGTGGTGGGCGGCGGGATCGTGGTCGTGGCCGCCGGGGCCGCGAACGGCGTGCCCGCGGGCGGGGCCGGCCCGGCGGCGGGGGTGAGGGTGGCCGTGGCGGGAGCCGGGCCGGGGTCGGGGGAGACGTCCCCGGCGAGCGCGACGGACCAGGCGTCGGGCACGACGGCCGTGACGCCGAGGGCCGCGAGCAGCGCCCCGAGGGCGAGCCCGGCCAGGAGGGGGAGCGCCCGTGTGCGGGGCACCGGACCGGTCACGGCCCGGTAACGTAGCAAGGCGATGAGCAGCAACGACGATTCGACCGTTCGGCTCACCGCGTGGGTGCGGGGCCGGGTGCAGGGCGTGGGTTTCCGCTGGTGGACGCGGTCGCGTGCGCTCGAGCTCGGGCTCGTCGGGCAGGCCCGCAACCTCGCCGACGGCCGGGTCGCCGTGGTCGCGGAGGGTGAGCGGGAGCGGTGCGAGCGGCTGCTGGGCCTGCTGCGCGGCGAAGGGACGCCGGGCCGGGTCGAGGAGGTCGTCGAGCAGTGGGGCGACCCGAAGGGCGGGTTCGACGGGTTCGTCGAGGCCTGACCGCGGGCGGCGCGTCCCCTTCTCGTCGGTCCCCGGGGCTACGGTCCGATCCACACCACGACGAGGGAGCACCGCATGACCGTCCGGCTGAACCCCTACCTGAGCTTCGAGACCGAGGCCCGCGCGGCCATGGAGTTCTACCGCTCCGTCCTCGGCGGCGAGCTGCAGATCAGCACCTTCGGGGAGATGGGCGCCGAGGGGCCCGTCCCGCCGCCGGAGGGCGTCATGCACGCCATGCTCACCACGCCGGACGGGTTCGTCCTCATGGCCTCCGACGGCGACCCCGAGCGGGCGGCGGGCCGCTCGGCGGTCTCGGTCAGCCTCTCCGGGGACGAGCAGGGCAAGCTCGAGGGCTGGTTCGCCGGTCTCGCGGAGGGCGGTGTGGTCGAGGTGCCCTTCGAGAAGCAGATGTGGGGCGACCTCTTCGGCATGGTGACCGACCGGTACGGGGTGCGCTGGCTCGTGAACGCGGCGACCGCTCCCTGATCCGTCCCGCTCCCGACCCGTCCCGGGCCCGCACCTGCGCGGGCCCGGGGGCCGTCGGTGCCGGCCGGTACGCTCCGCTCACCCCCGAGACACCCCGGAGACCGCCGCCGTGCACCTCAAGAGCCTGACGCTGAAGGGCTTCAAGTCCTTCGCCTCGGCCACGACGCTGCGCCTGGAACCGGGGATCACCTGCGTGGTGGGGCCGAACGGCTCCGGCAAGTCCAACGTCGTCGACGCGATCTCCTGGGTGCTCGGCGAACAGGGGGCCAAGGCGCTGCGCGGCGGGAAGATGGAGGACGTGATCTTCGCCGGCACGTCCGGGCGGCAGCCGCTCGGGCGCGCGGAGGTCACGCTGACCATCGACAACTCCGACGGCGCCCTGCCGATCGAGTACTCCGAGGTCTCGATCACGCGCCGGATGTTCCGCGACGGGGCGGGCGAGTACGAGATCAACGGCAGCTCCTGCCGGCTGCTCGACATCCAGGAGCTGCTCTCGGACTCGGGCATCGGTCGGGAGATGCACGTCGTGGTCGGGCAGGGCCAGCTCGACGCGATCCTGCGGTCCAAGCCGGAGGAGCGGCGCGCCTACATCGAGGAGGCCGCCGGCGTCCTCAAGCACCGCAAGCGCAAGGAGAAGGCGCTCCGCAAGCTCGACGCGATGCAGGCCAACCTCACCCGGCTCACCGACCTCACCGCCGAACTGCGCCGCCAGCTCAAGCCGCTGGGCCGGCAGGCGGAGATCGCGCGCAAGGCGCAGCAGGTGCAGGCCGAGCTGCGCGACGCGCGGATCCGGCTCGCGGCGGACGACATCGTCACCCTGCGGGACGCGCTGGCCCGCGAGGAGGCCGACGAGCAGCAGGCCCGGCAGCGGCGGGCCGAGGTCGCCGAGCAGCTCGACGTCGCCCGCGCGCGGCAGGGGGAGCTGGAGGAGGCGCTGGCCGCCGACGCGCCGCGGCTGCAGCGGGCGCAGGACACCTGGTACTCCCTGTCGTCGCTGGCCGAGCGGTTGCGCGGCACCGTGCGGCTGGCCGAGGAGCGAGCCCGGCACCTGGCCTCCGACGCGGCCGAGCGCACCCCGGGCCGGGACCCGGACGAGCTCGACGCCGAGGCCGACCTCGTCGCCGAGCAGGAGGAGGAGCTGGTCGCGGCCGTGGTCGAGGCCCGGCAGCGGCTGGCCGAGGTGCTGGAGGAGCGCGCCGAGCACGAGCGCACCCTGCAGGCCGCCGAACGCGCCCACATGGCGGCCGTCCGGGCGATCGCGGACCGCAAGGCGGGCCTCGCGACGCTCGCGGGCAAGGCCGAGGCGCTGCGCAGCGGCGCGGCCGCCACGGCCGAGGAGATCGAGCGGCTGTCCGAGGCACTCGGCGAGGCCGAGGCCCGGATCGTCGCCGCGGCCGAGGAGCTGGAGGCCGCGCGCGAGGAGCTCGGCGTGCTCGACGAGGCCGACTCGGGCGAGCTGGCCGCGCGGGTGGAGTCCGCCGCCGAGGCGCAGGAGTCGGCGGCGGAGCGGGTGCGCGAGCTGGTCGCCCGGGAGCGCGAGCTGGAGCAGCAGCGGGCGCACTGGCGGGCGCGGGTCGACGCGCTGTCCGTCGGTCTCGCCCGCAAGGACGGCAGCGGTGCACTGCTGTCCGGGGAGCGGGACGGGGTCCTCGGCGCCGTCGCGGAGCTGGTGGAGGTCGAGCCCGCGGCCCGGACCGCGGTCGCCGCCGTGCTCGGCGAGCTGGCCGGGGGGGTCGCGGTGGAGTCCGCCGGCGCTGCGGTCGAGGCGCTGCGGGAGCTGCGGTCGGGCAACCACGGGTCCGCGACGCTGCTGGTGGGCGGAGGAGCGGGCGGCGCCGGCGCGGGGCTCGTCGAGGTCTCCGCGGCCCGGTCCGGCGGCGGCCACGGGGCCGCGCCCGTCGGGCGGTGGGCGGTGGATGCCGTGCGCGCCCCGGCGCCGCTGGCGCCCGCCGTCGCGTCGCTGCTCGAGCGCGTCGTGCTGGTCGGATCCCTCGACGAGGCCCGGACCGGGGCGGAGGCCGGCCTCGTTGCCGTCACGCCCGAGGGGGACGTGCTGGAGGCCTTCCGGGCGCGCGGCGGCTCGGGCGGCGGGTCCAGCGCGCTGGAGGTGCAGGCCGCCGTCGACGAGGCCGTCGCCGCCCGGGACGCGAACGACGCCGAGCTCGCCCGCCTGCGCCCCGCCCTCGACGGCGCGCGGGCGGAGGAGGCCGCCCGCAAGGCCGACGTCGACGCCGCCACCGCCGAGCGCCGGGCCGCCGAGCAGCGGCGTGCGGCCGCGGGCAACCAGCTCGGGCGGCTGGAGCAGGTCGTCCGGTCCGCCGAGCAGGAGGCCCAGCGGCTGCGCCAGCGGCGGGACGCCGTGGAGGCCCGCCGGTCGGAGTCGCTGCTCGCGCTGGAGGCGGCGGAGCAGCAGCTGCTGGTCGCCGAGGGCGAGCCGGTCGACGACGAGCCGGACACCGAGGTCCGCGACACCGCCGCCGAGCGGCTGGCCGAGGCCCGGTCCGAGGAGGTGGAGTGCCGGCTCGCGCTGCGCACCGCCGAGGAGCGGGCCCGGGCGATCGCCGGCAAGGCGGACTCGCTGCGCCGGCAGGCGTCGTCGGAACGGCAGGCCCGGGCGCGCGCGGAGGCCGCGCGACGCGAGCGGGAGCGCAGCGCCGCCGTCGCGGACCTTGTGGTCGGGGCCGGGGCCCGAGCGTTGGAACGGATCGAGGTGTCCCTGGCCTCCGCCGCCGCCGAGCGGGACGAGGTCGCCGCGGCCCGCGCCGAGCGAGAGGCCGCGCTGACCGAGGCCCGCGCCACCACCGGACGGCTGTCCGGGCTGCTCGACAAGCTGGTCGACGCGGTGCACCGGGACGAGGTGGCCCGCGCCCAGTCCCGGCTGCGGCTCGAGCAGCTCACCGAGAAGGCGCTGGCCGACCACGGCATCGCCGTCGACGACCTGATCGCCGAGTACGGGCCGTCGGTCGGGGTGCCGCCGTCGCCGGCCGAGGTCGCGGAGTACGAGGCGGCGAAGGAGCGCGGCGAGGACGTCGTCGCCCCGCCGGCCATGCCCTACGACCGCGCCGCGCAGGAACGCCGCGCGAAGCGCGCCGAGAAGGACCTGGCCCTGCTCGGCAAGGTCAACCCGCTCGCGCTGGAGGAGTTCGCGGCGCTGGAGGAGCGCTACACCTTCCTCTCCACCCAGCTGGAGGACCTCAAGAACACCCGCCGCGACCTGCTCACCGTGGTCCGTGAGGTCGACGACAAGATCCTCGAGGTCTTCACGCAGGCGTACGAGGACGTGGCGCGGGAGTTCGAGACCGTCTTCGCCACGCTCTTCCCCGGCGGCGACGGTCGACTGGTGCTCACCGACCCCTCGGACATGCTGACCACCGGCATCGAGGTGGAGGCCCGCCCGCCGGGCAAGAAGGTCAAGCGGCTGTCGCTGCTCTCCGGCGGGGAGCGCTCGCTGACCGCGATGGCGCTGCTGGTCGCGATCTTCCGGGCCCGGCCGTCGCCCTTCTACGTGCTCGACGAGATCGAGGCCGCCCTCGACGACGCCAACCTCCGCCGGCTCATCTCGCTGATGGAGGAGCTGCGGGCCACCTCGCAGCTCATCGTCATCACGCACCAGAAGCCGACCATGGAGGTCGCCGACGCCCTCTACGGCGTCTCGATGCGCGGCGACGGCATCACGACGGTCATCTCGCAGCGGCTGCGGCCGGCCTCCTGAGCGCCCCCTGAGCGGCGCCGCCGGGCGGTTCGCCGACCGCGGCCGGTGGGGTCGGGCGGCTCGTGACAGGCTGGGGGTGTGACGACGCAGACCCTCTGGATCATCGTGGTCGTGATCGCGGTGGTCGTGCTGATCGCCCTGGTCGCCGGCCTCACGATCAGCCGCAGACGCAGGATCAGCCTGCGCGAGCCCGAGGAGCTAGAGACCCCGCCCGGCGAGGAGAAGCCCAGGCAGGGCAACACCTACAAGGCCAGCGGGGGCTTCGACTTCTCCGCCGGCAGCGGGGCCGGGACCGGCACGCCGACGCTGCCCCCGCGCGCGGAGCCCGGACCCGACCTGCTGCCCCCCGCGCGGGAGCGGGAGCCCGAGCCGCGGCGCCGAGGCGGTGCCGCGGCGGCAGCTGGGGGAGCCGCGCTGGCCGGAGGGGCTGCCGCCGCAGCCGCCGCCTCGGCGCCTGCGAAGGAGAAGGAGAAGGCGCCCGAGGAGGCGCCGGAGCGCCCGTCCGCGGACGGGGGCGCTGCGACCGCGGCGCCGACCGCTCCGTCCGCCCCGGCGGCGCCGACCGCCCCGTCCGTCCCGGCGGCGCCGACCGCCCCGTCTGCCCCGGCGGCGCCGACCGCCCCGTCTGCCCCGGCTGCGCCGACCGCCCCGGCTGCGCCGACCGCCCCGGCTGCGCCGACCGCGCCGACTGCGCCGACTGCACCGACCGCACCCGACGAGGCGCAGCAGGAGGCACCCGAGACCGCGGCCCCGGACACGGCTGCGGGGACCGCCGCGCCGCCCGCACCGCCTGCGCCGACCACGCCGACCGAGGCCGCGCCGACCACCCCGCCAGCGCCGACCATCCCGACCGAGGCCGCGCCGACCACCCCACCTGCGTCGACCGTGCCGACCGGGACCGCGCCGACGGACACCGCCCCGCCCGTCGCGCCGCCGGCCGCCCCGGCCGAGGAGGAGGCGCCGGCCGACCGCGCCGCGACCGCGGAGCCCGCTGCCGCGACCGCGGAGCCCGCTGCGCCGTCCGCGCCCACACCGCCCACGGAGCGGCCGCCCGGCGACGAGCTCACCGGCACCGCCGACGACGTCCGCACGCCGCCCCGCGGCCTCCCCACGGGAGGCACCGCGACCGAGGCGCGCACCCCGCCGGACGGCATCCCCGCCGTCACGGCCCCGGACACCGCCACCCCGCCGAAGGGCATCCCGACCGCCGCGGCGCCCACCGCCCCGGCACCCGAGGCCCCGACCCCTGGGGCTCCGGCGACGGAGGCCCCGACGACCGAGGCGCCGCTCGAGGTCCGCGCCCCCGAGGCTCCGACCCCCGAGGCCCCCGCGACCGAGAGCCCGACTTCTCCGGCCGCCACCGGCGCCGCAGCCGCGGCCGCCGCCGCAGCCGCCGCTTCGGCCGCTGCTCCGACGGCCCCACCCGCGGAGCGCCCCACCGAGGCCCCACCCGCGGAGCGCACCACCGAGGCCCCGCCCGCGGAGCGCACCACGGAAGCCCCGCCCGCGCAGCGCACCACTGAGGCCCCGCCCGCGAAGCGCACCGCGCCCACCACGGCGCCGACCACTGCGCCCACCGCCGACGCCCCGCCGGCTCCGCCCGCCGCGACCGCGCCGGCACCCACGGCCCCGTCCACCACGCCGTCGACCGCACCGTCGACCGCGCCGCCCACCCCCACCGAGGAGATCGCCCCCGCGGAGGGCCGCCTCGAGCGGCTGCGCGGCAACCTCTCCCGCTCCCGCTCCGCGTTCGGCCAGAGCCTGCTCGGCCTGCTCGGCGGCGGCGAGCTCGACGAGGAGTCGTGGGAGGACGTCGAGGCCACCCTCCTGCAGGCCGACCTGGGCCCGGAGATGACCGTCGAGCTCGTCGAGACCCTGCGCGACGAGCTCGCCCGCCGCGCCGTCCGCACCCCGGACCAGGCCCGCCAGCTGCTCCGCGACGTCCTCACCGAGGCCCTCGAGACCGACGCGAACCGCTCGATCCGCGCGCTGCCGCACGACGGGCGCCCGGGCGTCCTGCTCGTCGTCGGCGTCAACGGCACGGGCAAGACGACCACCACCGGCAAGCTGGCCCGCGTTCTGGTCGCGGGCGGCCGGCACGTCGTCCTGGGCGCGGCGGACACCTTCCGCGCCGCCGCCGCCGAGCAGCTGACGACGTGGGGCGAGCGGGCCGGTGCCGCCGTCGTCCGCGGTCCCGAGGGGGCCGACCCGGCCGCGGTCGCGTTCGACGCGGTCAAGCGCGGCACCGCGGACGGCGCCGACGCCGTCATCCTCGACACCGCGGGCCGGCTGCACACCAAGACCGGCCTGATGGACGAGCTGGGCAAGGTCAAGCGCGTCGTCGAGCGGCAGGCCGAGGTGGACGAGGTGATCCTCGTCCTCGACGCCACGACCGGCCAGAACGGCCTGATCCAGGCCCGCGTGTTCGGCGAGGTCGTCAAGGTCACCGGCATCGCGCTGACCAAGCTCGACGGCACGGCGAAGGGCGGCATCGTCTTCCGCGTGCAGCGCGAGCTCGGCGTGCCGGTGAAGCTCGTGGGCCTCGGCGAGGGCCCGGACGACCTGGCCCCGTTCGAGCCGAAGGCCTTCGTCGACGCCCTCCTGGGCTGATCCCCCGGCTCCCGGCGACCCGGGCGACCCGCGCCGGGGATGATCACGATCGGTGACGTCCCCGGCGCGAAGGGCACGCGAGGGCCCCGTCGTCGTCACGCTGCGCGTACGAACCGCCACGGCCAGGATCAGAAACCTGGATGTAACCCGCACCGGCCCGGGGTTCATCCCCCGGAAACACAGTGCGATCTCCCCGGAAACATCCCGCTCCGATTATTCCGGCATCTGCCGCACCGAGGGTGCGGACACGAACGGGAGGGAGATCCGTGGACGCGTTCAACAGCGGCGATACCGCGTGGATGCTCGCCAGCACCGCGCTGGTGCTGTTCATGACGCCTGGGCTCGCGTTCTTCTACGGCGGCATGGTCCGTAGCAAGAGCGTCCTCAACATGATGATGATGAGCCTGTCCTCGATGGGCCTCATCGGCGTCCTGTGGGTGCTCTACGGCTACTCGACGGCGTTCGGCAACGACGTCGGCGGCGGGCTGCTCGGCAACCCGACCGAGGCCTGGGGCCTCAAGGGCCTGTTCGTGGGGTCGTACTCCTCGAGCGTCGCCGACTCCTCGTACGTCCTCTCCGGGTCGATCCCGGCGCTGGCGTTCGTCGGCTTCCAGGCCACGTTCGCGATCATCACCGTCGCCCTGATCTCCGGCGCGGTGGCCGACCGCATGAAGTTCGGCGCGTGGCTGCTCTTCGCCGGCATCTGGGCCACCATCGTCTACTTCCCGGTCGCACACTGGGTCTTCGCGTTCGACTCCAGCAACGGCTCGGTCCTCGGTGGCTGGATCGCCAACTCCCTCAAGGCGATCGACTTCGCCGGTGGCACCGCGGTCCACATCAACGCCGGTATCGCGGCCCTGGCGCTCGCGATCGTCGTCGGCAAGCGCCGCGGCTGGCCGCGCGAGCCCATGCGCCCGCACAACCTGACGCTGGTCATGCTCGGCGCCGGCATCCTGTGGTTCGGCTGGTTCGGCTTCAACGCCGGTTCGGCCCTCGGCGCCAACGGCACCGCCGCGTTCGCCATGGTCAACACGATCGTCGCCACCTGTGCCGCGATGCTCGCCTGGCTGCTCGTCGAGCGGATCCGCGACGGCAAGGCCACCAGCCTCGGCGCCGCCTCCGGTGTCGTCGCCGGCCTGGTCGCGATCACCCCGGCCTGCTCGTCGGTCTCGCCGATGGGCGCGATCGCGCTGGGCGCCATCACCTCGGCCCTGTGCGCCCTGGCCGTCGGCCTGAAGTTCCGCTTCGGCTACGACGACTCGCTCGACGTCGTCGGCGTCCACCTCGTCGGTGGTCTGGCCGGCACCATCCTGATCGGCTTCTTCGCCGACCCGGGTTCCCCGGCGGGCGTCGCGGGCCTGTTCTACGGCGGCGGGTTCGACCAGCTGTGGCGCCAGATCGTCGGCGCCCTCGCGGTGCTCGTCTACTCGGGCGTCCTGACCTTCGTCATCGCGCTGGTCGTCAAGGCGGTCTTCCGCGGCAGGATCCGGATCAGCCCCGAGGACGAGGCGACCGGCATCGACGAGACCGAGCACGCCGAGACCGCCTACGACTTCTCCAGCCACCGACTGGCCGGGGTCGTCGCGGGCACCCCGCGTCCGGACGCCGCCACCCCGCAGGCGGTCGCGCACGTCGCCGCAGGCAAGGAGAGCTGAGCCGTGAAGCTGATCACCGCCATCGTCAAGCCGTTCGTGCTGGAGGACGTCAAGGCCGCCCTCGAGCAGATCGGGGTCCTCGGGATGACCGTCTCCGAGGTCCAGGGCTACGGCCGGCAGAAGGGCCACACCGAGGTCTACCGGGGTGCGGAGTACTCCGTGGACTTCGTGCCGAAGGTCCGGGTGGAGGTCGTCGCGGACGACGCCCTCGCGGACAAGGTGGTCGACGCGGTCGTCGAGGCCGCGCGCACCGGCAAGATCGGCGACGGCAAGGTCTGGGTCGCCCCGGTCGACACCGTGATCCGGGTCCGCACCGGCGAGCGCGGGAACGACGCGGTCTGACGGAGCGCCGACGGCACTCGCCCGATCGGGCGGGGCCCGTCGTGCCAGGGGGCACGGCGGGCCTCCGGCGTCTCGCGACGAGGTCTGGTTCCTCCCGTCCCGTCCCCTTCGTGGGCCCGGGCGGGTGCCGTCGGTCCGACCGACCCACCACCGATCGGAGAACCGGGATGATGCGCGTGCGCGCGAACGCCACCCCCTTCACGCCCGACGACGTGCGGGCCCGCCCCGACCGGCTGGCCGTGGCCGGGACGACCGTCGTCGAGGCGACCGGCCCGCAGCGGGGACGGACCGGGGCCCACCGCGGCGCCGACCGCCGGAGGGAGTTCGTGCCGACGGTGCGGACCGGGGAGCGGGGCCCGGACGCGCGGTGAGGCTCGTGGCGGTGGCACCGGGGGTCGGGGACGCCCCAGGCAGGGTGGAACGGAGCCGGCCGCACGCCGGCGAGAACGAGGGCGAGTCGGTGACGGCAGTGGGATCAGGTCGGGGATCGAGTCCGGGATCAGGGGCGGGACCGGCCGCCGGCTCGGCGGAGGACCTCGTCCGCGCGAAGGCCGTGCTGCTGGACCGCCAGAACGGGCGGCGGCGGCTGGCCCCCGACGCATTGCGGACGGCGCTGGTCGACCTGCACGACTTCTGGCTGTCGTCGCGGTCTGCGGCGATCGGCATCACGGACCGCGCGGCGCTGGTCGCGGTCGGGGCGCTCGGGCGGCGCGAGCTCGCCCCGTACTCCGACCTCGACCTCGTGCTGCTGCACGACGGGCGCAAGGACGTCGACCGGCTCGCCGAGCAGCTCTGGTACCCGCTGTGGGACGCCGGCATCGGGCTCGACCACTCCGTCCGCACGCCGGGCCAGGCGGTCCAAGTGGCGGCGACCGACCTGCGGGCCGCCTACGGGCTGCTCGAGCTGCGGCACATCGCCGGCGACGCGGCGCTGTCGGAGAAGGTCAAGCAGGCGGTCCGGCAGGCGTGGCGGGCCGGCATGCGCAACCGCTTCGACGAGATCGCCGACTCCGCCCGGGAGCGCTGGGCCAAGGTCGGCGACGTCGCGCACCGCATCGAGCCCGACCTCAAGTCCGGGCACGGCGGGCTGCGCGACGTCCAGCTCCTCGACCATCTGGCCGCCGCCCAGCTGGTCGACCGGCCCTCCGGCGAGGTCACCGAGGCCCGGATGCTGCTGCTCGACGTGCGCACCGAGCTGCACCGGATCGCCGGCCGCACGCGCGACGTGCTGCGCGCCCAGGACGCCGACGAGATCGCCGCGACCCTCGAGCTCGGCGACCGCTTCGACCTGGCCCGGGCGGTCTCCGGGGCGGCGCGGGCCGTCGCCTTCTCCGCCGAGGTCGGGCTGCGGGCCGCCAGGGCCGCGCTGCCGCGTCGCGGGCTCGCCGCGCTGCGCCGCGCGCCCGTGCGGCGCCCGCTCGACTCCGGGGTCGTCGAGCACGCGGGAGAGGTCACCCTCGCCCGCGACGCCGCCGCCCACCGCGATCCCGCCCTCGTGCTGCGTGTCGCCGCCACGGCCGCGCGCACCGGGCTGCCGATCGCCGCCGGCACCCTGCACCGGCTGGCCGAGACGGCCCCCGAGCTGCGCGAACCCTGGCCCCGGGCCGCCCTCGGCGAGCTGCTGTCCCTGCTCGGCACGGGCGAGGGCATGATCGACGTGATCGAGGCGCTGGACCGGACCGGGCTGTGGGGCCGGCTGTTCCCCGAGTGGGGCGCGGTGCGCGACCTGCCGCCGCGGGACCGGGCGCACATGTGGACCGTCGACCGGCACCTCGTGGAGACCTGCGCGCAGGCCGCCACGCTGACCACTCGCGTCTCGCGCCCGGACCTGTTGCTGGTCGGGGCCCTGCTGCACGACATCGGCAAGGGCCGCGGCGGCGATCACTCCGAGGTGGGGGAGTCGCTCGCGCTGCAGATCGGGCGACGGCTCGGCTTCGGCGAACACGACGTCGAGACGCTCGGCGCGATGGTCCGCCACCACCTGCTCCTGCCGCACACCGCGACCCGCCGCGACCTCGACGACGCGGCCACGCTCGCCCGGATCGTCGAGACGCTCGGCGGGAACCCGCTGCTGCTCGACCTGCTCGACGCCCTGGCCGAGGCCGACTCGCTGGCCACCGGGCCCGGGGTGTGGAGCCCGTGGAAACGCGCGCTCGTCCGGGACCTCAGCGGGCGGGTCCGCGCGCTGATGATCGGCGAGCCGCCGCCGGAGCCGGTCCGGATCGCCGACACCGCTGAGCAGGCCGCGGCCGAGGTGGTCGCCGGCGTCGAGAAGGAGGGGAAGCCGCAGCTGCGGCTGATCTCCGAGCACGACCTGGCCACCGTCGTGATCGGGGCCCCGGACCGCCCGGGGGTGTTGTCCGCCGCCGCCGGTGTGCTGGCGCTGCACTCGCTGGTGGTGCACGCGGCCTCGGTCACGACCGAGGGCCCGGTCGCCGTGTCGAGCTTCGCGGTGTCGCCGCGCTTCGGCGGCCTGCCCGACCCGGCCGTCGTGCGGCACGACCTCGGCCGGGTCCTCGACGGCAGCCTCGGGCTCGCCGAGGCGCTGGCCCGCAAGGAGCGCGACTACGCCCCGACCACCGAGGCCGTCGAGCGGACCGTCCCGCCCCGCGTGCTGTGGTTCGACGACGAGGCGACCGGCGCCGTCGTCGTCGAGCTGCGGGGGCAGGACCGGATCGGGCTGCTGCACCGCGTCGCCGGCGCGCTGGAGGAGTCCGGGCTCGACATCCGGTGGGCCCGGGTGGCGACGCTCGGCGCGTCGGTCGTCGACTCGTTCGGGGTGTCCGGCCACGGCCCCGACGGGCAGGTGCCCCGGACCGACCGGCGGCGCATCGAGCAGGCGGTGCTCGCCGCGGCGGGAAAGGCGCGCGCAACCTCCCCGAAACGCTGAGCCGCGGTCCCTTCATGCCCTCGTAACGCCACGAAACCTCGCGGAAACACGGGGTGCAGATCATGCACCGGGCCGACGGCGAGGAGCGTGATGGACACCGGGAACACGGCGTACGTGCTGGGCTGCGCGGCGCTGGTCATGTTGATGACGCCGGGTCTGGCGTTCTTCTACGGCGGCATGGTCCGCGCCAGCAGCGTGCTCAACATGATGATGATGTCGCTGGTCAGCCTGGGCGTGATCGGGCTGGTGTGGGTGCTGTTCGGGTTCTCGCTGGTGTTCGGCGACTCGCACGCCGGGCTGATCGGCGGGTTCGAGTTCGCGGGGCTGCGCCAGGTCCACGTCGTGGTCGGCGGGGTGCCGGTGCAGGCCTTCGCGATGTTCGAGCTGATGTTCGCGGTGATCACCGGGGCGCTGCTGTCCGGAGCCATCGCCGACCGGGCGCGCTTCTGGCCGTGGACGCTCTTCGTGGCCGGCTGGACCCTCGTCGTCTACGTGCCGCTCGCGCACTGGATCTTCGCCGTGAACGGCGCGGTCTCCGAGAAGGGCGGCTGGCTCGCCAACACCCTGCACGCCCTGGACTTCGCCGGCGGGACCGCCGTGGAGGTCAACTCGGGGGCCTCGGCACTGGCCCTCGCGCTGGTGCTGGGGAAGCGGCGGGGCTGGCCGCACGAGCCGATGCGCCCGCACAACCTGCCGTTCGTGCTGCTGGGCGCGGGCCTGCTGTGGTTCGGCTGGTTCGGCTTCAACGCCGGGTCCGCCCTGGCCGCCGGGGCGGTGGCGAGCAACGCCTTCGTCACGACCATGACCGCGGCCGCCGCCGCGGTCGTCGCGTGGCTGGCGCTCGAGCACCGGCTCGACGGCCGGCCCACCAGCCTCGGCGGCGCGTCCGCCGCCGTCGCGGGGCTGGTGGGCATCACGCCGGCCTGCGGGTACGTCGACACCTTCGGCGCGCTGCTGATCGGGGTCGCGGCGGGCGTGGTCTGCCAGCTGGCGATCCGGCTCAAGTACCGGCTGGGCTACGACGACTCGCTCGACGTCGTCGCCATCCACGGGGTCGGCGGCATGGTCGGGCTCTTCCTCACCGGCCTCGTCGCGACCGACGCGGTGAACCCGGCCGGCCGGAACGGGTTGTTCTACGGCGGGGGGTTCGGTCTGCTCGGCTCGCAGGTGGTCGCGATCATGGTCGCGGCAGGATGGGCCTTCGTCGGCAGCGCGGTGCTCGCCTGGCTGGTCCGGCGGACCGTCGGGTTCCGGGTGCCGGAGCACGTCGAGACCGCCGGGATCGACGAGGCCGAGCACGCCGAGAGCGCCTACGAGTACTCGCCGCTGCGCACCCGCGGCTCGGGACCGGAGAGGAACTGGACATGAAGCTGGTGACGGGGATCGTCAAGCCGTTCGCGCTCGGCGACGTCAAGGAGGCGCTCGAGCAGCTCGGGGTCCTGGGCATGACCGTGACCGAGGTGCAGGGCTTCGGCCGGCAGAAGGGCCACACCGAGGTCTACCGGGGCGCGGAGTACGCCGTCGACTTCGTGCCCAAGATCCGGGTCGAGGTCGTGGTCGACGACGCGATCGCCGACCGGGTCGTCGACGCCCTGGTCGGCGCCGCCCGCACCGGCAAGATCGGCGACGGCAAGGTGTGGGTCACCCCGGTCGAGACGATCGTCCGCGTCCGCACCGGCGAGCGCGGCGTCGACGCCCTGTAACCACCCCCTCCCGCGAGTCCGCGAGTCGCGCTGTGGGTTTCCGCGAGTCGCGCTGTGGGCTTCTGCGAGTCGGGAGCGTGTGCAGCGGGAGTCGCGAGTTCTGTCCCTGCGAGTCGGCGGTTCCGGGCGGCCGAACGTGTGCGATCCCCGGCGGGCCGTGGGCCGGGAACCTGTGGTGTGGCTGTGGAGAACCGGGCGGGCGGAACGAACCGGCGGAACCGGACGTTGGGTGCCCATGACCCTCGCGACCGTGCCTGGCGACACCCCGCCCCGCCCGCTGCCGCTCCCGTCGGGCCCCGGGCTCGCCGCGGGAGGTGCCCCCGCGCCGACGCGACTGGTGGTGCCGGGCCGCGCGTTGGTGCTGGTCGCGGGCGTGCCGGGAGCCGGCAAGAGCACGCTCCTGCGGCGCCTGCCGCGGCGGCCGGGGGTGCGGGTGCTCGACTCCGAGACCCACCGTGACCTGCTGACCCGCGTCCTGCCCGGCGTGCCGTATCCCCGGATCCGCGCCCTGGTGCACCTCCTGCACCGCGCCGCCGCGGTGCTCGTGGCGACGGGGCCTGCGCGCGTCGTCGTCGTCCATCTGCCGGCGACCTCGCCCCGGCTCCGGCGTCTGGTCCGCGGGCTGGCCCGGCTCACCGGCCGTGCGGCGTACCTCGTCTGGATCGACGCGGCGCCCGAGGAGGCGCTGCGCGGGCAGACCGACCGCGGTCGCGTCATCCAGAGCCGGTCCTTCGCCCGGCACGTCCGCCGGGCCGACGGCGTCGCCGCCGGGATCCGTGCGGGCACCTTGGGGGAGCCGTGGGCGCGGACGATCTCGCTCGACCGGCCCACCGCGGCCCGCGGGCTCGCCGTGACTCCCTGAATCGCACATTCGCCGCTCGGGACTGCCGAGTCACGGGGATGGAACTCGCGACTCGCGTTACCGAAGCTCCCGACTCGCGTTACCGAAGCTCCCGACTCGCGTTACCGAAGGTTCCGACTCGCGATACCGGAACTCGCGACTCGCGTTGCCGAAGCTCGCGACTCGCGGGGGGCCAGGGCCCGACTCGCGGGGGTCAGGGCCCGACTCGCGGGGGTCAGGGCCCGACTCGAGGGTCCCGGGCGCGACTCGCGGGAACCGGGGCCGGAGCAGGGGTCTGCGTTCACCACCGGCGGCCACGTAGACTCGCTGGGGTGTTCGACACCCTGAGCGACCGCCTCTCCGGAGCGCTGCGCGACCTGCGCGGCAAGGGCCGGTTGTCCGACGCCGACATCGACACCACGGCGCGCGAGATCCGCATCGCGCTGCTCGAGGCCGACGTCGCGCTGCCGGTCGTGCGGTCCTTCATCGCCCGGATCAAGGAGCGGGCGAAGGGCGTCGAGGTCTCCCAGGCGCTGAACCCGGCGCAGCAGGTCGTCAAGATCGTCAACGAGGAGCTCATCGGGATCCTCGGCGGCGAGACCCGCCGCATCGCGCTGGCCAAGGAGCCGCCGAGCGTCGTCATGCTCGCCGGTCTCCAGGGTTCCGGTAAGACGACCCTCGCCGGCAAGCTGGCCCGCCACCTCAAGGACCAGGGCCACACCCCGCTGCTGGTCGCCTGCGACCTCCAGCGGCCCAACGCCGTGAACCAGCTGCAGATCGTCGGCGAGCGCGCCGGGGTGCCGACCTTCGCGCCGCATCCGGGCGCGTCAGCGACCGGTGATCAGACACAGCCGGGCGGCGCGCAGCGCGACGGCGTCGGCGACCCCGTCGACGTCGCGCGCCGCGGTGTGGCCTTCGCCCGCGAGAAGCAGTACGACATCGTCATCGTCGACACCGCGGGCCGCCTGGGTGTCGACGCCGAGCTGATGCAGCAGGCCAGCGACATCAAGGCCGCGGTGCAGCCGAACGAGACCCTGTTCGTGGTCGACGCGATGATCGGTCAGGACGCGGTGGCCACGGCCGAGGCGTTCCGGGACGGCGTGGGCTTCTCCGGGGTCGTGCTCACCAAGCTCGACGGCGACGCCCGCGGTGGTGCCGCGCTGTCGGTCCGCGAGGTCACCGGCCAGCCGATCCTGTTCGCGTCGAACGGCGAGAAGCTCGAGGACTTCGACGTCTTCCACCCGGACCGGATGGCCAGCCGGATCCTGGGCATGGGTGACCTGCTCACCCTGATCGAGCAGGCCGAGCGGGTCTTCGACGAGGAGCAGTCGCAGAAGGCCGCCCAGAAGATCTCCACGGGTGAGCTCACCCTGGAGGACTTCCTCGAGCAGATGCTCGCCATCCGCAAGATGGGCCCGATCGGGAACATCCTGAACATGCTCCCCGGCGCCAACTCGGCGCAGATGAAGGAAGCGCTCGCCCAGGTCGACGACCGGCAGCTGGACAAACTGCAGGCGATCATCCGCGGCATGACGCCGGCCGAGCGGGCCGACCCGAAGATCATCAACGGTTCGCGGCGGCTGCGCATCGCGAACGGCTCGGGCGTCACCGTCTCGGACGTGAACGACCTGGTCAACCGCTTCTTCGAGGCCCGCAAGCAGATGAAGATGATGGCGGGCCAGTTCGGGTTCGGGGGCGGCCGCTCGGCCACCCGCAAGCAGGCGAAGAACAAGCGCAAGGCCAAGCAGGCCAAGAAGAGCAACCGGCCGAACCGCCAGCCCGCCGGGGCGAACCCGTTCGGCGCCGACCTCTCGCAGCTGCCGCCCAGCCTGCAGCAGATGCCGCCCGGCCTCGACCAGCTCCCGCCCGGCTTCGACCCCTCGAAGCTGAACTTCGGGAACAAGAAGGGCAAGTAGTGCTGCACCTGCGCGGCACCGTCCTGCCGGACGGTGGCACGGACCTGTACGTCGACGACGCCGGCCGGGTCAGCGCGGAGCCCCTGCCCGGCGCCGAGACGGTCGACGCGCCGTTCATCCTCCCCGGGCTGGTCGACGCCCACTGCCACGTCGGCATCGCCACCGGTGGCGCACCCGCCGACCTCGCGGAGTGCGAGCAGCAGGCGATCACCGAGCGCGGGGCGGGCGCACTGCTGCTGCGGGACTGCGGCTCGCCCACGGACACCACGCCGCTGCGCGGTCGCGAGGACCTCCCGGAGATCATCCGCGCCGCGCGGCACCTCGCCCGGCCCAAGCGGTACATCCCCGGCCTGTCGATCGACCTCGACGATCCGGCCCTGCTGCCCGAGGTCGTCGCCGAGCAGGCCGCCGCGGGCGACGGCTGGGTGAAGCTCGTCGGGGACTGGATCGACCGGGGGATGGGCGCCGACGCCGACCTCGCCCCGCTCTGGTCCGACGAGGTGCTGAAGGCCGCGATCGACGCCGCGCACGCCGCCGGCGCCCGCGTCACCGCGCACGTCTTCGGCACCGAGGCCCTGCACGGGCTGATCGGCGCCGGGATCGACTGCATCGAGCACGGCACCGGCCTCACGGACGAGCTCATCGCCGAGATGACCGCCCGCGGGACCGCGCTGGTGCCCACACTGATCAACGTCGACACCTTCCCCGGGATCGCCGACAAGGCCGCCAAGTACCCCGCCTACGCCGAGCACATGCGCGAGCTGCACCGCACCGCCCGGGACACGATCGGGCGGGCGATCGACGCCGGCGTCCCCGTCTTCGCCGGGACCGACGCCGGGGGCGGCATCCGGCACGGCCGGATCGCCGACGAGGTCGAGGCGCTCCGGCAGGCCGGCCACCCCGACCCCGTGGGCGCCGCGTCCTGGACCGCCCGCCGCTGGCTGGGACGGCCGGGGCTCGAGCCGGGCGCACCGGCGGACCTGGTCGTGTACCGGGAGGACCCGCGGCGGAACCCGGCGGTCCTGCGTGACCCGGCGCTGGTCCTGCTCCGCGGGCAGCGGTACTGACCGGGGGATCCCGCACCCGGTGGGCGGCCGCGCGCGGTCCCGGCGGGTAGCGTCGTGATCGTGGGCCAGCCCGACTCGACCCCGGACCCGCCGTCCGCCCCGCCGCCGACCGGCCCGTTCCCGTCCGCGCCGCCGCAGGAGCTGCCCCAGTACGCGCAGCCGCAGGGCCCGGCGGGGGCGCCGGAGCCGCCGGTCGTCCTGGACCCGCCCCCGCACCGCTGGGGGATCGGGGCGTACGTCCTGGTCGAGGTCCTGTTCCTCGGCTCGTCGTTCCTCATCGCCGCCCTGCTGGCCGGTCGTGGGGGCCCGTCGGTCGCCGCGGTGATCCTCGGGTTGTCGGTGCCGACCCTGCTGGCCGCCGGGACGGCGCTGCTCGTCACCCGGGTGCGCGGCAACGGCCCGCGGATCGACCTGGGGCTGCGCGGGAGCGCCCGGGACATCGGCGCCGGCCTGCTGTGGGGCCTCGGCGGCCTCGTCGTGAGCGTGCCGGCCTCGCTGGTCTACGTGGCGATCGTCGGGCCGGACAACGCGACCACGGCCGTCGGTCAGGCGTTCGACGGCATCCGGGTCGGCTGGCCGGTCGCGCTCGGGGTGTTCGTGCTGGTCGCGTTCGTGGCACCGGTGTGCGAGGAGATCGTCTACCGCGGGCTGCTCTGGGGCGCGGTCACCAAGCACGGGGCGAACCGCTGGGTGGCCTTCGCCATCACCACGCTGCTGTTCGCGATGGCCCACTTCGAGCTGACCCGCACGCCGTTGCTGCTGGTCGTGGCGCTGCCGATCGGGCTGGCCCGGGCCTTCACCGGGCGGCTGCCGGCGAGCATCGTGGCGCACCAGGTCAACAACCTGCTGCCGGCGCTCGGACTGGCCCTCGCGCTGACCGGAGGGGTGCCCGCGTCGCTGTAGGCGTCTGGCAGAATAGTGCGTCAGGTCCGTGGCCGGCCCTCTACCGATGCCGCGGCCGGGAGCAGTCGAGTGAGCGAGCCGTACCCCCACGCGGTCCTGCGCTGACTCACGAGCAGCACACACGATCCGCGAGGAGCACCGAGAAGCGTGGCCGTCAAGATCAAGCTGATGCGTCTGGGCAAGATCCGTCAGCCGTACTACCGCGTCGTCGTCGCCGACTCGCGCACCCGCCGCAGCGGGCGCGCCATCGAGACGATCGGCAAGTACCACCCGAAGAACGAGCCGAGCCTCATCGAGATCGACTCGGAGCGCGCGCAGTACTGGCTGGGTGTCGGCGCGCTGCCGACCGAGCCGGTGCAGCACCTGCTCGAGATCACCGGTGACTGGCAGAAGTTCAACGGTCTGCCGGGCGCCGAGGGCACCCTGAAGCCGCAGCCGGAGAAGGTGGACAAGCTGGCGCGCTTCAACGCCGCGCTCGCCGCCGCCGGCGAGGAGCCCACCACCGAGGCCACCACGCCGAAGAAGAAGGCCGCCAAGGCCGAGAAGGCCGACGAGGCCCCCAAGGCCGACGAGGCTGAGTCGACCGAGTCGTGAGCGTGCTGGCGGACGCCCTGGAGCACCTGGTCCGGGGCATCGTCGACCACCCGGACGAGGTCCGGGTGGACCTCGTCACGAACCGCCGGGGCCGGACCCTGGAGGTCCGGGTGCACCCCGAGGACCTGGGCAAGGTCATCGGTCGCGGCGGGCGTACCGCCACCGCGCTGCGCACCGTGATGGGGGGCATCGGCGGACGGGGTGTGCGGGTCGATGTCGTCGACACCGACCGGTAGGACACCTGCGGGGGTCCCGCGGCGGGCGTCGGCGGGCATCCGTAGACCGGCCGCGCCGGCCCCTCGGGCCACGGCCGGTCCCGGGGGCGGGGACGTCCTCGTCGGGATCGTCGCGAAGGTCCACGGCCTGCGCGGTGAGCTGGCCGTCGAGGTGCGCACGGACTCACCGGAGGAGCGCTTCGCCGCGGGCTCCGTGCTGCGGGCCCGGCGGCGGGACGCCCCGGACGCGACGCTGACCGTGGAGAGCAGCCGACCCCACTCCGGGCGGCTGCTCGTCCGCTTCCGCGAGGCGCCGGACCGCACGGGGGCGGAGGAGCTGCGCGGCGCGCAGCTACTGGTGCCGACCGCCGAGCTGGCCCCGCCGGAGGACCCGGAGGAGTTCCACGTCCACCAGCTCGAGGGTCTGCGCGCCGAGCTGTCCGACGGCACCGTGATCGGGACCGTCCGCGAGGTCGTCCTCGGTCCGGGTGGCGACCTGCTGGCCGTCGCCCGCGAGGGCCGGCCCGACGCGCTGGTCCCCTTCGTCGCCGAGATCGTCCCGACGATCGACCTCGAGGGCGGACGCGTGGTCGTCGCGCCGCCCGAGGGCCTGTTGGACCTCGACACCCCCTGACCTGCGCCTGATCCGACCCGAGAGGCCCCGTCGCACCGCGGCGGGGCCCTTCTCGCCCCGCTATCGTCAACCAAAGTTGACGAAGTGCGCGCCGTCAACGTAGGTTGACGGCATGACAGATGCGACGGCGGTGGCCGCGGCGGCGTCCAGCAAGGACCCGCACGTCGGCCTGGCGGCGGTGGCGGCGCTCCGGGCGCTGCAGGAGTCGCTCGAGGAGCTGCAGGTGGGCAACGCGCGGGCCCAGGGCTGGTCCTGGGCGCAGATCGCGGGGGTGCTGCAGGTGAGCAAGCAGGCGGTGCACAAGAAGTACCGGCGGCTCGGGTACTAGGACGCTGGAGGGAGACGACGATGTTCGAACGGTTCACGCAGGCGGCCCGGCGCGCGGTGGTGCTGGCCCAGGAGGACGCGCGCGAGCGCAGGCAGGCGCAGATCCGCACCGAGAATTTGCTCCTCGGCCTCTACGACGCGCCCGCGACGCCGGAGTCGACGGCCGCGGAGCTGCTGCGCCGGGCGGGTGTGGAGCGGGCCGACCTGGCTGGGGAGATCACGCGGCTCCCGCGTGCGGAGAGGACCCTCGACGCGGAGAAGCTGGCCCTGCTGGGCATCGACCTCGACGAGGTGCGTCGGCAGGCGGAGGAGACCTTCGGGCCGGGCGCGCTCGACCGGACCCGGGCCGGCAAGCAGCGGCGGATGTTCGGCCACATCCCGTTCGACGACGCCTCGAAGAAGGCGCTGGAGCTGTCGCTGCGCGAGGCGCTGCGGCTGAAGCACAAGGAGATCGGCAGCGAGCACGTGCTCCTCGGCCTGCTCCACGCCGAGGGCGGGGCGCGGGAGCTGCTCGCGGCCCGTGGCGTCACGCTCGACGACATGCGTACGGCGGTCGAGGAGCTCGGCCGCGGCGAGGCGAGTGGCTGATCACTCCTCCTCGTCGAAGGTGTCCTCGTAGCCGGTGCGGGCCGAGCGGACGCCCTCGACCTCGGCGAGCGCGGTGGCCAGTCCGGCGAGATCGCCCCGGCCCGTGAGCTGCAGGGTCACGGCGGCGAGCCGGTCGCCGTCGTCGCTCACGGTCTCCCGCTCGATCGCGAGGTCCTGCACGGCCCAGCCCTGCTGCGTGCACTGGTGCAGGACCGTGCGGAGGATGCCGTGGCCGTCGGCGTATCGGAGCCGCAGCACCGGGGGGTCGCGGCGGTGCCGCTGGGTCGCCCGCGCCAGGGGCAGCAGGCCGCGGGTGACCACGAAGTGCCCGGCGGTGGCGGCCACGGCCAGCACCGGCAGGCCGGCGCCGCAGGCCATGCCGATGCCGGCGGCGAGCCAGACGGTGGCCGCCGTCGTCAGGCCGCGGACGACGTCCTGCCGGACGAAGATCAGCCCACCGCCGATGAACCCGATGCCGGACACGATCTGGGCGCCGATCCGGGACGGGTCGAGGGCGACGTGCGAGGTGTTCAGCAGGTCGGCGAACCCGTACTTGGAGACCAGCATGAACACCGCCGCGCCGACCCCGACCAGGGTGTGCGTGCGCAGGCCCGCGCTCTTCGCGCCGGCCTCGCGTTCCAGTCCGATCACCGTGGTGAGGATCAGCGCGAGCAGCACCGGCAGGACCAGCGACCACTGCCCGCCGGAGGACCACAGCGAGGACAGGCCGGTGGGCACCTCGCCACCTCCCCTTTGGCAGGATCCGCCCGGTGCGGATCGACGTCGTGACCATCTTCCCGGGCTACCTTGCCCCGCTGCGCGAGGCGCTGCTGGGTCGGGCGGTGGAGAAGGGCCTGATGGACGTCCGGGTGCACGATCTGCGGCACTGGACGCACGACGTCCACCAGGCCGTCGACGACGCTCCCTACGGCGGCGGGCCCGGCATGGTGATGAAGCCGCAGGTCTGGGGCGAGGCGCTCGACGAGGTGCTGGGCGACGGGTCCGCGCGGCTGGTGGTGCCGACGCCCGCCGGCCGGCCGTTCACGCAGGCGACCGCCCGGGCCTGGGCGGGGGAGGAGCGGCTGGTGTTCGCCTGCGGCCGCTACGAGGGTATCGACCAGCGCGTCGTCGACCACTACGCGGCCCGGATGCCCGTCGACGAGGTCAGCATCGGCGACTACGTGCTGGTCGGCGGCGAGGCGGCGGTCCTGGTGATGGTCGAGGCCGTCGCCCGGCTGCTGCCGGGAGTGCTGGGCAACCCGCGCTCGGCGGCCGAGGACTCCTTCTCCGACGGCCTGCTCGAGGGCCCCTCCTACACCCGGCCCGAGGTGTGGCGGGACCTGCCGGTCCCGGCCGTGCTGCGCAGCGGCAACCACGCCGCCGTCGACCGGTGGCGGCGCGACCGCGCCCTCGAGCGGACGGCCGGGCGGCGGCCCGACCTGCTGGCCGCGCTGCCCGAGGGGGCCCTGGACGCGGCCGACCGCACGGTGCTCGATACCCTGGACGCAGCGGAGCGGGGCTGACCGGCCCCACCGGTGTCACCCGCCCGGAACCCGTCTGGCACTATGGACGGGTTGCCACGGGCCGACGCACGTGTGTCGGCGCCTCCCATCGGGGACTGGTGCCCCTGCCCGAGCCCTGGCACGCACGCTTGCACGACGAACATTGGACGAGGACGGACCCCGCGATGAACACCCTGGACGACCTGGACGCACAGATCCTGCGCTCCGACATCCCCAGCTTCCGGCCGGGTGACACGCTCAAGGTGCACGTGAAGGTCATCGAGGGCAGCCGCTCCCGGGTCCAGGTGTTCCAGGGCGTCGTCATCCGTCGCCAGGGCGCCGGGGCCCGCGAGACCTTCACGGTCCGCAAGGTGTCGTTCGGCGTGGGCGTCGAGCGCACCTTCCCGGTGCACACCCCGAACATCGAGAAGATCGAGGTCGCGACGCGGGGTGACGTGCGTCGCGCCAAGCTCTACTACCTCCGTGACCTGCGCGGCAAGGCCGCCAAGATCAAGGAGAAGCGCGAGACCCCGACCGCGTCCTGAGCCCGTCACCCCTTCGAGACGCGGCCCTGACGTAGCCTCATCACGTGGCGTCACCCGAGCTCCCCGACGACCGCCGCGCCCCGTCGCGGCGGTACGGGCCCACGGATCCGTCCGACCCCCGGTCGGGCGGAGGTGCCCCCGTCGGTGAGGTCCCCGCGCGCCACGTGCCCGGCACCGGGCCCGCCGGCGGCCCGTTCCCGGGGCCGCAGGGTGGGTTCGACGGGCGCGGGCCGGGCGGCCACGCGGAGCCGAACGGGCACGGTCCCGCCGGCACCGGCTCCGGTCCTCCCGGGCAGGTCAACGGGCACGGCCCGGGCTCTCCGAACGGGTACGGCCCGCAGCAGGTGAGCCCGCAGGCCCCGCAGAACGGGCACGCGCCGCGCGCCGCGCAGGCGCCCCCGAACGGGCACGGACCGCAGTTCCCGGGCACAGGGCCGCACGGCGGCCCGCCGAACGGCCGGTCGGGCCCGCCCTCGCACGGCACCAACGGGGAGCGGCCCTTCCGCCCCACCGGCCCGCCGCCCGGGCC
>NZ_JAJTTE010000021.1 GCF_021343995.1 Pseudonocardia terrae | reverse complement strand
GGTCTCTCGGTCGTGCTCGGTCTCTCGGTCGTGCTCGGTCTCTCGGTCGTGCTCGTGCCCTCGGTCGTGCTCGTACTCGTGTGCGTGGTCGTGCCCTGAGCCGCACCCGCGCGGCGGGCCTCGTCCGTGTCGCGGTCCACGGTCGCGTCCGGACCGGCCACCACCCCGGCCGTCACGGCCGTCCCGGCCGGCTCGGCGGGCTCGGACCGCTCGGCGGGCTCGGGCGGCAGCAGCGCGACGCCCCCCAGCCCGGCGACGCCCTCCTCGATCAGGCTCCCGACCCGGTTGAGCCGCGCCTGCACGGTGCCCGGCGACACCCGCTCCAGGGCGGCGACCTCGCGCGCGCCCATCCCGGCCATGTGCACCAGCACCGCCGTGCGCCGTTCCTCGACGGGGATCCGGGCGAGGGTGCGCAGCACGGCCGCCGTGCGGGGGTCGAGGCCCGCCCGCTCCTGCACCGGCGCCCCGCGCAGCCCGAGGCGCGCGGCGAGGCGTCGCCAGGTGCTCGCCGAGGACCGGACCGCGACCCGGCGGATCCACGCCTCCGCGTCGCCCGTGCGGATCTCCGACCACCGGCGCCAGGCCCGGGAGTACGCGTCCTGCACGAGGTCGTGGGCGGCGCCGGAGTCGAGGGTGATGGCGAAGAGCTGACCGACCAGCCGCGGGTAGTGCGCCTCGAGGTGGGCGCCGAAGTCCGCGCGCAGTCCGCTCGGCACGGCGGATCCGGCGGTGAGGTCCCGCTCGACGACGGAGTCGTCGGTGGACCGATCCACCGCGGTGTCCTCCGGATCGGCCGGAGCGGGCTCCTGGTCGACCTGTGCGCTCACCCTCCGCCCCTTCGTCGCCCGGCTTCCTCCACGTGCCCGCCCGCGGGCGTCACCCGCCGTCACGGTCCTGCCCGCGTATCGCGTGGGCCGAGTCCCCCGTTACAGCGAACCTCGGCGCGAAATACGCCCGATCAGCCTAGTACGACGCAGACCATCCGGTGGACGTGGCCCACTGCTCGGCCCGGGGCAGTGCGGTGTCGAACCACGGCTCCTTGCGCCCGACGTACTGCAACGCGTCCGGGTCCCCGGCGAGCTCGGCCGCGGCCGCCCTCTTGACCTGCAGGTACTCCTCCCGGGCCGCCTCGTCGGCGCGCAGCCAGTCCCGGAACAGCAGGGCATAGCACCATCCGGGGGAGCCGAGCACGCGCACGTGCAGGTGCACCCGCTGCTCCGGGTCGGCACCGGCGAAGTACCGCTTCCGCCAGTGCTCCGGATCGGGATCGGCGGGCTTCGGGTTGTCCTGCGTGATCTCCCGGATGCGGATCAACCCGATCGCGCGCAGGGGCTCGTCGAGGGCGTCGGCGTCCGCGAGCGAGGCGACCGCGAGCTGCAGGTCCGTGACGTCCTTCGCAGGCAGCCCGGGCACGGCGGTGGAACCGATGTGCTCCACGCCCAGGCCCCGCTCCCCCGCCGCCCGGGCGACCCGCGCCGCGAGCCGCGCACCCCGGTCGGCCCAGCGCGGCTCCGGGTCGGCCAGGACCGGGGGGCCCCCGCGCACCGCTCGGCCGAGCCGCAGGTTCTCCTCGAGGGGCACCAGGCGGTCGTGCCAGAGCCGGTCGACCCGGGCCCGCAGGTCGTCCTCGCTCCCGTCGTTGTCCAGCACCGCGTCGGCGACGGCCAGCCGCTCGGCGTCGGACGACTGCGTGGCGATCCGCGCCCGGGCGTCCTCCTCGCTCATCCCGCGGCTGCCGACGAGCCGGCGCACGCGGACCTCCGCGTCCGTGTGCACGACCACGACCAGGGGGAACCGGCTCGCGTTGCCCATCTCGACCAGCAGTGCGGCGTCGTGGACGACGACGGCCTCCGGGCCGGCCGCGGCGACCAGCTCGGCCTGCCGGCGGGCGATGAGGGGGTGGGTGATGCCGTTGAGCACGGCGAGCTGGGCGTCGTCGCCGAAGACGATGGAGGCGACCCGCGGCCGGTCCATCTCGCCGTCCGGCCCCACCACCTCGGGCCCGAACGCCTCGGCGATCCGCGCGAGCCCCTCGGAGCCCTTCGCGACGACCTCGCGGGCGATGAGGTCGGCGTCGACCAGGACCGCCCCCAGCTCCACCAGCCGCCGCGAGACCGTCGACTTGCCCGCCCCGATCCCGCCCGTCAGCCCGATCTGCAGCACGGGGTCAACGTACGCGACGGACGATCACCGGGCGGCGGCCACCGGAGGCACGGGCTTCGGGGTGTCGGTGGTCGACGGCGCGCTCGCGGGCGCGGGCGGCGTGCTCGCCTCCGGCGGGGCCGGCTGGGTCGCGCCGTCCTTCGGCAGGACGCGCAGCGCGAGGTCGACGAGCCGGTCGACGGGCGCACCCGGCGCCCCGGCGGACGCCGGCAGCACGAAGGTCAACGTGTCCACCCCGTAGACGACGGCGAGCACGGTCTCGGTCGGCCGCTCGACCGCGACCGCGGGCGCCGCCCCGATCGAGAGGTCGCGGGACTGCCCGTCCGAGCGTTCGGCGTTGGTGTTGAGCTGCCACTGCCGCTTGGCCGCGTCGGCGTCGCCGTAGCGCCCGACGTTGATGTCCAGCAAGGTGTTCCCGCCGCCCTGGCCGCTGGCCGAGTACCGGCAGCCGACGCGTTCGGTGCGGCCGACCGACGGCTCCGGTACTCCGCGGATGGTGCGCAGCGCGGTGGAGCCGATCGGACGGGCGAACAGCGCCCCGAGATCGTCCGGTGAGAGCAGCGAGGTGCAGTCGTCCGGGAGGGCGATCTTCGTGGGGTTCGCCCCGGCCCCCGCGGCCGCCGACTCGGAGAACGTCGGGACGGGCAGCGCTTCCTGCCCGGTCGCGGTGGAACAGGCGGTCAGCACGCCCAGCCCGACGGCCAGCATCGCCACCACACGCCCCCCGCCACGCATGGATCAAACCTAGGTCGGATCGAAGATCGTTACACGTGGCGCGCCGGAGTGGTCACGGAACGCAGCCCGATCGTGATCGGTGCGACACCCGAAGGAGTACTCCCGGACGTCGAACGGCCCCGGTCCGCGAGGGACCGGGGCCGTCCGTTCAGCCGTGCGTCAGACGCTCACGCCGGGATCACGCACCGCCGGAGAGCTTCTCCCGCAGCGCGGCGAGCTGCTCGTCGCTGGCCAGCGACCCGCCGCTCTGCGCCTCCTGGGAGGCGCCGCCGCCGGACGAGTAGTTGGCGGCGCCGGTGTCGGCACCCGCCTCCTCCTCGGCCTCGGCGGCCTTGCGGATCTGCGCCATGTGCTGCTCGTAGCGCTCGTGGGCCTCGGCGTACTGCTTCTCCCAGGCGGCCCGGGCCTCGTCGTAGCCTTCCTTCCACTCGCCCGTGTCGACGTCGAAGCCCTCGGGGTAGATGTAGTTCCCCTGGTCGTCGTACTCCGCCGCCATGCCGTAGCGGGTGGGGTCGAACTCGGTGTCGACCGTGATGCCCTCGTTGGCCTGCTTGAGCGAGAGCGAGATCCGGCGCCGGTCGAGGTCGATGTCGATGACCTTGACCATCGCGTCGTCGCCCACCTGGACGACCTGCTCCGGGACCTCCACGTGGCGCTCGGCCAGCTCGGAGATGTGCACCAGGCCCTCGATGCCCTCCTCGACGCGGACGAACGCGCCGAACGGCACCAGCTTGGTGACCTTGCCCGGGACGATCTGGCCGATCGCGTGGGTCCGGGCGTACAGGCGCCACGGGTCCTCCTGCGTCGCCTTCAGCGACAGGGAGACGCGCTCGCGGTCCAGGTCGACGTCGAGGACCTCGACCGTGACCTCCTGGCCCACCTCGACGACCTCGGACGGGTGGTCGATGTGCTTCCAGGACAGCTCGGAGACGTGCACCAGACCGTCGACGCCGCCGAGGTCGACGAACGCACCGAAGTTGACCACCGAGGAGACGACGCCCTTGCGCACCTGGCCGCGGGCCAGCTGGTTGAGGAACTCGCTGCGGACCTCGGACTGGGTCTGCTCGAGCCAGGCGCGGCGGGACAGGACCACGTTGTTGCGGTTCTTGTCCAACTCGATGATCTTGGCCTCGATCTTGCGGCCGACGTACGGCTGCAGATCGCGGACGCGGCGCATCTCGACCAGCGAGGCCGGGAGGAAGCCGCGGAGCCCGATGTCCAGGATCAGGCCGCCCTTGACGACCTCGATGACGGTGCCCTCGACGGGCTCGTCCGCCTCCTTCAGGGCCTCGATCGTGCCCCAGGCGCGCTCGTACTGGGCGCGCTTCTTGGAGAGGATCAGGCGACCCTCCTTGTCCTCCTTCTGGAGGACGAGGGCCTCGACGAACTCGCCGACCTCGACGACCTCGGCGGGGTCGACGTCGTGCTTGATCGACAGCTCCCGCGAGGGGATGACGCCCTCGGTCTTGTAGCCGATGTCGAGCAGGACCTCGTCACGGTCGACCTTGACGATGGTGCCCTCGACGATGTCGCCATCGTTGAAGTACTTGATCGTCTGGTCGATGGCGGCGAGGAAGTCCTCCTCCGACCCGATGTCGTTGACGGCGACCTGCGGCGTGGTCGGGGCGGCGGTGGTGTCGGTGGACATGTAGTGGGGTGCTCCGGTGGATGTCTTCGGTTGTGGCCGCGTCACGGGCGGCCGGTCGTGGATGTAGCCGTGACTGGATGATGCGTGGAACAGTCACCTTCGATCGTCGATTCCCCGCGGGTGGTTGCGCGCTGCGAGCCCCTCGCGCACCAGCTCGAGTCGGCCCCGCACACGTTGACCACGGGTACGGACCATGCTACGCGGCACCCGATCAGCGGGGCAATGCGGGTCCCCGGTGTGGAACTGGGACGATCCGGGGCGTGAGCTGCAGGTGTGCGGGTGGATCGATCATGAGCGCGCGGACGTCCCGCCGGGGTCGGCGGTGAGCGCCGAGGAGGTGCTCGGGACGGCCGGCGTCGCCCGCCGGACGGTCGACGCTATGGAGTCCGAACGGGCCAGCCGCGCCTGGTGGGACGCCGACGCCGCGGACTACCTCGCCGAGCACGGCCCGGACATCGGCGAGGCCGAGTTCGTCTGGTGCCCGGAGGGCCTGCGGGAGAGCGAGGCCGGGCTGCTCGGCGAGGTCGCCGGGCGTCGGGTGCTCGAGGTCGGGTGCGGGTCGGCGCCGTGCGCACGCTGGCTGCGCGCGCAGGGGGCCGAGGCGGTCGCGCTGGACCTGTCGCGCGGGATGCTGCGGGCCGCCGCCGACCTCAACGCCCGCACCGGGATCGACGTCCCGCTGGTCCAGGCCGGTGCCGAGCACCTCCCGTTCGCCGACGGCTCCTTCGACCTCGCCTGCTCGGCCTTCGGCGCGGTGCCGTTCGTCGCCGAGCCGGTGCAGGTGATGCGCGAGGTGCACCGGGTGCTGCGGCCCGGCGGCCGCTGGGTGTTCGCGGTCAACCACCCTATACGCTGGATGTTCTCCGACGACCCGGGGCCCGCCGGGCTCACCGTGACCCAGTCGTACTTCGACCGGACCCCCTACCTGGAGGTCGACGGCGAGGGCCGGGCGACCTACGTCGAGCACCACCGGACGCTGGGCGACCGGGTGCGCGACGTGGTCGCGGCCGGCCTGGTGCTCGACGACCTCGTCGAGCCGGAGTGGCCCGACGGCTTCGACCGGGTGTGGGGGCAGTGGTCGCCGCTGCGGGGCGGACTCTTCCCCGGCACCGCGATCTTCGTGACCCACCGGCCGGCGTGACCGCCCTGCGGCTGACCTGGCGGCAGGTCACGCGGTGGCGGGCGGGGCGCCAGCTGCTCACCCGGGGCTGGCCCGATCCCGTCGAGGTCGCCCGCGGCCGACGTCGCGCGGTGGTGGGGCGAGCAGCCCGCGCCGGCGAAGCGGTGGATCAAGTCTGCTCCGGTGGTGCCGGTCGAGATCGACGGCGAGAGCGGGTTCGTGGTCCGGGCCGAGGACGCCGACGAGCTCGCCGCCGTCCCGCCCGCGGGCGAGCACCCCGGCGACGGCCCCTTCCTGCTGCCGGGTTTCGACCCGTGGGTGATCGCGCCGCTCAGCCACCGCCGGCGGGCGATCCCCGAGGGCCGGGAGCCCGAGGTCAGCCGGACGGCCGGGTGGATCTCGCCGGTGCTCGTCGTCGACGGCCGGGTGGTCGGGGTGTGGGAGCGCTCCGGCGACGGCGCCACCGGCACGATCGCGGTGCGCCTCTTCGCCCCGCTCCCGACGGCGACGCGACGGGCCGTGACCGAGCGCGCCGGTGCCGATCTCGTCTGGACGTGAAGTCGCTGGTCGGCCGGTGCGAGGCCGACACCGCCCGGACGCGCAGCGGCGGACAGCCCGGACGCACCAGTCCGCCGAGGGAGGCGCCGACGCAGCCGCACCGTGGCGGCGGCTGCGGGTCACGATCGGCACCCCCGAGGAGAAGGTGATCACCCAGTGTGGACGCGGGCAGTCGGACTTCGACTGTTCCCGTCCATGATCGGTGGTCAAGGCCCGGGGAGCGCACGGTGATCACTCCTTGTGGAGGTGGGCGGTCGGAATTCGACCTTTCCCGTCCACGATTGGTGATCAAGGCTCGGGTCCGAACCGTGATCGCGCCGGGCTCGCCGTCGTATGACTTCTGCCCATCTCGGGCCGTCGACGTGTACGGGTTAGGGTCCGTCAGGTGCCGATCGACGCCTCCCAGCTCCCCTCCCTGCACGGCCCGGCGGTGCCCGGCCAGCTGAACGACCGGATGGGGATCGAGATCCTCGCCGCGTCGCTGGAGGAGGTGCGCGGCCGGATGCCGGTCGACGGCAACCGCCAGCCCTACGGCCTGCTGCACGGCGGCGCGAGCGGGGTGCTGGCCGAGACGCTCGGCTCGGTGCTCGCGGCGATGCACGCCCTCCCGGAGCGCTTCCCGGTCGGGCTCGAGCTGGCGTGCACGCACCACCGCGCGGCCACCGAGGGGTACGTGACGGGCGTGGCCCGGCCGATCCACGTGGGCCGCAGCACCTCGACCCACGAGATCGTGCTGACCGACGAGCAGGGGCGGCGGACCTGCACCGCCAAGCTCACCTGCCTGCACCGGGACACCGAACCCACGATCTGAGACGCCCCGAGGCGGCACGGACGGCACCCCGGTGGGCGGAGTGCCGTCCGCGTGCCTCAGGTGCCGACGTTCTCGCCGAGGTACGCCTCCTGCACCCGCGGGTCGGCGAGGAGCTCCGCCCCGGTGCCGGACAGCGTGGTGCGGCCGAGGTCGATCACGTAGGCCTTGTCGGACAGGGCGAGCGCGGCCAGCGCGTTCTGCTCCACCAGGAGCACCGTGGTGCCCTCGTCGCGCAGCTCCCTGACGGTGTCGAAGATCCGCTGGGTCATGATCGGCGAGAGTCCCATGGACGGCTCGTCGAGCATGAGCAGCTTCGGCCGGGACATCAGTGCCCGGCCGATGGCCAGCATCTGCTGCTCGCCGCCGGAGAACAGCCCGGCCTTGTTGGTGCGCCGCTCCCCCAGCACAGGGAACAGGTCGTACACGCGCTGCATGTCCTGGGCGATGCCGGCCTCGTCCTTGCGGGTGTAGGCACCGAGCCGGAGGTTCTCCTCGACCGACATGCGGGCGAACAGCCGGCGGCCCTCCGGGCTGTGCGCCATGCCCCGGGAGAGGATCTCGTGCGCCGGCATCTTCTGGATCGGCGTGCCGTCGAACTCGATCGTCCCGGAGACGGGCCGGAGCAGCCCCGACAGCGTGCGCAGTGTGGTCGTCTTGCCCGCGCCGTTCGAGCCGATCAGGGACACGATCTGGCCCTGCTCGACGTCGAACGTCACGCCGCGGACGGCCTGGATGGCGCCGTAGGCGACCACCAGGTCGCGGACGGACAGGAACGCCATTACTCGGACTTCCCCTCTGCCGTGCCGTTCCCCACGGTCGCGCCGCCCGTCTGCAGCTGCGCCGAGACCTCCTCGGGCGGGGCGCCCAGGTAGGCCTCCACGACCCGGGGGTCGCCGCGCACCTCGTCCGGCGAGCCCTCGACCAGCAGCTCGCCCTGGACCAGCACCAGCACCCGGTCGCACAGCGTGAAGATGAACTTGGTGTCGTGCTCGATGACGACCACCGACACGCCCAGGTCGCGGATCGCGAAGATCAGCTGCCGGGTGGCCTCGGTCTCCTGCGCGTTCATGCCCGCCGTGGGCTCGTCGAGCAGCAGCACCGACGGGTCCGTCGCGAGCGCGCGGGCGATCTCGAGCCGCCGCTGGTCGCCGTAGGGCAGGTTGCGGGCCAGCTCCTCGGAGAACCGGGTCAGCCCGACGAACGCGAGCAGCTTCTCCGCCCGCTCCGCCGCCTCCGCCTCGCTCCGGCGGAACCGTGGGCCGTGCAGCAGGGACGAGAGCGGGCCCTGCTTCATCCGCACGTGCCGCCCGACCAGGACGTTCTCCGTCGCGGTCATGGACGGGAAGAGCCGGATGTTCTGGAACGTGCGGGCCACGCCCGCCTCGGTGACCCGGGCCGGGTCCTGCGGCATCGGCTTGCCGCGCAGCACGACCTGGCCCGACGTCGGGGTGTAGAGCCCGGTGAGGCAGTTGAAGAAGGTCGTCTTCCCCGCCCCGTTGGGCCCGATCAGGCCGATGATCTCGCCCTCGTGCAACGACAGGTTCACGTCGTTCAGCGCGCGCAGGCCGCCGAACTGCATGGTCACGCCGGAGGACACCAGGATCGGCTCCCGGGTGCCGGTGGCGACGTGCATGTCGTCGGCGAGCTCGGCGGTGACCTCCTCGGGCGGCGCCTCCGTCACCGACTCCGTCACCTCGGCACCGGGGTCCGGGACGGCGCCGTCGGCGGTCTGCGGGTTCTCGCTCACGGCTCCACCCTCGTCGGCAGGGGCCCGGGGCCCTCCTTGGCGACGTCCTCGACGTCCGGGTCGGTCAGCTCCGCCTTGCGGTGCCGGTCCGGCACGATGCCCTGCGGCCGGAACCGCATGATCAGCACCAGGGCCAGGCCGAACAGCAGCAGCCGGTAGTCGGAGAACTCGCGCAGCTTCTCCGGCAGCACGAACAGGATCGACGCGCCGAGCACGGCGCCGGGGATCGTGCCCATGCCGCCGAGGATGACCGCGGCGAGCAGGGTGACCGACTCGAGGAAACGGAAGGAGTCGTAGGCGACGACGGCCGTCTTGTGCGCGAAGAACGCACCCGCCAGGCCGGCCAGCATCGCGCCGATGAGGAAGGCGAGGATCTTGATCGGGCCGGTTCGGATGCCCATGGCGCGCGCGGCGTCCTCGTCCTCGCGGATCGCGATCCAGGCCCGGCCGAGCCGCGAGTACTTGAGGTGCGCGAACACCAGCATCACGCCCGCGACCAGCAGCACGATCAGGAAGTAGTACAGGACGCCCGAGGGCAGCCGCAGGCTCCCGATCATGATCGAGTCGGAGAACTTGAAGTCGCCGACGCCCACCGCGGGGATGTTCGGGATCGCGTTGGCGCCGCCGGTCAGCCCGCCGATGTTGTTCTGCGCGCTGCGCACGAAGATCTCACCGAAGGCCAGCGTGACGATCGCCAGGTAGTCCCCGCGCACCCGCAGGGTCGGCGAGCCGACGATCGCGCCGAACATCCCGGCCACCACGGACGAGATGATCATGACCAGCACGAACGGCAGGTGGATGCCGATCTGGGAGGCCGCCGCCCCGGACAGGTTCGCCGCCACGAAGGCGCCGATGCCCAGGAACGCGACGTACCCGAGGTCGAGCAGGCCCGCGAGGCCGACCACGATGTTCAGCCCGATCGCCGTGGCCGCGTAGACGCCGATGTTCGACGCCACCGTCATCCAGTACTCGGTACCGGCGCTGGTCAACGGCAGCAGCAGGGCGACGATCAGCAGCACGATCACGCTGAACGTGCGGTGCCGCTCGGAGACCACCGAGACCCAGGTGAGCAGGCCGGACGCGTTGAGCGCGGCGAAGGCGCCGCCCAGGGCCGCCAGCAGCGACAGGAAGACGACGCCGGCGTACGGGTTCACCACCCCGCCCTGGCCGCCGCTCGTGAGCACCGCCGCGACCAGCAGCAGCACGATCACGAACAGGACGACGAGCAGGACCCACTCCACCCACCAGGGCAGCTTCCAGGTCCACACCGGCTTGCGCTCGAGCCCGCCGGCGCTCGCGCCGAGCACCGTGACCAGGCCGCCGACCAGGGCCACGATCGAGCCGAACGCGATCGACCCCTCGGAGGCGGTGATCGCGCCGAGGCCGCCGCCCTCGACGGTGATCCACAGACCGTTGATCAGGGCGACGACGGTGACGCCGATCCCGAGCCCGCGCACGATGCGGTGCCGCGCCGGGATCCGTCGCAGCGCCGCCACCACGATCGCAGCCAGCCCCAGGATCACGAGGTGCAGCCGGAAGCCGGTCACGCCGAACGGGGCGACGAAGAAGTTGAGCGTCGCCTTCTCCGGGTACGGCCCCTCGTTGAGCACGAAGGTCGCCCAGGGCAGGTAGGCGCCCACGAGCGTGAGCACCCCGCCGACGATCATGAGGACGGTCGAGCGGGGCGCGGCCACGTCGAGCAGACCGGCGAACCGGCCGGTGTGCCGCGGCATGGCCGCCGGGGTGGCGGGCGTCCGGGGCGTCGCGGTGGCGGTCATGCGCGCACCCGCTCGGACTCGCCGAAGAATCCCTGCGGCCGGAACACCAGGACCGCGATCAGGACGACGAAGATCCAGACATAGTCGTAGGCCGTGCCCCCCGGCATGTACTGCCCGGCGAGCGCCTTGACCAGCCCGATCATCAGGCCGCCGACCACGGCGCCGCGGATGTTGCCGATGCCGCCGAGCACCGCCGCGGTGAACGCGAAGATACCGTTCTGGAAGCCCATGTCGATGTTGATGTTGTTGAGGTAGCTGCCGTACAGCACGCCCGCGACCCCGGCGAGCGCGCCGCCGATGGCGAAGGTCAGCACGATGACACGGTCGGGGTCGATGCCCATCAGCCGGGCGACGTCGCGGTCCTGGGACGTGGCGCGCATGGCGCGGCCGAGGCGGGTCCGCTCGATGAACCGCTCCAGGCCGAAGGCCAGCACCAGCGACATGACGACCAGCAGGATGCCGACGTAACGGATCACCACGCCGTCGCCGATCGGGATGACGACGGCACCCTCGACGAACAGGTTCGGGAACGGCAGGGCCGCGGTGGCCCCCGGGTAGAAGACGCGCATGGCCTCCTGCAGCGCGACCGACACGCCGAGGGCGGTGATCAGCGGGGCGAGGCGTGGCGCGTTGCGCAACGGCCGATAGGCGAAGCGCTCCATGGCCACGGCGATCAACATCGCGACGAGCGCGCCCGCCACCAGGGCGATCGGCAGCGCGAAGTACCAGGTCGTGGCGATCGCCGTGGGCAGGATGTACGTCAGGGTGGCCAGGCCGCCGTAGGCGCCGACCATGAAGATCTCACCGTGCGCGAAGTTGATCAGCGTGATGATCCCGTAGACCATCGTGTAGCCGAGCGCGATCAGCGCGATCAGCGAACCGAGCACCAGCCCGTTCGCGATCTGGGACAGGAACGTGGACAACCGAGGGGTCTCCTCCACCGCGTGCACGAGCGGGGACGGGTGGTGTCCCGTCCCCGCTCACGTGCGTTCTCGTCGCGTACCCCCGGGTCGGGGGACGCGCGTCAGCTGGTCGGGAACGTGCCCGTCTCCAGCGGCTGGAACTCGCCACCCTGGACCGAGTAGACGGTCAGCACCTTGTTGGTGGTGTCGCCGTACTGGTCGAAGGAGATGGCGCCGGTCGCGCCCTGGAGGTTGGTGGCCTGGACCGCGGAGACGAGGCCGTCCCGGGTCGCGTCGGAGAAGGTGCCGTTGCCGACCGCCTTCGCCACGCCCTGGATGAGGACGTTGGCGGCGTCGTAGGTCAGCGCGCCGTAGGCGCTGTACGGCTCGGAGTACTTGGCCGCGGAGTAGGCGTCGATGAAGGCCTTCGCGCTGGGCAGCTGCTCCGGCGGGGCGCCGACGTTCGTGGCCAGGTCGCCCTGGCGACCGCCGAGCGAGACGTAGGTCTTGTCGACGATGCCGTCGCCGCCCATCAGCGGGACGTTGAGGCCCGCGTCGGCCAGCTGCTTCGACAGCGGGCCGGCGACCGGGTACTCACCGCCGTAGTAGACCGCGTCGGGGTTCGACGGGCGGATCTTGGCGATGACGCCGGAGAAGTCGGTGTCCTTCTCGCCGACCTTCTCGCGGGCGACCACGTTCGCGCCGAGCTTCTGCGCCTCGGTGGCGAACTGCGACGCGAGGCCCGCGCCGTAGGTCTTGCCGTCGTCGATGACCGCGATGTTCTTCTTGCCGGCCTTCTGCACGAGGTACTGCGCCGCGAACGGGCCCTGGATCGCGTCCGTGGTGGCGGTGCGGAAGTACGTGGCGTTCGGCCGCTCCGGGGCGGTCTGGTAGTTGTCGCCCTGGGTCAGCGCCGGGTTGGTGTTGGCCGGGGAGATCTCGACGATCTTCTTCTGCGCCAGGATCGGCGCCGCCGACTGGGCGGTCGAGGAGTTCAGGGTCCCGATCACGCCGACGACGTTCGGGTCCGAGGCCAGCTTGGTGGCGGCCTGGCCGGCGATCTGGGCGGTCGCCTGGTCGTCCTCGGCCTGCAGGGCGAGTCGGTAGCCGGGCACGGTGCAGTTCTGGTTGGCCTGGTTCACCGCGAGGTCGGTGGAGTTCTTCATGCCCAGGCCCAGCGCCGAGAGGCTGCCGGACAGCGGGGCGATGAAGCCGACGACGAGGGTCCCCTTGCTGGTGTCGCAGGAACCACCGCCCCCGCCGGTCGCCTCTTGACGGTTGGTGCTGCACGCGGTGAGCGCGAGGGCCCCCGCGAGCAGGGCGGCGGTCGCTGCGACCTTCCGCGTCCGACTCATGTTCTGTCCTTCCGTGCCGACCACGTCGACGGCGGTCCCCCGAGCGCCCGCCGGGCCCCCGGACAGACGCCGGAAGCGCCGCGGACGTTAGGTCACCGGCGGGTGCCCCGTCATCCCGAGCGGCGGCAGCTTTACCAGACCGCAACCGGATATCGCCCAGAGTGACCGCAGCCTCACCCAATGTGCGGAGTTATCAGATCGTTATCAAGCGACAACGCGCTGACCAGGGCAGACGCCGGTAGCACGTGGCGAAGGTCGCACTGCACGGGGGTCATTACCGCCGGGTGAACGATCTTCGCAGGGACCCGGAGAACACGGCGAGGCCGCCCCGGCGGTCTGCCGGGACGGCCTCGTGGTGACGTGCTGCGACCGGGTGGGCCGGTGCGGACGGTCAGCGCCGGATACCCGCTCCGCGGGCTCCGCTCAGCGCCGGATGCTCGCTCCGCGGGCTCCGCTCGGCGCGGATGCCCGCTCCGCGGGCTCCGCTCAGCCCTTCGCGGGGGCGAGCCCCTCGATGACGGCCTCGGCGACCGCCTTCATCGTGGTGCGGCGGTCCATCGCGGTGCGCTGGATCCACCGGAAGGCCTCGGGCTCGGTCATGTTCTGCTTGGCCATCAGCAGACCCTTGGCGCGGTCGACGACCTTGCGGGTCTCGAAGCGCTCGTTCAGGGTGGCGACCTCGTCCTCGAGCGCGCGCTTCTCGGCGAAGCGGGAGACGGCGAGCTCGATCGCGGGCACCAGCTCGTGCCGGGCGAACGGCTTGACCAGGTAGGCCATGGCGCCGGCGTCGCGCGCGCGCTCGATGAGGTCGCGCTGGCTGAAGGCGGTGAGCATGACGACGGGCGCGATCTTCTCCTCGACGATCGTGGCGGCCGCCTCGATGCCGTCCTTCTTCGGCATCTTGACGTCCATGATCACGAGGTCGGGCTTGAGGTCGCGGGCCATCTCGATGGCCGCTTCACCGTCGGGGGCCTCGCCCGCGATCTGGTATCCCTCTTCCCCGAGCATCTCGGTCAGGTCGAGGCGGATCAGCGCCTCGTCCTCCACCACGAGGACGCGCCAGCCGACGGCGGGTCCGTCGTCGGTCGTCTTGTCCTCGGACACTGGCTGGCTCACGGGTGGGTTCTCCTTAGGCGTGCGGGTCGAACGCAAGGACCCAGGGTAGCGACGATAGGGTTGCATCCAGGTTGCCCTGCGCGTGTGATCCCGTGCGACGCGAGCGAGAACACAGTCGGCGACCTGGCGGCCCCCGTAGCCCAATCGGCAGAGGCAGCGGACTCAAAATCCGCCCAGTGTGAGTTCGAGTCTCACCGGGGGCACCGCCGTCGCCTGCGGAGGCGCAGGACTCGGGACCGAAGCCCAAGGCTCTTGGCCACGAAGCCACGAGCTGCGCGACCGGCCGGTCCGGGACTACTACAACGACCTGTTCTCCGCCCACGTCCCCGCCGCGGGTCATCCCGAGGAGTTGGAGCTCGTCGTCGGGACCAGCCTGCTCGCCTGGACAGCACCGAGCGGTGGTCGGGTCCGCCGGCACCTGCTCACCACCGCGGCGCGCATCGACTTCGACGAGGACTCGGGCCGGTTGACCGTGCTCGTCGACGACTCCGTCGAAGGCTCCGTGCTGGAGCTGGACATGCTCGACCCGGGTCTGATCGGCCAGCCGAAGCTCGTCAACGAGC
The DNA here is from genome assembly GCF_021343995.1 of Pseudonocardia terrae. Taxonomy (GTDB): domain Bacteria; phylum Actinomycetota; class Actinomycetes; order Mycobacteriales; family Pseudonocardiaceae; genus Pseudonocardia; species Pseudonocardia terrae. The sequence goes on along the minus strand of NZ_JAJTTE010000021.1, from coordinate 100,033 downwards.
TGCGCGACCGCGCACGCGAGAGTGACGCGCACCCCATGGACCGGGACCGGATGGGCGAGCTGGGGCGCACGCTCACCCACCAGCTCGCCGCCGACGCCCGATTCCTGGACACCGACGACCCCACCACGCCCGGTGCCTCGCCCGTCACCTCGTTCGCGCCTGCCCTCCTGCTCCGCCGGCGTTTGCAGAAGGGCCTGCTGGAGATCTTCCGTCGCATCGTGGAGCAGCTGCGTGAGGCCGGCGAGGTGCCCGACGGCATCCGCCCCCTCGTCGACGCCGACCACGAGCCCGCGGGGACGGCGGACGGCGAGCACGCCGGCGGCGCCGTGGTGCGGGTGGACGACGACCCGTTCCTGCCGCTGCCGGTCAACGACCGACAGCTCCAGATCCTCCGGCGGGTGGCCAGCGGCCAGCACCGCGCAGACCCTCATCCAGGGTCCGCCCGGGACCGGCAAGACCCACACCGCGGCAGTCCTCATCACCCACTTGCTCGCCCAGGGCAAGCGGATCCTCGTCACCGCGCAGACCGGCCGAGCGCTCAAGGAGGTGCGGGAGAAGCTGCCCGAGGCGATCCAGCCGCTGGCCGTCGCCGTGGTCGGGTCGTCCCGGGAGGACATGTCGGACCTGCGGGTCGCCGTCGAACGGATCGCGTCGACCGCGCAGGAGCACGACGCCGACGACGCCGCCAGCACGATCCGCCGAAATCTCGACGCCGTGTCGACGGCCGCGGCGAGCGCGTCCAGGTCGACCGGAACGTCGGTGGGCGGGACGTGCCGGGCGGGTGAGAGGTCGACGTCGTCGTCGAGCAGCTCGAGCGGTGCCACCCGCCGTGATCCGGGTGCGTCGGCGGACGCCGGGTCCGCGGCGAACGCCCGCCAGCGGGACCTGATCTCGTCGATCCCCACGCTGAGGAACAGGACGTCCCGGGGCCTGCTCCCCCGCCGCGGGCTTACGCAAGAGCCACAGGTCCAGCGCGCGGCCGACGTCGTCGGGCAGGGTGGCGACCATGCGCAGCGCACCGCTGCGGACCAGCGTCGAGCGGATCCGACGCCCGGCGCGCCGCACCGCGGCCGACGACGGCAGCACCAGTACGACGGCCGCCCGCGGCTCGGCGTGGGCGAGGCAGTGCTGCAGCCACGCCAACTCCGGCTCCCCGCGCGGCGGCAACCCGAGCTCCCAGCGCGGGTCCGCCGCGAGCTCCTCGTAACCCCAGTCCCGGTCCCCGAACGGCGGCTCGCACAGCACCGCCCCGAACCGGCGGCCGGGCCACGGGTCGGCGCGCAGCGAGTCCGCGCGCAACCCGACCGTGCGCCCGCTCGGCGAGCACGCGTCCGGCCGAGATCCGGGCCGCCGCCTCGTCGACGTCGATACCCCACACCTCGGACGCGCCGCCCTCGATCGCCCCGCGAGCAGACCGCCGGTGCCACAGGCCGGATCCAGCACCGTCCGCCCGCGGACCTCGGCGAGCTCGGCGGCGAGCCGACAGACCACCGCCGGGGTGGTCACCCACGACCTCGCCGAGCCGATGGTCGTCCACACCGGACCGCATGCGCTGCCAGACCCGGTCCAGCGGCGAGATCTCCGCCGTGCGGCCGTGGTCGCGCAGCCGTCGCTCGACGTCCGCGAGTCGGTAGAGCGGGCTCGCGGCGGATCCCCCGACGGGTTGGGGGAAGTCGCCGAAGCGTCGCCGCCTGTTGCTCACGGCGGCTCGCCCGACTCCCGCGAGCCGCGCGCCATGTCGGCCGAGGCGATCGTGGGCTCGCTCGCCGGGCGCCCACGAACAACGGCCGGAGGTCCTCGCCTGCCGCGAGGCGGTCCAGGTGCTCGGCGGCGCGGCGCGGGGCGGTCCCCCGCGGACGAGGATCCCCGCCTCCAGATTGCGGTCCGCCCCCGCGGCGGTGAGGTTCGCGCTGGACACCAGCATCTCCCGGGCGTCGGCAAGGACGATCTTGGCGTGCATCCGGGTGGACCGGTCCGGGCGCCGGTCGACCGGCCACTGCCAGAGCTCCGGGCCGGGGATGCCGAGGAAGGCCTTGCCGGGTTGGTCCCCGTTCAGCGCGCTCCCCGCCCCCTGCAGGGTCTCCACCAGGACGCGGACCCGCACCCCGCGCGTCCGGCCGTCGACCAGTGCCTCCCGCAGCGGCGGGTAGGCGCCGGCCGAGTACGTCGTGAGCCAGAGGGTGCCGCGCGCCCGCCGCACGACGTCGACGAGCACCGCCGCGGTCGACCGCAACGGCACCTCGTGCAGGTGCGGTCCGCTCCACACCGCCTCGACGGACTCCGTCCGCGTCCGGTGTCGGTACGCCGCCGCGACCCCGCGCAGGTAGGCCGCCGACTCGAGCACCCCGCGCCCCTCGGAGCATCGGGCGCGCAGCACCGCTCGGCAGAACTCGGCGTCGTCCGGCCGGACGACGGCGGCCACCATCGCGTGCTCGCGCGCCGGATCGTCCGACACCGCCTCCGCGAGGTCCTCCAGCAACCCGGGGTCGACCTCGTCGGCGAGCCGGACGGCGGCCTCGGCGAACGACCTCGCTGTGCCCATGGGCGACTCCGCAGGCTTCGTCACCGGACGGCGTCCGGGTAGACGGCTGGGAAGGCGGGGTCGATCGGCACGACGAAGCGGCGGTCCAGGAAGCGGTTGCCGCGCTCGCAGGTCGTCTCGGACACGAAGAGGCACACGTGACAGGCGGCCCCGTGGAGGAAGTCCGCCGGAGCCGTGAGGATGCGCTCCGAACACAACGGGTCCGACGAGCAGCGGTGCGCGTCCGCGAGCGCCCGCCGGAACACCCGGGTGAACGTGCGTGGCTCGCCGAGCGAGACCAGCCCGCCGAGCGTGCCCTCGCTGTCCGGAACCCGGGCACCGGGCCATCCGGCGAGAGGCTTGAAGGTCCCCTTCAGCCGGTCGGAGCGTCGGTTGGTCCGGTACCGCCGGTAGGCCTCGCGATGGGCGACGACGACCTCGGACTCCGCGACCTGCTGCTCCCACTGCTGCAGTAATGGTTCAGGCAGCTTGATGAACACAGCCCCTCACCCCGGACCTCGGTGGCGGGCACCCAGTCGAGATGCTCCGCGCGCCCCAGCGGCGCCGTCGGGACGAATCGGGGTCCTCCGGGTCCGGCGCATCGAGCCGGGTGAAGCCGACCAGGGCCCGGGCCTCCCGCAGCCGCTCCACCTGGACCAGGTCGTCGAGGTGTCCGCTGAGCTCGGCGGGCACGTCCTGCCGGTGCAGCGTGAAGTCCGGGGTGGGCGCCGGGTGCCGGGACGCCGCGAAGATCGCCCACTCCTCGGCCTGCAGGTCCGGGAAGCCCTCCTCGGCCGTCCCGTCCTCGGCGATGTCGAGGTGGGCGCGGTGGGAGTCCATCGCCTCCCAGATCTCGTCGCTCCACTCCGCGAGCCCGAACTTCAGGGGCTCGACGTTCGCGCGGGCGTAGGGCAGAGCCACCCGCGGACACGTCTCGAGATGGAGCCACAGCTCGGCGACCTTGGCCGCCAGCTCGCTCTCTCCCGTCCGCGGGACCGCGAGTGCGGAGAGCGTCCGGGCGAACCACTGGTTCGACGCCCCCACTGGATCTCGACGTTCGCGCCGACGTTCGCACTACGGTCCTGCATCCGCAGCCGCGGCTTCGGCGCGTTCGCGCACGGCGCGCCGTGGTGCACGAACTGGCGGTACGGGAAGTCGTCGAGGTGGCCGTTCCGGCAGCTGAGCACGAAACGCGCGGCAACGGCGAGCGGGCGCTTGCGCGAGCGCGGGCAGTCCGCGTGCACGAAGCGGGCCTCGTGCGGCCGCTGCGCGATGTCGTTGACGAACTGGAACGTCGCCAGGCCCACCAGCGAGCCGATGCCGCTGGTGAACATGAGGTGGCTCGGCCGGACCGCGCCGACGCGGCGCCGATGCTGTCCCTCACTCATCGCGCGGTCCTCCCGCTCAGCGTGCTGTCGCCGACCTCGTCGCCGTCGGGCTCGCTCTCCACCTCGGCCTCGCCGTCCGACGGCCGGAACTCCCGGTCGGCCGCGTCGAACTCCGGCGTCCGCAGGTCGGCGGAGACGAGCAGGTTGATCTCGTTCTCCGTCTCCCGCATCGACATCGCGACGGTCCGGTCCCCCTAGCCCCCACTCCCCGCCCGTAACAGCAGCGGATTGAGCAGCGAGTCCCCGCGCTTGGACTTCTCGTAGCCGATGGACCGGTCGGGCGCGCCCTGCCAGCGCTTCCACTCGTCGAGGAAGCGCTGAGCCGTTCGCGCAGGTAGATGCGCCCACGGTTCTGTCCGACGCGCTGCGCCCGCGCCAGCATCCGCTCCACCACGCCCTCGACGACCTCGCCGTCGAGCGGCACCGTCGCCGCGTCCTTGTTGTGCGAGTACTCGTCGTTGTGCGAGTACTCGTCCGCGACGTTCCGCACCGCGGCCACGAGCATCCCCGCGGTGGTCCGGTCCAGCGACCGCCGCGTGTACGGCGTGACGGACAGCGCCTCGACCTGCTTGTAGAAGGTCGCGTGGTAGTGGCCGAAGTCCTCGAAATGGGCGAGGTCGCGGGGCCGTGCCCAGTTGTAGAGCGTGACGACCAGCCCCGGGCGCGCTGCGTCACGGCCGACGCGGGAAGAGGCCTGGATGTACTCCGCGGTGTTCTTCGGCTGCCCCGTCACGACCATCAGCCCGAACCGCGAGACGTCCACCCCGACCTGCAGCATCGACGTCGCGAGCACGACGTCCACGGGCAGGGCGCCCGCCCGCGACCGCGCCGCGTACCGGTCGGACAGCTCGTGCGCCTGCCGCTGCGGCCGCCCCTTCGAGTCCTTCGCCGACGCCTTGCGCTCCCGGATGTCCGCTGCGATACCCGCCCGCCGCGCCGTCGTGTCCAGCTCCGGATCGAACGCGATCTCCAGCTGCTTGAGCGCCGCGCTCATGTCCGCGGACGAGATCCGCGAGGTCAGCTCGGCGATCTCCAGCATGCGCGTGCCCTGCAGCCGGTTCGAGAGGTCCTTGAACCTCCCGTGCCGCCGGACCCGCGTGGTCACGTCGTCGTCCATGTAGCGACGCATGCCCGCCAGCTCGCGCGTGGCGTTGAAGTAGCCGACGAGCGTCATGTACGGGTCGGCGGCCTCCCCGTGCTCGTCGAACAGGGTCTGCGCGGCGAGCAGCAGGATCTCGGCGAGCCGGATCTCCGCGGACTTCAGGCGGACGCCGTGGGCACAGATGCCGAGGTAGCGGCGTCCCGGCGTCGTCGGCGTGACGTCCACCTGCGTGGAGAAGTAGGTGTCCGCCACGTCGAGCATCGGCGGCGGGAAGATCTCCAGCCTGCGCCCGAACACCCCGAGGACCTGCTCGCGGGCGCGCTTGGTGGTCGCTGTCGACGCGACGATCTTGGGGCGTACGAGCTGCCCGCCCGGCGCCTTCCCGGTGCTGAGCTCGTCCACCGCGGGCTCGAAGAGGCCCACCGTGGTGCCCAGCGCGCCGGAGATCAGGTGCAGCTCGTCCTGGATGATCAGGTCCGGCGGCCGCAGCCGCACCACGTTCCGGCTGCTGACCGCCTCCCACCGGCCCTTGGCCTGATGCTTGTCCCGGCAGTGCGTGCGGGCGTCGAGATCGGCGTGCCGGTAGCCGTGCCGCGGGCACTGCGCGCGGACCCGGCCGAAGAGCGCCCCGGCGAACCCGCGCCACGGCAGCTGCGCGAGCTTGTCGACGGTCGCGATCACCAACGCGGGCGTGTACCGGTAGATCTCCTCGTCGATGGTGAGGACCGGCAGGCCCTCCGTCGACCGGGTCTTCGAGAAGGGGCACGCCTGGTCGCCCTCGGCGTTGGGGCAGAAGAGGAACACCCGTCGCGCCGTGTCGTCCGGCACGAGGTCGCGGTGCCCGGCCAACGTCGTGCCGCACCATGGGCACGTGAGCGTCTGCAGGACGTTGACGCGCTGGTCCCGGCCCGCCTCGCGGGCGTCGGCGATCTGGGTGGCGGCCTCGTCGTACCAGTTCGGGGAGACGCCACCGCCGACCCAGAGCCCGATGCGGAACGGCGTCCGACCCCACCGCTCCTCGTCCCGCGCCCGGACCACCTCGGCCGCGCACACCAGCGCCGCCGCACGTCGGAACTGCTGGGCGGTGAGCAGCCGCAGCGTGTAGCGCATGAGCACGGCGACGCCGTCCGCGCCGTTCCGGGCGTCGAGGCCCTGCCCGACGAGCCCCTGCAGCCTCCGGATCGCGAACGTGTAGGCGGTGAGGCCGAGGTAGGCCTCCGTCTTGCCACCACCGGTCGGGAAGAACAGCAGGTCGACGACGGCGTCCCCGGACGCCTCCCGTTCCGGGTGCTCCGGCTGGGTCAGCGCGGGCAGGTCGAGCAGCACGAACGCCAGCTGGAACGGCCGCCAGGTCGCGTTGCTAGGGGCCTCGACCTCCGCGAGCGCCGCCTCGTAGGACAGGCCGCGCTCCTCGCGGATCCGGGTCACCGCGGTGTGCCGTCGCTGCAGCGCCATGACCTCGTTCATGAATCCGAAGGCGGACAACGCCGTGGCGTGACCCGCGCGGTCCCGCTCGCTCAGCAGCGCGATGCCCTCGCGGATCCGCTCCGCGGCCTTCCGCCCGGTCGCCACCGCGGTGGTCGCGCTCTGCTGCAGGTGCGGCGGGAGCCCGGGGATCGCAGCCTCCTGCTCGTCCAGCCAGTTCGCATAGCCGTCGGCAGCGGGGCGAGGCCCGCGCGCAGGCCCGCGGCGTCCGCGGTCGCGAGCGTGTCCATCGCGAGCACCGCCGAGCCTGCCGCCCCCGCCACGGTCGACGGCACGTCCGAAACCGGGAGCCAGGTCGTCTGCAACAGGTCGGCGCGCCTGCTCCGCGGAACGGCCCGCGCGTCGACGGAGACGTTCTGCGCCACCGCGAACCGCAGGTGATGACGGTAGAGCAGGTCGAGGTGCAGGTCCTCGGCGTCGTCGCCGACCTGCCCGCCGGCCGCGGGGTCGTCGACCGGGACGAAGACGTCCGGCCGGTCACCCGTGTGGGCGGTCACGGTCAGCTTCGGCTGGAAGATCCAGAACGGGTCGGCGCCGCGCTCGGGCTCCCGCTGCCCGTTCACCAGCACGAGCTGGACCACCCGCTCTCCGTCGCGCGGCCGGACCTCGACCGAGAGGAACACCGTCTCCTTCTCGTAGGGGTCCTCCTGCAGCAGCCCATAGCGATCGGAGGCCTCGTCGAGAGTGATCTCCACGGTGCGCTCGGGCGTGCGGTACCAGGTGGAAGTCGGCTTCCCCTTCTCGTCCGTCCCACGCTCCCGGCGTAGGTGCCCCATTCCGCCTTGACTACGAGCCGGTACACCTCGGCCGGCACCACGAACGTCATCCCCATCGACGAGGCCCACAGCCGCCCGACGATCTGGGCTGTGGGAACCTCCGGCAGGTCCGCCTCGCCGTCGCCGTACACCCCGGACTCGGTCTCCGGCAGCCGGTCCGCCTGCTCGACGACGGACTTCGACATCGCCTTCGGCCCGAGCATGCCGACGAGGTAGCGGTCGCGTGGGCCGCGGACGTTGGGCGTGAACCGCTCATCCTCCCCGTCCCACGGGCCGAGGAGATCGCGCTCGATCAGGTCCTGCAGTGTGTCGCGGACGTCGTACGACGAGGCGCCGCTGAACTCCTGGGGCACGTCCAGCGGGTTGACGAGCTCCTCCTGCTCGCCGCGAGGATCGTCGAACAGGGGGTTCATGGGCACGCTCCTGCGAGGTCATGGCATGCGAACCGAGCATGATCGTGGGGAGCGGCGGACGAGCCGCGACGAACGGTGACACTGTTTCTCGCCAATCCATGGCGACCCGCCATCGGTGCGGCGAGAGGCGGCTGAGCTGCGACGATGGGCCAACGCTCGAACGCCCGTTCGGATATCCTGAGGGCATGCGTCGCGCCGCACACGAGAGCCTCACCGTGGCCCTCTCGGCGCTACGCGCCGCGACCGGTCCCACCGCGACTCCGGACGAGCTCGTAGGCGTCCTGGCCGTCGCCGAGGAGACCCGGCGGGCACTGGACCGGATCATGGTCGACGTGACCGCGGACCTGCAGCGCCGCGGTACCTTCGCCGACCGCGGCTACCGCTCCGCCGCGGGCGCCTTGTCGGACCTGCTCGGCTGGGAGCGCTTCGAGTCCCGACGCCGTGTGGTCGCCGCCGACAGCGTCTGTCCCACTGTCGGCCTGGGCGGCGAGGAGCTGCCCGCGCGCATGCCCGCCACCGCGACCGTCTTCGCCGACGGCACCGCGAGCCTGCGCCACGTCGAAACCATCGCCCGTGTGCTCAGCAGCGGTCCTGCCACCCGACTCACCCCGGAACAATGGGCGGGCGCGGAGATCCAGCTCGCCGGGCAGACCGGCGCCATGACCCCGACCGAGCTCCACACCTGGGGCATGCAGCTGGTCGAGCTCCTCGACCAGGACGGCGCCGAGCCCTCCGACGAGCCGGTGCAGCTCAACGAGCTGCGCCTCTCCCGCTTCCGCACCCGGCCCGGCGGCAAGATCACCGGCCGCTACGACGACGCCGCGCTCTTCGCCGCGATCGCCGCCGTGATCGACGCCGGCGCCGCCCCCCGGGATCCGGACGACGAGCGGCCCGTCCCCCAGCGCCAGGCCGAAGCCCTCGCCGAAGCCTGCGCCCAGGTGCTCGACCGCGGCCGCCTCCCCGAGACCGGCGGCCGCCGCCCCCAGCTCGTGGTCACCGTGCGCCTGGAGGACCTCGAACGCCGCGCCGCGGCCGCGTCCCTGGAGTTCGGCGGCGCACTGTCCGCTGCCACCCTCCGCCAGCTTGCCTGCGACGCCGCGGTGGTCCCGATGGTCCTGTCCTCCACCGGAGTCCCGCTCGACGTCGGCCGCATCTCCCGCACCGTCCCGGACGGCCTGCGCCGCGCGGTCACCGCGCGAGACGGCGGCTGCGCCTGGGCGGGCTGCGACCGCCCGCCTTCCTGGTGCGAGGTCCACCATGTCGTCGAGTGGGCGAACGGCGGGCCCACCGAGCTGGGCAATCTCGTGATGCTGTGCAGCGCCCACCACCGCCTCATCCACCACTCGCTGTGGGAAGTGCGGATGGTGAACGGCCTGCCCGAGTTCATCCCGCCGAGCTGGATCGACCGCAGCCGAAGACCCCGAAGACGGCCCACCCCCGCCCCGGTCGGCTAGAAGTTCGGCCGGGGCCATCAGAACAGCCCCTCGGCATCGTCGGGCTGCCGCGCTGTCGGCTTCTTGACAGGCTTCTTCGCGCCCTTCCTCTTGTCGTGCAGCCCCTGCGCCACTTCCTCGGCGTACCGCTCGTGGTTGAGCTCGAGCAGCCGGTCGAGGATCTCGCGCTGCGCCGCTGGTCCGATCGTGTAGCGGAGATCGCGGCCGGCGGGACGAAAGCCGTGGTCGAGCTTGTCGAGCAGGTCGTCCCAGTCGTAGGCGCGCACAGTCGCCTCATCGATCGCCTTGTGAATTCGGCGCAACTCCGCGATGTCCTCGTCGTGGACTGACGGGTCGAACACGAGGTTGTACGTCTTGGTTAGGCCTGTCTGCCGGGAGAGCATGACGTCGCGGCGGTAGGCGTCTAGCCGTTCCCCACCATCCCGCAAGTCCTGCGTGAGAGTAGGAAGGGCAAGCGTCTCGAATACGTCGGACGGGGTGCAACGGAGGTCCGCCTTCATGGAGGAGGCACGAGACACCCTCTGTCAACCTTCGGGTCAGGCTGCTCGTCCGAGGGCTCGGTTGCGGTTGGCGACGTGGACGTCCTCGTCGTAGAGGATTCTTCGGGTGAGGCAGTGCCAGAGGATCTCCAGCCAGCGGTTCCCGAGAGCGCGGAGCGCATTGTGGTGGGATTTCTTAGCGGCGATCTTGGCGTCGTAGAATTCGCGGGCCCAACCGCTCTGGGTGAGACTGCAGAACGCCCATTGGTGCACGGCGTCGCCGAGATACCGGTTGGGCGCGAGGCGTCTGGCGACGAAGTCGCTCTTCCCGGAGCGTCGGGTGACCGGGGCGCGGCCGGCGTAGCATTGCAGACCGTTCGGGGAGTCGAACTGCTCGATGTGCTCGCCGATCTCGCCGGCGACCCGAGCTGCGAGGCGGTCTCCCAGGCCGGGGAAGCTCAGGTAGATCGCCCCGCCTGGGAAGGCCTTCCCCGGGTCGGGGTCCTTGACGGTGTGATCGCGGCCGGTGCGTCGACCGCCGAGCAGCAGCTCGCCCATCCGGGCTTCCCAGCCGCGGCGGGCCTCGTGCAGGGCCAGCAGTTGGACCGCGGCCAGGCGGATCCGCCAGCTCGTAGTCCCGGTTCGTCACGGCGAGGTACTTCTTGCGAGCCTCCTCGCGCTCGTCGGCGGCGAGCGGGACCAGCTTCTTGGTCAGTGCCGCGACCGAGCCGATGCCGGAGGACGTGTACTTCTCCGCGATCGTGGCCACCAAGGAGTCGGCGGGGATCTTCTCCAGGTCGGAGAGCAGCACCTCCTCCTCGAGGCCCGGCTTGCCGGTGAGACCGACTACGACGTCCGATGCCCGGAAGCCCTCGAAGGACAGCAGGCCCTCGTAGACATAGCCGATCTGCTCCACGTCCAGCTGCCTGAAGGACAGCGTGCGCCGCTCGCGGTTCTTCCCCTTGCCGACCTCCACGAACTGCACCGCGCGCAGCATGTGCAGGACCGTGCGGTCGTCGATCGACTTCGGCATCCAGAGGTAGTCGTCCGGGTCGAAGAGCGAGCCGTCGTGGGCGGTGAGCGTCAGCCGGGGGTGCTCGATGCCGTCGTGCACCGCACGGAACAGGGCGAGCAGCCGGTGCCAGACGGCGGTCGAGGTCTCCAGCTCGTCCTCGGAGCCTTCGAGCGCCCGTTGCTCCAGCTCCGCGCCGAGCCGGCTCGCCGAGTACGCGGTCGCGTAGAGCTCGTTGTCGCTGGGCAGCAGCCTGCGTTCCTCGGCGAACAGGAGGAACACGATCCGCATCATCACGGAGACGGCGCCGCGGTAGACGTCGTGCGCCGAGACATGGGTGAGGGTGTTCCCGCCGGCCAGCACGTCGGCGCGGCCGATCGCCGTCACGAGCAGCTCGACGGCCTGCCGGACCTGCACGCCGAGGGCGTCGGTCAGGTCCTCCTGGCTGTCCTCACTGCGCTTGAGCAGCGCGGGCAGGCGCTCGGCCTCCGGCACGCGAAGAACCGGGTGCGGCGCAGGAAGGACAGGAACGCCCGCACGACGTCCCGGTCCGATGCGTCCCCCCACCCGACGGCGTCGAACACCACGTGGGAGGTCACGCTGCCGCGCGGGGCGCGGACCAGCACCCACCAGCGGCCGTCGGTCACGAGCCCGAGCTCGACCTCGTGGGCGCGGCAGAGCTGCGCGAGGCGAATCCGGGGAGCCTGCTGCCCGCGCTCGCCGGCAGCTGGCGAGGCCCCTTCACGCATGCGCCGATGGGGTGAAGCCAGCGTCGCAAAATCCGCGTAGTGCGGGTTCGTGTCTCAGGGTGGCACCGCCGGACGGTAGGGTCGGGGAAATATCCGGCCCCGCCGGGGCGCTACACCAGTGACCGCACGCGGGTGCCGGCATCGTCCGCCCCGCCCGTGCGAGACACAGGCCCGATCACCGATCCACCGAGAGGTGTACGGGCCCGGCCGCGGAAGCGGCGTCGCCGCTGTGCGGCGCCACCCGCCGTTGCACCGTGCCCGGCACGGCTGCACCACGCCCTGCCGGGCGTCCAGGAGGAGGAGTACTTGGCTCGACGAGGCAGGCCCCAGACCCGTGCTCGCCGCCCCGCCCCGCGCGACCGCCGGCACGGCGGACACGGCGACCACGGTGGCGAGGACGTCCTGTCGGTCCTCGCGCGCTCCGTGCGCGAGGTCGAGTCCGCGCTGCGCCGCGGCCGGGTGTCGCCTGCGACCCGCACGAAGTTCCAGGCGGTCGCGCTGCTGCTGCGCGAGGAGCGCGCCCGGGTCAAGGGCGCGGAGAACGTCGGCGAGCGGCACCGGACCGAGCAGCTCAAGCGGCTCGACGGGATCGCGAAGGCCCTCGCCATGAGCGCCGTGCGCGAGCCGACGCTGCTCGCGCTCCTCGACGAGGACGCCGTCGTCACCGACGAGGCCCGGTCCCTCACCCGGACCGTGCTGCAGAAGGCGGGCATCGAGACCGCGCCCGAGCCGGAGCCCGAGGTCCCCGCCGCCGAGGTGCCGGCCGCGCCCACCAAGCCCCGCGTGGTGCCGCAGTCGGTCGTGTCGCGGCAGCTGGCGAACCCCTTCCTCGCCCCCGACTTCTCCGCCGCGCGGCCGAGCGGACCCCGGCCCACGCCGTTGACCGGCTGGGAGCTGCTCGGGCCGTTGCTGCGGTCCTTCGAGCGCGCGAGCACCGGCGCGACGGCCTGCATGGATCTTCCGGCGCCCTCGTCGCGCACGGCGCCGGGTGGCCGCGAGCTCATGCCGCACCAGGCCCGGCTGGTCGCCGCCGCCGCGGCGGGTCACCGGACCTTCCTGCTCGCCGACGAGCCCGGCCTGGGCAAGACCGCGCAGGCGCTGCTCGCCGCGCAGGCGTCCGACGCCTACCCGCTGCTCGTCGTCGTGCCCAACGTCGTCAAGACGAACTGGGTCCGTGAGGCCGGCCTTTGGACGCCGCGGCGCCCCGCGACCGCCGTCCAGGGCAACGGCGACTCCGTCGACGGGTTCGCCGACATCGTCGTCGTCAACTACGAGGTGCTCGACCGGCACGCGGGCTGGCTCGGCGAGTTCGGCTTCCGCGGGATGATCGTCGACGAGGCGCACTTCATCAAGAACAAGTCCTCCCAACGCTCGCAGCACGTCCTGGAGATCGCGGACCGGATCCGCGCGCGCGCCCCGCACCCGCTGATGATGGCCCTCACCGGCACGCCGCTGATCAACGACATCGAGGACTTCCTCGCCATCTGGCAGTTCCTCGGCTGGATCGACGACGCGAAGCCGCGCGCGGACCTGATGGACGCGCTCACCGCCACCGGCCTCACCCCCGCCGACCCCGGCTTCTACCCCGCCGCCCGCAGCGCGGTGGTGGACAGGGGCATCGTCCGCAGGCGCAAGGTCGACGTGGCCGCGGACATCCCGGCCCGGCGCATCGCCGACCTCCCCGTCGAGCTCGACGGGGCCGCGGGTCGGTCGATCCGGGCCGCCGAGCGCGACCTGGCCCGCCGCCTCGTGGCGCGCTACGAGGACGCGCTGGCCACCCGCCGGTCCGGCGCCGACATCTCGTCCCCCGACGGCATCGACCACGACCTGGTCAGCCAGGTCGCCCGCTGGGAGCAGAAGGACGCGGCCGAGGCGAAGTCCGGCGACAACGTCTTCACGATGATGCGGCGCATCGGCCAGGCCAAGGCGACGCTCGCCGCGGACTACGCGGCCCAGCTCGCCCGCAGCGCGGGCAAGGTGGTCTTCTTCGCCAAGCACGTCGACGTCATGGACGCCGCCGAGGAGACCTTCGCCAGGCAGGGTGTGCGGTTCTCCTCGATCCGCGGCGACCAGACGCCGGGCGTGCGGCAGCGCAACATCGACGCCTTCGTCAACGACCCGGAGGTCGCCGTCGCGGTCTGTTCGCTGACGGCGGCGGGGGTCGGTCTCAACCTCCAGGTCGCCTCGAACATCGTGCTCGCCGAGCTGTCCTGGACCGCCGCCGAGCAGACCCAGGCCATCGACCGCAGCCACCGCATCGGCCAGACCGAGCCGGTCACGGCGTGGCGCATCATCGCCGCGCAGACCGTCGACGCCCGGATCGCCGAGCTGATCGACGGCAAGGCCGGCCTCGCCGCCCAGGCCCTCGACGGCTCGGACGAGGAGGTCGGGTCCTCGGCCGACGTGCAGCACGCGGCGCTGGTCGCGCTCCTGACCGAGGCCCTGACGGCGGCCCCGGCCCTCCAGGGCGCAGGCAGCCTGGCGTGAGCGGGCCGCGGGCGGCGGCGGACCGGCTCCGCCGCCGCCCGCGTCACCGCACCAGGCGGTAGAACGCGTCACCGCACCAGGCGGTAGAAGCGGAAGAAGTCGTCGTCGATCCCGAGGACCTCCAGGTCCGCGAACCCCGCCGCGCGGGCGTAGCCGCGCAGGGTGCCCGGGCGCATCACGGTGCCGGTGCCGACCGAGTGCTCGTGCGCCATCCCGTCGGCCAGGCAGCACAGCAGGCTGTAGCTGTACATCAGCCGCTCGATCTCGTCGCCGGGTGCCGTGAAGGTCTCGGCCACCCGCTCGTCCATCACGACGACGGTGCCGCCGAGCCCGTGCATCGCGCGCAGGACCGCGACGGGATCGGGCAGGTCGTGAATGCACTCGAAGGCGAACACGACGTCGAAGGTGCCGTCGGCCGTCCCGGCGTCGGCCGCATGGAACCGGACCCGGTCGGCCACGCCGGCCTCGCGGGCGTTGCGCCGGGCGGCCTCGATCGACGGCGCGTCGAGGTCGAAGCCGTCGACGGTCACCTCGGGGTAGGCCAGGGCGATCCCGATCGCGGACCAGCCGTGCCCGCAGCCGACGTCGGCGACCCGGGCCGCGGCTCGCAGCGCGGCGTCGACGTCGGGGACCGCGGGCAGGTACTCGCGGCCCAGCGGGCCGAGGAACATCGGCCGGTTCGCGGCGGCCTGGGCCTCGCGCGCGTCGGCACCGTGCTGCGCCCACGACACCCCGCCACCGGTGCGGAAGGCCTCCGCGAGCAGGTCCTCGGACCGAGCGCGGAGACCCGGGCGCCTCGGGGCACCTGCGGGCCGCGGTGGCGCTGGCGGAGGAGGCCGACTCCGCGTTCGTCGCCGGGATCGCCCGGCACACCCTGCTCACCTCGGCGGTGCGGCGCGGCGGGGCCCCGCTCGCCGAGCTGCGGCCGCTGCTGGAGCACTGGCACCGCTCGGGGTCCTGGAACCACACCTGGGTCGCGGTCCGCGCGCCACCCCCGCGTTCGGCCCGGACCTGGAGCGGGAACGGCAGGTGGAGGCCGCGGCCCGCGCCGCCCTGGGGCCCCGTCTCGACACCGCGCTCCTCGACGGCGCCGGGCTCGGCGACACCGCCGCGTTCGCGCTGGCCGTGCGGCTCACAGCGGTCGGGTCCCGGGTCCCCCCGCTCGGGACTTAAGTCCCTAGAACCCGTTCCAGGCCTGGGCCAGGCTCGGTGTCCGCGGCGGTGGGAGGGGGACGCCCGGCCGGCGATCGGATCCCGCTCGGACCCGACCCCGACCGGTGCCGCGTGGGCTCGGCCGGAGGGCACGCCGGCCGAGCCCACTCATGTCCGCACCCCGACACCTCCACCGGTACGGGTGGTCCGTGGGCGCGCGGCCGCCGGGATGGTTACGGTCCGATCATGAGCAGCATCGTCGAGAAGGCCACCACCCTGCGCCGGCTGCACGAGGCGCCCGAGCTCCTGCTCGTCGTCAACGTGTGGGACGCGATCACCGCCCAGGTCGTGGCGCGGACCCCCGGCACGAAGGCGCTGGCCACCGCCAGCCACGGCATCGCCGCCTCCCGCGGCTACGAGGACGGCGAGAACATCCCCCGCGACGAGATGATCGCCGAGGTCGGGCTGATCGCCCGGGTCGCGGGCGACCTCCCGGTGACCGCCGACCTCGAGGCCGGCTACGGCGACCCCGGCGGCACGATCGCCCGCGCGATCGACGTGGGCGTCGTCGGCGCGAACCTCGAGGACCGGATGAAGCCGCTGGCGGACTCGGTGAAGGCGGTCGAGGCCGCGATCGCCGCCGGCGAGAAGGCCGGTGTGCCGTTCGTGCTCAACGCCCGCACGGACGCGTTCCTCAAGGCAGGCGACCGGGACCCCGAGGAGGTCCTGGCCGACGCGATCGAGCGCGGCCGCGCCTACCTCGACGCCGGGGCGACCACCTTCTTCGTGCCGGGCAGGCTCGACGAGACAACCGTCGGACGCCTGGTGGAGGCGCTCGGCGAGCGCACGGTCAACCTCATCGGCGTGCCCGGCTCGATCCCGCTCGCGACCGCGCAGAAGCTCGGCGTCGCGCGCGTCTCCTACGGCCCCTGGAGCCAGAACACCGCGCTGACCGCTCTGGCGAAGCTGGCCGAGGACGTCTACGCCGGCGGCGGGCTGCCCGCCGACACCCGCAAACTCAACTGATGCCCCCAGACGCCCGCTAGTGGCTCCCGCGGCGGATCTCCCAGAAGCTCGGCCCGACCGGGTCCGGGAAGTCCCCGCGGGCGACGAAGTAGCCGTCGGCGTCGACGGTGATCGGCAGCTGCGGCAGCGGTCGGGCGGCGGGACCGAAGATCGGGCGGCCCCCTTCGGTGATGGCGAACTCGGACTGGTGGCAGGGACACAGGAGGATCTGCTGCTGGCTGTCGTACAGGGTGGCCGGGCAGCCGAGGTGCGTGCAGATCTTGGAGAAGGCGTAGAAGTCGCCGTGGTGGAGGTCCTCGCGGCCGGGGAGGTTCCGTACCTGCGTATCCGGCGGTAGCCGGAGGAGCTGGACCGGGTTGTCCGGGGACGACTCGGCGTCGCGCAGCTTCTCGATGTCGCCCCGCTCGCTCTCGCGGAAGGGCACGACCGTGACGACGCCGTCCTGGTCGATGTCCTCGGGCCGCACTCGCCTGATGTCGGTCGGGTCCCCGGTGGCGATGCGCAGGTAGACCGTCTCCCCGCCGATCGGCTTCCATCCGGTGGTCCAGAGCGGGGAGTCGTCGCGCCCCTCCCACGGGTTGCGGACCAGCCCCCCGAGTCCGACCATCCCGCCGACGAGACCGAGGATGCCGAATGCGGTGATCCCCAGCCGGCGGACCATCGTCCGGCGGCCGAACCCGGTCTGCTCACCGGCTTCGGCGAAGGTCGCGGCCGCGGTGAAGCGCTCTGTCTCGGGCGAGGGCCCGATCTCGAGCTCCTGCACCGCGACCTCGTTCGGGTAAAAGCTCTTGACGTAGAGCACCATTGCGGCAGCCAGCGCGGCGACCATGCCGAAGAAGGTGATCCCGAGGAGCGGCGTGTAGAAGAGATACGTCGTGTGGCCGGGCGCGCCTGGCGGGACGTAGGCGCTGGGCCACAGGTTGTAGACCCAGATGAAGGCGCCGGCGAACATCAGCGACGCCACCAGCAGCAGCGTGACGAGCCGGCGCCTGCGCCGCTCGCTCCGGGCGTCGGCCGCGCCCCGGCCCGGCTCCTCGGCGGCGACTCGAACTCCGTCGAGGGAGTTGCCGAGCTCGACCAGCTCCTTGCGGCTCATCCGCTGCAGTTCGGGCCCGGTGAGGTCCTTCTCGCTGCTCACGAACGGGCCCCGATCCACGCGGCGACCAGGACCAGTGCCCCGAGGCCGACCAGGAAGGCGATGACACCCTCCGTCGACGGGCCGAGCTCGCCGAGGTCGTACCCGCCCGGGGCGTTGTTCTGACCGCGCACGGCCAGCACGTAGGCGATGATGTCCTTCTTCTCCTCGGGCGTGAGCTGCTTGTCGCTGAACACCGGCATGGCCATTGGCCCGCTGAGCATCGCGGTGTACATCTGCTCCGGGGTCGCGGCCTCGAGCCGGGGCGGGTAGCGGCCGGCCCCGAGGATCCCGCCGCGGCCGGTGAAGTTGTGGCAGTAGGCGCAGTTGAGTCGGAACAGGTCGCCGCCGTGCCCGACGTCCGAGCCGATCAGCTGCGGCCCCGTCTCGGCCGGCACCTGCGGCCCGCCGCCGACGGACTGGATGTAGGCGCCCAGCGCGGCCAGGTTCGCCCGACCCTGGTCGGTGTCGGGGTCGAACTCGGGGGCGGGGACCCTGCGGTACCCGCGGTCCTCGGAGCGCGCCAGCGGCATGCGCCCGGTGGAGACCTGGAAGTAGACGGCGGCGTCGCCGACCCCGACCAGGCTCGGCCCGCGGTCCGGCGCGCCCTGCAGGTTCGAGCCGTGGCAGCTGATGCAGGCCTGCTCGTACAGCGCGCGCCCCTGGTCGATCTGCGCCTGCCCGGACTGCGCGGACGCCGTCTGCGGGGCGGGGACGAGCAGCGTGTACGCCCCGCCCAGCGCGACCAGGGCCGCCAGGACGAGCAGGGCGTGCCGTACACGACGGGTCATCGCTGCTGCTCCTCGCCGACGGGTTCGGGGGAGGTGGCCGGCCGCTGGTCCACGCGGGCGCCGCCGTAGTCGAGCGGGATCGGCCGGCCCTCCCGGTCCGCCCCGCCGGGTGGGCGGCGGACCTCGATGTAGACCCCGTCGGGCCGCTCCTGCAGCACCCCGGTGTGCGCCCCACGCTCGAGCACGTCGCGGTCGGCGCGCTGCAGGCCGACGCAGATCCGCTTCGTCACCATGAATGCGAGCGGCGGGAGCACGATCACCCCGATCCGCCCCGCCCACACCAGCAGTTCGAAGGGAACGTCGAAGGTCGCCGAGAGCACGTCCGTGGCGCCCGAGGCGAACAGGACGCCGTAGAAGGTCAGTCCCATGGCCCCGACGGCCGTGCGGGTCGGGTTGTCGCGCGGGCGCTGCAACAGCTGGTGATGGCGCCAGTCCCGGTTGGCCCACCGTTCGAGGAAGGGATAGGCGGCGAGCAGCGCGAACATCACCAGCGGTAGGAACACCCCCGGCCAGAACGGGGCGGGCACGGTGTAGGAGCCCAGGTGGATCTCCGCACGCGGCCACAGCCGCAGGCCACCGATGAGAAAGCCCGCGTACCAGTCGGGCTGGATATAGGTCGACGCGGCGGACGGGTCGTACGGGCCCCACAGGAAGACGGGGTTGATCTGGAACGCCCCGGCGAGCAGGCCGAGCACCGCCAGCACCCAGAGCCCGTTCGCGATCGTGTTCGTGCCGAATCCCGGCACCGCACGCTCCCCCACGACGTTCTTCTCGCGGGCCCCGGGGCCGGGGAAGTGGGTGTGCTTCTGATACCAGACCAGCCCGACGTGCAACGCGATGATCGCGATGAGCAGGCCCGGGATGAGAAGCACGTGGGCGATGTAGAAGCGAGAGATCCAGATCTCGCCGGCGTACGGTCCGCCGAACACCATCCAGTGCAGCCACGTCCCGATCAGCGGGATGGACAGGAGCAGGCCGGAGATGATGCGCACGCCCAGTCCGGACAGCAGGTCGTCGATCTGGGAGTACCCGAGGTAGCCCTCGAAGATCCCCAGCAGCAGCAACGCGACACCGCCCACCCAAGTCAGCTCCCTGGGCCGGCGGAACGCACCGGTGAAGAAGTTCCGGCACATGTGCAGCACCATCGACGCGACGAACACCACGGCCGCCCAGTGGTGCAACTGCCGCACGAACAGCCCGCCGCGGACGTCGAAGGAGATGTCCAACGCCGACTCGTAGGCCCGGGACATGTACTCGCCCCGGGCCGGGAGGTAGGAGCCGAGGTAGACGACCTCGTGGGTGTCCGGCACGAAGAAGAACGAGAGGTAGACCCCGGAGAGCACCAGCACCACGAACGAGTACAGCGCGAACTCGCCCCAGAAGAACGAATGGTGCTTCGGGAACACGTGCGACGCCTGTCTCCGGGCCGCCGCGGCGATGCTCAACCGCCGGTCCAGCGCGTTCGCGGTCCCGCGCGCCAGGCTCCGCGCCACCAGCCCCACCCGTCACCTCCGCCGTCGACCCCGCCCACCACCGGCCGCGTGAGCGGCCCGTACCCGTGGCCGGACGGTCCAAACGCACCACGGTCCCGCCGGGAAGAGTGGGGCGCGGGGGGCCGCACCGCGACCCGGGACCCGGATCGCAAGGCCGCCGCAAGGTGATCGACACGCGCTCGACGACCCTCGTCGTCGGACCTTGCGGTCGTCTTGCGGTCGTCCTGCAATGGCCGTTCTCGCCGCGCGGCGCCACCGGGCGCCCGGTTAAGTCGTCGCCGCGACCACGGTGATCCCCGAGGAGGTGGGTCCGGCCGGCAACGGCCTGTTTGGACGCGACGCAGCCGGGTACCAGCGCGGCGGCTGCAACGGGGCGAGGACGGACGCGACGACGGGAGTGGCGCTCGGTGGACTACCGCGGAGTGTTCGATCAGGTCTTCGGGCTGCAGGTGTGGATCGCTGTCGGGGTCTTCGTGCTGGTGACGGGCCTGCTGCTCGGCGCCCTGGTGGTCAACCGCGCCCGGCGGCGGGACAAGCTGCCGTTCGCCGCCTCCCAGAACAACCCCATCGAGATCACCTTCGCGGTCTTCCTGGGCGGTGCGGCGGCGTTCCTGGTCTGGCTGAGCCTGTCGAACAACCACAAGCTCGACTACGGCGACACCCTGGCGGTGGCGCAGCAGACCGGCCTGGCGCCGGGGCAGCAACCCGTGCGCGTCGACGTCACGGCGTTCCAGTGGTGCTGGAGCGCGGCCTACCCGGGCTCCAGCACGCTCGTCAGCGGTTCCTGCGCCACACCGGCCGACCGCCCGGTGATCGTCGTGCCGCAGGGCCGGCCCGTCGAGTTCTCGCTCACCTCGCGCGACGTCGTGCACGCCTTCTGGATCCCGGACCTGGCCGTCAAGCGCGACGCCTACCCCGACCACGTCAACACGCTGCTGATGACCTTCCCGGAGACCGGGCAGTGGCTGGGCCGCTGCTCGGAGTTCTGCGGCACCTACCACATGGACATGGACTTCTACGTGCGTGCCGTACCGCCGGACCAGTACCAGGCCTTCCTGCAGACCGGGGCGCTGCCGGCCGGGGCCGCCGCGTGACCGCCACCGAGCCCCGGGCCCCGCTCGAGCAGCCGCAGCCGACGCCGCGCCGGGTCCGTACGACCGTCCTGGCCTGGGCGACCAGCACCGACCACAAGCGGATCGGGCTGCTGACCCTGGGCACCGCGATCGTGCTGATGATCGCCATCGGGGCGCTGGCGCTGACCATGCGCGCCCAGCTCGCCCAGCCGCAGATGGACGTGCTCTCCCCGGACCGCTACAACCAGTTCTTCACGATCCACGGCACGGGAATGATCTACCTGGTCATGACCCCGTTCGCCATCGGACTGGGGCTCTACCTGGTGCCGCTGCAGATCGGCGCGCCGAACGTCGCCGCCCCGCGCACGACGATGCTGGGCTACTGGCTCTACCTCGGCGGCGCCGTCACCCTGCTCTCCGGCTTCGCCACCTCCAGCGGGGCGGCCGACCACGGCTGGTACGCCTACCCGCCGCTCGCGAGCACCCGTTTCACGCCGGGGCCCGGGGTGGACCTCTGGATCGCCGGCGTGGCGCTCGCCGGCACCGGCCTGTTGCTGATGGCCGCGACGGTGCTGTGGACGGCCCTGGTCAAACGGGCCAAGGGCATGACGCTGCTGCGCATGCCGGTGTTCTCCTGGTCGGTCGTCGCCACCAACCTCATGGTGATCGGGGCGTTCCCCTCGCTGCTGGTCGCGATGGGCATCCTCGCCGCGGGCCGCGTCAACCCGGCGATCTTCAGCGACAACACCTGGAACATCGGCTACCAGCACGTCTTCTGGTTCTTCGGGCACCCCGTCGTCTACGTGATGTTCTTCCCGTTCGTCGGCGCCGTGGCCGAGGTGCTCGCCGTGTTCGGGGCCCGGCGGTACTTCGGCTACAAGGGCACCGTCGTGGCGCTGCTGGCCTTCGCCGCGCTGTCGATGAGCGTGTGGGGCCACCACATGTTCAGCACCGGCCAGGCGGAGAACGACTACTACTCATTGACCTCGATCCTGCTGCTCGTCCCGGCCGGGCTCGAGTACTTCGGCTTCCTCGCCACGCTGCTCGGTGGGCGGCTGCGCTTCCCGACCCCGATGCTGTTCGCGGTGGCCTTCGTGCCGCAGTTCCTGATCGGCGGCCTCACCGGGATCATGATCGCCACGCCGGTGGTGGACTACCAGGTCACGGACTCGTACTTCATCGTCGGGCACTGGCACTACACGCTCGCCGCCGGCAGCCTGTTCGGCTTCTTCGCCGGGTTCTACTACTGGTTCCCCAAGGCCACCGGCCTGCTGCTGCGCGAGCGGATGGCCAAGGCCCACTTCTGGTTCTGGCTGGTCGGCACGAACGTCACCTTCCTGCCGATGTTCTGGCTGGGGCTGCACGGCATGCCCCGCCGCATCGCGAGCTACCTGCCGCAGGACGGCTTCGGGACCGCCAACCTGATCGCCACCCTCGGCTCCGGGCTGCTCGCGATCGGCACCGTGCTGTTCGTGGTCGACGTCGTCGTGTCGGTCGTCCGGCCGCGGCGGGCGCCCGACGACCCGTGGGGCGGCTTCACACTGGAGTGGGCCACCTCGTCGCCGCCTCCCCCGCACAACTTCGACCCGGCCCATCCCCTGCCGCCGGTCCGCAGCTACGCCCCCCTGCTCGACCTCCGCGCCGAGGAGGGCAGGGCATGACGGGCACCCCACCCTCCGCCCCGACGTCCGGTCCGGCGGCCGCACCCGTCCCACCCGACCCGGTGGGGCGGGCCGTGCTGCCGCCCTCCCGGATCGGCGAGCTGCGGACCGGTCACCTCGTCGTCGGCGCCTGGGTCGCCGGCAACGGCGTCCTCGCGGGGATCATGCTCGGCTTCCGGCCGCAGCCGATCTCGATGCTGCTCTGGCTGTTCGACCTGCTGCTGGTCTCGGGGTTCGGCCTCGCGGTCGTCATCGCCCTCCGCACCCGGCGGGGGGTCGGCACCACCGTGCGGATGCCGGTGCGCAGCACGGCCGCCGTGCTCACCGCGATCGGGCTCACGGTGGCCGGCCTCGCGCTCGCCTACGGCTGGCTCTGGCTGCTGGTCGCGATCTACCCGCTGATCGCCGCGGCGGTGCTCGTGCGGGGCGAGCGCGTCCCCGCCGGGACCCGGCCTGAACCGGCCGCGCTCGACGGCATGCCGCCGGCCCCGAACCCCCGCCCGCAGGAGTACGACGGCACCAC
Organism: Pseudonocardia terrae; assembly: GCF_021343995.1. Classification (GTDB taxonomy): domain Bacteria; phylum Actinomycetota; class Actinomycetes; order Mycobacteriales; family Pseudonocardiaceae; genus Pseudonocardia; species Pseudonocardia terrae. The sequence continues at coordinate 77,313 of NZ_JAJTTE010000021.1, read as the reverse complement.
CACGGGTGAGGCGGTCCCGGTGCCGGCCGGTCACCCCGCTCGGGCCCTCCCCGACGACCCGGATGCTTCGCCGACGGCCGAGCCGCCCCGCCGGCACGGCCTGCCGCTCGTGCTGCTCACCGCGGTGCCGGCCGCCGGCCGGGCGCTCGTCGACGTCTTCCGCCGGAGGCCGCGATGAGCGCCTTCGCGCAGGTGGCGCACATGGCCACGGACGGGCTGCTGGTCTCCGTGCTCGCCCCGCTGCTGCTCCTGCTGCTGCGGGCGCTGGGCGTCGAGCCGCCCACGCTCCCTGCGGTCGTGGTCGCGCCCGGGTTCGTGCTGCTCCACGCCGCGGTGACGCTGCTGCCCCCGCTGGCCGGGGTCGCGCCGGTCCTGCTGCTGGCCGGCGGCGTGCTGTTCTGGACACCGGTCCTCGGCCGCCGGCGGCTCTCGCCGGCCGGCCGGATCGTCTACCTCTTCGCGACCATGCCCGCGCTCGACCTCCCCGGCGTCTGGCTCGTCGCCCGCGGCGACGGGCCGGGCGGGATCGCCATGGTCGTCGGGATGCTGCCGATCGGCCTGACCGCCCTTGCCCTGGCCTGGCGCTGGACGGTCGACGAGGAACGACGTGCCGCGGCGGAGGAGTCCGCCCACGAGACGGCGAGGAGCTGACCGTGCCGAACCACGAACAGGACCACGAGGGGGACGACGCCGACCACGTGCTCGGCGTGCCGGTCCGCAACCCGACGAGCCGCGAGGCGGTCCACGACTGGATCCGACGGCGGGTGGTGCAGGACCCCGCGATGCGCGCGGCGCAGCACAGGAACGACGAACAGCAGGAGGCCGAGTAGCCGATGGGCATCAAGACCTGGATCGAGTCCTGGCCCGTCTACCGCCAGCTGACCGACGACGACCCGCTGGGCCGGGGCTCGGCCGCGAAGAGCCGGACCAGCAGCACGCTGCGGCCCCGGATCACCGACGCCGACCACGTCACCAAGTCGATCTGCCCGTTCTGCGCCGTGGGCTGCGGGCAGAACGTGTACGTCAAGGAGGGCAAGGTCGTCCAGATCGAGGGCGACCCCGACTCCCCGGTCAGCCGCGGCCGGTTGTGCCCCCGCGGCTCGTCGAGCCTGCAGCTCACCACCGGCGACGCCCGTGAGTACACCGTCCGGTACCGGCGTCCGGGCGGCACCGACTGGGAGGACCTGGACCTCGACACGGCGATGGACATGATCGCCGACCGGGTGATCGCCAGCCGCGCGGAGGGCTGGCAGTGGGAGCACGAGGGCAAGCGCGTCCGGCGCACCATGGGCTTCGCCAGCCTCGGCGGGGCGACGCTGGACAACGAGGAGAACTACCTCATCAAGAAGCTGTTCACCGCGTTGGGCGCGATCCAGATCGAGAACCAGGCGCGCATTTGACACTCCGCCACCGTCCCCGGTCTGGGGACCAGCTTCGGGCGCGGCGGCGCCACGACGTTCCAGCAGGACCTGCAGAACTCCGACTGCATCCTCATCGAGGGCTCGAACATGGCCGAGTGCCACCCGGTCGGGTTCCAGTGGGTGATGGAGGCGAAGGCGCGCGGGGCCACGGTGATCCACGTCGACCCCCGCTTCACCCGGACCAGCGCGCTGGCGGACCTGCACGTCCCGCTGCGCGCCGGCACCGATATCGCGTTCCTCGGCGGCATCATCAACCACGTCCTGCAGAACGAGAAGTACTTCCACGACTACGTCGTGGCGTACACGAACGCGGCCACGATCGTGGGCGAGGACTTCCGCGACACCGAGGACCTCGCGGGCGTGTTCTCCGGCCTCGACCGTGAGGACAAGTCCTACGACTTCGAGACCTGGCACTACGAGGGCGGCATGGTCCAGGCGGCCTCCGGCGAACGGGACCAGGTCGGGTCCGAACGCGTCAAGGAGTCCGACGGGGCGGGGTCCGACGGGGCGCGGTCCGATCAGGCGCGGTCCGATCAGGCGCGGTCCGACGGTGACGGGTCGGGCGGGCGCAAGTCCCGCGCGAGCGGCGTCAAACGGGCCGCGCGCGGGGAGGCCCACGGGTCGGGCGGGGCCGGCATCAGCGGCGAGTTCGAGACCGACGAGACGCTGCAGCACCCGCGCACCGTGTTCCAGATCCTGAAGCGGCACTTCGCCCGCTACACCCCCGAGCTGGTCGCCGAGACCTGCGGGGTGCCGGAGGAGACGTTCCTCCGGGTGTGCGAGCTGCTCGAGGAGAACTCCACGCCCGAGCGGACCAGCGCGTTCGTGTACTCGGTGGGCTGGACCCACCACACCGTGGGCGTGCAGTACATCCGCACCGCGTCGATCCTGCAGGCCCTGCTCGGCAACATCGGCCGCCCGGGCGGCGGGATCCTCGCCCTGCGCGGACACGCGAGCATCCAGGGCAGCACGGACATCCCGACGCTGTTCAACATCCTGCCCGGCTACATCCCGATGCCCCACGCGGAGTCCTCGCCGGACCTGACGACATTCGTGTCGGCGGAGAAGGCCGAGAAGGGCTACTGGGCCGAGCTCGGGTCCTACCTGGTCAGCCTGCTCAAGTCGTACTGGGGTCCGGCCGCCACGCCCGACAACGACTTCTGCTTCGACTACCTGCCCCGGCTCACCGGCAGCCACAGCTCCTTCGAGACCGTGATGGCCCAGCTCGAGGGCGAGTGCACCGGCTTCTTCGTCCTCGGGGAGAACCCGGCCGTCGGGTCGGCCAACGCGAAGATGCAACGGCTGGCCATGGCCAGCCTGGACTGGCTGGTCGTGCGGGACTTCTCCCTGATCGAGTCGGCGACCTGGTGGAAGGACGGGCCCGAGATCGAGACCGGGGAGCTGCGCACCGAGGACATCGGCACCGAGGTGTTCTTCCTGCCCGCCGCCGCGCACACCGAGAAGGACGGCAGCTTCACCAACACCCAGCGGCTGCTCCAGTGGCACCACCAGGCCGTCGAACCGGCCGGTGACGTCCGCAGCGACCTGTGGTTCCTGTTCCACCTGGGCCGCAGGATCCGGGAGAAGCTCGCCGGCAGCACGGACGAGCGGGACCGCCCGGTGCTCGACCTCACGTGGGACTACCCCACCAAGGGCAGTACCGACGAGCCCGAGGCCGAAGCCGTCCTCGCCGAGATCAACGGCTGGGACGGCCATGGCACGCCGCTCTCGTCCTACCAGCAGCTGCGCGACGACGGCTCCACCGCCTGCGGGTGCTGGATCTACTGCGGCACCTACGCCGACGGGGTCAACCAGGCCGCCCGCCGCAAGCCGGGCACCGAGCAGGACTGGGTCGCCCACGAGTGGGGCTGGGCCTGGCCGGCGAACCGGCGCATCCTCTACAACCGCGCCTCGGCCGCGCCCGACGGCGCACCATGGAGCGAACGCAAGGCCTACGTGTGGTGGGACCCGGACGAGAAGAAGTGGGTGGGCCACGACGTCCCGGACTTCTCCCCCACCAAGGCCCCCGACCACGTCCCGCCGAAGGACGCGACCGGCGTCGCGGCCCTCTCGGGCACGGACGCGTTCATCATGCAGGCCGACGGCAAGGCGTGGCTCTACGTACCGGCGGGGCTGACCGACGGCCCGCTCCCGGCCCACTACGAGCCGCAGGAGTCGCCCGTGGCCAACCCCGTCTACCCGGAGCAGCGCAACCCGGCCCGGCAGATCGACTCGGTGGTGCACCCGGAGAACCGGTTCCAGCCCAGCGGCGACGAGCCCGGCGCGCAGGTCTACCCCTACGCGCTGACCACCTACCGCATCGCCGAGCACCACACCGCGGGCGGGATGAGCCGCTGGTCGCCCTACCTCTCCGAGCTCGCGCCGGCGATGTTCTGCGAGGTCTCGCCCGAGCTGGCCCGCGAACGTGGGCTCACGCACGGCGGCTGGGCCCACGTCGTCACCGCCCGCAACGTGATCGAGGCCCGGGTGATGGTCACCGACCGCATCCCGGACCTGCGCGTCCGCGGGGAGGTGCTGCACCAGGTCGGGCTGCCCTACCACTGGGGGGCCAACGGCCTGGTCACCGGCGACGCGGCCAACGAGCTCACGAGCCTCGTGATGGACCCGAACGTGCACATCATGGAGACCAAGGCCCTCGCCTGCGACATCCGGCCGGGCCGCCGACCGCGCGGACCGGACCGGCCCGCGCTGGTCGAGTCCTACCGGCGGCGGGCCGGGATCACGGAGCGGACCGGTGTGGACGACACCGGCGCCACCAGGACGGGAGGAACGGCATGACCGCGCCGCCGCGGATGGGCTTCTTCACCGACACCTCGGTCTGCATCGGCTGCAAGGCCTGCGAGGTCGCCTGCAAGGAGTGGAACGCCATCCCCGCGGACTTCCCGGAGGGCGGGTTCACGGGCACCTCGATGGACAGCAGCGAGGGGCTCGGCGCCGACACGTGGCGGCACGTCGCGTTCGTGGAGCAGCGCCGGCCGCTCGGCGGGCAGGACCCGGGCGTCCCGCGCACCGCCCCGACCCCGCACGACGTCGCCCACCTCGACGTGCTGTCGCTCGCCGGGCAGGGCGCGTCGAGCGCGCCGGCGCACATCCCGGCCTCGCCCGCGGAGCCGGGCCCGGCCGGCGACTTCCGGTGGCTCATGTCGTCGGACGTGTGCAAGCACTGCACCCACGCCGCCTGCCTGGACGTCTGCCCCACCGGGTCGCTGTTCCGCACCGAGTTCGGCACCGTCGTCGTGCAGGAGGACATCTGCAACGGCTGCGGCTACTGCGTCCCCGCCTGCCCGTACGGCGTGATCGACCAGCGCAAGGACGACGGCCGGGTGTGGAAGTGCACGCTCTGCTACGACCGGATCGGCGTGGGCGCCGAACCCGCCTGCGCCAAGGCGTGCCCGACCGACTCCATCCAGTTCGGCCCGCTCGACGAGCTGCGCGAGCGGGCCGACGCCCGGCTCGCCCAGCTGCACGGGGCCGGGATCGACGAGGCCCGGCTCTACGGCCGCGATCCGGCCGACGGCGTCGGCGGGGACGGCGCGTTCTTCCTGCTCCTCGACGAGCCGGAGGTCTACGGGCTGCCCCCGGACCCCGTGGTGACCACGCGCGACCTGCCCCGGATGTGGCGGCACGTCGGCACGGCCGCGCTGGCCCTCGTCGGCGGGGTGGCCGCCGCCTTCGCGTCCACGATCGTCACCGGCGGGAGGCGGCGATGAGCGAGTCCGACGTCACCAGGGACGGTGTGCGTGGTGCGCGCCCTGGGCGCGAGGCCACGACCGGGGCCGTCCGCGACGACGGCCGGCAGGGTGGGCGCCGCCGGCGGGACGGGCGCCGCGGACGGGGCGAACGGGCGATGGTGCCCGACGCCGACTTCCGCTCCTACTACGGCCGCTCGGTCCTCAACCCGCCGACGTGGCAGTCGCGCGACATCGCCGGCTACCTCTTCCTCGGCGGGCTGGCCGGGGCGTCGTCCCTGCTCGGGGCCGGTGCCCAGGCGACCGGACGGCCGGCCCTGGCCCGCTCCGGCAAGCTCGCCGCGATCGGGGCCGGGGCGTTGTCGCTCGCCGCGCTGGTCCACGACCTCGGCCGTCCGCTCCGGTTCCTGCACATGCTGCGGGTGTTCAAGGTGACCTCGCCGATGAGCGTCGGGTCCTGGTTGCTCGCCGGGTACGTGCCGCTCGCCGGTGTCGCGGCCGCCACCGCGGTCACCGGGCGGCTGCCTCGCGTCGGCGCCGCCGCCACCGCCGGTGCCGCCACGCTCGGCCCGGCGGTCGCCTCCTACACCGCCGCGCTGATCAGCGACACGGCCGTGCCCGCCTGGCACGACGGGCACCGGGAGATGCCCTACGTGTTCGTGGGCTCGGCCGCGACCGCCGCGGGCGGGCTCGGGCTGATCGCAGCGCCGTCGGCGGAACAGGCCCCGGCGCGCGCCCTCGCGACCCTGGGCGTCGGGACCGAGCTGGCCGCCTTCGAGCTCATGGAACGGCGGATGGGGCTGACGGCCGAGCCGTACTCCTCGGGCACCGGCGGGCGGTACGTCCGGACGTCGAAGGTCCTCGCCGTCGCCGGGCTGGCCGGGGCGGTGCTCGGCCGGCGCAGCCGGATCGCCTCCGCCGTCTCGGGCGCGGCCCTGGTCGCCGCCTCCGCCGCCACCCGCTGGGGCATCTTCCACGCGGGCCTGCAGTCCGCGAACGACCCGAAGTACACCGTCGTGCCCCAGCGGCAACGCCTCGAGGAGGGGCGCCCAGCCACCGGGACCTCCACCACGACCCACCCGGTCACGGCGCCGACCGGGGAAGGCTGAGCGACCGACCCGGCAGGGCGGGGGCGGGACGATCCCGCCCTGCCGGTCCGGTGTCCGCGAGCAGCTCCGACGAGCGCTTCAGCGGGTCAGGGCCGCGTCACCGCCGCCGATGCCTCGTCGCGCACCCGGCCGACCGTGTCGCTCACCTCGTCCCGGACCCGGCGCGCCTCGGCCAGGCCCGCGGCGGCGAGCGCGCCCGCGGCGCCGCCGTACAGGCCGGTCACCACCGCGGCCGACGCGGCGCGCGGCAGGACGCCGTCGAGCAGGCGCATGAGCAGCGCGGCCGACGACCCGGCCGCCAGGAGCCCGAGCAGGCCCGCCCCGCCGAGCATCAGGCTCGCGGTGCGCGCCCGCCCGAGCTCGCCGAGCAGGTCGTCGCGCATCGCCCGGACCTCGGTGCGCACGAGCGCGCGCACGTCCTCGGTGAGGGCGTGCAACGGCTCCTCGCGACGGGCGTTCCCCTCCGTCATCCCGATCCCCTTCCCGGTGTCACTCCGCTTGTCACTTCGGGTGTCATTCCGCGGCCTGCTGCGCCGCCGAGTACGCCAGCTGCAGGAAGTCCGCCCCGGCCAGGGCGGTGAAGGTGCCCAGGACCAACCGCGTCGGCCGGGGTGCGAAGACCAGCCCGATCGCGAAGCCCGTGGCGATCCACAGGCCGAGGCAGAACGGGCAGGTGAGCAGCTCGCCGACGCCGTGCCGCAGGGAGGACTCCTTGCGCGGTTCCTCCATCACCTCCGCGGGCCCCGCCGTGTCCGCGTACTGCGCGAAGGGTGCGCGGAGCGGGCTGGTCACCGCGTCCTTGGTGATCGTGCGGGAGAGCTTGTGGGTGGCCACGGTGAGCAGCACCAGGTCCTTCACCGACAGCGTGGGCACCGTCCGGCGGGTCGCCGCCGTGATCCCGGCGACCGCGCTGACGATCGCGCCGAAGATCGCCATGACCACGACGTAGCCCCCGAGGGGGCGGTCCTGGCCCTGCCGGTACTGCTCGGCCTCCGACCGTGCGCGGTCGTCGGCGATCGCCGCGACCCTCCGTGCCGTCTCCGCCATCCGGTCCTCCCGGTCTCGCCGTCTCGTACGCTCAGCGCCTACCCGCTGACGCGCGCGTCATCCCTGCGGGACCGCTGCAGCAGCTCGATCGCGGCCGACGTCGCCGCCCGGCGCAGCAGGCCCGTCGCCCCGTGGGCGCCCAGGGCCGCCCGGGCGGCGAACCAGCCGCAGGCGCCGTGCACCCCGCCGCCGGGGTGGGCCGACGAGCTGCCCAGGTAGAGGCCGGCGACGGGCGTCTCGGGCCGGCCGAGGCCGGGGACCGGCCGGAAGACCAGCTGCTGGAAGAGCTGGGCGGTGCCCCCGTTGATCGTGCCGTGCAGCAGGTTCGGGTCCGCGTCCTGCAGGTCCGACGGCCGCCGCACGGCCCGGTGCCGCACCCGCCCGGCGAAGCCCGGGGCGAACCGCTCCAGCACGCGCTCGACGCGGCGGACCAGCTCGTCGGCGGAGCCGGCGTCGTCGACCCCGCGAGGCAGGTGGGTGTACGCCCAGGCGCTCTCCGTCCCGGCCGGCGACCGGCTCGGGTCCGCGGTGGTCATCTGGCCGACGAGCAGGAAGGGCGACTCCGGCAGCACCCGCGACTCCAGATCCGCGCCCCACCGCACCAGCCCGTCCTCGCCCTGGCCGACGTGGACGGTCCCGGCACGGCCGACCTCGGGTGCCCGCCACGGGATCGGGCCGTCGAGCGCCCAGTCGAGCTTCACCACCGGGGTGTCCCACAGGAACCGGTCGAGGTCGCGCTGCACCCGGGCGGGCACGGCGTCGGCCGGCAGCAGGTCCCGGTAGAGCGTCGGCGCCGCGACGTCGGCCACGACCGCGCGCCGTATGCGGACCGTGGTGCCCGCGGCGGTGTGTACCGCCCGCACCCGGCCGCCGGACACCGCGATGTGCTCGACGCGCTCCCCGGTCCGCAGTACCGCACCGGCCGACTCCGCGCGCCGGGCCAGGGCGGTCGTCAGCTGCCCGGAGCCCCCGACCGGCACCGGGAAGCCGTAGTGCTGGCCGAGCATCGCCAGCAGCCAGCCGTACGCGCCGCTGACCGGCGACGTCATCGGGATGTCGGCGTGCACCGCGTTGCCCGCGAGCAGCAGCCGGGCCCCCTCCCCGCCGAAGAGCTCCTCCCCCATCCGCTTGGCCGGCAGCAGCAGGAACCGGGCCAGCCGCAGGGCCTCGGCCGTCCCGATCCGCCGCAGGAGCTGCACGGGCCCCCGGACCGGCGGGAACGTCGTGAAGAGCGTGCGCAGGAACGGTTCGCGCAGCACGTCCCATCGGCGGCACAGGTCCAGCCAGGCCTCACCGTCGCCGCGGTGCTGCGCGTCGAGGCCCACCGCGGTGTCGGCGCGGTCCCGGCACAGGACGGCCGCCTCCGCCCCGTCGGGCCCGAGCGGGTGGGCCAGCACGGCCGGCGCCTCGGACCAGCGCAGACCGTGCTCCTCCAGGTCGAGGGACTGCAGCACCGGAGAGGCCCGCGACAGCGGGTAGAACGCGCTGAACAGGTCCGTGACGTACCCCGGCTGCAGCTCCGCGGAGCGCACCGCCCCGCCGAGGTGGTCGGTCGCCTCGAGCAGGCAGACGTCCCAGCCGGCGTCGGCGAGCACGGCGGCGGCCACCAGACCGTGGTGGCCGCCGCCCACCACCGCCGCGTCCACCTCCAGGTCGGCCATGGAACGCGGATACCGCGGATCACGCGAACCATGCACGGGGCCACCCCGGACGGATCACTCCCCGGCGGCGCGGACTCCGACTCAGGACCTCAGTCCCCACCCGCCGAGCGGGTCCGCCCGGACGAGAAGGGCCGGGTCCCGACGAGCGGGACCCGGCCCGTGGCCGCAGCCGGACCTTCCCCGGCTAGAACCAGACCTTCCTGCCGCCGACCGGACGGCCGGTACGGCCCAGGACCAGGAAGATCACGCCCAGGATCAGCAGGATCGCACCGATGTAGTAGAGCAGGGACAGCCCGGTCAGGAAGCCGACCACGAGAAGTATCAGTCCGAGGATGATCACGGCGGTTTGCTCCTTCGACGGCCGGGCACCCTGTGCGCCCGGTGGTGATCTCATCTACCCGAACAGGTGATCATCCATGCGCGCGAAGGTCACGATCCGGCGACGGTGCGGGACGCAGTGCCCCCGGCGCCCGCAGCGCCCTCAGCCGCCCTCGATCCACACCGTCTTCGCGTTGACGAAGGTCCGTGGCCCGAACTCGGCGAGCTCCCGGCCGTAGCCGGAGTTCTTGGCCCCGCCGAACGGGACCTCCGGGGTCGACTCGGTGAACCGGTTGACGTAGATCATCCCGGTCTCGATCTCCCGGACGAGCCGCTGCTGCTCGGCCTCGTCGTTCGTCCACACGCTGCCGCCGAGGCCGAAGGGCGAGTCGTTGGCGATCCGGATGGCGTCGTCGAGGTCCTGCGCGCGCCACACGGTCGCGACCGGCCCGAACAGCTCCTCGTGGTGTGCGGGCGAGCCGTCCGGGATGTCGGCCAGCACCGTCGGCGGGTAGTAGAAGCCCGGCCCGCTCCCCGGCTCCCCGCCCGTGACGAGCGTGGCGCCGGCCGCGACCGTGTCGCGGACCTGCTGGTCGAGCGTCTTCACCGCGTCGCCGGACGACAGCGGGCCGACGTCGGTGTTCTCGTCCATCGGGTCGCCGACCGTCAGCGCCGCCATCGCCTCGCCCAGCCGGCGCGTGAACTCGTCGGCGACGTCCGTGTGGACGATGAAGCGTTTGGCGTTGATGCAGGACTGGCCGTTGTTCAGGGTCCGCGAGGTCACGGCGTTGCGGACGGCCGTGTCCAGGTCGGCCGAGGGCATGACGACGAACGGGTCGCTGCCGCCCAGCTCGAGCACGCTCGTCTTGATCTGTTGGCCGGCCGCCGCGGCAACGGCCCGGCCCGCCGGCTCGCTGCCGGTCAGCGTGACGGCCCGGACCCGGTCGTCGCCGATCACCCTCTCGATCTCCGACGAGCCGACCAGGAGCGTCTGGAACACGTTCTCCGGGAACCCGGCGCGCAGGAACACGTCCTCGATCGCCAGGGCGCACTGCGGCACGTTCGAGGCGTGCTTCAGCAGTCCGGTGTTGCCCGCCATCAGCGCGGGCGCGGCGAACCGGAACACCTGCCAGTACGGGAAGTTCCAGGGCATCACCGCCAGCACGGGCCCGAGCGGCTCGAACCGCGTGACCACCCGGGCGCCCTCCACCTCGTGCGGAACGTCGGCGAGCATCGCCCCGGCGTTCTCCGCGTAGTAGCGGCATCCCTTGGCGCACTTGTGCACCTCGGCGACGGCGGACGCGTAGGTCTTGCCGACCTCCCGCGTCGCGATCCGCCCGAGTTCCTCCGCGTCCTCGTCGAGCAGCGCGGCCAGGTCCCGGAAGAGCGCGGCCCGGCGGTCCATCGGCACGTCCCGCCAGTGCCGGAAGGCGATCGCCGAGGCCATGATCTTCGCGTCGAGCTGTTCGGCGGTGAGCGCGTCGAAGGTCTTCAACCGCTCGCCGGTGCTGGGGTCGATCGTCGCGATGGCCATGTCCGACGGGTACCGCACCGGCGCCGGATCATGCCGCCGACCGGGATGGACCGGGGAGTACCGGGAAGTCCTCCACGCATGGAGACCGAACTGACCCTGCAGGTCGACGGCGCCACCCACCGCCTGCGCGTGGACACCCGGACCTCGCTGCTCGACGCGCTGCGGCAGCGGCTCGGGGCCACCAGCCCGAAGAAGGGGTGCGACCACGGCCAGTGCGGCGCCTGCACCGTGCTCGTCGGCGGCCGGCGCATCCTGGCCTGCCTCGCCCTCGCCGTGGCCCACGACGGGGCCGAGGTGACCACCGCGGCCGGGCTCGCGCCGGGTCCCGACGAGGACCACCCCGTGCACCGCGCGTTCGTCGACCACGACGCCTTCCAGTGCGGCTACTGCACTCCCGGGCAGGTGTGCTCGGCCGTCGGCGTGCTCGACGAGCTGGAGCGCGGTTGGCCCAGCGCCGTCACCGCCGACGTGGCCGGCGGCCCGGACCTGGCCGACGCCGGGGCCGTCGACCGGGAGATCGCGGAGCGGATGAGCGGCAACCTCTGCCGGTGCGGCGCCTACAAGGGCATCCGCGCGGCGGTGGCCGAGGTCGTCGGTGTCGCGGAGGGGGCACGCCGATGAGGCCCTTCGCCTACGCCACCCCGCCCGACGCCCGGGAGGCCGTGCTCGCCGTGGCCGAGCGGCCCGACGCCAGTTTCCTCGCCGGCGGCACCAACATCGTCGACCACCTGCGGCTGGGCGTGGCCACGCCGGGCCTGCTCGTCGACGTCACCGCGCTGACGTCCGCCGAGATCGAGGACCTGCCCGACGGCGGCCTGCGGATCGGGGCGGCCGTGCGCAACTCCGACCTCGCGGCCGACCACCGGGTCCGTGCGCGCTACCCGGTGCTGGCCCAGGCGCTCCCCTCGGGCGCCTCCGGGCAGCTGCGCAACATGGCCACCACCGGTGGGAACCCGTTGCAGCGCACCCGGTGCGTGTACTTCCAGGACGTCACGACCCCGTGCAACAAGCGCGAGCCCGGCTCGGGCTGCGCCGCGATCGGCGGGGCCACCCGCAACCACGCGATCCTGGGCGCCTCCGAGCACTGCATCGCCACGCACCCGTCGGACATGGCGGTGGCGCTCGCCGCCCTCGACGCGCAGGTGCAGGTGCTCGGACCGGACGGGGACCGCACGATCCCGTTCACCGACCTACACACGCTGCCCGGCTCCACCCCGGAGCACGACACCGTGCTCGGGCACGGCGACCTGATCACCGCGATCGACGTGCCGGCGCTCCCGCTCGCCACCCGCTCGCGGTACCGCAAGGTGCGGGACCGGGCGTCGTACGCCTTCGCCCTGGTGTCCGTGGCCGCCTGTCTCGACGTGGCCGACGGGGAGGTCCACGACGTACGGATCGCCCTCGGCGGCGTCGCGCACAAACCCTGGCGCGCGCACCGGGCCGAGGAGGCGCTGCGCGGCGCCCCGGCCACCGACGAGTCCTACCGCGCCGCCGCTGAGGCCGCGCTCACCGACGCCCTCCCGCAGGAGGGCTTCGACGGCGGCAACGCCTTCAAGATCCCGCTGCTCACCGGGACGCTGGTGAGCACCCTGCGCGAGCTGGCCGGAGAGGAGACCCGGACGTGACCGCCACCCTGGAACCGAGGGCCATCGGGCGCGACCTCGCCCGGCGCGACGGTGCGGCGAAGGTCCGCGGCACCGCCGTCTACGCCGACGAGACCCCGGTCGCCGACCCGCTGTTCTGCCGGATCGTGCAGGCCACCGTCGCCCGCGGCCGCGTCACGGAGGTCGACACGGCCGATGCCGCCGCGCTCGACGGCGTCGTCACGGTGCTGACCAGCACGGACGCCGAACGCCTCGCCTCCACCGACGACGCCGAGCTCGCGGTGCTGCAGGGCACCGAGGTCGGCTTCCGCGGGCAGATCGTGGCCGCGGTGCTGGCCGAGACCGACGAGGTGGCCCGCGAGGCCGTCGACCTGGTCCGGGTGACCTACGCCGCGGAGGAGCACGACGCGCGGCTCGCCGCCGACCGCGACGACCTCTACACGCCGGAGTCGGTCAACCCGACCTACCCCCCGGACACGCACGAGGGCGACATGGCGGCGGCGATGGCCGAGGCGCCGATGACGCTCGAGGCCACCTACACCACGCCGATGCACCACAACAACCCGATGGAACCGCATGCGACCACGGCGCTGTGGGACGCGTCGGGCGCGGGACACCTCACGCTCTGGGACTCCACCCAGGGCGTGCACCCCGTCCGTCAGACGGTCACGCAGATCTTCGCGCTGGAGCCCGAGCAGGTACGGGTGATCTGCCCGTTCGTGGGCGGCGGCTTCGGCTCGAAGGGGACCCCGCACGCGAACGTGATCATGGCGGCGCTGGCGGCCCGCGCGGTGCCCGGCCGGCCGGTCCGGTTCGCCCTCACCCGCCAGCAGATGTTCTCGCTCGCCGGCTACCGCACCCCCACGATCCAGCGGATGCAGCTCGCCGCCGAGCGGGACGGGCGGCTGCGCGGCATCGCGATCGACGTCGTCGAGCAGACCTCGCGGATCAAGGAGTTCGCCGAGCAGACGGGCGTGCCGACGCGGAACATGTACGCCGCGTCGAACCGGCGCACCACGCACCGGCTCGCGGCACTCGACGTCCCCGTCCCCTCGTGGATGCGGGCGCCGGGTGAGTGCCCCGGCATGTTCGGCCCCGAGGTCGCGATGGACGAGCTCGCCGCCGCCCTGGGGATCGACCCCGTCGAGCTGCGGATCCGCAACGAGCCCGAGGTCGACCCGGAGACCGGGAAACCCTTCTCGTCCCGCAACCTCGTGGCCTGCCTGCGCGAGGGCGCGGAGCGCTTCGGCTGGGCCGGGCGCGACCACCGGCCCGGCGTGCGCCTCGAGGACGGGTGGTGGGTCGGCACCGGCGTGGCCGCGTCGGTCTACCCGACGATGCGGATGCCCAAGTCGACGGCCACGGTGACCTACGACGCCGGCCGGTTCGTCGGGCGCATCGGCGCCGCCGACCTCGGCACCGGCGCCTGGACCGTGCTGCCGCAGATCACCGCCGACGCGCTCGGCGTCCCGGTCGAGGACGTCGACGTGCTGATCGGCGACACCGACCACCCGGAGGCCTCGGTCGCGGGCGGTTCGTCGGGCACCACGACGTGGGGCTCGGCGCTGGTCGAGGCGGTGCGCGAGTTCCGGGACAAGTACGGCGACCACCCGCACGACGGCGACGCGGCGTCCGGGTCGGTGAACCCCAACGCGGCCGAGGAGGACTACGCGATGTCCGCCTTCGGCGCGCAGTTCGCGGAGGTGCGGGTGCACGCCGACACCGGTGAGGTCCGCGTGCCCCGGCTCCACGGGGTGTTCGCCGCGGGCCGCATCGTCAACCCACGGCTGGCGCGCTCGCAGTTCCTCGGCGGCATGACCATGGGACTGGGCATGGCACTCCACGAGCAGAGCCTGCTCGACCCGCGGACCGGGCACGTCGTCAACCACGACCTGGCCGAGTACCACGTGCCGGCGAACGCCGATGTCGACGACCTGCAGGCGCACTGGATCGACGAGGACGACCCGTACGTCAACGCCATGGGCTCCAAGGGGATCGGCGAGATCGGCATCGTCGGGACGGCCGCGGCGGTCGCCAACGCCGCCTGGCACGCCACCGGGGTGCGGGTGCGGGACCTGCCCGTCACCCTCGACCGGGTGCTGCCGGCGCGCTGACCGCCCGCGACCCGTCGTCCGGATCCGTGTCGGCCAGCGCGTCGAGCAGGATCCGGGCGGCGTGGGCCGTGTCCACCGCGGGCGACCAGGCCAGCTCGCGGCGGGCCCGGCCCGTGTCCATCACCGGGGTGTCGACGGCCAGGTCGAACCAGCCCGTGGTCGCGCCGAGGACGTGCAGCCGGTTCAGCAGGCCGAGCGCGGCCCGGACCAGGAGCCGCGGCACCGGCAGCGGGCGGGCGCCGGCGACGGCGGCGAGCCCTCGGGAGCCCAGGGCGTCGGCGGCCACGTTGACGGCCCCGGCGGCGCGCCGGTCCAGGACGGCGGCCACCGCCCGGCCCAGGTCGTCGGCGTGGACCAGCTGCAGCACGAGCCCGCTCGGCAGCGGCAGCACGGGGATACGGCCGGCCCGCAGGGCGCGCAGCAGCGCCGTGGGCACGGCCGGGCCGAGGAAGAGCCGTCGCATCCGGGCGGCCGCGTCCGCGCGGACGACGAGCGCCGCCCGGACGCGCGTCACCGCGACCCCGGGGTGGTCGCGCGCGAAGTCGTCCAGCATCGCCTCCGCGGCGACCTTGTCCCGGCTGTAGAGGGAGCCGCGATGGGCGCGGACCGGCCAGGACTCGTCGACCGGCAGGGCCGGCTCGCCGGCCGGGTGCGGGCCGTAGACGGCCTGGGAGGACAGGAAGACCACGTGCCCGACGCCGGCGCGGCCGGCCGCGTCGAGCATCGTGGCGGTGCCGTCGAGGTCGATGCTGCGCGGCGTCGACGCATCGCCGACGGGCTGGATGGCCCACGCCAGGTGCACGACGGCGTCGGCGCCGCGCAGGAGCCCGGTGAGCCGCTCGACGGCGTCGTCCGCGAGCAGGTCGAGCGGGTGCCAGGACAGCCGGTCGGTCTCCGCTGCGTCCGCGGGCGGATGCCGGCACACGGCGCGCACGGTGACCTCGGGGCGCTCCGCCAGGGCGTCGAGGAGCCCGGAGCCGACGGTCCCGGAGGCGCCGACGACGACGACGGTGCGCGCCGGCTGCGTCATGCGGGCGCGCCGGCCCTCTCGGTGTCGTCCCTCTCGATGTCGTCGTCGAGGCCCTCGCGCAGCTGGGCGAGGGTCCGCGCGAGCAGCCGCGACACGTGCATCTGGGAGATGCCGACCCGCTGCGCGATCTGGGTCTGGGTCATCTCGCCGAAGAACCGCAGGGTGAGGATCAGCCGTTCGCGCTCGGGCAGCGCGTCGATCAACGGGCGCAGCGACTCGCGGTACTCGACGTGCTCGAGCGCCTTGTCGACCTCGCCGAGCGTGTCGGCGACCGGCTGGTCGTCGGCGTCGTCGACGGCGGTGAGCGAACCGGCGTGCTGGTTGGCCTTGGCGGCCAGGGCCTCGACGATCTCCTCGCGGTCCACGCCCAGGTGCCGGGCCAGCTCGCTGGGCTTCGGCGCGCGGCCGAGCTCGTGCGCGAGCGGGCCGGAGGCCTTGCCGATGGCGACACTGAGCTCCTTGAGCCGCCGCGGCACCCGCATCGACCAGGTGCGGTCGCGGAAGTAGCGCAGCATCTCCCCGCGCACGCAGGGGATCAGGTAGCCGAGGAAGTCGCCCCCGGCGCGCTCGGGGTCCCAGCGGTCGATCGCCGAGATCAGCCCGATGGTGCCCACCTGGACCAGGTCGTCGATCCCCGCGCGGTAGCCGGAGCCGTGCCGCTGGGCGAGGTGGCGGACGACCGGCAGGAAGGCCAGGACGAGATCGGAGCGCAGCCGGTCGCGGTCGGGGTGGTCGGCCGGGAGCGCGGCGAAGCGCTCCAGCACCGGCATCTGGTCGGCGTACTCGCTGGGGCCCTGGGCGGGGGCGGCGCGGGTGGTGTCCGGCACCGGCTCGAGCACCGGTTCGGGAGCGGTCATCGTGGGCCTCCTCCACGTCGGGGGACGTCAGAGGCAGCTGGCTGTACCTCGTCGAGCGGCGCGGGGGACGGGCGCGCTCGCGGCGTCGATCGTGCGTCGGTCGCTCTTCGACCGTACAAGCGCCCACCGGCCGGCGCAGGTCGACTTCATTGCGAACGCATGACATGCGCCTGCCGGGGTATGACGCGCGACACATCTTCCGGCACCACCTCCGTGAGGGAGCTTCTCGATGACCGTCCACGATGCCCCCGTCCGCCCGGCCCCCGTCGGGATGGCCCGGCGCCCTCCGCCCCGTCCCACACCCGACGTGGCGACGGTGCTCGGCCCCTTCGTGGCCTGGCTGGCGAGCCGCGAGCCGCACGAGGGCCTGCGTCGCAGACAGGTGCGGGTGGTGGAGCGGTTCCTGCGGTGGGCCGCCGTCGACCACGGCGACCCGCGCACCCGGCGGGAGCGGTTCGAGTCCGAGCAGGACGTCGCGGGTACCGCCGAGGCGCAGGCGCTCGCGACGGCCCTGGACCGGTTCGCCGAACACCGCCGCATCCTCGCCATCGTCCCCGACCTCGACGCGTGAGGGAACGACCCACGAAACCACCCGGGAGACGACTCACGAGACGCCCGACGACGGGGGCGACGGACATATCGCACGACGCACGGACCCGGCCTCTATCCTCGGCAGGCCCGGTCCCACCGGGCAGATCGCCGCCGCGCGCCGGCGGCCGGAGAGGAGCGACGTGAACGCCGACTCCCGTCCGGCCCGCGACCCCACTCCGGCCCGCGACGCTCCCCCCGCGCACCTGCCCGCGGCGCTGCCGTTGCTCCCCGATCTCCGGTTGGCCGCGCTGTGGGTGCCCGCCACCCCGCCCGGACCCGCCGCGATCCCGTCCGCCGACGGCGCCGCGCCCGCCGGCGACTGGCTCGACGTCGTGCCGCTGCCGGACGGACGGCTCGCCCTCGCCGTCGGCGACCTCGTGGGTCCCGCACCGCGGCCCGGCGCCGTCACCGGCCTGCGCACCGTGCTCCGCCAGGCGCTGCACACCGCACCGTCGCTCGCCGAGGCCCTCGAGCAGGTCGACCGGGCCGCGAGCGTCGACACCGCGCTGCACGGCGCGTCGCTCACCGTCGTCGTGGTGGGCCCGGACGGGGAGCTGGAGCACGCCCGCGGCGCCCATCCCCCGGCGCTGGTGCGCGGGCCGGACGGGCTCGCGCCGCTGCCCGGCCAGGCTTACGGCCCGCTGGGCGTCGGCGCCGCGCCCCCGGTGCCCCACCGTGCGCGACTGGCCCGCGGGGACACGCTCCTGCTGTACTCCGACGACCTCGTGGAGGGCCGCGGGCGGACCCGTCCCGGCCGAGGCGGCGGGAACGGTCTCCGGCTCGATCGGGACACCCCGTCCGACGACCCCGCCGCGCTCTGCGACCGGATCGCCGCGCGGGCGCCGCGGGGCGGCGTGGCGGTTCTCGCCGCGTACCGACCCCTCACGCCCGTCGAGCCGCTGCGGCTGGTGCTGCCGGTCGACCCGTTCGCCCTGAGCCCGCTGCGCGAGACCGTCACGCGCTGGCTGGAGGCGGCGGGCGTGGCGCCCCGGACCGTGGTCGCGGCACCGATGGTGGTCTCCGAGCTCGCCGCCAACGCGATCGAGCACGCCTACCCCGAGGGCGCCACCGGCGAGATCCGGGTGGACGCCGAGCTGACCGGGGCCGGGTTGAGCATCACGGTCGCCGACGACGGCACCTGGCGGCCCCCGGAGACGGACGGGCCCGAGGACGACGCCGACGGCGCCGGCTTCGGCCTCGCGGTCGTCCGCGACCTCTGCGACGCCGTGGTGGTGGACCCCGGCCCGGACGGCACCTCGGTCACCGCGGTCCTGGCGGTCGGCAGGCCGGTCGCGGTCGGGGACGCCCCACGTCCCCGACCCGAAGCCGTCCCCGAGATGTTCGCCGTCCGTCCCGGGGAGGTCCCCGGCGTGCTCCACGTGCACGGGGACGTGGACCTGCCGGCCGTCCCCACCCTGCGGGCGGCGCTGCTCGACGCCGCGGCGGACGGGGAGCCGTGCGTCCTCGACCTGTCCGCCACCACGCTGTTCGCCAGCGCCGGGGTACGGCTGCTGCACCAGCTCGACCCGGACACCGACCTGCGTGTGGTGGCGCCGCCGGGCAGCGTCGCGCGCCCGGTGCTGGAGCTGACCGGGCTCGCGCATCTCCTGACCGATCGGGCCGAGAGCGCCTGACCGGGCGGGCCCGTCGCAAGGGCGGGCGTCGCCCGGTGCTCCCCGACGGTCAGCCCGCGCCGTCGAGGTGGGCGCCGGCGGGCACGCCGGTTCCGCCGGTCTCCCCGAGAGCCTGCCCGCGGCCCTCCGCGGCCTCCCGGTACACCTGTTCGACGGCGGCGGTCAGCCGGTCCCGGCCGTACCGGGACACCGCCCGGTCGCGGCCCGCGATACCGAAGGCCAGCGGCACCGCGCCCTCCCGCAGCAGCGCGCGCAACGCGTGGGCCAACGCGTCCGGCCGGGCGGGCGGCACGAGGACCCCGGTGACCTGGTCGACGACGGTCTCGGTGAGCGCGCCGACGGCCGACGCGACCACCGCGCGCCCGCAGGCCATGGCCTCGAGCGCGACCATGCCGAAGCCGGTCTGGTGCGGCACGTGGACGAGCGCGTCGGCGGAGCGCAGGAGCGCCGGCAACGTCTCCCGGCGCACGGCCCCGAGGAACCGGACGCGCCGCTCGACGCGGGCCTCCCGGGCCACGGCGTGCAGCCGGGCCAGGTCGCGGTCCCGGGCCGGATCGACCTCCGGATCGTCCGTGCGCGGTCCCCCGGCCACGATCAGCTCGGCCTCGGGCACCGTGCGCAGCGCGCGGATGATGTCCTGCACACCCGCCTCGACGTCGAGACCGGCGACCGCCAGCAGCCGCGGGTGCTCGCCGCGGCGCAGGGTCGGCCCGTCCGGCTGGAAGGTCGTGGTGTCCACGCCGTAGGGCACGACGCGGATCGCGGAGCGGCGGGCACCGAGCCGGACCAGGGCGAACACGTCGTCCTCGCCGCTCGCGAGGACCCGGTCGGCGCGGGCCACGAGCACGTGCTCGGCCGAGGCGCGGCCGCGGCTGTCGACGGCCGGGTCGACCGGCCGCTCACCGACCCCGGGCAGGGTCACGACGAAGGGCAGGCCCAGCTCGCGGGCGGACGCCGCGGCGGCCAGGCCGGCGGTCCAGGAGTGGGCGTGCACGACGTCCGGCCGTCGGGCCCGCCACCGGCGCTCCAGCTCCTCGGCGAGCACCGGCACCTGGGTGACCAGCCGGTCCTCGGACAGCGGGGCGGCGGGTCCGGCGTCGACGTGCCGGACCTCCAGCCGCTCGGACGCGCGCACCACGGGGTGCTGGTCGGGCGAGTCCCGGCGGACGAGGACGGTCACCTCGTGGCCGGCCGCCGCGAGATCCGCGCCGAGCCCGGCCAGGTGCTCGCTCAGTCCGCCGTGGCCCGGCCGGCCGGGTTCGGCCAGCGGGCTGCACCGGTCACAGACGATCTCGACGCGCACCGGGGCTCCCCTCCTCCGCGTCGTGCGACCGCAGCGGGGCCGCACGGGTACCTCCCCCGGACCGTACGGACCTGCGGCCCGGCACGCCAACGCTGGTCGGCGGGCGGTGAGGCGCAACGGCTCGGGTACCGGGCCGGGAGGGCGGCCGGGCTCAGCCCGACCGGACGCCGGGCACGGCGTCGCCCCCGGAGCCGGTCGCGGTTCCGGTGCCGTTGTCCGTGCCCTGGGAGCCGGCGTCGGAGCCGGTGTCGGGGGCCGCGGGATCGTCGAAGCCGTCGGCCCCCGCGGCCACGTGGTCGCGCTCGACGCGGTCGTCCTCGACCCGCTCGTGGCGCCCGTCGCCGTGCCGGCCGGAGGGCCGCGGGCGCGGGTCGTCCACCTGTGCCGTCTCGGTCGGGCCGCCGTGCGGCACGCCGTAGTGGTCGAACAGGGCCGCCTCGGTCTCGGGGCTCAGCTTCCCCTCGGGGACCTCGGGCGCCGTGCGCAGCTGCTCGGCGTCGTAGGGCAGGTGGAGCTCACCGTCCTCGATCATGCCGCCCGCCAGCGGCAGTGCGGCGCGGCGCGAGCCCGCGAGGCCGCCGGTCGGCACGACCCACTCCGGCCTCTGCGTCGCGTCGTCGACGTAGACGGCGTCGACGGAGCCGAGGTCGGCGCCGTCCCGGTCGCGCACCGTCAGGCCCTGCACGCGGGCGGGATCGTCGAGGTCCGCCATGGGTTCCTCCCCGGTTCCTGGAGTGTTCCTGGAGTCGTGGTGGCCCGGACATCCGGGCCGTCCCCGCAGGGGTGCCCGGCCATTCCCGTCGCACACCCCTCGTGGGTGCCCTCACACCTGCGCGGGACCGCCGGGCACACAGGATCGGGCGCGCCCCGGTGCGGGAGTGCGCACGTGGATCACGGGTGGACGGGGGTGACCTGCACGCCCTCGTGACCGGCAGGCACGGTCCGGCCGGCGGTCGTCGTCGCGGCCGTGCTCGCGGCTGTCGAGGTGGCCGCGGTCGAGGTGGCGGCGTGCCCGCCGAGAGCGATGATCAACCCGAGGGTGACGGCCGCGGCGGCGACGAGCCCGACGATCAGGAGGGCGACGGCCCGGCCGGTCCCGGGGGTGGTCTCCTCGCGGTTCCGGGGGTCGTCACCGCCCGTCGCGGCGTGCAGCGCGGTCCAGTAGTCGTAGCCGAGGCCGTAGCCGTAGCAGTCCATCCCGCCGAGGGCATAGGCCCAGCTCCCGGCCCGCGTGCGACGCGTCGGGGCCGGCTCGTTCCCGGCCGGGACCGCGCGGGCGGCGGAGGCGTCGGGGCCGTCGGGTCCGTCGCGGCGGTCGTCCTCGGGGCCCTCCGGCTGGGCGGTGATCGTGGTCGTGGTGCTCATGGCGGTCCTCCTGGGTCCGGCGGGGCGTCGGGAGTGGTGCGGCTCCGATGCCCTGACCCTGCTCCCGCGCGGGCCGCCGTCCCGTCGGGCGGCCGGCGGACGGACCGGCCGATCCCGCCGTCCCCCGATCGCCCGACCCCCGGCCGATCGCGCCCTCGTGCAGCAGCTGCGTCGGCAGGTCGGACACGCCGGGGATCATGTCGGGGCGGGGGGAGGTGGCCTTCTCGACGTCGACCCCGGCGTCGGCCTCGGCCCGGATCCCGAGCACCTCATCGGGCAGGGGCGAGCGGAGGTACGGCAGGTTCGGTCCGCCGGAGTAGTTGCGCACCGCGCACTCGCGCGCCCTTGCAGCAGTACGCAGAAGTACGTAACGGATCTCCATGAGTGGGCGCCGCTCCCTAGACTGCGCGGTCCGGATCGGGGTGACCCACGAGTAGGTCACGAAGTCGGTCTTCGGCCGCGAAGGGTCTCCGAGAGAGCGCCGTTTGGTACGTGTCCGCGGTGCGGACCCGGTGTGGGCGAGGAGGGAATGATCATGGGTGGCACGACATCGGCCGGTCCGACGCCGGAGCGGATCCTGGGACTGGGCTCGGCGTTCTGGGGATCGAAGACCTTGCTGAGCGCGGTCGAGCTCGGCGTCTTCGGGGTTCTCGCGGCCGGTCCGCTGCCCGCCGAGGAGCTCCGCGACCGGCTTGGCTTGCATCCGCGCTCCGCGCGCGACTTCTTCGACGCGCTCGTGGCGTTGGAGATGCTCGATCGGGACGCCGCCGCGGAGCCGCGCTACCGGAACACCGCCGAGACCGACCTGTTCCTCGTCCCCGGAAAGCCCACCTACGTCGGCGGACTGCTCGAGATGCTCAACGCTCGCCTCTACGGCTTCTGGGGCTCGTTGACCGAGGGCCTGCGCACCGGACGCCCGCAGAACGAGGCCAAGAACGGCGAGGACTTCTTCTCCGCCCTGTACGCCGACCCCGACCGGCTGGCCGGGTTCCTCGCCGCCATGAGTGCCCTGAGCGCGGGGGCTGCGGCGGCGATCGCCGACACGTTCCCATGGGAGCGTCATCAGAGCTTCTGCGACCTGGGCACCGCCCAGGGCATGCTGCCCGTGCAGGTGGCCCTGCGGCACCCGCACCTGCGTGGGACCGGCGTCGACCTGCCCCCGGCCGGCCCGATCTTCGAGAAGTTCGTGGCCGGACACGGCCTGAGTAGCCGGCTCACCTTTACCGCCGGGGACTTCTTCACCGACCCCCTGCCGCCGGCGGAGGTCTACGTGCTGGGCCACATCCTGCACGACTGGGGACAGGAGGCGAAGAAGGCACTGTTGCGCCGCACCTACGACGTCCTGCCGGACGGTGGCGCAGTGATCGTCTACGACACGGTGATCGACGACGAGCGGCGCGCGAACACGTTCGGGCTGCTGATGAGCCTCAACATGCTGATCGAGACGCCCGACGGGGCCGACTACACCGGCGCGGACTGCCAGGGGTGGCTTGCCGAGGCAGGGTTCGAGGAGAGCTACGTCCGCCCCCTCGCGGGACCCGAGTCGATGGTCGTCGGGCTCAAGTAGGCGAGGTCGCGCAATCACCTCGGAGGTCGCCGCCCTCGGGTGCGTGGGCCGGTGCGGCCCGCCGTCGTCCGGCACGCTGTGTCAGGCTGCCCCGATGGCCGACGACCGCGAGGGCGGCGAGCTGGTGCTGCGGACGGCGACCGCCGTGGCGCGCGAGGTCCTGGGCGAGCACCTCGACGCCGTGTTCGCGCTGGGCAGCCTGGCCCACGGCGGGTTCGCCCCGCTCGCGAGCGACGTCGACGTGGCGGTGATCCTCGACGCCCTTCTCGAGGACGTCGCCGACCGCATGGCGGAGATCAGGCGGGCCACCGTCGCCCGGGCGGGCGGCCCGCTCGCGGAGCGGCTGTCGGTCTTCTGGTCGGACTGGCACGGCGTGCGCCACGGCGCCGGTGAGCGGTCGCGGCTCCCCGCGGTGGACCGGCTCGACCTCCTCGACGCCGGGCGTCTGCTGTACGGCGCCGACCGGCGCGGCGGCGCGGCCCGGCCCGACCGGACGACGCTGGTCGTGGAGGCGGCGCGGTTCGCCGTCGAGAAGTTCGACGACGCCTACCTCGCCGGCCTGCACCGGCCCGAGGACCTGGTCGCCGCCGGTCCGCGGGCGGCGAGCAAGGCGGCGCTGTTCCCGATCCGCTTCCTCTACACGCTGGCGTCCGGCCGCATGGGCCACAACGACGCCGCGGCGACCTGGTACGGGCACGAGGGCGCGCACGCGCCGCTCGCGCACGCCGCCATGCGCTGGCGCGAGTCCGGCATCGACGATCGCGCTGCCGCGGTCGAGGACCTCCGGGCCCATCTCGTGGGCGTGTACGTCGAGTTCGTCGACGCCTACGCCCCCGCCCTGGCCGACGCCGGGCACGATGCCGTCGCCGACGCCCTCCTGGACCGGCGCGGCGCCCTCCTCGCGCCGGCCACCTGACCCGCGTACGTATCTCTACGCAGCGACAACGGGCGACGGACGGGAGCACGCTGAGGGGTCCCGCAGGAGCGAGCCACGCAGGCGACAGGGGAGGTCGAGATGGCGAAGTTCGCGTTCTTCTTCAGCTACAGCCCGGAGACGTGGAACCGGATGGTGATGAAGCCCAACGACCGCACGGCCGCCGTCCGGACCGCGGTCGAGGCCCAGGGCGCGCAGCTCGAGGCGCTGTACTACATGTTCGGCGGGCACGACGGCATCCTGATCATCGACGCGCCCGACTCGCGGGCCGCGGCGGCCATCTCGGTCGCGGTGACCTCGACGGGTTCGTTCGACCGGCACGAGACCCGCGAGCTGATCACCCCGGCCGAGCTGGTCGACGTGCTCGACAAGGCAGGTCGGTCGCAGCAGGCGTACGTCCCTCCGGGGACCTGAGGCCCGTACGCCACGGAGCCACGACACACCCCCGCGGGATGGGTCGTGGCTCCGGACCGGACCGCCTCAGATCGGGAAGCGCAGGGTGGCGCCGACGCCGTCGGCCAGCTCGCCGTGCGCGAGGAGACCGGGCTCGGGCGCCTCCTCCCCCGTCGCGTCCGCCGCGGCGCGCGCCTCCTCGTCGGCCTGCCGGGCGTCGTCGAGCCGGTCCTTGCCGCGGACCACGGTCGGGTCGTCGAGCCGCACGAGCTGTCCGCCCTGACACGCCAGCGCCCGGATCACCGCCGGCACCGCGGGCACCCGGCGGGCGTCGCCGGCGTTGAGCGCCTCGAGCTCCTCGCGCTGCACGCCGAGGTGCGTCGGCTCGGACCCGGCCCACACCTCGCCGTCGGTCAGCGTGGCCGGGTCGAGGAACAGGGTGTCGACGGCCTCGGCGCGCACCGCCGCGACGACGTCGGCCAGCCCGGTCACGGCCTGTCCGTCGGGCCGCCCGGCCAGCTGCCGGTAGTGCTCCCAGGCCCCGCGGCGCTCGGTGTCGAGGACGTCCTCGACCGCCGCGGCGACCGTGTCCGGCAGCGCGTCCGGCGAGGCACCCCCGGTGTGCTCGACCTCGGCGACGATCCGCGCCGAGCGCTCCGGCAGCGCGTCGACCAGCCGGGACCGGGCCTGCGAGTCGCCGAGGACCACGAGGGCCCGCGCGGCGCTGGCCCGCACCCGGGCGTCGACCCGCGCGGCGACGTCGGCGGTGTTCTCCCGCCAGGTCTCCTCCACCCGCTCCTGCATGTTCAGGGTCGACACACCGCCGCCCCGGACCTTGTGCACCGGGTGGTCGCGGCCGCGGACCTCCTCCGGCTCGGTGTCCCCGGGGGCGAGCACCTCGCCGCCCTTGTCGTCGATCCGCACGACGACGACCGGGACCTCCTCGCGCACGGCCTCCGTGACGCTGGTCAGGTCGGGCAGCGGCGACCACGTGGTGACGGCGGCGCGCGGCGGCGCCGGCAGCTCGGCGTCGACGAGGACGCCCTTCGCGGCCGCCACGAGCACCCGCCCGCCGGTCCCGTCGGGCGTCGGGCCGGACGCCAGCGCGCCGTCGACGGCCTCGACGACGGACTCCGGCGCACCCTGCCCCGTGAGCTCCTCGCGGACGCCGTGGCGGCGGAGCTCGTCCTGGCGCGCCGCGTCCTCGGTGTCGTGGGTGACGTCGAGGACGACGGTCGCGAAGGGGCCGGGCGCCGCGCAGGCGTCGCGCAGCCAGTCGAGTCGCACGGGTTCCTCCGTTCCGGGCGCCGCGGGGCGGGCCCTGTCGACGGACAGACACGGTCGAGGTCGGCGGTACCCGGTGGCCCCGCGACGAAACGGGCACCGCCTCGCGCGGACGCCGTGCCCGGCGCTCGTCGCGCGTCGTCCGCCGAGGTCGGCCGCGTGCCACGGACGCCGGTCGCGCACACCCGGGCGGGTGAATTCCGGTGCCGGACGGTGGCCGGTCCACCCTGGACCGTAACGACCCGGCCAGCCGTGACGAACCGGACGACGATCACCGGGACGATCACGAGGTGGTCGTCGGGGCGGTGGGAGGAGCGCGGTGGGCGGTCTCTCGCTCGTCGACGGGTGGTTGCCGATCGTGCTGCTGGCCGTGGGCGGACTCGCGGCGTTCGGGTTGCTCACGCGGTGGGGGCGCGGCGCGGTGGCCGCGGCGGTCGTGGCCGTCCTCGTCGCAGCCCTGGTGTTCGCCGGGCTGAACCTGCTGGTCGTGAACCAGCTGGCGCTCGTGCCCGAGCCCCTCCCCCGGCAGGTGTTGCTCTGGGTCGCGATCGGGTCCGGCGGGGTGGTGCTCGCGCTCGGCTCGCTGTTCGGCACCCGCCCCGGCCGGAAGGTCCTCGCGCTCGTGTGCGGGCTGCTCGTCGTGGTGGCGGCGGCGTCGCAGGTGAACGTCTACTACGAGCAGTACCCGACCCTCGCCGCGCTGGCCGGCACCGACGAGCGGTCCTTCACCGGCGGGCACGGCGCCCCCTCCCGGTCGATGACCACCCCGGTCGCCACACGCTGGAAGGGCCCGGCCACCGGCGCGTCGAGCATCGAGACCTCCCCGATCCCCGGCACCGTCAGCGGGTTCACCGGCCGGGACGCCCAGCTCTACCTCCCCGCGGCCTACAACTCCCCTAACGCGCCGCTGCTGCCCGTGCTCGTCCTCGTCGCCGGCCAGCCGGGCGGTCCGGAGGACTGGGTCGTCGGCGGCACGCTGCAGACCGTGATGGACGACGTCGCGCAGCGGCACGGCGGGCTCGCGCCGGTGACCGTCGTCGTCGACCCGAACGGGGCGGACGGGGACAACACCATGTGCATGGACTCGGACGTCGCCAAGGCCGACACCTACCTGTCGGTCGACGTGCCGCGCTGGATCGAGGGCAACCTGGGGATCGACGCGAACCACGCGCACTGGGCCTTCGGCGGCTGGTCCTTCGGCGGCACCTGCGCGATCCAGATGGCCACCCGGCACCCGGACCTGTACCCGAACTTCGTCGACATGGCGGGCGAGCGCGAGCCCGCGATCAGCGCCGACCGGACGCAGACGATCGCGATCGCGTTCCACGGCGACACCGCGGCGTTCGACGCGCTCACGCCGCTGACCCTGCTCGCGCAGCGGCGCTACCCCGAGGTCTGGGGCTACTTCGCCTGCGGTGCGGACGAACCGGAGGTGGGGGCATGGCAGACCGAGGTCTCGACGGCGGCGCAGCGGGCCGGGATGACGGTGCGGACCCAGGTCGTCCCGGGCCAGGGGCACTCGTGGGGGGTGCCGCACGCGTCGCTCCCGCCGGCGATGGACTTCCTGGGTCCACGACTCGGACTGACGGCGACGGTCGGGTGAGCGCACCGAACGTCGGGCCGACGACCGAGCTGCGGGCGTCGACCGCGCCGCCCGTCGAGGCGCCGGCCACCGAACGTCCCGCCGGGAAACGCGCCGGCGGGAAACCAGCCAAGGCCCCCGGCCCGCCGCCCACCGCACCCGTCACGGCGGCCTCCGCGCCGCCGGCGTCGGCCCTGCTGCCCGTGGCGGCCGGCCGGACGGCGCCCTTCGAGGTCTGGGCCTCCCGGCTGACCGCGGCCCTCCCCCACGCCTGGCGCCGGACCCCGTTCACGATCACCGTGGTCGCGGTCACCCTGCTCGTCGGGCTGGTGGGGCGCACGATCTGGCGCCCGCTCTGGCAGGAGGGCTGGTTCCCGCAGGTCGCCTACGGCGTGCCCGCGCTGCAGGAGGGCCGGGTCTGGACCCTGTTCACCGGCTGGTTCTTCGCCATCACACCCGGCCAGTACGTCAGCGGGCTGCTGCTGTTCGCGATCGTGGTGGGCGCGTGCGAGATCCGGATGGGGACGAGGGTCGTGGCGGTCGCCGCGCTCGCCGGCGAGATCGGCGGCGTGCTGGTGGCGTCGCTGCTGATCTGGGCCCTGGCGCACACGTCGTGGCCCTGGGCGGTGCACCTGGTCACCGTGCGCGACGCCGGGTTCACCACCGGCGCACTCACCGTCCTCGCGGTCACCACGGCCGCCCTCCGGTCGCCGTGGCGGCTGCGGATCCGGGCGCTGCTCGGCTTCTCCGTCCTGGTGGCCTTCCTGTTCGAGGGCACACTCTCCGACGTCGCCCACCTCGTCGCCGTCACGACCGGGTTCGTGGTGGGCCAGCGGCTGTTCGGGGTGGAGCCCGGCTTCGGGCCGCAGACCCGGCGGGAGACGCGGCTGCTGGCCTTCGCCGGGCTCGTCGCGATCGCGCTGACCGAGCTCGTGGTGCTGCTGTTCCCCGGCCGCGGCCCCTTCGGCGAGACCGCCGGGGAGACGACGTCGCTGCTCGACGTGCTGATCGACATCGTGATCGTCGGGATCGTCGCCAACGCCCTGCGGCTGGGCAAGCGGTGGGCGTGGTGGGTCACCGTCGTCCTCGGCGTGCTGAACGCGCTGGTCGCGGTGGCCGCCGTGGTCATCCTGCTGGTGGGCGGGGTGGTGACCGACGAGGCGATCACCCTCGGCACCGGGGTGCTGTGGATCGCCGAGCTGGTCGTCCTGCTGTTCAACCGGCGCGCCTTCCGGGTCCGGATCCGACGGCGGATGCCGGGCGGGGTCGCCGCCGGCGAGGCCGACGCCCTCGAGCGCGCCCGGACCCTGCTCACCTCGGTGGGCGGGTCGACGATGTCCTGGATGACGCTGTGGCCGGAGATGCGCTACTACTTCCTGCGCGACGGCCGCGGCTACGTGGGCTACCAGCGGCATGCGGGGATCGCCCTCGCCCTCGCCGACCCGGTGGCCCCGCAGGGCACCGTCGCCGCGGCCGTCACCGAGTTCACCGAGGACGCCGAGCGCGGCGGGCTCACGCCGTGCCTGTTCTCGGTCACCGACACCGCCGCCGAGGCCGCCCGGGCCGCCGGCTGGCGCACCGTGCAGATCGCCGAGGACACCCTCATCGACCTGCCCGGGATCGCCTTCACGGGCAAGAAGTGGCAGGACATCCGCACCGCGCTGAACAAGGCGAGGCGCGAGGGCATCGAGTTCCGGGTGGTCACCCTCGCCGAGCAGCCCTTCGCCGTCCTCGCCCAGGTCCGGGCGATCTCCGAGGAGTGGGTGGGCGACAAGGGGCTGCCGGAGATGGGCTTCACCCTCGGCGGCGTCGACGAGGCGCTGGACCCGGCGGTGAAGGTCGGGCTGGCGATCGACGCCGGCGGCAGCATCCACGGCGTCACGTCCTGGCTGCCCGTCCACGCCGAGGGCGGCCGGGTCCGCGGCTGGAC
Source organism: Pseudonocardia terrae (assembly GCF_021343995.1). GTDB lineage: Bacteria > Actinomycetota > Actinomycetes > Mycobacteriales > Pseudonocardiaceae > Pseudonocardia > Pseudonocardia terrae. The sequence goes on along the minus strand of NZ_JAJTTE010000021.1, from coordinate 48,325 downwards.
CCTCGACGTCATGCGGCGCCGGACGGACGGGTTCCGCTCGGCCATGGAGTTCATGATCGCCTCGGCCTGCCTCACCTTCGGCCAGGAGGGCTACGAGTTCATCTCGCTCTCCGGGGCCCCGCTGGCCCGTGGCGAGTACGAGGCCGAGCTCGACCGCACCGACCGGCTGCTCGACAAGCTCGGCGGAGCGCTCGAACCGTTCTACGGTTTCCGTTCCCTGCACGCGTTCAAGGCCAAGTTCTCGCCGCGCTACGAACCGGTGCACCTCGCATTCCGTGACGAGGCGGACCTCCCCCGTATCGGAATCGCTCTCACGCGTGCGTATCTCCCCGACGCGACGCCTCGGCAGCTGCTCGCGGCGGGTTTCTCCGGGGGCGACAAGGAGCCTCCGCAGCACTGAGGAAGGTCGATTTCCTGCGTGTTCGGCGATGATCCGCGGAGGCGGGGTCTTGTGGTGACGGAAAGGACGCGCTAGCTTTCCTTCCGCACGGGGGATGCGCACTTGGGGCGCCCTGTCAGGTTCAATTCCTGTGTCCTCCACCAACGTCCGGCCGGGGGCCGATCGCCATACGCGATCGGCCCCCGGTCGCGTTCCGGGGGCTCCGTCGCGGTCCAGGCGCTCGGTCGCGGTGCGGTGCCCGGTCGCGGTGCCGGGCCCGGTCGCGGTGCCGGGCCCGGTCCGGAGCGGCAGGGTCAGACGGCCGCGCGCGAGCGGTCCCGCTGGGCCTCCATCAGGCCGTCGAACACCGGGCGCCAGTCCGCGGCCAGCGCGTAGCCCTTGCGCTCCGCCTCCTCGAGGCTGAGCTCGAGAGGCATGCCGAAGGTGTCGTGCAGCTCGAACAGGTGCTCACCGGTCACGACCTCGCCCTGACGGTGCAGCCGGCGCAGCATCGACAGCCCCTTGCGCAGGGTTCGCGCGAACTGCCGCTCCTCCTTCTGCAGGACCGCGACGATCCGCTCCTCCTGCTCGGCCACCTCGGGGTAGACGTCGGCGAACAGCTTGCCGACGATCGGGACCAGCTCGACGGCCACGCCCTCGGTGAGCTCGAGCTCCAGGCCGAAGCGCAGTGCCCGGCGGACCAGCCGACGCATCACGTAGCCCTGCTTGCTGTTCCCGGGCTTCACCCCGTCGGCGGCCAGGAAGGCGGCACCACGGAGGTGGTCGGCCACCACCCGCATGGCGTGGACGATCTCCGGGGCGCCGCCGTCGTAGGCCTTCCCGGACATCTGTTGCAGCTTCTCGACGATCGGCCACAGCAGGCTGACCCGATAGACGTCGGGGTCGTCGAGCGACGCCGCGGCGATGCGCTCGAGCCCGCCGCCGAAGTCGACGTTGTGCTTGGGGAGCTCGGCGACACCGGTCTCCGTCCTGCGGAAGGTCATGAAGACCGAGTTGCCGATCTCCAGGTACTGACCGCCGTCGGAGTTCTGGTGCGGGAACCGGCCGTAGCGGGTGTCGTGCTCGACCTGCGGGAAGTAGTAGAAGACCTCGGAGTCGGGACCGCCCGGGTCGCCGACGGGCATGTCGTCCGGGGCGCCGAAGCGGCTCCACCAGTTCTTGTCGCCGTAGAACGCGATGCGGGCCCCCTGGTTGCCGTGCTCGTTGCCGTACTCCTCGGTGCCGAGGTCGATGCGCCGGCACTCGATGCCGCGCTCGGCGAAGAGCCGCTCCCAGATCTCGGCGCTCTCCTCGTCGCGCGGGACCCCGTGCACCGGATCACCGAGGAAACACGTCACGTAGAGCCGGTTCGGGTCGAGGCCCACGACGTCGACCAGGAAACGGAACACCCGCGGGATCTGCTCCGCCTTGCCGTAGTCACCGAGGCTCCAGTTCCCGAGCATCTCGAAGAACGTGGTGTGCCGGTTGTCGCCGACCTCGTCCATGTCCTGGGCGCGCAGGCACGGCTGGACGTCGGCGAGGCGGGCGCCCTGCGGGTGCTCGGCCCCGAGCAGGTACGGCAACAGCGGTTGCATCCCGGACCCGGTGAACAGGGTCGTGGGGTCGTCGCGCAGGACGATCGGCGCGCGCGTCACGACCGCGTGGCCGTCCTGGCGGAGCATGTCGAGGAATGCCCGGCGGATGTCCTGTGCGTCCATTCCCCGATCCTCCCGAGGAGATCGGCCGCACCAAAAGGCCAGAACGGGGTACAGCTTCGGAAGAAGTGGAGATCCCGTCACGCGTGGTCGTGCAGGAATCGCGTGCGGTGACGAATCGCGGCCACGGCCCGGCTCCTTCGGCTCGGCCGTCGCCGACGTCGTCCTCCCCGGCCCGCGGTCTTGGGTGTGCCGACGGCGGCGATCGGCGGCCGGGCGAGACCAGCTCTTGATCGCTGGTCATGGACGGGGAAGGTCGGAAATCGACCCTCTCCCTCCACGACCGGCGATCATGTCGGGGACCGAGCCCGCCATTCCTCGAATGATCGCCATTCGGGACGGAGAAGTGCCGCCTCTGGCGGAAATCGGTCCCGAACAATGATCACGGGCAGAGCGCCACAATGATCACCGCTGCGGTCGCGCTGCTCCTCGTGATCGCCGAACCTGGAGCAGAAAAGTCGGAAATCGGCCCTCTCCGTCCACGAGCAGTGATCATGGACCGCGCCGCGGACCGCTCCCGCTCAGGGTTCGGCGAGCCAGGCGAAGCTCAGGGCGGGGAGGTGGGCGCGGCCCCCGTGGACCTGGACCGGCCCGTCCGGGGCGAGCACCGTGTCGAGCCCCGCGACCAGGCCCGCGTCGACCGAGGCGGGGTGCTCGGCGAAGTTGGCCAGCCCGAGGAAGGTGCCGCTGCGGGGGTGGCGGCGGCGCCAGGCGAGGACGTGCGGGTCGTCGAGCACGAGCACCTCGGCGGGGGCGCCGGCGTGCAGGGCGAGCAACTCGGCGCGGGTGGCGGCGAGTCGGCGCAGCCAGCCGGACACCCGGCCCTCCACGGAGGTGGTGTCGTGCCGCCGGGCGAAGGCGCCGGCGTCGAGCCAGGGCCGGTGCATCCAGCGGTTGTCGGCGGCGAGGGCGGGGTCGGCGAGGTAGGAGTGGTCGTTGCGGAGGGCGAGCTCGTCGCCCATGTACAGCAGGGGCACGCCGCCGTAGGCGTAGACGACCGCGTAGAGCAGCACGAGGCGCCGGATGCCGGCCTCGAGCGCGCCGCCGTCGCCGACGTCGAGGGCCTGCTCGATCCCGCAGAGGGAGGCCGCGCTGCCGGAGATCCGGGCGTCGCCGGTCTCCGGGTTCTCCTGGAACAGCGCGCCGCGGGCGAAGGAACCTGGGAAGCGGCCGGAGTAGAAGTCGTTGAGGAAACGCCGGTGCGCCGGCCCGGTCCAGCCGACGGCGGCGGCGTCGACGTCGCTGACCGCCCAGCCGATGTCGTCGTGGCATCGCACGTAGGTGGCCCAGGAGGCCTCCAGCGGGATCGGGTCCATGCGTCGCAACGCCTGCACCGCGAGCCGCGCGTCCTTCGTCGCCAGGCACGACCAGAGCAGCACCATCAGCTGGTTGTGGTAGGCCAGCTCGCACTCGGGCCGGTGCCGGGGGTGTCCGCCGAGGTAGGGCACGAGGTCCTCCGGCGCGACGATCGCCTCGGCCTTGAACACGGTCGCCGGGGCGGCGAGCTTCACCGCCGCGTGCAGGGCCTGCAGGATGTCGTGCACCTCGGGCTGGTTCTGGCAGTTGGTGCCCAGCCGCTTGCCCATGAACGGCACCGCGTCCATCCGGAAGATCTCGACGCCGCGGTCGGCCAACGCGAGCACGGTCCCGAGCATCGCCGCGAAGACCTCGGGGTTCTCGTGGTCGAGGTCCCACTGGTAGTCCCAGAAGGTCGTCCACACCCAGCCCCCCGCTCCGTCGCGGGCCTCGGGCACCCACGTGAACGAGCCGGGCGCCCGGTCGGGGAAGACGTCGGGGATGGTCGCCTCGTAGGCGTCGGGCAGGGTCCGGTCGGGGAAGGCGGTGTAGAAGCCGGCGTACCGCGGGTCGCCCGCGAGCCAGCCGCGCGCCCACGGGTGCTCGCGGGCGGTGTGGTTGAGGACCAGGTCCACGCACAGGCTCATCCCCCGCGCCCGCAGCGCGCCGGCGAGCTCCTCCAGGTCGCCGAGGGTGCCGAGCCGGGGGTCGACGGCGCCGTAGTCGGCCACGGCGTACCCGCCGTCGTTCTCCCCCTGCCGGGGGCGCAGCAGCGGCATGAGGTGCAGGTAGGTCACGCCCAGCTCGGCGAGGTGGTCGAGACGGGCGTGCAGTCCGCGCAGCGTGCCGGCGAACCGGTCGGTGTAGGCGACGTAGCCGACCATCCGCGGGTCCTGGTACCAGCGCGGATGCACCTCGCGGCGGCGATCCAGATCGCGCATCGGCGCCGGCCGGGCCGCCGCGGCGGCGAGGGCGTCGCGGACCAGGCGGGCGGCGAGGGCGTCGGTGTCGTGCCGGTCGCCGAAGAGGGCGTCGAGCGGCAGGTGCAGGTCGGGGAACCAGAGCTCGAGACGGGCCAGGAACGCGACGGCCTCGGCCCGGCCGAGCGCCTCCTCGGCCTCGGGCCGCAGGTCGGGCAGGAGGGACCGCAGGCAGGCGGACGCCGCGCGGCGCCGCTCGGCGTCGGGACGACGGCGGCGGGCGTCGGGATCCGCCGCCGCGCCGGGGTGCGGCGCGGGCGACGCCGGCCCCTCGCGGTCGATCACCCGTCCATCCTGCCGCGCACCGACCCGGTCCGCCGCGTCACGCGCCGTGGTCGGTCCCGCCGCATCGATCCCGTCCGTCGACGGTCCAGCGGCGCAGCTGCCGAGCCGTGGCGCCGACGAGCGCGACGCACGCGACACACGCCGCGCCGCCGGTCGCCGCGGCCAGCTCGGGGCCGAGGTACCCGGCTACGAGCCCGGCCCGGGCGTTGCCGATCCCGGGCGCACCGGCCCCGACGACGTACTCCGCGGCGCTGACCCGCCCGAGGTGCGAGTCCGGCGTGGCGAGCTGGATCAGGGTGCCGCGGGAGAGTACCGAGACGGTGTCCGCCGCCCCGGCCACGGCGAGGCAGGCCAGGCCGGCCACCAGGCCGTCGACCAGCCCGAACGCGGCGAGCGCCAGCCCCCACACCCCGGCCGCCCAGACCATCACGAGGCCGGGCCGCCGGGCCCGCGTGGCCGGCCCCGAGGTCAGGGCAGCGACGATGCCGCCCGCCGCGATGGCGGACAGGAACAGCCCGAGGGTGCGGGGGTCGCCCGCGAACCGTTCGGCGTTGAGCGCCGGGAAGAGGGCGACCGGCATCGCGAGGACGGTCTGCGTGAGGTCGGTGGCCAGTGCCGCGCGCAGGACCGGCGTGCGCAGCAGGACCCGCCAGCCCTCGACCGTGTCGCGCAACCCCGCGGCGAGTCCCCGGCCGGCGTCGGTCCGGTCCGGGCGCATCGCGGGGAGCCGGGCGACGCCGTAGAGCGACACGGCCGTGGCGGCGGCGTCGAGGGCGTAGGCCGCGGTGGTCCCCCACCCCGCGACGAGCACGCCCGCCAGGGCGGGCCCGACCAGCATCGCGGCCTGGAACGCGACGTGGTGGAGGGCGAGCGCCGGACCGACCTGGTCGCGCGGGAGCAGCCGGGGCACGAAGGTCCGCCGGGCCGACGAGCCGAGCGCGGTGGCGCCCGTCTGCGCGGCCACCAGCGCCAGGACCAGCGCCCACGAGCGCAGGCCCGCCGCGGCCTGCAGGGCGAGCAGCCCGGCGACGACGGCCGCCGCGGCGCTGGTGACCAGGACCAGCCGGCGGCGGTCCAGGGCGTCGGCCAGGGTCCCGCCGAGCGTGCCGAACACGGCGATCGGGACGCCCGTCGCGAGCCCGACCACGCCGACCAGCACCGGGCTCGACGTCAGGTCCCAGACCTGGGCGAGCACGGCCACCACCGCGACCTGCCCGCTGAAGGTCGACGCCGTCGTACCGAGCCAGAGCCGCCGGAACCCGGGATGGCCACGGAGCGGCCGGGTGTCGAGGACCCGGTCGAGCGCACTCACCCGGCGCTCACTCTGCGTCCATCCCTGCGTCGGTCCCCTTGTCGGCCCCTGCGTCGGTCCCTGCTTCGGCCCCTGCGTCGGTCCCTGAGGCGGTCTCGGCGAGGTGCGCCCGGAGGCGGTCGAGGAAGGGCCGCTCGCGCAGGGCGGCGGCCACGTCGGAGATCACCCGGGTCATCGGGTACGGCAGGGCGGCGTCGAGCTCGGCGAAGGCCGCCTCGGTGGCGCGCCACTCCGCCTCCAGGAAGGGCACGAGCGCGCGGCCCTTCTCCGTGAGCACGACCTCGCGGGTGCGCGCGTCGGCGCCGGGGGCGGTGTCGACCAGCCCTTCCTTGCGCATCTCGGTGACGGTCTGGCTCATCGCCGAGTGCGAGACGTCGAGCTGCACCGCCAGCTCCTTGATCGGGATCGGGCCGCGGTGGTGGAGCCGGATCAGCGCCATGCTGAACCGGGTGCGCACTCCCCGGACCCCGCGCTCGGCGTAGAGCTCCGCGATGGCGGAGTCCATCGTGCCGAGCAGGTCCTTGAGCGGCCGCAGCCAGCTCTCGAGAGTGGGATCGGACAATGTCACAGCGCTAATATAACAGCACTGTCAGAAACAGTCGCGGACACGCGGCCGGGTCCGCTGCCCCGCGACGATCACCCACTCGGGCACCATGAACACATGACCGAGGCCGCGGCGTGAACCGCACCGCCGCGACGCTGCTGTCGCTCCTGCTCGTGGGGGTGCTCGTGGTCGGCGGCGTGATCTGGTGGACGAACACCCGCCCGCAGCCGAAGTGCGTGGCGACGGCGGCGGGCCAGTCCGTGTCGCTGACCCTCGACCAGGCGGACTACGCCGCGACGATCGGCGGGGTCGGCTACGCGGAGGGCCTGCCGGACCACGCCGTCACCGTGGCCCTCGCGACCGCGCTGCAGGAGTCCCGGCTGCGGAACCTCACCGGCGGCGACCGCGACTCGGCCGGGCTCTTCCAGCAGCGGCCGAGCCAGGGGTGGGGCACGTACGCGCAGGTCACCGACCCCGTCTACGCGGCACAGGCCTTCTACCGGGCGCTGAAGAAGCTGCCGGACTGGCAGGACGTGTCCGTCACCGAGGCCGCCCAGCTCGTCCAGCGCTCGGCCGCCCCCGACGCCTACGCCCAGTGGGAGCCGCAGGCCCGCACCATCGCGGCCGCACTGACCGGCCAGGAGCCCGCGGCCTTGCGCTGCCAGGACCTGACGCCGCACTCCCCTCCGGACGACGTCGCCGCCGTCGCCGCGCAGGAGCTCGGCACTGCGCGGCTCAGCGGGCCGCAGCCCACGCAGCGGGGGTGGGCGATCTCGAGCTGGCTCGTGGCGCACGCCGCGCGGTTCGGCCTGTCCGAGGTGACCTACGACGGCCGCACGTGGTCGGCCGACGAGGGCACGTGGACCGGTGCCGGTCCCACCGACGGCCGGCTCTCCCTCGTCCGCGACCAGCCCTGACGGGTCAGCCGGCGGGCGGCGCGAAGAACTCCAGCGCGATGTTGTCCGGGTCGCGGAAGGAGACGCCCGAGCCGTAGTGCGCGTCGACGATCCCGCCGTGCGCGATGCCCAGCTCGTCGAGCCGGGCGGCCCAGTGCTCCAGCTCGGCCCGGTCGGCACAGGCGAAGGCGACGTGGTCGAGCCCGGCCCGGCGCTCGTCGAAGGCGCCGTCGGGCGTGCTCCCGGGGTGGGTGTGCAGCCCGAACAGGTGCCCGCCGCCGAGTGCGAAGACCGTGTGGTGGAAGCCCCCGGTGTTCTCGTCCTCGTCGAGCACGGGGTCGGAACCGAAGAGCGCGGAGTACCACCGGGTGCTGCGCTCCAGGTCGGTCACGGTGACGGCGGCGTGGGCGAGCGGCGGGAACGGGGCCATGTCTGCCTCCCTCGAGCGACGGTGATCGCCCCGAGCATCCCAATGCGTCGCGGTCGCCGACACCCTCTCTTCGGACGGGTCCGGTCAGGGGCAGACCGCCGCGGCGCGCCGGGCCGCCCGGACCAGGGCCAGGCGCAGGACCAGCGCGACCGCGGTGATCGCCACGATGACCAGCGCATACACCTCGGCGGTGATCCGCAGCCCGAACGCCGTGCCCGCGAACCCCGCGGCCACGGCCGGGACGCTGAAGGCGACGTAGGAGATCACGAACGCGACGGCGAACAGCGCCCCGCGCTCGTGCGGCGCGGCGATCCGGGCGAAGGTGCCGAAGGTCGCCAGGGCCGCCGCCCCGAACCCGACGCCCGCGACCAGGGTCCCCAGCGCCGCAACGGCGATGAGTCCGGTCGTCACGCCGAGCAGGGTCACGAGCGTGCCCAGGCCGAGCAGCGCGGCGGACAACGCCAGCAACCGCACGGCCGGCCGGTTGCGCAGCAGGAAGGCGGTGGCCGCGCCGGTGCCGCACAGCAGGGTCACGACGAAGCCGCCGACGAGGTGGTTGCGCAGGTCGAACAGGCCGGCCGTGACCGACGGCCCGAGCGAGAGGTAGAGCCCGCTGAGCGCCCAGCTCGCGATCATCACCGGCACCACCGGCGCGACCTCGGCCCGCAGCCGGGCCGGGACGCCGACCTTCGGGCGCAGCGACGCCAGGGCACCGGGGCGTCGTGCGGACGTCTCGGGCATGAGCGCGACGACCACCGCCGCCAGCCCCATCCCGGCCAGCAGCAGGGCGTAGACGAACCGGGTGGGCGCGGGCCCGAACTCGACGAGCGCACCGCAGCCCAGCGCGCCCAGCGCGAGCCCGGTCGTCGGAGCGACCGAGTTGACAACCCCGGCCCGTCCGGGCGCCTCCGGCGCCTCGAGGTCGACCAGCGCGGCGCCGAGCGTCGTCATCGCGACGCCGGTGGCGACACCCTGGAGGAACCGCGCGACGGAGAGCACGACCACGTCGCCGGCCAGCACGAACAGCACCAGGGCCACGATCTCCAGCAGGATCGCACCGAACAGGACCGGCCGGCGGCCGATGTGGTCCGAGAGCGCGCCCACGATCAGCAGCGAGCCCAGCAGGCCGACCACGTAGATGGCGAACACGACCGTGAGCACGGTCGGTGTGAAGCCCCAGAGCTGCTGGTAGACGACGTAGAGCGGGGACGGCGCGCTCGACGCCGCCAGGAACAGCATGATCATCGCGGCCACACCCGCGAAGTACGGCCCGCGCAACCGGATGTCCCGGGCCGTCGCCCCTGTCGTGACCGACATGCTCGCCTCGCAAGTTCGTGCAGCGATCTGTGCGTTAACGTCCCCGACGGTAGCACGAACGCACAGATCGTTGCGTTAGCTTGACGCAGCAATCGGTGCAATAATCGCTTACATGGCTGCATCCACGCCGGTCAAGGGCACGCACACCCCGAGCGCGGGTACCGGGTCGCGTCCCGGCGGCCGCTCGGCGCGGGTGCGCGCGGCCGTGCACCGGGCGGTCGAGGAGCTGCTCGCCGAGGAGGTCGGCGACGGGCTGACGATCCCCGCCGTCGCCGCCCGGGCGGGCGTGCACGCGACCACCCTCTACCGCCGCTGGGGCTCGGTCGGCGAGCTGCTGGCCGATGCCGCGACGAGCCGGTTCTCGGGCGACGTCGTGGTTCCCGACACGGGGTCGCTGCGCGGGGACCTGCAGCGCTGGGCGGCCGACGTCGCCACCGACCTCGCCGACCCGGACGTCCTCGCCCTGATGCGGGCCACGCTCGGCGCCGGTGGCGAGCAGGGGGCCTGCGCCTGCCGCGGCGACCGGGAGGACCAGCTCGCGGCGATGATCGCGCGGGAGGAGGCGCGTGGCGGCGCCATCCCGACCGTCGAACGCGCGGCCGACGCGCTGCTCGGGCCGCTGTACTACCGCGCGATCTTCACCGGCGAGCCGGGCTCGCCGGACTGGGCCCGCGGGCTCGTCGACGCGCTCCTGCCGGGCTGACGGCGGGTGCCTACCGGTTCGGGCCGCTCCCGACGGGGGTGACCCGCTCGGCGAGCCGGGCGGAGTAGATCGAGTAGCCGTCCACCCACCGCGACACCGCCGTGGCCACCAGCGTCGCGACCATCATCGGGACCATCAGCCCGAAGCCGCTGTGGGTCAGCTCCAGCACGAGCGCGAGCCCGGCCAGCGGCGCCTGCATCCCGGCCCCGATCATGGCCGCGGCCCCGATCATCGCGAAGGCGCCGACGGGCGTGCCGGGCCAGAGCAGCGACCACACCCCGCCCAGGCAGGCCCCGAGCGCGGCGCCGGTGGCGAGGGTGGGCGTGAACAGTCCGCCCGAGGCCCCGCTGCCCAGGCACAGCACCGTGACCAGCGGCTTCAGCAGGAACAGCGCGGCGAAGAGCCACAGCGGGCCGGTCCCGGCGAACGCCTGCGCGGCGATGTCCTGCCCGTTGCCGTAGAGCTGCGGGAAGACCAGCCCGAGCGCGGCCAGCACCGCGAACGCGGCCAGGGGCGCCACGATCGCGAGCCGGCCCCGCGGAACCCGGTGCGAGATCCAGGCGATCAGGCGCACGAAGACCACCGCGACCAGCCCGATCAGCACCCCGGCCGGGACCGCCCAGGCCAGGGCCGACAGGGAGAACCCGAAGTTCGGCACGTCGGGGTAGATCGGGCCGGAGGGCAGGCCGATCCAGGCGGTGACCGTCGCCACCGCGGAACAGGCGAGCGCGGGCAGCATGACCGGGAGCCGCACGGCCCCCACCAGCACCTCCGCGGTGAACAGCGCCCCGCCGAGCGGCACGTTGTACACACAGGCCAGGCCCGCGCCCGCGCCGCAGGCCACGAGCAGCCGGCGCTGCGGCGTCGTCAGCCCCGCCCAGCCCGCGAGCACGCTCCCGCACACCCCGGCCATCAGCTTCGGCGCCGCCTCCCGGCCGAGTGACGCGCCGAGCCCGACGACGATCACCGAGAGCATCGAGTTCCCGGCGCTCCGGCGGAACCCGAGGCGGCCGTCGCCGGTCCAGACGGCGTCGTCGGTGTCGGAACGGCCCGGGACGTACCGGCGCAGCAGGAACCACCCGATCCCGGCGATCACGCCGGCGACGAGCAGCGGGAGCACGCGATGCCACCCGGTCGTGCGCTCGACGGCCGCGGTGAAGTCCACGGCTGCGCCGGGCCCGAAGGCGAGGCGGGCGGCGGTGCCGAGGAGCAGCATCAGCGCGATCCCGAACAGGCCCGCCGCGACGCCCGTCAGGAGGACCATCAGCCAGAACCGGACGGTCAGCGGGACGTCGCCGTCGCCGGTGACGTTGGGTTGGTCCATCGCCCCGCGCCCGGACGCGATCCGCCTGCGCAGCAACGGCTGCGGCTGCCGGAGCCGTTCGCTGGGCCGTCCCTCGTCGCGACGGCCGGACCTGCCGTTCCCCACGCCGGATCATCCTGCCCGGACGGGCAGCCGTACCGCGAGACGGGTGCTGGCCACACCCCCGGGAGGCCCGGGTGGCGCGGTCGTCGCGGACCCCCGCCGGACGGGAGCCTTCGGTCACCGACGCCGCCTCCCGCGGCCCGACCCAGGAGAACCCCGATGACCCTGTCGACCTCGTCGACCACCTCGCTCGACGCCCTCCGTGCCGGTGACCTCGCGGCGCTCGGCGCGGCCGTGGCCGGCCCCGTCCTGCAGCCCGGTGACCCCGGGTTCGCCGAGGAGATCGGCGGGTTCAACCTCGCCTACACCCCGGCCGCCGCCGCGGTGGTCGGCGCGACCAGCACGGACGACGTCGCCGCGGCCGTGCGGTACGCCGCCGCACCGCACGGCCTGGCCCCGCTCAGCGGCTCGTCGTCGCAGGTCGGGGTGGTCGGCTACACGACCGGCGGCGGCCTGGGCCCGATGGCCCGCCGCTACGGCTTCGCCGCGGACCACGTCCGGCGCTTCACGATCGTCACCGCCGACGGGATGGTGCGCGACGTGTCCGAGCACGGCCAGGGGCCCGACGCCGACCTCTTCTGGGCCGTCCGCGGCGGCAAGGGCAACTTCGGGATCGTCACCGAGATGGAGTTCGACCTCGTCCCGGTCACCCGGTTCGTCGGCGGCGCGCTGATGTTCGGCGCCGACGACGCGGCCGCCGTCCTGCACGCCTGGCGCGAGTGGGCCCCCGGTCTGCCCGAGGACACCACCACCTCCGTCGCGCTGCTCCGCCTCCCGCCGGATCCGGCCCTGCCGGAGCCGGTCCGCGGCCGCTTCGTCGTCGCCGTGCGGTTCACCCACCTCGGGTCGGCCGAGGAGGGCGCCGCGCTGCTCGCCCCGCTGCGCGCCGTCGCCGGGCCGGTGCTCGACACGAGCGCGGACATGCCCTACCCCGCGATCGACGCCGTGCACATGGACCCGGTCGACCCGATGCCGATGTGGGACCGCGGCACCGCGCTCTCCGCGCTGCCCGCCGAGGCGGTCGACGCGCTCCTCGCCGTCGCCGGGCCACAGGCCGACGTGCCGCTGGCGATGGTCGAGATCCGGCTGCTGGGCGGCGCGATCGCCCGCCGGCCCGAGGTGCCCAACGCGGTCGCCAGCCGTTCGCCGGAGCCGGGGATCCGTTCCCCGGGCTCCGCGGCGTGCCGGCCGGGCCGCTGTGGAGACCGTATGAGCGGCCGCGATCAGTGAATCAATCGGCCGCGAACCGGGTACAGTGGCGCATGGCCACTCCGAGCGACGAACGCGCCGCCGGTCACCGGACCCACGGCGGCGACCCCGACTCCGCCTCCCCACCCGACGTCCGCGCCGCGGCGACCTCCATCAGGGGCCGGCCGGTCCTCGGCATCGGCGGTCCGAACTCCGGCACCGGCTCCCACGACGGACAGAGCGCGCTGAAGCTGCACCGGGGCATCTCGGTGCTCGCGTTCCTGCTCTGTGTGCTGGTGACCGTGGTGTTCCTCATGGACGCCGCGCTGGTCCCCGCGATCATCTTCGCCGTGATCGCACTGGGCTGCGTCGGCGTCTTCATCTGGACCAGCGTGCAGCTGCGTCGCGCGACCGGGACCCACGACCCGGATCGCGAACCCTACGTGACCTGATCGATACTCCCCGTGACACTCGACGAGGTCACGGAGGACCGATGCGGGTCGCCCGCCACCGCACGCCCGCACGGACCGGACCGCGCGCCGCGATCGCGCTGGTCCAGGTCCTCGGGCTCGCGGTCTGGTTCTCGGCCTCCGCGGTGGTGCCCCGGCTCCGCGCCGAGTGGGGCATCGGCGAGGCGACCGTCGTCTGGCTGACCGTCTCGGTGCAGCTCGGCTTCGTCGCGGGCGCGGTCACCTCCGCGGTGCTCACGCTGCCGGACCGGGTGCGCCCGCACAGGCTGCTCGCCGGGTCCGCCCTCGGCGCGGCCGCCTGCACGCTGGTGCTGGCCACCGTCGTCGACTCCCCCGGGCCCGCGCTCGTCCTACGCGCGTTGACCGGTGTCTTCCTGGCCGGGGTCTACCCGGTCGGCATGAAGCTGACGGCGTCCTGGTCCGGTCCGGGTACCCGGTTCCGCGATCTCGGCGTGCTCGTCGGCGCCCTCACCCTCGGCTCCGCCCTCCCCCACCTGCTGGGCGGCCTCGCAGGCCCGGGCCTGCCCTGGCGCGGTGTCCTGCTCGGCGCCGCGGCCGCCGGCGTGCTCGCCGCGCTGGTCGCCGCCGGGCTCGTCCGGCCCGGTCCGGGTCACGCGCCCGCCCCGCGCCCCGATCCCCGGTACGCCGTCCGGATGCTCCGCGAGCGCGGGCCCCTGCTCGTGGTGTGCGGCTACCTCGGACACATGTGGGAGCTCTACGCCTTCTGGACCTGGCTGCCCGCCTACCTCGCCGCGGCTCCGGCCACGAGCGCACGGTCGGGCGGGGTGCCGATCGAGCTCGTCGTGTTCGCCACCTCCGGCGTCGCGGGCGCGCTGGGCTGCGCCGTCGCGGGGCGGCTGGCGGACCGGGAGGGGCCGGCGCCGGTCGCGATCGCCGCACTGCTCGCGAGCGGCACCTGCTGCCTGCTCTCGCCGGTGATGGTCGGGGCCGGGGCGCCCGGGCTGTACGTCTTCTGTGCGGTGTGGGGCGCGGCGGTCGTCGCGGACTCGGGGGTGTTCACCGGCGCCCTGAGCGACGTCGCCGACCGTCGCTACGTCGGCACCGCGCTGACCACGCAGACCGCGCTGGGCTTCCTGCTCACCGCGGTGAGCATCCCGGTGGTCCCTCTGATCGCCACCGCAGGAGGGTGGCCGACCGCATTGCTCGTCCTGCTCCCCGGCCCGGTGCTCGGGGCGATGGCCGTGCGGGCGTCGCTGCCGTCGGCTCCCGCGGTGCCGGTCCGCGCCTGAGGCCGCCGGACCGGGCGGCCGTCCCCCGATCGCCCGACACGGGGTTCACCCGCCGGACCCTCCGGCCGCCCGACGGTGCCGGCCGCGCCCCGGCGCGACCCTTCTCCCGTGCCGCGGGAACCACCCGCGCGCAAGGCCGGAAGAAGGCTCGCCATGACCGCCCCCACGGGTTCGCCGCCATCGGCCCCACGCTCGGCGCGGCCCTCGCCCTCGCCGCGGCGCACCTGGTGATCGGACTCGCCGTCGCCACCCTGACCGGCCGCGCGGCCGCCGCCTCCCGGCGGGTCGCCGCCCGGGAGGTGTGAGCGCGCGAGTCGGGGCGACGCCCGGGCCGAAGGGGTGCCCGGGCGTCGCCGCGCGGTCCCGGCCGGAGGGGCGCCCCGGCGTCGCCGCGCGCGGTCCAGGCGGAGCGGGTGGTGTGAGCGCGACCGCCCGCGGCTCCCGCACCGATCTCCGCTTGCCACACTGGGAGCATGGCGCCTGATCCCACCCCCGTCCCCGGGTCCACCGACCTGCTCGTCGTCGGGGCCGGGCCGGCGGGGTCCGCCGCCGCCGCGTGGGCCGCCCGGCAGGGTCTGGACGTCGTCCTGGCCGACGCCGCGGTGTTCCCCCGGGACAAGACCTGCGGCGACGGACTCACCCCGCGCGCGGTCGCGGAGCTGGACCGCCTGGGGCTGGGCGAGTGGGTGCGTGGGCACGGTGCGAACCGCGGCCTGCGCGCGGCGGGCTTCGGGCAGGAGCTGCTGCTGGAGTGGCCGGGCGGCTCGCTGCCGTCGGAGGGCAGCGCGGTGGCGCGCACCGAGCTCGACGCCCGGATCCGCGAGGTGGCCCTCGAGGCCGGGGCGGTGCCGGTGCAGGGCGCCAAGGCGGTCGGCGTGGAGCGCGACGGCGAACGGGTTTCGGGCGTCACGTTCGCACTCGCCGAGGGCGGGAGCGCCACGCTCCGCTGCGAGCGGCTGGTCGTGGCCGACGGCGCCCGCTCCACGCTCGGCCGGGTGCTCGGCCGGGAGTGGCACAAGGACACGGCCTACGGCGTCGCGGCCCGCGGGTACATCCGCTCCGGCCGGCACGACGACCCCTGGATCTCCTCCCACCTGGAGCTGCGCGGCACCGAGAACGAGGTCCTCGCCGGGTACGGCTGGGTCTTCCCGCTGCACACCGGCGAGGTCAACATCGGCGTCGGCACGCTCGCGACCGACAAGCGGCCCGCCGGTGTGCAACTGAAGTCGCTGATCGAGCACTACGCGACCCTGCGCCGCGAGGACTGGCAGCTCGACGGGCCGGTCCGCCTCGTGCGTTCCGCGCTGCTGCCGATGGGCGGGGCCGTGTCCGGGGTGGCCGGACCGAACTGGGCGCTGGTCGGCGACGCCGCGGGCTGCGTCAACCCGCTCAACGGCGAGGGAATCGACTACGGCCTGGAGACCGGCCGGCTGGTCGCCGAGCTCATGGCGACCGAGAAGGACCTGGACCGGGCCTGGCCCGCCACCCTGCGCCGCCACTACGGCCAGGCCTTCTCCATCGCGCGCCGGCTGGCCGGGCTGCTCACGATCCCCCGGCTGCTGCCGCTCGCCGGGCCGGTCGGGATGCGTTCGACGCCGCTGATGCGGGTCGCGCTGCGGGTGATGGGCAACCTCGTGACCGAGCAGGACACGGACCTGGTCGCGAAGGCGTGGCGCGCCGCGGGCCGGCTGTCCCTGCGGTTCGACGAGCGCCGGCCGTTCCCCGCCGCCGACCTGCGGACGTAGTTCGACGGCGGGGCTGGCCTCGACGGGGCGGAGCTGATCGGGGTTGGTCGGGACAGGGCTGATCAGGGCCGGGCTGGGCTGGGCCGGTCAGAACAGGGCCGGTCAGGGCAGGGCCGCGGCGTAGAGGTCGGCGAGGGCGGCCCAGTGCCGCTTCTCGGCGTCGGCGTCGTACGTGGGGCTGTCCGGGACCGCGAAGCCGTGCGCGGCCGGGTAGGTCTCCAGGGTGTGTCGCACGTCGGCGGCGGTGAGGACCTCGTCGAGCAGCGCGAACTGCTCCGGCCCGAACGACGCGTCGTCCTGCGCCCCGGCGACGTACACCGTGGCCCGGACGTCGGCGGCACGGTGGTGCGGGCTGTCCGGGTCGTCCGGCACCGCGAGCCGGCCGCCGTGGAACGACGCCGCGGCCGCCACCCGGTCGCCGAGCGCGCCCGCCGCCGTGAGCGACGCCCGGCCGCCCATGCAGTATCCCGTGGTGCCGACGGCGTCGCCCCGGACCTCGGGCCGGGCGAGCAGGACGTCGACGTACGCCGCGGCGTCGGCCCCGATCGCCTCCGCGGTCAGCGGCCGGACCAGCTCCCCCAGCCGCGCCCGCTCGGCAGGGTCGCTGAACAGCGTCGCGACGTCGAAGGGCTCGAACCCGCCTGCGCGGTAGTAGACGTCCGGCAGCAGCACGGCGTACCCGAGGTCGGCGAGGTGGTCGGCCATGCCGAGGAAGATCTCGCGCACGCCGCCCGCGTCGGGATACATCAGCACGCCGCGCCATGGCCCTTCTCCCGCCGGGGTGTGCAGCGTCGCGGCGCACTCGCCCGCGGGGGCCGGGATGGTCAGGGCGGTACGGGGCAAAGCGGCCTCCGTCGGGTCCATGGGTGATGCGGACGAGCCTAAGGGCGCCGGAGGCCGGTCAGGCCTCCCCGCGCGCCTCCGGGGAGAGCAGGTAGGCGGTGAGGGCGGTCGCCAGCTCGCCGAGGACCTTCTCGACGACGGCCAGCTCGTCGCCGGTCAGCGCGCCGACCACCCCGGACGCCCGGTGCCCAGGGTCTCGAGCAGCTCGGCGGCCACGTCGCGGCCCGCCTCCCGGCAGCCCAGCCGGATGCGCCGGCGGTCGGCGCGGTCCGGGGCGCGGCGGACGTGCCCGCAGCGGACGAGCCGGTCGACGATGCCGGTGATGGCGCCGGTGGTGAGCCGCAGGGGCTGGGCGAGGTCACCCGGGGTCGCCGGGACGCCGCCGGCCTCGGCGGCCGCGATGACCACCAGCGCGTGGACCTCGGTGGAGCGCATCCGCCGCCGGCCCGCGATCACCTCGACCACCCGCTCGACGCCTGCCCCGAGCAGGTGCACCCGCGTCCCGAGCGCGGCGACCGCGTCCTCCCGCACCGGGAGCGCGGTCGTGTGGTCGTGGGCGTGCACCATCCGGGCGGCGCGCTCCTCGGCGGTGACATCCGTTGGGGCACGGTCTGCACAGGACGTGTCGCTCAAGGGCGACCACTGTCCACGTGCGACTCGGCATCGTGTCGCATTCCGTCCCCTTGCACCGTCGCTCCGTCCTCTCAGGGCATCCTCACACACAGTTCCGAGACGAGCGCATCGACCGTTCGTCGCACTCCAGGGCGCGATCTTTTCGCGACGATACGGAGTAGCGCGATCACCCGTCGTGAGGCAGGTCGCGTGCTCAGCGCAGCCGTTCGAGCACGGTTCGCACAGAGACGTGGCGACCCATTCGAGGGGTCATCCCGACATTTCCCCGCTGGACCAGGGAGAGTTGCGCTCAGCGACACACGAATGCGTCCGCCGATTCTGCACGCTGTCGAATGGTGCCGGGCAGATACCTTTCCATGACGTGACAGTGGCCACTCTCCGCGTTCGAGGGAGGAGACGAGGCCTCCGTACCCGCACCAGGGGTCCCGCGGCATGATCATCTTCTGTGGAGCGGGAGGGCCGAATTCCGACCCTGAACGTCCACGACGGACGATCATGGTCGGGAGGCGTACCCTGCGTGGACCCGGGTCGGCCTGCTGTCGGGTGCGGGCACGGATGACCCGGTCTCCCACCTCGCGTTCCCGCCCCCACGGTCCCGTTCACCAGCCCGGACGCCATGATCGCCACTGCTGGACGGGGAGGGTCGAATTCCGACCCTGGCTGTCCACGACTGGTGATCATGGCCGAGAGGCGGCCTGCCTTCGCCTTCCTGCCTTCGCCTTCCCGCCTTCGCCTTCCTGCCTTCGCCTTCCCGCCTTCGCCTTCCCGCCTTCGCCTTCGGCTCCGTGAGTCACTCCTGCGAGCCTCGCCCCACCACACCGCGACGGCATGATCACCGATCCTGGACCGAAGCGGTCGAAATTTGACCCGCCCCTTCCACAACCGATGATCATGACCCGGGGATGGCCTGCCTCCGCTCCCCGGCTCCGCAGGTCTGCTTGTGCGCGCTCGGGCTCATCACACCCCGACCCCGTGATCACTGCTCGTGGACGGGCAGGGTCGAAATCCAACCCTGCCCGTCCACAAGTGGCGATCTTCGTCGGGGCGGCGAGCCGGCAGGTCGGGCGCGACCCTCAGACCGACAGGCTTCGGGCCGGTCGCTCGCGCGCGACCCCTCGACCCGGACGGCGGGCCAGCCGGTCGGCGCGACCCCTCAAGCCCTGCGACCCCTCAGCCCCGGCGGGCGGCAGGGTCCGGGTCCGGCGTAGCCCTCAGCCCTGTTCCCGGCGGGGCGCGGGGATGATGCGGGGGCGGTGGTCCCGGGAATGGTCCCGGGCGTGACGGGGGTCAGCACGCCGGTCCCGGGGCGGGTCGAGCGGGATCGGGAGGCTCTGGACCGGGATGCGGCCCGGGTCGGTGGCGTGCCGCGGCGCCGGCAACGCGGGCGGGAACCGACCCTCCGCCCCGCCGTCCGGGCCGATGCCGCTGCGGGTGGAGGTGACGTCGTAGGCCGTCTCGGCGTGCTCGTGCAGGTCCAGCCCGCCCGCCTCCGCCTCCGGGGAGGCACGGAACCCGAGGGTGAACCGGATCAGGTACCCGATCCCGAGCGTGACGACGAACGAGTACCCCGCGACCACCCCGGCCGCGACCGCCTGCCGGCCGAGCTGGGTGAACCCGCCACCGTGGAGGAGACCGTCGGCGGGCAGCGCGGCGTTGACCGCGGTCGAGCCGAAGACCCCGACGAGCAGGGTGCCGACCAGCCCGCCGACCAGGTGGAGGGCGACGACGTCGAGCGAGTCGTCGAGCCGCAGCCGCCACTTCAGCGCGCAGGCCAGCGGGCAGACCACGCCGGCCACCGCCCCGATGGCGATGGCACCCCACAGGTCCACGAACCCGCAGGCGGGTGTGATCGCGACGAGCCCGGCGACGGCCCCGGAGGCCGCGCCGAGCGTGGTCGGGCGCCCGGTCCGCAGCTGCTCGACGAGCAGCCAGGCCAGGACGGCGGCGCAGGTCGCCACCGTGGTGTTGGCGAACGCCAGCGCGGCGAGGCCGTCGGCCGACAGCGCCGACCCGGCGTTGAACCCGTACCAGCCGAACCAGAGCAGCGCGGCGCCCAGCACGGTGAAGGGCAGGTTGTGGGGCCGTGCGACGACGCCGGGCCAGCCCTTGCGCCGGCCCAGCACGATCGCCAGCGCGAGCGCCGCGGCCCCGGCGTTGACGTGCACGACCGTGCCGCCCGCGAAGTCGACGGCCTGCAGCCGGTTCGCGATCCACCCGCCGACCGCGTCGGGGGCGAGGAAGCCGTCGACCGAGAAGACCCAGTGCCCCACGGGCGCGTAGACGAGGACGCTCCACAGCGCCACGAACACGACCCACGGCCAGAAGCGGGTGCGTTCCGCGACCGCACCCGAGATCAGCGCGGGCGTGACCACCGCGAACATGAGCTGGAACATCGCGAACGCGAGCACCGGCACCGCGTGCTCCCCCGGCCAAGGCGCCCCGTCGCCGGCGAACCCGGCCAGGTGCAGGACCGACCAGTGGTCGCCGGCCGAGCCGACGGAGCCGATCAGGCCCGCCATCGCGTCGTCGCCGAACGTGAGGTCGAAGCCGACGACGGCCCACACGAGGCCGACCACCACGAGGCAGACGACGTTGGCCATCAGCATGTTCAGAACGCTCTTCGCCCGCACCATTCCGGCGTAGAAGAATGCGAGCCCCGGCGTCATCAGCATGACCAGGGCGGCGCTCGCGAGCACCCATGCGGTGTCGCCGGTGTTCGCGCTCACGCGGCGGCGCCGGCCCGGCGCACCGGGCCCCGTCTCCCACCGATCACGCTGCCCACCACCGCCTTCTCCGTGCCCGCTCGTCCACACCGGCCGCCCGACGCGCGCAACGAGCCTAGGCGTCTCGCCACCCCGTTCCGGGGAACCGCAGGGATGTTAACGAACCGGTAACCCCTTTCGCGAATGATCCACACGACGATTCCGGACACATTTCGACAGTCCGTGGCCGACCGATCACGAAGGGCTGTTTCCGGGCGGTTCCGGCGCACCGACGGCACGCGCGGGCGGCGCTTCCGCTCACGGCGTGTGAGGGAGGGGGTCGCCCGTCACTTCTGCCGGAAGCCGTGCAGCACCGCCGCCATGTCCTCGTCGGCGTGCCCGCGGGCCGCGGCCTCGGCGAACCGGTCGTGCATGGCGGTCATGAGCTGGTCGGACACCCCGTTCCCGGCGAGTGCCTCGGCGATCAGGCCGGAGTCCTTGACCGCGCCGTCGAGCGCGAAGGCGGCCGGGAACTCCTCGGCGATCATCGCCTTGCCCTTGAGCTGCGCGTACCCGCTGTCGAGCGGCCCGCCGGCGATCGAGTCGAGCCACTGCTGCGGGTCGACGCCCAGTGCCTGTGCCAGCGCGACGGCCTGCCCGGTCGCGGTGACGAGGGACAGCACCCAGGAATTCGCGACCAGCTTGAGCCGGTGTCCGTCGCCGGGCTTCTCCCCGACCCACACCGTGCGGGAGCCGATCGCCCCGAACACCGGCGCGACGGCCTTGCGCACCTCCTGCGGCCCGCCCGCGAGAACCACGAGCTGCCCGGCCTCGGCGGGCTGGCGGGTGCCGAGCACGGGCGCGTCGACGAACGCGACGCCGTGCTCCCCGGCCAGCGCGGCGAGCCGGTCGGTGCCCTCGAGCCCGACGGTGGCGGTCTGCACCCAGGTGGCACCCGCCTTCGCCGCGGGCAGGGCGCGCTGCATGACCTCGGCGACCGAGTCCGCGTCGAACAGCATCGTGACGATCACGTCCGCCCCGGACACGGCCTCGGCGGGGTCCTCCGCGACCCGGGCGCCGGCGTCGGCGAGCGGGTGGGCCTTCTCCGGGCTGCGGTTCCAGACGGTGGTGTCCAGCCCGGCCTTCGCCAGGTTGGCGGCCATCCCGGCGCCCATGATCCCGGTCCCGAGCACGGTCACTGCGGTCATCGTTCCTCCAGCAGGTCGGCGGGTCTCACGGGGCGAGCACGCGCCACGAGTGCGGCGGGAGCAGGAGCGCGTCCTCCGGCGTGCCGCCCCGCGCATCCTCCAGCGTCTGCCCCGCAAGTCCGTCGGGGAAACGCCGGGGCTCGTCGTCGACGGACAGGAGGGCCACGAGCGCCTCGCCGCCGGGCCCGGTGGACCGCAGGGCCATCGTGGTGTTGGTGAGGTGCTCGACGCTCGTGCGCGCGCGGACCAGCCACGGATGCCGGCGGCGCATCCCGATCAGCCGCTGGTGCAGCTCCTGCACCGGGGCGCCGAACGGGGCGAGCCCGGCGGGGGTGTCCGGGAAGGGCGGGCGCACGGCGTCGTCGCCGAACTCGCGCTCCTCCTTCACCCCGGTGAAGGCCTGCTCGTCGCCCGCGTAGAGGCTCGGCACGCCACCGACCGTCATCAGCACCGCCACGGCGTGCCCGATGTGGTCGGTGCGGTCCAGCCGGCTCGCCAACCGCGTGACGTCGTGGTTCCCGACGAAGGTCAGCGGCGCGAACGACTCCACCATCGCGGAGTGCCGGTCGAGGGCGTGTGCGAGCTCCCACAGGTTGCGGTCGTTGAGCGCGCTCCAGATCGCCTTCCACAGCTCGTACTGGGTCACGGAGTCCATCCCGGACTCGGCGACGATCGCGGCGTAGTCGCCGTGGATCACCTCCCCGGCGAACCAGGCGTCGGGGAACTCCTTGCGAACGCCCGGCAGCACGGCCCGCCAGAACGCCGTCGGGACCTGATAGGCGGCGTCGAGCCGCCAGCCGTCCGCGCCGCGGCCCAGCCAGTGCCGCATGACGGCGGCGACGTGCTCCTGCACGGCGGGCTCGACGTGGTTCAGCGCGACCAACCGGCCGTGCCCTTCGAAGGTCGCGGGGGCGTCGCCCTCCCAGTGGAACCAGCGGCGGGCCCCGGCGTCGCCCTCCTCCGCCGCGCGGAACCGCGCGAACCCCTGGCCGACGTGGTTGAACACCCCGTCGAGCAGCAGCCGCACTCCCCGCGACCGCGCCGCCTCGACCAGGGTGTCGAAGTCGGCGTCGTCGCCGAGGCGGGAGTCGATCCGGAAGTGGTCCACGGTGTCGTAGCCGTGGGACTCGGAGGCGAAGACCGGCCCGAGCGCGAGCCCGGAGCACCCCAGCTCGAGGAGGTGGTCGAGCCAGGGTTCGAAGTGTCCGAGGCGGTGTGCGACGGGGCTGCCGGGCGGGAGCGCGTCGCGCTCGGCGCCGACGAAGCCGAGGGGATAGGCGTGCCACCAGATCGCGTGGTCGATCCACCGGTCGTGCATGCCGCCAGCCTTCCCCACGACGGCGGAACTCGCTGGGCCGGACGCCCCTGCCGCTCTACGGTCGGGCCATGACCGCCATCGCGACCTTCTCCCTGGCCGCCCTCGACACCCGGGACCCGCTGGGCCTCGCCCGCTTCTACTCCGCGATCACGGGATGGCCGATCCGCCCCAGCGACGAGGCCCCCGGCACCGAGTGGGTGGAGCTCGTGTCCGGCGGCGGGGCCACGCTCGCCTTCCAGCTCGCGCCCGGGCACACCCCGCCGGACTGGCCGGGCGACGCGCACCCGCAGCAGGCCCACCTCGACTTCGACGTCCCGGATCTCGACGAGGGCGAGACCCGGGTCCTCGCGATCGGCGCGCGCAAGCACGACGTGCAGCCCGGGAAGGACTTCCGCGTCTACCTGGACCCGGCCGGGCACCCGTTCTGCCTGGTCCTGGAGCACTGACGAGCACTGACGAGCACTGACGGGAGCTCACGGGGCGAGCTGCGCCCGGTTGCGGGCCATCACCGCCCGCCGCCGCTCCTCCAGCGCGGCCAGGTCGGTCGACCCCGCCTCGGCGATCGCCCGCTCGGTCTCCAGGGCCGCCAGCACCGGCGCCCCCGAGCCCTCGACGTACATGCGCTTGACCGCCTGCAGCACGTCGGCAGGCGGCTCGGTGGCCGCGGTCGCGAGCTCGACGGCCCGGTCCAGGAGCCGCTCGTGGGGCACGACCTCGGTGACCAGTCCGATCCGCAGCGCGAGGGCGGCGTCGACCACCTCGCCGCAGAACGACATCCGCCGGGCCCAGGCCGTGCCGACCACGCTCGGCAGCCGCGCCGTCATCCCGCCGCCCGGCCGGACGCCGACCCGGGCGTGGGTGTCGGCGAAGACGGCCCGCTCCGAGGCGACGAGGAAGTCGCAGCCCAGCGCCAGCTCCAGACCGCCGGTGAAGCACGCCCCGTTGACGGCCCCGATGATCGGCTTGCGCATGCGGCCGGTCTGCGCGATCACCGGCTCGTCCCGGTGCCGTCGGAAGTAGGCCTCCCCCTCGACCGCGGCCTGCTTGAGGTCGACGCCCGCGCAGAAGGCCGGGTCGGCCCCGGTCAGCACCACGGCGAGCACGCCCTCGTCGGCGTCGGCCTCGACGAGCGCGCGGTAAAGCTGCGAGATCACCTCGCCGCTGAAGGCGTTGCGGGCCTCGGGCCGGTCGATCCGGACGACGCGGACGGCGCCCCGGTCCTCGATGTGCACGACGTTCATGCCTGTCCTCCTGCGGGCGCGCCCGTGCGCACCTCGGCCGCGATCCCGGTGACGAGCGCGGGGTCCGCGTCCCAGGGTGTGTAGTTCCTCGCCGAGGCGGCCCGCAGACCGTCGTACCCGGCCTCCTCGGCATGGCGGGTGGCCTCGCGCGGGTTCGCCGGCCCGGTGAGGGGCAGGCTGGTGTCGATCTTCACCGGGACCTCCGGGCGCTCAACGGACCTGCTCCGCGGGCGCGAGGCCGGCGACAACGTCGCGGCGGAGCAGCTTGCCGGTGGGGGTGCGCGGGATCTCGGGCCACGCGTGGATGCGGTCGGGGGTCTTGGAGCTGCGCAGGGTGGCCCGCACGGTCTCGCGCAGCCCGTCGAGCGCGGCGGCGTCGAGGTCGGTGCCCGGGCGGGCGACGACGACGGCCTCGATGCGCTGGCCCCACTCCTCGTCCGGCACGCCGACCACGACGGCGTCGGCGACGTCCGGGTGGGCCAGCAGGACGTCCTCGATCTCGGCCGGGGCGATGTTCTCCGCCCCGCGGATGATCGTGTCGTCGATCCGGCCCTCGATGAACAGGTAGCCCTCGGCGTCGAGCCGGCCCTGGTCGCGGGTGTCGAACCAGCCGGTGCCGTCGAGCGAGGAGCCGCGTCCGGCGTACTCGGTGGACACCTGCTCGCCGCGCACCCAGATCCGCCCGGGCATACCGGCCGGCACCGGGGCGCCGTCCTCGTCGCGGACCTCGATCTCGATGCCGGGCACCGCCTGCCCGGCCGAGGACAACCGGGCCCGCACCGCCTCGTCGGTCGAGTCGAGCGCGGCACGGTGCTCGGCGGGGCCGAGCACGGTGATCGTCGAGGAGGTCTCGGTGAGCCCGTAGGCGTTGACGAACCCGACGTGCGGCCATTCCCGCAGGGCCTGCTCGACGATCCGGCGCGGCATCGCCGCCCCGCCGTAGGCCAGCGACCGCAGCGAGGGCACCGCCCGCTCCAGCCCCGGCTCGTCCATGATCCGCGCCAGCATGGTCGGCACGACCATGGCGTTGGTGACCTCCTCGCGGCGCACCAGCTCGATCCAGCCGGCCGGGGTGAACGACTCGAGCACCAGCACCCGGCGGCCCGCGTAGAGGTTGGTCAGCGCGTTCGACACCGCCGCGATGTGGTAGGGCGGCACGCTCATCACCGCCGCCTCCGCCTCGTCGGCACCGGCGAACTCCACCGTGCCCAACACGTAGGAGACGAGGTTGGCGTGGCGCAGCACCACGCCCTTGGGCGCCGAGGTGGTGCCCGAGGTGTAGATGATCACCGCGGCCGAGTCCGGGTCGACGAACCCCTCCTCGGCCGGCGCCGACTCCGCCGCGGCGGCGGCGTCGCGCAGGAACTCCTCCGGGGTGCGGAACCCCAGCCCCGCCCGCTGCGCCGCGGCGGCCTGGGCGGCGTCGGCCACCACCAGCGCCTTCGGGTGCTGCGCGAGCAGGTGGTCGAGCTGCGCGGCGCCGAGGCGGTAGTTCACCGGCACCAGCGGTACCCCGGCCCGCGCCGCGGTGAACAGCGCCACCGGGAACGCCGGACCGTTGACGGCCAGGTAGAGCACCGCGTCCGCGCCGGCCCCGGCGACCAGGCTCGCACCGCCCGCGGCCAGCTCCCGCACCCGCCCGGCCGTGAGCCCCTCGGCCCGCGTGCCGACCACGATCCGGTCACCGAAGCCCTCGGCCGCCATGTCCAGCAGCACCGACAGGTTCACCGCGGCCGCCTCAGTCCGACGCCGGCAGCGGCTTGGCGTCCTTGAGCGGCAGTGGCGTGCCCCCCACCGCCAGCGTCCCGGCGCCGGCCTTGGTGCAGAGCAGCTCGATGCCGAGGTCGGGATCGGCGTAGCGCTTGCCCATCCGGGTGCCAGCCTGCTGGTCCGGGTCGGCCGGGTGCGTGGTGCCCGCCTCCGGGCCCTTCGCGTCCACCATCGGCGCGCCCCCGCAGGTCACCTCCACGTCCGCGTCCCCCCATCGCACCACGACCGCGGTCGTGGCGTCGGTCGTGCTGGCCAGGGTCGTGCCGATGCGCGGCTTCATCGCGGCGCCCTCCGTGTCGACGAGCGGGCCGCCCGGTGGGGCGGCCCCGAATGAGAGTGTGACGTCAGCGTCACAATGCCATCCGGAGCGGCGGTGGGGAAGACCGGCCGGAGATCACCCGTTCACGCGAACCCGTGGAGCCGCGAGCAGCCGGGTGCCAGACTCCCGGCGAACGCCGCTGGGCCCGACAGCTGGGGGACCGATGCTCGCGCTCGTCGTCATCATGCTGATCCTGCTCGCGTGGGCGCTCGTCGCCGGCAGGCTGGCCCGCTTCAGCGTCACGATGCCGTTCGCGATGCTCGCCGCCGGCGTCGCCCTGACAGCCGGGCCGGCCCCGGTGTTCATCTTCGACATCGACTTCGAGCCGTCGGAGCACGTGGTCGAGGGGATCCTGGCGATCCTGCTGTTCACCGACGCGACGGAGATCCCCGGCGGGATCCTGGGCCGCCAGCCCCGGCTCACGCTGCGGCTCCTGCTGATCGCCCTCCCCCTGTCGGTCCTGGCCGCCTGGCTCTTCGGCGCCGCCCTGTTCGGCGGCGCCGGCTTCTGGCTCCTCCTCGTGCTCGCCGCGGTCGTGATGCCGGTCGACCTCGCGCCCGCCATCGCCGTCGTCCGGGACCGGCGGATCCCGGAACGGCTGCGGCAGGTGATCAACGCCGAGAGCGGCCTCAACGACGGCCTCATCGCCCCGGTCTTCCTGTTCGCCCTCGCCGGGGCCACCCCCGCCGGTGGCGAAGGGCTGGCCGACGCCGCGCTCCACGCCCTCCCGTCGCTGGTCATGGCGATCCTGGCCGGGGCGGTCGTCGGCGCCGCGGCCGCGCGGATCCTGCGCCGGGCGGTCGACTCCGGCTGGACGCAGTCCTCCGCCCTGCGGATCGGGGTGCTCGCGCTCCCCCTGCTCGCCTACGGCGTCGCGGTCCTCGTGGGCGGGAACGGCTTCGTCGCGGCCTTCGTGGCCGGGGTGTTCTTCGAGCCGGAGGCGCGCCGGCTGCCGCCCGGCACGCTGCACCTCGTCGAGGACGTCGGCACGCTGCTCTCGCTGGCCATGTGGTTCATCTTCGGCGCGATCGTCAACCACACCCTCGGCGGCGGGGCGATCACCTGGCAGATCGTGCTGTACTCGCTGCTGGCGCTGACCGTCGCCCGGGTGCTGCCCGTCGTCGTGGCACTGATCCGCACCGACGTCTCCGCGAAGGACCGGCTCGTCCTCGGCTGGGCGGGGCCCCGCGGCATCGCGACCCTGGTGTTCGGCATGCTCGCGTTCATCGAGCTGCAGGGGCCGGAGAAGGACCTCGTGCTCGCCGTCACCGTGGTCACCATCGTCGCGAGCATCGTCGTGCACGGCCTGTCGACCGGGGTGGTGGCCCGGCACTACGGCCGGACCGCGGCCGCCGAGGCCGATGGCACGACCGACGTCACCGGGTCCGACAGCACGACCGACGTCGCCGGGTCCGCCCCGCCGGGCGGCCCCGGCCCGGCCGTCGCACCGGTCGGGCGGAGGGGCTCCCGGGGCCGGTGGTGGCGGCGGGGAACGGAGCCGTGACCGGCCCGGGGACGGCTCCGCTCAGCGCCGGCTCCTGTGCTCCGGGTACCAGCGGGTGAACTTGAAGGCCCCCACCAGGACCACGATCGGCAGGATCCAGTCCGTCCAGTCGCTGGTCGAGGGCAGCCGCGCCGCGATGTAGCCGAGAAGCGCCGTGACGAGGAAGGCGATCCCCCAGACCAGCGTCAACACCCGGTTCACGTGTGTGAACTCGGGAGTCGACCACACCTCCTCGGGCGTGGACTCCCGGGCGTACTGCTCGGTGAACGGCGTGAACGCCAGCGAGATCAGCGCGACCAGTCCGAGCACGCCGCTCGAGATCGTGGTGGAGTACGTGTCGAGCACGTCGCGGTCGTGCGCGCCGACCACCGCCCCGGCGACGGCGAGCCCGACGAAGAACACGATCGTGACGACGTCGAGCAGCTTCGTCCGGTGCTTCCGGGTGGACGGGACGGCCAGGATGATCGCGGCGAGCGCCGCACCGATCGCGCCGTACTCCCAGGTGCTCGGGCTGTTGGCGACCACCCAGAAGATGATCCAGGGCAGGAAGCCGCCGACCGGGTTCTGCGCCACGCGTTCCACGAGCGAGGGCTGGCGAAGGTCGTTCTCGACGCGCTGGTCCATGGGGGCCTCCGCTCCGTCGGCAAGGACCCGCGGCTGTCGCCGGGCGGCGTCAGCGAGGGAAACGGAGTGAAGCGCTCCGGGGCGGCGCTGTCGATACAGCGACCGAGTGACGACGGCACCGAGGCGCGGGTTGCCCGGCCTCCCGCGGGTGCGGTTGACTCCTCGCGTGATGCGCATGCGGCTCGAGTTCTTCGGCCGAGCCGCCGCGTGTGCCAGTTCGACGAGTTCTGTCCGCGGGCCGCGTAGCCGCGCCCCGTCGTGGGCAGTAGCCCGGGCCGCCGCGCGGCCGCTCGTGTCCCGGTCGCGGGAGGAGGGCGAGGCGCACGTCATCCGCAACGCCGGCGGCGTGATCACCGACGACGAGATCGGCTCCCTGGCCATCAGCCAGCGGCTGCTCGGCACCGAGGAGATCATCCTCATCCACCACACCGACTGCGGCATGCTGACCTTCACCGACGACGACCTCACGCGCTCGATCCAGGAGGACACCGGCATCAAGCCGGGGTGGGCCGCGGAGGCCTTCCCGGACCTGGACGACGACGTCCGCCAGTCCGTCGCGCGGATCAGGGCCAACCCGTTCGTCCCGCGCAAGGACTCGGTCCGGGGCTTCGTCTTCGACGTCGCCACGGGGAAGCTCAACGAGGTCGTCTGACCCCCCGTCCGTCCGGCCCGTCCCGCCCGGCCGCGTCTCAGCGCGTGGCCGGGCGCGGCTTGTCGACGAACCGGTGGTAGGCCTTCATGCCGTACCGGTCGACCGCCGTCTTGATCAGGCCGAAGATCGCGCCCTGCAGCGTCGCCGCGAGCAGCACCTCCTTGGTGCCGTAGTCGCGCGACAGCGGCTGCGGTGTCTCCGGCTCCTTCGAGACCCGCTTCCACACCAGGCTGAACACCTGCCCGGCGATCAGCCCGCCGAGCACCCCCGACACCAGGCCGACCGGCTTGTACGCGAGCTTCAGCGCGCCGGGCAGGTCGTCGCCGAGCTCGGCGGGTTTGTGGTCGGTCTTCTTCGTGCCGCTCATGCCGGGCACGTACCCGGCGCCGCGCTCGATCACACGCCACCGGCCCGCGCGGCCGATCACCCGCTGTGCACGACGACGGCCCGTCCCCGGCAGGACGGGCCGTCGTGGTCGGTCGGGATCGCTCCGCCGTCACGCGGGCGGCGGCGGCATCTCCCCGTGCTGCGGCGCGCGATCGACGTCACCGCGCCACGCGCCCTCCTCGGCGCCGCGCGACTCGATGAACTCCTTGAAGCGACCGAGGTCGCCCTTGGCCTGCTTGCCGACGATGCCGAGCGCGTCCCCGGCCTTCTCGACGACGCCCTCCGGCTCGAAGTCGAGCTGCAGGGTGACCCGGGTGTGCTTGTCGTCGAGGCGGTGGAAGGTGACGGCACCGCCCTGGCTCGGGCCGTTCACCGACTTCCAGGCCACCCGCTCGTCCGGGTGCTGTTCGGTGATCTCGGCGTCGAACTCGCGCGTGACACCAGCGATCTTCGTGACCCAGTGCGTCCGGGTGGCGCCGGTCTGCTCGATCCGCTCCACCCCGCCCATGAACCGCGGGAACGACTCGAACTGGGTCCACTGGTTGTAGGCGGTGCTGACCGGGACCTCGACGTCGATGCTGTCCTGAACGTTGGTGGTCATGTCGTCGGGGTTGCACCCGCGGCCGCGACCGAAACGTGGGCCGATCGGGCGGTGTCCGCGCTCATCCCTCGGGATCGGGCAGGGCGGGCGCGGCCCGCGAGTCGCGGCGCAGGTACAGCGGCACCAGCACCCACAGCATCGCCGTCGCCGTCAGCAGCGTCGCGGTCCCGACGATGCCCGCGAGCCGGCCCACCGCGATGTCCAGCACCAGCATCAGCCCCGCGGACAGCGTCAGCGCCAGGGAGCACAGCCCGGCCAGGGCCAGCTGGTGACCGTGCCGGACGAGCTCGCGCTTGCGGTTGCGCTGGAAGAGGATCCGGTGCGCCGCGACGGGCGCCACGATCAGTGTCGACGACGTCGCCGCGCCCGCGAGGGTGGCGACGAACAGGGCGTGCTGCATGGCGTCGAGGTCCTTGAAGCGATCGCTCAACGACAGCGTCAGCAGGAAGCCGAACAGGATCTGGACGCCGGTGAACACGACGCGCAGCTCCTGCAGCAGCTCCGCGAAGTTCCGGTCCGCGCGGTTCAGTGGCCCCTCGGCGCGGTGCCGGGTGTTCCAGTCCTCGGTCTCGTCGGTGACCGTCGCCGCCACGGACATGTGTCGCTCCTCCCGTCGCCGCCTCCCGGACCCGCCCTCCTGTACCCGTTTCCTCCGCTTTCACACGAACGGGTGAGCGAGAGGGCGCCGAGACGGCGTGACGGGTGGATCCCGTCGGGTGCGTATGCGGCGCAGGCCGAGGGGGTACGCCCGAGGTCGAGGGACGACGGATGTGAGAAGGGGGGTGCGGGATGACCTCGACCGGGACGGCGGCGGCGCAGGACGACGCCGCCGACGACCACGTGTGCTGGAGCTACGGCCCCGCTCCCGACGTGCCGGCCGGCGTGCGCCGGCGGCTCGGCCCGGTGCTGCGGGCGTGGTGTGTGGAGGGCGAGACCGCCGAGGACGTGCTGCTCGTCGTGACCGAGCTGGTCGCGAACGTGGTCGATCACGCGGGCACGCCCTTCGAGATCGAACTGCACCGGGCACCGGGGAGGCTGTACGTGGCGGTGCGCGACCAGTGCCCCACGCCGCCTGAGCCGCGCGGCATGAACCCGCACGCCTCCCGCGGCCGCGGACTGCTCGTCGTCCAGGCGGTGTGCCGCGACTGGGGGTACGAGGTGCACGGAGGGTCCGACGCCGACCAGCCCGGGAAGACCATCCACGCCGAGCTCGCGGCCTGAGCCCGGCACGGTTCGGCGCACGCGCACCGGGTACCCCGTGAGATGACCCAGATCGTGCGCCCCGGCCCCCTGCGCTGGCTGGCCTATGCGTTCGGCGCCGGGCTCCCCGCCCGGCACCGGACGTGGGTGCTGCACGACGTCACCGCCCCCACCTGGGTGCTCCGGCACCTGGTCCGCGCCGTCGTGCAGATCGCCCCCTTCGGCGTCGCCCTCTACCTGCTCGTCCCGGGCTCCCCGGGGATCCGGGCGACCGCGGTGGTGATGGGCGCGGTCATCGGCCTCCTCTACTCGGTGGCCTTCGTCGAGGCCGCCGCGGAGCACCGGGCGATCAAGGCCGGGTACCCGGAGGGCACCGCGGCCGTGACCCGTCGCGAGCGCCGCCGCGGCCGACGCGGGCCGGGCTCCTGTCCCGGCGGGCCGACGGGCCCGCCGCGCACCCCCACCTCGACGACCGGAGGCTCCCGATGACCGACCCCGCCGACCACACCGACCCCACCCGCACCGAGGAGACGGTCGACCGGCTCGAGGAGGAGGTGGTCGGGCACCGCGTGGACCAGTCCCGCGACGAGGACAGCGACCCGCGCCCGGCCCACCGCCAGGACGTCGAGCCGGGTGCCGACGCCGAGGACGGGCCCGGCACCGAGCCGTCCGACTGACCGGGCCCACCTGGTCCGACCCCACCCGACCGGGTCGAGCCGGCCCCGACGACCGGGCCGGATCGACCGCCGCGCACGATCGGCCCGGAGGAGAGCGCGATGATCCCGACCCTGTCGGACCCGGGCGGCGTGCCGGGGCGCCGCGAGGAGCACGACCCGCAGACCGGGTTCCATCCCCGCGACCAGCACGACGCCCTGCGTCCCGACGCGCCGCCGGAGACCCTGACGACCCCGGCGCCGGCGACGCCGGTCGGGGCGCTCGTCGTCGGGCTCGACGGGTCGCCGCAGTCCCGGGCCGCGCTGCGCTGGGCGGTGGCCGAAGCGCGGGCGCGGAACGTCGTCGTCGACGTCGTCCTCCTCGCCGAGGACCGCGATGGCTGGCTGGACGAGGTCCTCGGGGACACCGGCGACGGGGTGGAGATCCGGACCGTGGACGAACGCGGCGACCCCGCGACGGTGCTGCTCGGGCACGCGACGGCGGCCCGGCTGCTGGTGCTGGGGCACGTCGGCGGCCGGCTCGACGACGTGACGCGGCGGTGCACCGAACACGCCCGGTGCCCCGTCGTCCTCGTCCCGGTGGCCGGGCGCTGACCGTGGCCCGTTCCGACGACGCCGGGGGCGGCGGCGACCCCGGCCACTCCCCCGGGCGGCGCCCACCGCTGCCCCTGGTCGCCGCGGTCGTCGTGGCGCTGCCCGGCCTCTACCTGGGTGCGGCGAGCCTGCTCGGGCTGCCGCAGCCCGCGCTCCCCGCCCCCGCCGCGGTCGCCGTCTACGGGCTGGCGATCGTCGGCGCCGCGTTCGTGCTCTCCTGGGCCGGGGAGGCGGCGCAGGTGGACATGAGCGCCGGCCTCGCGCTCGCGATCCTGGCGTTGCTCGCGGTGCTGCCGGAGTACGCCGTCGACTTCGTGTTCACGATGCGGGCGGGCGAGGTCTTCTCCGCCGAGGGCGAGTGCGTGCCCGATCCCGGCGGCAGCAACCCCTGCTCGCTGGCGCTGGCCAACATGACCGGCGCGAACCGGGTGCTGGTCGGCATCGGGTGGCCGCTGGTGGTGCTGGTCGCGGTCCTCGCCGCCCGTCGGCAGGGCCGCCGGGCGGACGGCGGGCGCGAGGGCGGCCGCGCCGGTGTCCGGTTGCCGCGCACCCTGTCGGCCGAGGTCGTGTTCCTCGGGATCGCCACGCTCTACTCGCTGACGCTCCCGCTGCGCAGCACCCTGACCATGATCGACACGCTGGTCCTCGTCGCGGTGTTCGTCGGCTACGCGGTCCGCCTCGCCCAGGGGCCCGCGGAGGAGCCCGACCTGCACGGCAGCGCGGAGTGGGTGGCTCGACGCCCGACGGCGGGCCGGCGGTGGCTCTACGGGGCGCTCTTCGCGTTCGCCGCGCTGATCATCCTGGCGAGCGCAGAGCACTTCGCCGACGGGCTGGTCGAGACCGGCTCCCAGCTCGGCGTCGACCGGTTCGTGCTGGTCCAGTGGGTGGCGCCGCTGGCGAGCGAGGCCCCCGAGCTGATCGTCGCCTGCCTCTACGCCCGCCGGCTCCGGGCCGGCGACTCGCTCGGCACCCTGCTCTCCAGCAAGGTCAACCAGTGGACGCTGCTGGTCGGGACGCTCCCGCTGGTCTTCGCGATCGCGTCGGGGTCGCTGCACGGCCTGCCGCTCGACGACCAGCAGCGCGTCGAGCTGCTGCTCACCGGCACGCAGTCCTTCTTCGCGGTGAGCCTCCTGGTGACGCTCGGGCTGACCTGGCGCGGCGCCGTCGCGCTCGTCGTGCTGTTCGCGGTCCAGTTCGGCACGTCGATCTCGCTGCCGACGCCGACCGTGCACACCGTGTCGCTCGTGCTCTCCGGGGTGTACGTGCTGCTCGGCGTGGCGCAGCTCGTCCGGCACCGCAGGGCGCTGCCCCGGCGGGTGCGCGACGGCCTGCGCACCGACCCGTACCGGCTGGCCGAGGAGGCGGCCTGACCCGCGGCCGGGCCGTGGTCGCCCGGCGCTTCCGGCAATGGTTCCGGCCGATGCTCGGTGAGCGGGTACTCGACGGGTTCCTGGTCGTGTGGGTCCGCCGCGCCTCGAGCTCGGGTCTCGAGCGCAAGCGACGCCTGAAAAGGCGCACGAGATCGCCGCGCTGCTGACCGCACGGACCTACGACGCAGTGGCGCTCGCCGATCACACAACCGTGACCTCGGCCTACCGGGAGGCGGACGCGCACTGGGCGTCGCTGCACCCGGACAACGACGCAGCCCCGGCCCGGGCCGACGGGCCGATCGCCTGGCGACACTCTGCCGCGGCCACTGTGCTTCGGGCACCTGCGTAGTGGTGGTGTGGCCCGCTCATACGTGCCGGGCCATTTGTGCACACCTGCCTTGCCACAAGCAGCCGGTGCTGCGGCAGGCTTCCTCACCCGGGCCGTCGTTGCTAGCGCCAGCGTGGTGTCGCCCCGACCGGAGGCCAACTGAACGGTGCTGTCGTCGGCCGGTGATCGCCGCGTCGGCGTCGACACGGCCGTCGGGATCGTCGCGACCGGGACCGCCGCTGCCCCTGGGTCCCTGCACGCAGATCTTGCGACATTTCCCGCCCGACCCTGAGAGCCCTCGCAGCGGTGATCTAGTCAGCGGGCTCGATGTTCTGGTTCAGTCGGAAAACATTCTCCGGATCGTATTTCTGCTTGACCGCAGTGAGCCGATCAAAGTTGGAGCCGAAAGCCGATCTGATCCTGTCCGACCCCTCCTCGCCAAGGTAATTGACGTAGACACCGCCACTGGCGAACCGTGCGGTCGCTTCGACGAAGTCTTTGGTCCAGGAGATGTTCTCCTCGGCGTTCCGCCGATCCTCCCACATGGAGGTGACGAGTAGGTTATAAGAAGAGTCCCTGTGCCAGAAGGCGGTATCGCCGCGCCTGACGTCGTTCATCGCGCCATCTCCGTTGTGTTCGATGACGACTGTCGTCATCACTGACGGAACGGACGAGAACTTGGCTACCATTGTGTCAATAGCGTCGTCAGGCAGCCCGTTCAGGAAGTCCGACTTCCAGTAGTTCTGGAAGTTGTGCGGCCATAATGCGTCGGCCATCGTCTGTGCGGCGCTGTAAGGCATCGGCTCGATGATGTCCGCGACCGGCGACCCCCAGTCACGAAGTGGCCGCAGCACCTTCTCCCCGACCTCCAGGTCGCCGGTGAAGACCCCGCCGATGCCGACGACCGGTGTCCCCTGGGCATCTTCGGGCACGAATGGTGCGGGAGGTGCTGTGAACAGCAGCGCGCCGGTAGTCAGTTCCCGCGGCGCCGTTGTCTCGAAGTCTCGCCAGAACTTCATGGCCTCGCGAGCGCGAGAGGCTGGATGGATGACCAGTCCGGCGAGGACGGTACCGGCCGGATGGACCTCGAACTCGAATGAGGTAACGATCCCGAAGTTGCCGCCACCACCTCGGATGGCCCAGAAGAGGTCGGGGTTGTCTTCCTTGCTGGCCTGCAGGAAGCGCCCGTCGGCGGTCACGATGTCGGCCGAGACCAGGTTGTCGCAGGCGAGGCCGTGCTTTCGGACCAGCCATCCGAGTCCGCCGCCCAGGGTGAGGCCCGCGACCCCGGTCGTTCCCACGAAGCCCCCGGCAGCCGCAAGCCCGAAGTGTTGCAGATCGTGGTTGACCTCCAGCCAGGTCAGCCCGGCTTCTGCCCGCACGATCCTGAGGCGCGGATCGATTCGCAGTCCCTTCATCAAGGACAGATCAATCGTCAAGCCGCGATCCGCCAGGGCATTACCGGTAACATTATGCCCGCCTCCGCGGACGGAGATCGGCAGACCGTGTGCTCGACCGAATTTGATCGCGTCAATGACATCACCGACGCCGGCGCAACGAACGATGACCTCCGGTCGGCGGTCGATCATCGCGTTGTAGATCCGCCGGGCGTCCTCGTAGTCCGCGTCCCTGATCCGAACGAGATCACCGCGAAGATCCGATTTCAAGAGATCGGCTGCCGAGTCGAAGGATGCCGTGGACTGCCTCTCATGGTCCATTGATTGCCCCCTCCTTCAGTTCAGGCCACGCGAGCGGTGGCGCGCGCCGAAATATCCTCCTCATTCCGAGATCACGGCAAGTAGGGCTCGATTGGGCGTGCGCGCGGCGCTTCGCGCCTGGACCTTTCCCGTGAAGATGGCTGTCCTCGCCCAGGCTTGACCACACGTCTTCGAGCCGATCAGGTCTCGGCCGGTGGGATCCGCGCAGTGCCGAGGCACAGTGACGTACGTACTTCTACGCAGCGACGGCGGACAGCGGAAGGGACAACCTGAGCGGTTGGAAAGGACAAGAAGATCGGATGGCGAAGTGCGCGCCCTCCTGCTGCTACACCACGAAGACCTGGATCCGATCCGGACGTGACGAAGGCCAGCGACCGAACCACCGCCGCCCGGATCGTGCTCGGGCCCAAGGACCGCGGCTCGAGCCGCCTACCGCCCGAAGGCCACCACCGCGCTCTGATCTCCGGCCTCAAGTCGCCGGGTCAGGGGCGCCGGACTATGTGGCCGGACGACCGAGGAGTAGAGAGGAAAGGTCAATGAGACTCGGAGTCGTCGCGTCACCGTTCTACCCGTCGGCCGTCATGGACATGATATTGGACGGTGCCCATGCCATCGACGCGGACTCCCTCTGGGTGTTCGATCACATGCTGGGCGTCTTCCATCCGGATCTATATCGAGATATAGGTTTCGCCGAGATGGCTCCGGATCCCGACGGCATCTTTGATCCTTTCTGTGCGTGTTCCTGGCTCGGGCGTCGGACCGAGCTTCCCCTAGGGGTTGCCGTTACAGACAGCATCCGCCGGGCAGCACCCGACATCGCTCGGGCAGCCCTCAGTCTTCAGCACCTATGTAAGGGCGGCTTCAACCTTGGCGTCGGATCTGGCGAAGCCGAGAATCTCGTGCCGTTCGGTTATCCCTTCGATCACCCCGTAGGTCGCACCGAAAACTTCCTGGCAACCCTGCGGCATCTGCTAGACGTCGGCCACATGCCAGATAACGTCGGACGTTTGGGCCTGCCGTTGAAGTCCGAAGCTGGATCACCGCGAATATGGGTGGCCGCCCATCGGCCTCGAATGTTGCGCCTGACCGGCGAATATGCCGACGGGTGGCTCCCGGTGGACGCCTCGACTCCAGAGGAGTACAGGGAACTGAAGGCGACCGTCGCGGAGCACGCGCGGAAGGCCGGGCGTTCGGAACCAGAGTCCGGGCTGTTCGTCTTCCTCGTCCTCGGCGAGAGCCGCGATCGAATCCGGGGAATGTTCGAGGCCCAGCCGATGGCCAAGCTCTTCGCCCTATGGATGGCGCCCGCGCCAGCATGGGAGAAGTACGGGCTGGAGAACCCTTCCGGCGGGAGCAACCGCGCATATATTGACATCATTCCGCACAAGCTCGACCCGCGGAAGCTTCGTGAATTCGCTCCGCAAATTCCGTTCGAGCTACTAGAGGAATATGTGTTCCTCGGTTCTCCCACGGAGGTTTCAGAGCGCCTGCGCGGGTACGCAGAAGCGGGACTCGAACATCCGATCCTGATGAATATGACCGGACTTGCCGGTGGTGCCGAGGAAGCGATGGCGCGGACCGCGGAGCTGGCAGAGCTGGGTCGTTTGATCAAGACGACGGCACCGGTCTTCAAGACGCCCAGAATTACGTAGTCAAGAGCAGCCGAGCGTGCCTTCGGTGAGTTCGTCGGTGCAGCCGGAGCAGGGGGTCAATTGAGGGCGGTCAGGCGGCCCGTCGCCGCGCAGCTGTCCCTGTGTCGCTGTCCTGGCGTCCTGTTCGGCGCACCGCTGGGCGCGCTCGCGGCGGCAGCCCGGTCGAACACCGTGGCGGCACTGGCCGCCTCCGTGCCGGGCGGCGAGCTCGGCGGCGATCACCTGAGCCACTGGATCGGCCGGGTGCAGGTGCAGGAATCCCGGCAGGGCGGGCGCGCGTCGAGGGCCTCGCGCTCACGGGCGGCTCACTCTCCCGCCGGATAGACGGCGTCGCCGGCGCGGAGCCCATCCGCATACAACAGGCTTGGGCGCGCACTGCGGCCACTGGCGCCGCGGCGGTCGAGCCCGTGACCTGCGGAAATCGTCAAGTTCGCGCCCCTTCGCCACCGCTTTCACCAATGCAGTGACCCGTCGGGCGGTGACTACTGTCAGGCGTTTACCTTGTGCGGGGTGCCGCGGAAGGCGCACCAGAAGGGCTCGAGCTCCGGGTCCTCCGCCGGTCGCGCCTTCGCACCGGCGGCCTTGCCGTACATGCGCTTCAGCGCCCGCTTCGCCGACCGTTCCGCGGCCGCGGTCAGGTCCTCCGCCTCGGACCGGCGAGGCCCGCGTAGCACCGCGACGTACACGAACCGCCGTTTCGCGGTCCGTGCGGCGGGCCGCCACGCCGGGACCCACTCCAGTTCGGCGGTGAGCGGGCGGTCGGGGTCCGTGCAGATCGCGCGCGTGAGCGCGGCCTCCAGGACGTGCGGATCCACGTCTGCCGGTGCCTTCACCCGCAGCAGTGCCATCACGGGCTCGGTGGAGGTACGCACGTCGACCCCTTCGTCGGTGGTCCCGCGGCCGGCGCGGGCGGCTGCGCCGCTGCCTGCTCAACGTGCGTCGCCCGCACCATGACACATCACGGGCGGGTTGCGCACCGTGTGACCGGGTATCGCCGGTCACGAGGCCGCGGACGCACCGCGGTCCGGAGAGGAGAGCCACGATGGGTGCACTGGACGGCAAGCGCGTCGCGATCCTCGCGACCGACGGCGTCGAGGAGGTCGAGCTGACCGAGCCGCGCAAGGCGGTCGAGGACGCCGGGGCCACCACCGAGATCGTGTCGATCTCCACGGACGCCATCCAGGCCATGAACTCGGACATCTCGCCGAGCGGGGTCTACCCGGTGGACAAGGTGGCGTCGCAGGTCTCGGCATCGGACTACGACGCGCTCATCATGCCGGGCGGCACCGTCAACGCCGATCGCCTGCGCATGGACCAGGACGTGCTGAAGTTCGTCAAGGACGTGTTCGCCGCCGGCAAGCCGGTGGGCGTGATCTGCCACGGCCCGTGGACGCTGGTCGAGGCGGACCTGGTGAAGGGCCGCACGCTGACGTCGTTCCCCAGCCTGCGGACCGACATCCGCAACGCGGGCGGCAACCCCGTCGACGAGGAGGTCGTCACCGACCAGGGTCTCGTCAGCAGCCGCAACCCCGGCGACCTCGAGGCCTTCTGCGCGAAGATCGTCGAGGAGTTCGCGGAGGGCGAGCACTCCGTCCACCCGGAGGGCGCGACCGCGTGACCCCGGCGCCGCGCCGGGCCATGATGCCTGCATGACCCTGTTGACGAGGTGCTCATGAAGGGGCCGGCGTGACGGCGGGCGAGGAACGGGCGGGAGTCGCGCTCTCGAGCCTGGACTCCGCGCTCGTCGACGGGGACCCCGCCACCAAGCGGGACCTCGTCGACTACCTCGACGTCGTCGCCGACCGGATGGTCCCCGTCCTGGCCGACCGGCCGCTCTCGGTGATCCGGGTGCGGCCGGGCCAGGAACCGTTCATGCAGAAGAACCTTCCGCGCTACACCCCGGACTGGGTCCGCAGCACGGTCATCCGCTCGCAGACCGGCCGCGACGTCCGTTACGCGCTCTGCGACGACCGGCGCACCCTGCTCTGGCTCGCCAACCAGCGGTCCGTCGAGTACCACCCGGCCCTGTTCACCGTGGGCGCGGACCGGGCCTCCCAGCTGGTGCTGGACCTGGATCCGCCCGAGGGAGCGGGCTTTCCCGCCGTCGTCGCCGTGGCCCACCTGGTGCGCGAGGCGCTCGCCGGGTCCGGGCTGACCGGCGCCGTGAAGACGAGCGGCTCCAAGGGCGTCCACGTCGTCGTCCCGCTGGCCCCCACCCCGTTCGACGACGCTGCGGCCGCCACCCGCGCGCTGGCCGCGCGGACCGAGCGGCTCGACCCCGGCATCGCGACCACTGCGTTCCTGCGCGAGGAGCGCGAGGGCAAGGTGTTCGTCGACTCCACCCGCGCGGGCGGCGCGACCGTGGTCGCCGCCTACAGCCCGCGCGTCCGGCCCGGCCTGCCGGTGTCGTTCCCGCTCCGCTGGGACGAGCTCGACGAGGTCTCCCCCACCGACTTCACCCTCCGCACCGCGCCGGACCTGCTGGCGGACCGGCCCTCCTGGACCGAGGCGCTGCCCGCTCCGCAGGAGCTCCCGGCCGACCTCCTCGAGGAGGGGCACGCGATCCCCGTCGCCCGGGTCCAGGCGATGCACGAGGGCAAGCGGCGCAAGCGCGCCGCCTCCGAGCACACCGCCTCCGAGCACACCGCCTCCGACCACGCCGCCTCCGAGCACACCGCCTCCGACGAGGCCCGCAAGGGCTGAGGAGGTTCCCGGGAACGGGCGGGGCCGGGGCCGCACCGCAGCAGGCCCGGAGTTTGCGTCATGGGACCATGACGCGCTCCAGCAGGCCCGGAGCTCGCGTTATGGGACCGGAGTGCGCGAGAACGCCCGCTGAGGCCCCTCAGCCGGTCACGGGCAGGTTCTTCCGCACGACCTCGGGGCGCGGCGCCTCGCCGGGCTCCGGCTCGTGCTTCTTCACCACCGGCTCGGCCGCGTGGTCCTTCGCCTTCTCCTCCAGGGCGCAGGTCACGGACCCGACCGTGATCTTCAGCAGGTCACCCTTCGGCGAGAGCGCCTTGACCAGGTCGTCGACCGTCTTCAGCGGGGTCTTCTGCAGGTCCGGGAGCTGCCCGGTGACCAGACCGATCAGCTCCGGTGCGACCTCCTGCTCCTCCTTGTTGAGCTGGCGCTTCGGGTCGTCCCGGTTCGGCAGCAGGGTGAGCGTGAAGCCGGTGACCGTGATCGAGTCGTCGTCCCGGTCCTGCTGGTTGAGCGTGATCTGCAGGAGCGGCGACACGTCGAACTTCTGCTCCTCGGCCGGCGCCTTCACCGGGGTCCCGAGGACCGAGGCGTTCACGAGGTCGACGCCCGCGGACCCGCCGTCCGCGCCGTCGCACCAGGTGCGGAAGGCCTCGGCCCTGAGAACGTCGAGCAGGTTCACCTTCGCCACCGTCGCCTCGGCACGGTGCCCCTCGGCCTCGGCGACCAGCGCCGACAGGCCGATACCCGGCTTGCCGTGCAGCGGGAGTGCGGCCACGTCGGCCACGCTCTGCCGGTCGTGGTCGCCGTCGCGCGACTCGGCGTACGGGCTCGGGCTGATCGACAGCAGGCCGTCCGTCCGGAAGACGTACGCGGACGAGTCCACGGTGGGTTCCGCGGACGCGGCGGTGGAGCCGAGCAGCAGCACCGCCGCGGCCGTGGCCGCACCCACCGCGGCCGCACCGGCACCGGCAAACTTGGAGGTCTTCACGCGTCGGGTCCCTTTCGTGATCATGCTTCGTCGATCGTCACGAGCGTGCCGAGGGGCACCTCTTGGAGCTGGCGCAGCGCGTCCGCGGGGACGCGGATGCAGCCGTCGCTGGTGGGGGTGCCGAACACGTCCGCGGTCGGCCAGGTGTGGATGGCGACGGTCCCCGGACCGCCGCCGAAGGTGTCGTGCGTGGGGCTGTGCGTGCCCAGCGGAAGGATCACCGGCGAGTACTTCTGCTGGTCGTCGCTGAACGCGCCGAGCAGGAAGGTGCGGCCGGTGGGGGTCGGCGCCGAGGGCTTGCCGATGCCGACCGTCCACTGCGCGATCCGGGTGCCGTCCTCGAACAGCTCCAGCTTCATGGAGCCGAGGTGCACGGCGATGCGATAGGGCGTGGTCTTCACGTCGAGATCGGCCATCGGCAGCCAGCCCGTCGAGGAACTGGGCCGTGAGGGCAGCAGGACCTGCGCCCAGTCGCCCTGCTGCGCGATCACGGGGAGCCACGTGTCGCCGATCTGCGTCACCGGCATTCGGGCGATCGGGGTGCCGCCCGGGGCGTCGTGGACCATGGTCTCCCGGACGGGGTGCGCGACCCGGCCGTCCGTGGTCTGCTGCGGCGCCGGGTCGGGCACGGTGCCCTGCAGCGTCGTGTAGGTGGTGCTCTCCTGCAGCGCGGCCGGGTCGACGGCCGCCGCGACCGGGCCGGTGCCCGAGGGCGAGGGGCCGCCCTGCTGCGCGAGCGGCGAGGGGGCGCCGCCGAGCAGCAGCCCGACGACCAGGACGATCGCCAGCGCGGCCACGACGCCGAAGCCGGCCCAGAGGACGAGCCCGGACCGGGAACGCCGGCGCGGGGCGGACCGGCGGGTCCGCGGGGGCAGGGTGTGGTTCGCCATCACGCACCCCATGACCGATTGGCGGGGGCGGCGGTGCGGACCGGGGAGGTTTCCGACGCGCTGTGCACGATCGGATGAACGACCGGCTCCACGAACAGGTGACGCCTGGCGCGCAACGGTCGCACCGCGTTCCGACGGACGGAGTCG
This sequence comes from Pseudonocardia terrae, assembly GCF_021343995.1. Taxonomy (GTDB): domain Bacteria; phylum Actinomycetota; class Actinomycetes; order Mycobacteriales; family Pseudonocardiaceae; genus Pseudonocardia; species Pseudonocardia terrae. Next base: position 6,323 of record NZ_JAJTTE010000021.1, on the reverse strand, counting down.
ATCCCGCGACGGGCGGTCGGATCGTGCCGCTCGCCCGATCGCCGGAGTGCCGAGCGGTGTCACGACCGCACCACGGACGGTTACCATTGCCGCGAAGGGATGACGGAGCGTGACAGGAGACGGTGTGCTGCTGGCGGACGAGCGGGTGCGGATCGTGGAGTGCTGCCGGCGGATGGCCGCCGCGGGGCTCACGGTGGGTACCTCGGGCAACGTGAGCGAGCGCCGTGGCGACCTGGTCGCGATCACGCCGACCGGGGTCGACTACGACGCGCTGACCCCGGCGGGGGTGTGCGTGGTCGATCTCGGCGGGCACGCGGTCGAGGAGGGGCCGGTCCCCTCGTCCGAGCTGCCCATGCATCTCGCGGTGTACGGGGGGACCGGGGCGCGGGCCGTCGTCCACACGCACCCGCTGTACGCGACGGCGCTGTCCACGCTGGTCGACGAGCTGCCGGGCATCCACTACCTGGTCATGCAGCTCGGCGGCCCGGTGCGGGTCGCGCCGTACGAGCGGTACGGGTCGGCCGAGCTGGCCGAGGCGAGCGTGCGGGCGATGGCGGGGCGCAGCGCGGTCCTGTTGCGCAACCACGGCGCCACGACCTGCGGCGACACGCTCGCCCGGGCGTTCGACCGGGCCGTGACGCTGGAGTGGCTGTGCCGGCTGTACCACCAGGCGCGGCTGCTCGGCGAGCCCACACTGCTCGCCGACGACGAGCTGGCCGCCGTCGGCGAGCAGCTGCGGACCTACGGGCAGCCCGGCGCTCAGCGCGGCTGAGCCGCGCGCCGGCGGGTCGCGAACCAGTAGTGCGCCGCGACGCTGACGGCGATCCAGAAGATCGGCCCGCCCGGCCAGAAGAACGACACCGGCCCGGCCACCCACCGCACCAGGACGATCGCGACCACGGCCAGCGCGATGCCGGCGTGGATCATCAGCCGGCGCCGGGCGTCGGGCGACAGGGTCCGCAGGCCCGGCGGCGGGGGCGGCGGGGCCGGCAGGTCGGCTGTCAGCGGGAGCAGGTCGGCCTCGACCTTCGCGGCGTAGGCGGCCTGCTGGCGCTCGTCGGCCTCCTCGAGGGTCAGCCGCCCTTCGGCGGCGGCCGCCCGGATGCGGTCGGCGACGGCCTCGCGGTCGGCGTCGGAGAGCCGCAGGTCGGTGCGGACGGTGCTCTCGGTGCGATCGGCGCGGTCGGTGCTCTCGTTCACGATGTCCCCAGGTGTTCGCGTGGTGTGCCTCCACGGTGCCGGGGAGTGGCGCCGGGCACGTCGCCCCGCGGGCGGGACCTGCACTGCCCCGCGAGGGGGTCCGCAGGGCGGTGGCGTACGCCCCCGGGAGTACGCCGGAGGTCCCCCGCGGACCGAGGCGACCGGGTCGCGCCGCGCTCTAGGGTGCGGGTGTGTCCTGGTTGGTCGGCCTGCTGCGGCGCTCGTGGCAGAGCGTGCCGCACACCGTCCTGACCCCGGCCGCCTGGCTGGTCGTGGGGCTGGTCGCCGAGCTCAACGTGTCGCGCTTCGTGCCGACGGCTCGCCCGGTCGACGCCCTCGGCATCGCGCTGATCGTGCTGGGCCCGCTGCTGCTCGTCGTCCGCCGGGCGCACCCGCCCGCGGTGCTGGTCGCCTGCACGGCGGTGCTGCTGGTCTACCTCGCCCTCGGCTACCCGTTCGGGCCCGTGGTCGTGCCCTCGCTGGTCGCGCTGGCCGAGGCGATCGTCCACGGGCACCGGCGGGTCGCCTACGCCACCACCGTCGTCGCGGTGCTCGCCGGGCTGGCGATCCAGATCGGGGTCCGCGGCGGCCTCGCGGGGATCGAGGGCCGACTGGGCTGGCTGGCGTGGCTGGCCGCATACGTCGCCGGCTGCGAGTTGTGGCGGGCCCGCACCGAGCGCCGCGCCCAGGCCCGGGCGGCCCGCGAGGAGACCGCGCGCCGGCAGGCCGGCGAGGAGCGCCTGCGGATCGCCCGCGAGCTGCACGACGTGCTCGGCCACCACGTCTCGCTGATCAACGTGCAGGCCGGCGTCGCCCTCTACCTGCTCGACGACGACCCCGAGCAGGCCCGGCGGGCGCTGGCCACGATCAAGGACGCCAGCCGGGACCTGCTGCGCGAGATGCGCTCCACCCTCGGGGTGCTGCGCGGGGTGGACGACGAGCCGCCGCGCGCGCCCACGGCCGGGCTGGGGATGCTCGACCGGCTCGTGGCCGACAACGAGGCCGCCGGCCTGGCCGTCAGCACCGCGGTCGACGCCGACGTCCGGGCCCTGCCGCCGAGCGTCGACCTCGCCGCCTACCGGATCGTGCAGGAGGCGCTGACCAACGTCCGCAAGCACGCCGGGGCGGCCCGCGCGCTGGTGAAGGTGACCGAGGTGGGCGGCGCGCTCCGGGTCGTCGTCGACGACGACGGTGCGGGCCCGTCCGCCCGGGCCGGCGAGGGCGGCGCGGGGCTCGTCGGAATGCACGAGCGCGCGACCGCCCTGGGCGGCACGCTGTCCCACGGACGGGCCCCGGGCGGCGGGTTCCGGGTGGAGGCGGTGCTGCCCCTGACCGGTCCCCGCCCGGCGCCGGTGGGGCCGCCGGGCGAGGAGGAGGCAGGGTGAGTGCCGGCGTGATCAGGGTCGTGCTGGCCGACGACCAGGCGCTGGTCCGGGCCGGGTTCCGGGCCCTGCTCGGATCGGCGGCGGACCTCGAGGTCGCCGGCGAGGCCGAGGACGGCGAGGCGGTGCTGCGGGTCTGCCGCGACACCCGGCCCGACGTCGTGCTCATGGACATCCGGATGCCCGGGCGCGACGGGCTCGCGGCGACCAGGGACATCGTGGCCGATCCGCGGCTGTCCGGCGTCCGGGTCGTCGTGCTGACGACCTTCGCCGAGGACGCCTACATCTTCGAGGCGCTGCGCTCCGGGGCGAGCGGGTTCCTGGTCAAGGACACCGAGCCGGCCGAGCTGCTGCACGCGGTGCGGGTGGTTCACGCCGGGGAGGCGCTGCTCTCGCCCGGCGTGACCCGCCGGCTCGTCGAGGAGTTCGCCGCGCGGTCCCGCCCGCCCGCGCCCGACCGCAGGCTCGACGCGCTGACCGGCCGCGAGCGCGAGGTGCTCGCGCTGGTCGCGGCGGGTCTGTCCAACGACGAGATCGCCGAGAAGCTCGTGGTCAGCCCGGCCACGGCGAAGACGCACGTCAGCCGGTCGATGGTCAAGCTGGGCGTGCGGGACCGCGCTCAGCTCGTGGTGCTGGGGTACGAGACCGGGCTGGTGCGGCCGGGCTGGCTGGCCTGACCGCACCGGCCGGGGTCACGCGTGGACGACGGTGCCGGCGTCCTTGTCGGCCAATGCGTCGGTGAGCGCGCCGCGGGTCAAACCGTTGACCACCCGGAACTCCCGGACGTTCTTGGCCGTGGGCAGCAGCTCGCACGCCAGCCGGTCCACCGGCAGGTCCGGGGTGGTGGCCGGGACCCGGCCCCCGGGGCCGTCGGTGTCCTTGACGGCCTGCAGCTCGGGGTCGTCGAGGCTGCGGCTCAGGAGCAGCTCGCCCAGTGCGGCTGCGCTCGTCATAGGAGAACCCCCAGGTCACGGGCGGCCGAGGCGGCCACGCCGCGGGCGACCGTAACGGCCACGGGAGATCGCCGCCAACCGTCCGGCCGGCCGTGCCGCAGCGGCCTCCGTGGACGCGGCGGGGCGCTGGGCGCTCCCCCGCAACCGCGTTGCGGGTGGCCGCTCTGTGATCCCGGGCTCACCCGGCCGTGGCCGGGCGCGTCAGAGGGCCACGAACGAGGCGAGACCGTCGAGGAGCCGGTCGACGTCGGAGTCGTCGGTGTACGGGGACAGGCCGATCCGCAACGACCCGGTGTCGCCCAGGCCGAGCCGGCGGCTGGCCTCGAGGGCGTAGAAGGAGCTGGCCGGGGCGTTGATCCTGCGCTCGGCGAGGTAGCGGTAGGCGTCGGCCGGGTTCCGGTCGGTGAACTCGACGAGCAGCGTCGGGGTGCGGTGCGCCGCGCGGGACCGCAGGCGCACGCCGGGCAGCTCGGCGAGCGCCTGCTCGATGCGCTCGCGCAGCGGCTCCTCGTGCGCCCGGATCGCGCTCATCGTCTCGAGCAGGGCGGTGCGCCGATCGGCCTGGGAGCCCGTGAGCCCGGCGAGGAAGTCGACCGCGGCCGTGGTGCCGGCGAGCAGCTCGTAGGGCAGGGTGCCCAGCTCGAACCGCTCCGGGACGTCGTCGCTGCTCGGCGCCAGCTTCGCGGGGCGCAGCTCCTCCAGCAGCTCCGGCCGGGCCGCCAGCACCCCGCAGTGCGGACCGAGGAACTTGTAGGGCGAGCAGGCGTAGAAGTCCGCGCAGAGCTCCGAGACGTCGATCCCGGCGTGCGCGGTGAGGTGCACCCCGTCGACCATGGTCAGTGCGCCGGCGTCGTGCGCGAGGGCGGCGATCTCGGCGACCGGCGGGATCGTGCCGACGAGGTTCGACGCGCCCGTCACCGCGACCAGGCGGGTGCGGCGCGACAGCACGGCGGCGACGTCGGCCGCGGTGAGCTCGGCCGTCTCGGGGTCGAAGTTCGCCCAGCGCACCGTGGCGCCGGCGGTCTCCGCGGCGAGCACCCACGGCCGGATGTTGGCGTCGTGGTCCAGCCGCGTGACGACGACCTCGTCCCCCGGCCGCCAGGTCTCGGCGAGTGTGCGTGCGAGGTCGAAGGTCAGCTGGGTCATGCTGCGCCCGAACACGATCCCCCGCGGGTCGGCGTCGAGCAGGTCCCCCATCGCGGCCCGGGCCCGCAACACGATCCCGTCGGCGTGCCGCTCGGCCTTGGTGACCGTGCCGCGGTTGGCGATGGGCGCGACCAGCGCCTCGTACACCGCCCGGGCCACCGGCTCGGGCGTCTGCGAGCCGCCAGGACCGTCGAAGTGCGCGGTCCCGGACTTCAGCGCGGGGAACTGGGCGCGGAGGGCGGCGACGTCGTAGCTCGCAGGCTGGCTCACGCCTCCCACCCTGGCACGGCTACCGCAGGACCGTGCCCTTCGTCTCCGGCAGCGTGAGCACGGTCAGGAACGCGATCGCCGCACCGACGGCGACGTACCAGAAGAACGCCCCGCCGAACCACTGGATCAGCAGCGGCGCGGTGCCACCGAACAGCGCGACCGTCAGGTTGTACCAGGCGCCGATGCCCAGCCCGCGCAGCTCCGTCGGGAACAGCTCGCTCATGATCGCCGGCGCGATCGAGGTCATCATCGTGTAGAGCCCGAGCCCCACGCAGAACACCACGAGCAGGCCGGTGACCCCGGGCCGGACGAGTGCGGACAGCGGCACGATCAGCAGCGCGGTCGCCCCTGACCACACCAGCAGCTGCGGCTTGCGGCCGAACCGGTCCGACAGCGCGCCCATCGGGTACTGGAGCAGGCAGAACAGCAGCGTGGCGATCGACAGCGCGAGGAACACGTCGAACGGGTCGGCGCCGCGGGACTTGGTGGCGTACGGGGTCAGTGCGGAGAAGAAGGTGTAGTAGCAGAGCGTCGAGAGCAGGGTGAAGCCGACGAGCTGGCCGACGGCCTTCGGGTGCTCGCGCAGCGTGGTGAGCAGCGGGTTCTTGAGCGTCTTGGCCTTGGCCTTGTTGGTCTCGAACTGCTCGGTCTCCGGGATCGTCCGGCGCATCCACAGCCCGAGGACGCCGATCAGGCCACCGACCAGGAACGGGACCCGCCAGCCCCAGGAGGCGATCTGGTCGTCGGACAGGGTTCCGGCGAGGAGCACGCCCAGCAGGCTCGCGATCAGCACGCTCGCGCCGGTGGAGATGTAGAAGAAGGACGAGTAGCGACCGCGATGGTTCGGCGGGGCGACCTCGCCGAGGTAGGCCGACGCGTTGGACACCTCGCCGCCCAGCGACATCCCCTGCGCGATGCGGGCGAGCAGCAGCAGGACCGGGGCGAGCCAGCCGACCATCGAGAAGGTCGGCAGGATCGCGATCACGAGCGAGCCGCCTGCCATCAGCAGGATCGTCAGCATCATGGCCGTGCGCCGACCGCGGACGTCGGCGAAGCGGCCGAGCAGGAACCCGCCGAGCGGCCGGAAGAAGAAGGCCAGCGCATACGTGGCGAGCGTGCTGATCAGGGCCAGTGCTGCGTTGCCGGGCGGGAAGATCTGGGTCGCGAAGTAGATCGAGAACGTCGCGTAGATCGTCCAGTCGTACCACTCGATCGCGTTGCCGATGGAGGCCGCGACGAGCGTTCTGACCGGTAGCCGATGGCGTGTGCCGGTGGTGGCCTGCTGGCCGGTCTCGGTCATCCGCACTCCCGTGTGATCCGCTCTGATCGGTACATCCGGGCACGATGTGCGCGAAGGGTACGTCGGCCGGGG
>NZ_JAJTTE010000020.1 GCF_021343995.1 Pseudonocardia terrae | reverse complement strand
TCCGCGCCCGACTCCGCCCGGCGAGGCTCACGCTCCAGGGCAGCCCGCAGGGCTGTCGGCGTCAGCCGATGCGCCAGCACCCTGGAACGTGAGACCGGGCGGAGTAAGCGGCCCACCACTGGCAAACACAGCCCGGCCGACAGGCCGGACCGAGACCTTCGAAGAAGGTCACAGCTCGGAGTCCTCTCAGGTGTCCCTACAGGACCCGTAACGGGCAGCACTTCACCCGACCTCGATCTGTTGATCGTGCGCAGAGATACGCCGTGACTCGGCCCCGCCCGCAATCTCGACGTCCGACCTGCCCGAACGTACGACGATGCTCGCGAAGGCGGAGGTCCGCCACCCTCGGTCGCGTGTGCCGCCTGGCGCACGAGTACCTGTCGACCTCGTCACTGGCGATCGCTGGCAGCGTGTGGCGACGCTGGCAACTAGGCTTGGCGAGCCGCGCTTCCCCCGCGGTCGACCACCGGTCGGGATCGGACGTCCATCAGATGTCTGACGCCGGCCGCCGCCGACCATCAGGGGATCCCACGTGCGAGAACGCGATCTCTTCGCCCGGCTGCGGGCCGACCGTGAGCTGATCGACCAGGCCGCCGCCCGGCTTCGCCATCTCGCTGTCCAGGACGAGTACCGCGGCCAGCGCTACCCGGAGCACGCCTACGGCCTCGCGTCGATCCTCGACACCATCTCCCTCGGCCTCACCGACATGCCCGACTCGATCCGGACGGCCGCGGTCCGCACCGCCAGGGTGCTCCTCGGCACGGAGCCGCACCATGGCGAGGGTGCCGGCGTTGAGTGATCACGTGAGCGATGAGCAGAACCGGCCCGAGGCCCCGACCGTTCGCAGCCGCTTGCTCGGCGCCGGCGTCTCACCCGAGCGCCTGGCGCTGCATCACGAGGCGCGGCGGGTCCTGCTCGACGGCGCGATCGTCGACGACCTCGATCAGCCGGCGCCGCCCGGCACCCGGCTGACCTTCGCGGGCGCCTGACGCCCGGAAAAGCCCTCGTCCCTCGGTTCATATGCGGGCTTGATGTTCGGGGTGAGGTGGAACAGATTGTCCGGGTCGTAGCGGCGTTTGCTCTCTGCCAGCCGGGCGTACTTCTGCGGCCCGTAGGAGGCGCGGACCCGGTCGTCTTCGAACTCGGTCATGGAGTTGACGTAGCTGCCGATGCCGCGCGCATGCGGTTGCAGGGCCTGGCAGAACGAGCGCACCCAGTCGCGTTCGGCGGGTAGCTCCTCGTTGGTCTTGGTAAGTCCGATGGCGTACACCCCGTACCCGGAGCGGGAGCCGCCGAAGGCGGTGTCGTCGGGGCCGACATCTTGATGAGCGCCACCGAACGGCCCGAAGCACGACACAGGTGATGCGGCCGGCGGCGCCCTGCTCGCGCCGGCCGGGCCGCCGGGCCGGGCACGGTCTCCCCGGCGAGCAGCCCCTCGGCGTCCGGTCAGGGGCGCTTCCAGCCCTTGTCCACCCACAGCGGCACGTACTCGGCGGGGATGAACAACCGGGTCTTCGGGCAGTGCCACCGTGTCGTAGTCCTGCGGCGCGATCAGCCGGTCGCTGCTCGAGGACAGGTCGACCAGCCAGCGGTCCGGGCCCTGCCCGCGGGAGAGGATCCGCAGCTCGAACGGCAGCAACCGCAACGGGTTCGCGGCCTCGTAGATGCCCAGCTTGTTCGCCCGCGCCTTGGCCACCGACTTGCGCGCTTGTCCAGCGAGGGGTCGGCGGCCGCGCCTGGGCCGCGGTGCCGGGGGCGGGCACGGCGTCGATGATTGACTCGCCCTGGGTCTGGTGGAGTGTCCTGGACTTGGAAACGAGGATGGCGCCATGCCGAGAGAGCAGTCGCCGGGCAAGCCGAGCACGCGCCGGTACTCCGAGGAGGAGAAGGCCGCCGCGGTGCGGATGGTCCGCACGTTGCGCGCGGAGCTGGGTAGCGATCACGGGACCGTAAGCGGGTGGCCGAGCAGCTCGGCTACGGGGTCGAGTCGATGCGGTTGTGGGTGCGCCAGGCCGACATCGACGACGGCCACGAACCCGGCGTGAGCACCGACGAGGCCGCCCGGGTCCGCGAGCTCGAGCAGGAGGTCCGCGAGCTGCGCCGGGCCAATGAGATTTTGAAGCGGGCCGCCAATTTCTTCGGGTCAGTGCCACGATGATCATGTCTGGCAGGGTTCGCTCGTTTCTTCGGTGCTCGCCACGGGATCGCCGCGGCGTTGGCTTCTCCGCGATGTGCGGCCCTGCGCAGGCGTCCGGATCGCCCGGGACGCGTGGCCTGATAGGAGCATGCGCTCGGCCGACTGAGGCGTGCCCGCTCCCGGGCGATGCGGAGGACCGACCCCTACGCATCTCTCGGAGCAGCCCTCGTGGTGATGATCGGAACCGACTCACACAAGCGGACCCATACCGTGGTCGCGCTCGACGACATCGGACGTCGGCTCGACGAGCTGACCGTCGCCGCGACCACGGACGGGCACCTCAAGCTGCTCGCCTGGTCGCGGCAGTGGGACCAGGTCAGCTTCGCTTTGGAGGACTGCCGGCATCTCACTCGCCGTCTCGAGCGCGACCTGCTCGGCGCCGGGGCGCGGGTGGTGCGGGTGCCGACCCGGCTGATGGCCGGGGCGGGTGGGAGCCGGGCAAGTCCGACCCGATCGACGCCGAAGCGGTCGCGCTCGCCGCGCTGCGCCACGACGGGCTGCCGATCGCCGAGCTCGACGGGCCCGCCCGCGAGGTGCGGCTGCTGGTCGATCACCGCAGGGACCTGGTCGCCGAACGCACCCGGATCCAGAGCCGGCTGCGCTGGTACCCGCACGAACTCGACCCGGCCCTGGCGGTGCCCAGCCGCGGGCTGCGCCGCTTCTGCGTGATGGACTCCCTCGCCGAGCTGCTCGCCGAGCGTGACGGGGTGCTCGCGCGCGTCAGCCGGGAACAGCTGGCGCGCTGCCGCGAGCTGACCGTGCAGATCAACCAGCTCGAACGCGAACTCCGCACCCTAATGCGCCGGCTCGCCCCGACTCTGCTGGCGCTACCCGGCTGCGGGGTGCTGTCCGCGGCGACGCTGTTCGCCGAGACCGCCGGGGCGCGGCGCTTCCGGTCCAAGGACGCCTACGCCCGCTTCACCGGCACCGCCCCGATCCCGGTGTGGTCGGGCAACACCGCGGGGAAGGTCCGGCTCAACCGCGGCGGCAACCGCACCGCCAACTGCGCCCTGCACATGATCGCCCTGACCAGACCCGCGGCATCGGACCCGGCGCCGCCTACGTCGAGAAACTCCTCGGGGCCGGCAAGACCCGCACCGAAGCCCTCCGGCTGCTGCGGCGCCGCCTGTCCGACGCGGTCTTCGCCGCCCTGCGCGCCGACGAACCGCCCGCAACCGTGCGCTGCGCCGACGAGAAGGACACCAGCACCGACAACGAGCTACTCGCTGCGGCTTGACATAGGAGCATCGCGGAGCTCGACCGCCAGCATCGCAGGTAGTGGCGTTCATCGCCGCCCACCGCGACGGCGTGGTCGAGGGCAAGCCGCTCGGGGTCAAGCCCATCTGCCGGGTTTTGCAGGTGGCCCCGAGCACCTACTACGCCGCCAAACCAGGTGCCCGCGCTCGACGCCGCCGAGATTGACGACCTCATCCTCGGCTGCAGCCTGCTTCGTCGCCCCGTTCCTGATGGGCTGCCTCGTCGACCGCACCGGGTCGACGAACACCGGCCTGGTCGCCATGGCGGGCATCCTGCTGCTCGGCCTCGTCGCAGTCCTAGTCATCACGAGACGCCCGTCCCGCGGGCGGCCGGGTACGCGTGGGGACCGGATGGCCGGAACCGTCGGGACCCAGGCCGACGCCAGGCGCGCGACGAGCACCTCACCCTCGCCCCAATCAGTGGGCGAGGGTGTGGACGTCGCGGAGGAACTCTGCCCAGACGTCGAAGTAGGGGTCGCAGTCCGGGTCCCCGAGCGCGGCGTGGTCGCCGAGCCTGACGCGGCGCCAGGCGTCGGCCAGGCGCCCGGCGTAGCGCTCCAACCTCGGGACGATGACCACCGCCGCGTAAATCGCGGAGATCCGGTCGGGATGAGACCGGCTGACCTCCTCGAGAACCGCGGCATCGTGGATTGGGTCCGTGTGGTCGTTGATCGTGACAGTTCCGTGCTCGCCATCCGTCTCGCCTTCGCGGAGGAACCATCGCGACATCAGGACCGCGACCTCACGGTCGAGATCGGCCAGACGGCGGGCGAGGCTTCCCAGCCCGGTGCGAGCGCCGGGGTCGACCTCCCCCGAGACCAGCCGCTTAGTCATCACGCGTCCCGCAGCCGACGAGGACCAGCGGCCGGTAGCAGGGCAGTGGACGACGAGACCTACCGCCTCCGCGGCGAGGAGCTCGCCGTGGACGATGCCGGTCTTGATGCCGGACCGGCGCGCCACCGCCTCGACGGCGCTCGGGCCGGCGACGCATAAAGCGCGCAGCACGTCGGCCCGATAGCGCTGGGGAGCGACAGTCAACATAGGAGCACCCTTCTCTACTGCGCACGACACCGGCGTCGAGACAGCAAGCCGGGGCACCCCTGCGCGGGGTACCCCGGCCGCATTCACTGAGCGTAGAAACCTGGCCACACCGTGCCTCCTCCCTCAAGGGGGAGACGCATACCTAGTTCGAGTGAACGGCTACTCCCGCCCCCACGCAGCGGGGCCACTCGGTCGAGCCGATGCACGAGATCGGCCTCGATCTCGTCGCGGTTGGTCTCGTTAAGGATCTCGTGCCGCGCGCCGAGATAGGTATGCACCTCCAGTTCGGACGAGCGGTGTCCCCCGGTCGGGAGACTCCGGTCAGGTCCGACGAACGAGACCCGCCGTGACCAGCGACGCGAGCTCCGCGTACGCCTGGCTGTCCGACAATCCCGTTGCCGTGGCGACCTCGCGCTGCTGGATGCGGACCATCTGGGCGGCGACGAGGTCGGCGACGAAGCCTGCGTTCACCCGACGGAAGGTGCCGTCGGCGGCGCCCTGCTCGATGAGCTCGCCGATCCGTCGCGCGGCCGCCCGGGTGTTGTGGCCGTAGACCTCGGCGGCGGGCGGGAAGGACGCCACGTCGTCGAAGAAGGCCGGGCTCGCCGCGGCCAGCTCCGCCGCGACGGCCTCGAGGTAGCTACGGATCGGCGCGTCCTCCGTCACGGCGGCCTCGACGCGCGCGGTGGCGTCCCGGAAGAACCGGACGACGGCGGCCCGGACCAGCTGCTCCCGGCTGCGCGCCAACGTGTAGAGAGTGCGCTTCGAGCAGTGCAGCCGGGCCGCGAAGTCGTCCAGGGTGAGGTGGGCGAACCCTTCCTCCAGGATCAGGGCTAGCACCCCGTCCTCGAGCTCCGCGCGGCGGGTCTTGCCGCGGCGGACAGGGGTGCCGGTCACTCCCGCAGTCTCGCACGCATCATTTAACGGTACTCTCGTAGAGACGATCGTACCGATGTGCGTACCGAACGGAGAGCACCGTGACCGTCGACCGACTCCTGCCCAACCAGGAGGCCGAGGACCTGCTCGCGCTGACCCGTGACCTCGCCGACAAGGAGCTCGCCACCCGTGTCGACGAGCACGAGAAGGCCGAGACCTACCCCGAGGGGCTGTTTGCGACCCTGGGCGCGGCCGGGCTGCTGGGCCTGCCCTATCCGGAGGAGTTCGGCGGCGGCGCCCAGCCGTACGAGGTCTATCTGCAGGTTCTCGAGGAACTCGCCGCCCGCTGGGCCGCGGTCGCCGTAGCCACCAGCGTGCACGGTCTGGCCTGCTTCCCCATCGCGACCTACGGCACCGCCGAGCAGAAGCAGAGCTGGCTGCCCGACATGCTCGCGGGGGAGCGGATCGGTGGGTACAGCCTCTCCGAGCCGCAGGCAGGTTCTGACGCCGCCGCGCTCGCCTGCAAGGCGGTCAAGGAGGAGGGCGGGTACCGGGTCACCGGCACCAAGGCGTGGATCACCCACGGCGGCCGCGCCGACTTCTACTCGCTGTTCGTGCGCACCGGCGAGGGCAGCCGCGGCATCTCCTGCCTGCTCGCCCCGGGTCGGGCCGAGGGCCTGTCGTTCGGCAGGCCCGAGGAGAAGATGGGCCTGCACGCCATCCCCACCACCACGGCCAACTGGGACGGCGCCCTGCTCGACAGCGACCGCCTCCTCGGCGCCGAGGGCCAGGGTCTACAGATCGCGTTCAGCGCCCTGGACTCCGGGCGCCTCGGCATCGCCGCGTGCGCCACCGGACTGGCCCAGGCCGCGCTCGACGCCGCGGTCGACTACGCCAACGAGCGCACAACCTTCGGCAAGAAGATCGTCGACCACCAGGGCCTGGGCTTCCTGTTGGCTGATATGGCTGCCGCGGTCGATTCCGCCCGCGCCACCTACCTCGACGCCGCCCGCCGCCGCGACCTCGGCCGCCCCTACGGCCGGCAGGCCAGCGTGGCCAAGCTCGTCGCCACCGACGCCGCCATGAAGGTCACCACCGACGCCGTGCAGGTCCTCGGCGGCTACGGCTACACCCGCGACTTCCCCGTCGAGCGCTACATGCGCGAGGCGAAGATCATGCAGATCTTCGAGGGGACCAACCAGATCCAGCGACTCGTCATCAGCCGCGGCCTCGCGCGCTGACCCTCCCCGACAAGGAGCCTTTCATGCAGCTCAACGGCATCTCCGCGCTCGTCACCGGAGCGGCGTCCGGCCTCGGCGCCGCCACCGCGGCCCACCTGGCCAAGCAGGGTGTCTCGGTCTACGGCCTCGACCTGGAGAAGGCTGTCGCCGCCGCCCAGGCGCCCGACGGTGTCACCCTGCTCCCCGCCGACGTCACCGACGAGCAGTCGGTCCGGGACGCGGTCGACCGCGCCGGCGAGGGCCCCGAGCCCCTGCGACTGGTCGTGAGCTGTGCGGGCATCGCCCCGTCGGCCCGGATCCTGTCGAAGAAGGGCGTGCACGACCTCGACCTGTTCCACACGGTGCTCAAGGTCAACCTGCTCGGCACGTTCAACGTCATGCGCCTGGCCGCCGAGAAGATCGCCACGACCGAGCCGGACGAGCACGGCCAGCGCGGCGTCGTGGTCAACACCGCCTCCGTCGCCGCGTTCGAGGGCCAGATCGGCCAGATCGCCTACACCGCCTCGAAGTCCGGCGTCGCGGGTATGACGATCACCGCCGCCCGTGACCTGGCCCAGTACGGCATCCGCGTGGTGACGATCGCCCCCGGCATCGTGCAGACCCCGATGCTCGCGGGCCTGCCCGAGGACGTTCAGACCAGCCTCGCCAAGTCCGTGACCTTCCCGCAGCGCCTCGCCGACCCCACCGAGTACGCCCGCCTCGTCACCATGATCGCCGAGCACGACTACCTCAACGGCGAAACCATCCGCATGGACGGCGCCATCCGCATGGCCGCGCGTTGACACTTCGGTCCGGGCACCCCGACGGGGCGCCCGGACCGAGCTTCACCTTTGTGGACGCGCGACGGTCAGGAGGCCGGCGCGAGTCCGGTCAGCGCGTGGAACCTACTGCCGTGGAACACCAGCGGTGCGACGTCGGGCGAGGCCCGCAGGCCGCGGATCTCCAGCAGCACGATGGTGTGGTCACCGGCGGGAACCACACCGTCGACGCTGCAGTCCAGCCAGGCCGTCGCTCCGTGGACGAACACGGCTCCATCCGCCGTCTGTTCCCACTCGATCCCGGCGAAGCGGTCGCCGGCCTTGCGGGAGAGGTTCCGGCAGGCCTCGTCGTGGCCCTCGGCGAGAACACTGATCCCGAGCCGGGGGCGCAGGCACAGCGTCGGCCACGTCGTCGAGATCGTCTGGACACACACCGACACCATCGGCGGGTCGACGGATACCGACGTGAACGAGCTGACGGCCATGCCCACCGGGGCACCGTCGACCGCCGCGCACACTGCGACGACACCGGAGGGGAAGCACGCGAAGGTGCGGCGCAGTGCGGCGGGATCCCGGTCCCACTCCTCGAGCTCGAGCACTCCGCCTCCTCAGTTCGGCCCGTACACGACGACGGCATTGCCCCACGGATCGGCGACGACGGCGCGCAGTTCGTGCGGTCCCTGCTGGATGTCCTGGAGCACCGAGCCCCCGGCGACGACGACAGCACGGACCGCGACGGCGACCTCGGGCACCTTGCACGACGCGGCGACGCGGCCGCCGGTCACGTCCTCCTCGGCGCCGGCCAGGGCCAGGGCGACCCCGCCGGTCTCCAGCACCGCGTAGCGGCTGCCGTCGACGAAGCGGGGACTGAACCCGAACGCCATCCGGTAGAAGTCGGTCGCCGCAGCGACGTCGGCGACCGGGTACTGCACGTTCCCGACCCTCGCGGGCGGGGTGGTGGGTACGGTCACCGTTCTCGTCCTCTCACGCGGGCGTGCCCTGCGGGACCTCGTCCCGCAGCACACGCTTGAGCAGCTTCCCGGACGCGTTACGGGGAAGCGCGTCGACGAGGTGCACGTGCTTGGGCACCTTGTACCCGGCGAGCCTGCCCTTGGCATAGGCGATCAGGTCCGCCTCCGTCGCCGGCTCCTTCAGCACGACGAACGCGGTGACGGCCTCGATCCACCGGTCGTCGGGGGTCCCGATCACGGCGACCTCGGCCACGGCCGGGTGTGTGTAGAGGGCGTCCTCGACCTCGCGGGACGCCACGAGCACGCCGCCGGTGTTGATCACGTCCTTGATTCGGTCGACGACGGTGATGTAGCCCTCGTCGTCGATGCGCACCAGGTCGCCCGAGTGGAACCACCCGTCGCGGAAGGCCTCCGCGGTGGCCTCGGGCTTCTCCCAGTAGCCCTCGCAGAGCTGGGGGGAGCGATAGATGACCTCACCGGTGCCGCCCGTCTCGACGTCATTGCCGGTCTCGTCCACGACCCGGATCTCGACGAACAGCACCGAACGGCCACACGACTCCGGCCGGTCCTTGTGCTCGGCAGGGCCCAGCACCGTGGCGAGCGGGCCGATCTCCGACTGGCCGAAGCAGTTGTAGATGCCCAGCTCCGGAAGCCGCTCCTGCAGCCGCTCCAACACCGGCCCAGGCATGATCGACGCCCCGTAGAACGCCTTGCGCAGGGAGGACAGGTCCCGGGTCGCCAGGTCCGGGTGCTGGGAGAGCGGCACCCAGACCGTCGGCGCGAGGAAGACGGCACCGAGCCGGTCCTCCTCGATGCGACGCAGCACCTCGGGGATGTCCGGGGTCTCCAGGAGCCGGTTCGTCGCGCCGACGGAGAGGTACGGCATGAGGAACACGTGCATCCCCGCCGAGTGGTACAGCGGCATCGGGTGCAGCGGGTCGTCGTCCTCGTGGCACTCCAGCGCCAGCACAGAGGAGACGTACTCGTGGACCAGGGCGCGGTGGGTCATCATCGCGCCCTTGGGGCGAGAGGTCGTCCCCGAGGTGTAGAGGAGCTGGACGAGATCCGTGTCGGAGACGTCCACGTCGAGGACGGGTAGGGGGCCGGACGATGCCTGCGTCAGGAGCGAGCCGGGAGCGTCCCGCAGCGACATCACCTGCTCGACCTCGACGCCCGCGCCCGGGAGCCGGTCGGCGAGCGCGGGGTCGACCAGGACCAGCCGGCTCCCGGACTGCTCGAGCAGGTAGCCCAGCTCGTCGCCGGTCAGCGCGTAGTTGATCGGGACGTGGACCAGGCCGGCGCGCGCTGCCGCGAGGAACGCGATCAGGTACGCATCCGAGTTGCGGCCGTAGGTCGCGACGCGGTCACCCTTCTGCAGCCCGAGGGCCAACAGCGTGGCGGCAGCGCGGGTCACGGCGTCGTCGAGATCGGCGTAGGTCCACGTCCGGTCCGCGAAGTGGAGGGCGGCCCGCCGGGGGAACCTCAGCGCGCTCCGCCGCAGGACGTCGTCGACGGTGCTGGATCGGGTGGTGCTCATCGGCGAGACCTCCTGGTCGGTGACATGGCCGCAGGCTGACTGGACACGAGGGACTCCGGTAGTGAACGAAAGTGGACTGCTGCGCTCCGCCTCGCGGTGGCAGCGTGGGAACGTCGACGGGCCGGATGGGCTGTTGTGCCACACTCGGAGCCCGACGAGCGGTTACGACGAGGTGATCAGCGTGCGGATCGCGAACGACGACGGTGAGCTGACCGTCAGGGACTACACACGGGTGTTCGACGTGCTCGAGCACGTGAACCCGGCGAAGGACGTCGACGACTTCCGGGAGCGGACGCTCGAGGCGTTCGGCTCGGTGCTGGGCTACCGCAACACGACGTTCTTCCGGGGCCCGACGTACGCGACCCTCTTCGAGGACCCGAGCCCGCTGCTCAACGGCCGGATGCGCGCCCTGGTCCGCGAGTACCGCTCCGGCTGGAGCAAGTACGACGTCTTCTCCCTCCCCGAGTCGTTGGCCCTGCTCGGCCGTACCCACGCCGTGTCCGTCGACGAGCTGCACCGGATGCCCGAACAGTCCCGGCAGTACCTCGACAACTGGCTGGCCCGACGTGGCCTGCCGTCCGCGAACGCCGTCTACATACGCCCCGCGGGCGAGCACGCCCTCATCGGGGTCTTCGGTGAGGACGGCGTCGTCGGTCCGGCCGACCTGCGGATCCTGCGACTCCTTGGTAAGCAGCTGTCCGCGGTGTGTCGTCACCTTCCGGGGGCCCGCGTCGACCAGCCCGACCTCAGCAAGCTGTCTCCCCGGCACCGCGAGGTCGCCGCCCTCGTGTGCGAGGGTCTCACCAACGCGACGATCGGTCGGGTCCTCTCGCTGACCGAGGGCACCGTCAAGAAGTACGTCAGCCACATTCTCGCGGAGACGGGCTGTCGCTCCCGGACCGAACTGGTGCTCCGCCTGCGGTCCCAAGGCTGAGCCGCAGGCGGAGCACCATGCCGTCACGGGCGCAGCTCGCCGATCTTGCCGTGCGCGATCTCGGCGAACCACACCGATCCGTCGGGCGCACACGGGGCGTCCTGTGAGTCGTCGCCCGGCGGTTTGGTGCACGTGATGTCGCCGATCGTCGACACGGGGGTCGGGGTCTGGGCCTCCGTCACCTCGAACGTCGCCAGGTCGATGCGTCCGATCTTCCCGCCGGCGGTCTCGGTGAAGTACATGGCGTTGTCCGGCCCGGCCGAGATGGTGGTCGGCGCAGCGGCGGGCGTGGGCAACGGGAACTCCCGGAACGTCTTCGTGACGATGTCGAATACACCCACCTTGTTACCGGCGATCTCGGTGAACCACACCGAGCGCCCGTCCTTGCCCGGGTCGATGTCGAGCACCTGGGCCGCGGGGGTCGGGTAGGGGTACTCGGTGACCTCGTGGGTCGTCGCGTCGATGCGGGCCAGGCGGTTCGCGCCCTGCTCCGAGAACCAGATACCGCCGTCGTCGAGCACAGCGATGTCCTGCGGAAGAGCGGCCGGAGTGGCCAGCGGGAACTCCTGGATGGCGTGGGTCGCGGGGTCCATCCGGCCGATCTTGTTGCCGGTCGTCTCGGTGAACCACAAGGCCCCGTCGGGGCCGATCTTCAGGTCCGCGGGGTAGGACACCGGCGTGGGGATCGGGAAGAGCTCGATCTTCTTCGTGCCCAGGTCCAGCCTGCCGATGCTGTTGCAGCCGGTTGCGGTGAACCAGACGGCGTCGCCGGGGCCGCCATTGATCGCGTACGGAATGCACGCGGGCTGCGGCAGCGGGAACTTCTCGATCTCCTTCGTGACCGGGTCGATTCGGGCGATCCGGTTGCCGACCGTCTCGCCCACATAGATGGCGCCGTCTGGGCCGGGCTTGAGGTCGATGGGGGCGGTGCCCAGGCCGAGTGGGTACTCGGTGATGGTCGGGGAACCCGGGGCGGCCGAGGCCGCCCCGGGCAGGAGCGCTGCGAAGAGCGCGACGCCGGCCGCCGTCAGTGCGAGGCGGACCAGGGAGCGGCGTCCGGAGCGTGACATCGTCGTCTGCTTTCGCTTGGTCGAGACCGTCAGCCGGCGGCCTTCTCGGCCTCGTACTTCTTCGACATGTGGGCGATGGCGTCGAGCTGGGCCTGGGCGTGGCCCGCCCGGCCGGCCTCGGCGAGCGCGGCGGACTCGAGCGTCCGCTCGGCCTGGTTCTGGAAGCGCGGCGCGACCTCGTGCGCGAAGATCTCGAACGACCGCTTCGTGGCCTCCGGGTTGGCCCAGTCGTGCCCCATGAGCAGCATGCTGCCGAACCCGCCGGACTGGTCGACCAGGCGCTGGACCTGCGCGGCGGCCTGGTCGGCAGTGCCGATCACCCCGATGCCCGCGGTGTTGATGAAGTCGATCATCTCCTTGACGTTGTTCCCCGAGACCGCCATCTGCGGGAACGCCGCCACCTTCTGGAAGTACCCGAACCAGTGCTCGATCCCGTGCTCGACGTCCTTGTACGCCTGCTCGACGGTCTCGGCGATGTGGAACGGCCCGACGAGACGCCAGCCGGAGCGGTCGACCGTTGTCCCGGCGGCCTGCGCGCGCTCCTCCATGATGTTCCAGTGGTGGGCGAGGGCGTCGAACCCGTCCGGGGTGAGGGTGGCGCCGATGTTCAGCAGGCCGAGGCCGTGACGGCCCGCGAGGCGCGCGCCGGTGGGCGAGGCGACGGCCGCGACCGCGATGTCGAACAGCGGGTCCGAGTACGGCCGCATCTGCAGGCGCGCGTCGATCAGCTCGTGGGTGCGGGTCTTGGCGTTGACGGTCTCCCCCGCGAACAGCCGCAGGATGATGTCGAGGTTGACCTCGAGCAGCTCGCGGGTCTCGGTCGGGTTGAGCCCGATCATCGCCGAGTCCGTGGGCAGCGAGCCCGGCCCCACACCGAACAGCACCCGGCCCCGGGTCAGGTGGTCGAGCAGCACGAGACGGTCCGCGACCCAGAGCGGGTTGTGGTAGGAGATCGAGGTGACGCCGGTGCCGAGCTTGATCCGGCGGGCCCGCTGCGCCGCGGCGGCGATGAAGATCTCCGGGGAGCCGATGATCTCCGAGCCCGCGGAGTGGTGCTCGCCGATCCAGGCCTCGTCGTAGTCGAGCTTGTCGAGGTGCTCGATCAGCTCGAGATCCCGCTCGAGCGAGGTCGTCGGGTTCAGGCCCGGTGCGTGCACCGGCGCCAGGAACACCCCGAACTTCATCCTGCCCATGTTCTGACTCCTTCGTCCGAGAGCCGGCGACCACGCCGGCCATGAAGCTGGTGACGCCGAGCCTGACTGGGCCGTTCGGCGGCGCCCAGTGGACGAAGGTGACCAAGGACAGTCCACTTTCGTTCAGTGCCAGAGCACTCCGCAGCGGCCTAGCGTCTGCGGCGAGCAAGCCCTCGACGCGGAGGAGACGGCCATGAAGGCCCTGCAATATCACGGACGCGGCGATATCCGCCTCAACGACGTACCGGAGCCGGAGCCCGGTCCCGGGGAGGTCAAGGTCGCGATCGCCGCCGCTGGGATCTGCGGCTCGGACATCCACGAGTACCGCGGCGGCCCGATCGCCGTCCCGATGACGGACGCCCACCCGCTGACCGGGGAGCACGCGCCCGTCACCCTCGGGCACGAATTCGCGGGAACGGTCGTGGCGGTCGGTGAGGGTGTCACCGACGTGCAGGTGGGTCAGCGCGTGGCCGCGAGCGCCGTCGTGCGGTGCGGGACCTGCCCATCGTGTGCCCAAGGCCTGCCACAGCTCTGCGCGACCCTGGGCTTCCACGGGCTGAGTGGCGGCGGCGGCGCGTTCGCCGCGTTCGACACGTTCCCGGCCTACCTCGCCCATGCCCTCCCGGACAGCGTGTCCGACCAGGTGGGCGCGATGCTGGAGCCGCTCGCGACCGGGGTGCACGCAGTCGGTCGCGCCGGAATCGGCCCGGGCTCGACCGCGCTGATCCTCGGTGGCGGCCCCATCGGCCTGATGACCGCGGTCGCAGCGCAGGCCGCCGGTGCGGAGCAGGTGATCGTCTCGGAGCCCGCCGCAGGACGGGCGAAGGCCGCGGAGCGCGTCGGGGCCACGACGGTCCTCGACCCCCGCAGCGACGACGTCGTGGCGGCCGTCCGCGACCTGACCGGTGGGCGCGGGGTGGACGCCGCGTTCGACGCCGCCGCCGTCGCGACCAGCTTCGACACCGCGCTCGGCTCCGTTCGTCCACGCGGCACGCTCGTCAACGTGGCCGTGTGGGAGCAGCCGACCCCGCTCAACCCGACCGCTCTGCTGTTCACCGAGGCCACCATCACCGGCGCCCTGGCCTACACCGACGCCGAGTTCGAGCGGGCGGTGGAGATCGCCGCAACCGGGGCCCACGACCTCGCCTCGCTGGTGAGTCGGGAGATCAGCCTCGACGACGCGGTGACCGAGGGGTTCGACCGTCTCGCCACCGACCCGGGTGACGACATCAAGGTGCTGGTGAGGCCGTCGTGACCGTCGTGTTCGTGCACGGCGTGCCGGAGACCGCCGCAGTCTGGGACGCACTGCGCATGCGCCTGGACCGGGACTCGGTCGCACTCAGCCTGCCCGGCTTCGGCTCGCCGCTCCCCGCCGGTTTCGAGGCCAAGGAGGACTGGGAGCGCTGGCTGGTCGCCGAGCTCGAGGCGATGCCCGGACCCGTCGATCTCGTCGGCCACGACTGGGGTTCGCTGCTCGCGCTGCGGATCGCCACGGCACACGGCGATCTCGTGCGCAGCTGGGCGGTCGACGTCGCCTCGGTGTCCCACCCGGACTACGCCTGGCACGACTTCGCCCGGCTGTGGCAGACCCCGGGCGAGGGTGAGGCATGGATGCGGGCCACGCTCGACACCGGACCGGACGACCCCGCCGGCTTCTTCGGCCAGCTCCCCGCGTTCGGCATCGGGACCGGCGAGGCGAAGGCGATGGGCGCGGCGTTCGACGAGGCCATGGCCGAGTCCATCCTCAGGCTGTACCGCTCGGCCCAACCCAATGTTCACGCGGACTGGGCGTGGACCACGGCGCAGGCGCCCGGGCTCGTCCTGCGCCCGACCGCCGATCCCTTCGACGACCCGGCCCTCGCTGCCGACGTCGCCGCACGACTCGGCGCCACCGTCCGAGACCTGCCCGGTCTCGGGCACTTCTGGATGCTCCAGGACCCGGCCGCCGGGGCCGAGGCGGTACGTGCCTGGGTCGACGCGCGATGACCACTCACGAACAGGAGAACGCGATGACGAGGTTCGACGGCAAGGTTGCGCTGGTGACTGGTGGCGCCTCCGGGATCGGGGCGGCGGTCGGCGCGAGGCTGCTCGCCGAGGGCGCCCGGGTGGTCCTCGTGGACCTGAACGCGGAGGCGCTCGAGCTCGCCGCCAAGGAGGCGGGCGACCGCGTCGTGACGGCGGCGGCCGACGTCACGTCCGAGTCGGACGTCGAGGCGGCGGTGGCGGCGGCGGTCGAGCGCTTCGGAGGCGTGGACCTCTGCTTCAACATCGCGGGCGGTGCCCGGTTCGGCACGCTCACCGACATCACCGAGCAGGACTGGTCATTCACCATCGACCTGGTCCTGAAGGGCACGTTCCTGTGCACCCGGCACACAGCGCGGGCGATGCGCGCCGGCGGCCGGGGTGGGGCCATCGTCAACGTCTCCTCGCTCAACGCGCACGTCCCGCTGTACGGGGGGAGCGCCTACTCCGCGGCGAAGGCAGGTACGGAGAACTTCACCAAGAGCTCGGCTCTGGAACTCGCGCAGGACGGAATCCGGGTCAACGCGGTGCTCCCCGGGCTCGTCCAGACCCCGCTGACCGAGGCGTTCCTCGGAATCGAGGCGCTGAAGCAGGACTTCACCCGCCGTATCCCGGCCCGGCGCCCCGCGACGCCGGAGGAGATCGCGAGCCCGGTGCTCTACCTGGCCAGCGACGAGGCGTCGTACGTCAACGGTACGAGCCTGGTCGTCGACGGCGGTTGGGAGTTCACCAACTACCCCGATCTCGCGCCTTACGTGTGAGTCACAGGTCATGAACAGTCAGCATTGACCGTTACTCTCTGCGTCCGCATAATCGCACAGGTCACATGACCGAGTCGATGACGACGTGAGGAGTGGGCTCGGGTGAATCCGACGATCGTGGACACGGATCGCTATCCACTGCACAGTCCGGAGCTCGCGGCGCGGGTGCGTTCCGAGCTCCGGGCCTCGGGATGTTGTGTGCTGCCCGGCTTCGTCCGGGCGGACCGGATCGACGTGCTGCGGCGAGAGGGCCAATCGTTGGCTCCGCTGGCCCACCACGAGACCGAGATCGTCAACGTGTACAACACCGACCCGAACCCCACTCTCCCTCCGGGCCACCCGGCCCACCGCCGGATGCCACGGGGCAACGCGTTCGTGGCGCGCGACCGCATCCCGGCGGACGCGCTGCTGCAGCGGCTCTACACCGACCGGGCCGTGCAGCGCTTCGTCGCGGCGGCGTTCGGGCTCCCCGAGGTGTTCGAGCTCGGCGATCCGTTCGCGGGGCTGGTGCTCAACGTCGTCGTCCCGGGCCGCGAGCACCCGTGGCACTTCGACACCAACGAGTTCACCGTCAGCCTGCTCACCCAGGCCCCCGAAGCGGGCGGGCTGTTCCAATACTTCCCCGGCATCCGCACCCCCGAGGACGAGAACCTCGAGGCCGTCGTATCCGTGCTCGACGGCGACCACAGCGGCGTCCGGACGCTCGACCTGCACCCCGGCGATCTCCAGCTCTTCGCGGGCCGCTACTCCTTGCACCGGGTCAGCCCGGTCGAGGGCGCCCGCGACCGGCACACCGCCATCCTCGCCTACAGCGCCCGCCCCGGGGTCGTCGGCACCCCGGCGCGCACCCGGCAGCTGTTCGGCCGGGTCACCGACGCCCACACCGTTCCCGCCGGCGCCGGTCGCGTCGACCAGCTCCTGATCTGAGGCGGCCCGCGATGACCTTCTCCCCCCTGACCTTCGGCAACGAGGACGCCCTGCCCCGCGTGCCGCTGCCCGCCCTCACCGACACCGCGGCGCGGTTCCTCGACTGGTGCGCCCCGCTTCTGACCGACGACGAACGCGCCCGCACCGAGAAGGCCCTCGACGAGTTCCTCGCCGGTGAGGCCCCCGAGCTCGACGCCGCCCTGCGCGCCTACGACGCCACCCCCGGTGTGCACAGCGTGTGGGACGACTTCTGGCGCTCCCGCTACCTCGGCCGCCGCGACCGGATCGCGCTGAACGCGAACTTCTTCTTCCTGTTCGAGGACGCGCCGGGCTTGGGCCGGATAGAGCGGGCCGCCGCCCTGACCGCCGCGACCGTCGCCTACAAGCTCGCGATCGACGCCCAGGCGGTACCGCCGGCGACCCAACGCGGCAAGCCGCTGTCGATGGTGCAGCTGAAGTACCTCTTCTCCGCCTGCCGGATCCCGGGCCGGGAGATCGACTCCAGCCGCACCCCGTACACCGACGCCTGGCCGGGACCGTCCACCGAGCGCCACATCGTCGTGTTCCATCACGGGCACGTCGTCCGGCTCGACGTCCTCGCTGCGGACGGCACCCCGCACTCGGTCGCCGAGATCGCCGACGGGCTCCGTGCCATCGTCGCGGCCACCGAGGCCCGCGGTGACGCGGTCGGGCACCTGACGACGAAGGCCCGCGCCGCCTGGGCACAAACCCGCGACCGGTTGCGTGCCGAGAACGCCGAGACCCTGGAGGCGATAGAGACTGCGCTGTTCTGCGTGGCCCTGGAGGACGCGGTCCCCGCTGAGCCACGTGAGGCCTGTGATCTGCTGCTACACGGCGACTCTGGCAACCGCTGGTTCGACAAGTCCCTCACGCTGATCGTGTTCGGCGACGGCACCGCCGGACTCAACGGCGAGCACTGCGAACTCGACGGCACCACCGTCGTCGGGTACGTCGACACCATCCTCGACACCCCCACCCCGGAGCTGCCCGGGGCCGGGCCGACCACGGTCATCCCGCTGACCTGGCGGCTCGACGACGACCTGCGCGCCGACATCGCCCGGTCCGGCGCCGAGTTCGGTGACTACGCCGCGGCCTGCGCCACCTCGACCTTGAGCATCGACGGGTTCACGAGCGCGCGGGCGAAGGAGCTGCGCTGTTCACCGGATGCCTTCGCGCAGCTGGCCTTCCAGCTCGCGCACCGGCGTTCCAAGGGCTTCACCGGAGCGACGTACGAGTCGATCGCCACGCGCCGCTACCACCACGGGCGCACCGAGGCCATGCGCGTGGTCACCCCCGAGATCGTCGCCTTCGTCGACGCCATGACCGATCCGGCCACGAACGATGACGTCCGGCGAGCTGCCTTCCGCGTCGCAGCTGAGGCCCACGTGCGCCGGGCGAAGGAGTGCCAGGCCGGCCACGCTCCCGAGCAGCACCTGTGGGAGCTGCAGTGGATCCAGCGCCGCCCCGGCGGCCCGGAGATCCCGTTCTTCGACAGCCCCGGTTGGACGATCCTGCGCGACGACTACCTGTCCACCAGCTCGGTGCCCTCCCCACGGGTGCAGTACTTCGGGTTCGGCTCCACCAGCCCGACCTGCATCGGCGTCGGCTACGGGCTGCAGCACGACCGGTTCGACATCTACCTCGCCACCCCGCGCTCGGTGGCCGACCAGATGTACGCCTTCGCCGACCGGGTCCGCGAAGCCGTGGCCGAGCTCGACACACTGCTCGCCGCCGAGGCAGGGTGACCGTGGCCCCCGCCGCACAGGCACCGCGGACGGCGACCTCGAAAGCCGACTTCAGCGGCATCTACACCGCGCCCGACCCGCGCCCCTACTTCATGGCCCTGGCCCCGCTCGGCTACCAGGTCCCCGAGCACGCCGCACCCCTCGTGCGCGCCGAGATCGACGCCCCCGGCCGGGACCCCCGCGCCGGCACGGTGCTCGACCTGTGCTGCTCCTACGGCATCAACGCCGCACTCCTGCGCACCTCGCTGGGCCTCGCCGACCTGACAGCGCGCTACACCGCTCCCGCCCTCACCGATCTGAGTGCGGACGAGTTGGCCGCCGCGGACGCGGCCTACTACGCCGCGCAACCGACGCAGCCGCTCCTGCGGGTCCTCGGGCTCGACGCCTCCGCCCCGGCGGTCCGCTATGCCACCCGGGCGGGACTGCTCGACGAGGGCTTCGCCGAGGACCTCGAGAGTGCCGACCCGTCCCCGCGGCTCGCCCGGGCCCTGGCCTCGGTAGGGACGGTTGTCTGCACCGGTGGGGTCGGCTACATCGGCCCCGCGACCTTCGAGCGACTCCTGGCGCACCTGCCGCCGACCGTCCGCCTGATCGTCCTCGTGCTGCGCGTCTTCCCCTACGACGACATCGAAGCCGTCCTCGACGCACACGGCCTCGTCACCCGCCGAGTACCGGGCACGGTGCGCCAACGGCGCTTCACCGACGCCGCGGAGCAGGCCGCCGCGGTGGCCGACGTCCGCACCCGCGGGCTGGATCCGACCGGGAAGGAGGCGGCCGGATGGTTCCACGCCGACTGCTTCGTCAGCCGCCCGGCTCGATGACCCCGGCCCGCCCGGGCCTCCGGCATTGGGGGTGAAGACCTCCCCCGAATGGCTCGGAGCCTGGCTCCGCGGGCCCACCTCGACCAGGCTCGACCCCGATTACCACCGACCGACGAAGGACCTCGATGACCTCGCTCGTACCCCGCACGCAGGACCGGATGACCCACGACGTCTTCCTGCCCGAGGAGACCGTCGCACTACGGGCCGAGGCCCGCGCGGCGGTCGAGAAGCGGCTCGCCCCGTTCGCCCGGGACATCGGCACGCGGGAGGAGTCGAGGGAATCGTTCCCGTGGGAGGCGTTCCGCGGACTGGCCGACGAGGGCCTGTTCGCGGTCCCGTTCGGCGAGGACTTCGGCCGTGGCCTCGAGTACCCGATGCTCGGCACCTGCACCGTCACCGAGGAGATCGCCTACCACTCTTCGTCGATGGCGGGCGTGTACGACGGCCAGTGCATCCTTGTCCCGCAGACCCTGACCTACGCGTCCGACGAGCTGCGGGCCCGGCTGATCCCCGAGCTCGTCTCCGGGCGGACCGCGTTCTCGTTTGCCACCACCGAGCCCGAGACGAGCTCGGACCTCACCGCCGAGCGGATGCAGACCGTGGCCGAGGAGACCGCCGACGGGTTCGTCGTGACCGGTCGTAAGAGGTGGATCACCAACAGCGTGGTGGCCGGCTGGGTGTCCGTCCTGGTCCGCGCCTCCGACACGAAGCGGGCACACATGCTGCTCGTGGACCTGGCCTCGCCGGGCGTCCGGATCGGCGACCCGGACCTGAAGATGGGCCACCGCGGACAGATCACCGCCGACATCGTGTTCGACGGCGTGCACGTCCCGCGCGAGAACCTGCTCGGGACGCCCGGCAACGGACTCGGGGTCGCCCTGTCCGCGCTCGTCCGCGGGCGGATCGGGATCGGCGCCGCGGGTGTGGGTGTCGCCCAGGCCGCGCTCGACCTGTCTGTGGAGCGGCTGCGCACCCGTCAGGTCTTCGGTGGCCCGCTCGGCGCCATGCAGCACTGGCAGTTCCAGATGGCCCAGCGCGCCACGGAGATCGAGTGCGCCCGCAGCCTCTACCAGAAGGCCGCCGTCCTGCTCGACCGCGGCGACCGCTCCGCGGAGCCCGAGGCCGCGATGGCCAAGGCCTACGGCACCCGGTTGGCCAACGACCTCGTCCGGGAGGCCATCCAGATCCACGGCGCGGTCGGCTTCGCCCGGCAGGTCTCGGAGAGCGGCGAGTCCTACCGCCTCGAGGAGATGTACCGCGACGCCAAGATCCTGGAGATCTTCGAGGGCGCCAACGAGCTGCAGCAGTGGATCGTGGCGCGCCAGCTGATCGGCCGCG
This sequence comes from Pseudonocardia terrae, assembly GCF_021343995.1. Taxonomy (GTDB): domain Bacteria; phylum Actinomycetota; class Actinomycetes; order Mycobacteriales; family Pseudonocardiaceae; genus Pseudonocardia; species Pseudonocardia terrae. The sequence goes on along the minus strand of NZ_JAJTTE010000020.1, from coordinate 95,529 downwards.
ACGTCACCGGCTGAGCCCCACCACCCACGGAGAAGATCCCATGAGCGAATCCCTCAGCGGCCGCACGATCCTCATGTCGGGCGGTAGCCGCGGCATCGGCCTTGCCATCGCCGTCGCGGCGGGCCGACACCGTGCCAACGTCGTCATCCTCGCCAAGACCGACCAGCCGGACCCCCGCCTGCCCGGAACGGTGCACACCGCCGTCGCCGAGATCGAGGAGGCGGGGGGCCAGGCCCTCGCCGTGGTCGGGGACGTCCGTGTGGAGGCGGACGTCGAGCGCGCGGTCGCCTCCGCCGTCGAGCGCTTCGGCGGCGTCGACATCGTGGTCAACAACGCCAGTGCACTGAACCTCGTCGGCACCGAGGAGCTCTCGGTCAAACGGTACGACCTGATGCAGCAGATCAACTCGCGCGGGACGTTCCTACTGACCCGCGCCGCGCTGCCGCACCTGCGCAAGTCCGACCGGGCGCGTGTGCTGACGCTGTCACCGCCGATCAATCTGGCACCGCACTGGCTGGGCAAGTTCCCGGCGTACATGCTGTCCAAGTATGGGATGACCCTGCTGACGCTGGGCTGGGCGGCGGAGTTCGCCGAGGACGGGATCGCCGCCAACTGCCTCTGGCCCCAGACCACGATCGCCACCGCCGCCGTGGTCAACCTGCTGGGCGGGGAGGAGGCCGCCTCCCGTGCCCGCTCGCCGCAGATCATGGCGGACGCGGCGGTCGCCGTCCTCGGGCTGCCGTCGGAGCGGACCGGCGAGACCTTCATCGACGTCGACGTGCTGGCCGAGACCGGGGTCACCGACCTGTCGCCCTACGGCGGCGGCGACGATCCCGAGCTCGACTTCTTCGTCGACCCCCGCTAGGCGGCCGACGATGGGAGAACCGACGACCGTCGCAGTCGCGGTGGAGGGTGGGGTCGCGCACCTGTGGCTCGACCGGCCGGGCCAGGCCAACGCCATGAACCGTGCGCTGTGGTCGGAGCTGCGTGAAGCCGTGGACGCACTCGACCGGGACCCAGCGGTCCGGGTCGTCGTCCTGGCGGGCAAGGGCAAGCACTTCTGCGCGGGCATCGACCTGGATATGCTCGCGGACTTCCGGCGGGTCGCGGGCCCCGGCCAGGACTGCGCCGGCCGGGCGGCCGAGGAGCTACGGCGGATCATCCTCGACCTGCAGGACGTCATCACCAGCGTCGAACGGTGCCGCAAGCCGGTTGTGGCAGCCGTGCACGGCGCCTGCGTCGGGGCCGGAATGGACCTCGCGGTGGCATGCGACCTGCGCTACGCGACCGCGGACGCCAAGTTCGTGATCAAAGAGATCGACATGGGCTTGGCAGCGGACGTCGGCGTCCTCCAGCGGCTCCCCCGCATCGTCGGTGAGGGTGTGGCCCGCGAACTCGCCTACACCGGCCGCACCGTACCGGGCGGTGAGGCCGAGGGACTCCGGCTGGTCAACCGCGCCTTCGCGGACGTGGAGACTCTTCACGCCGAGGTCGACGCCCTCGCGGTCCAGTTGGCGGCGAAGCCGCCTCTCGCCCTGCGCGGCACCAAGTACGCGATCACGTACGCGCGTGACCACTCGGTGGCCGACGGCCTGGAGCAGATCGCCACGTGGAACGGCGGAATGCTGCTCTCCGCGGACCTGGACGAGGCGCTCGCCGCCTTCGCCGAGAAGCGCCACGGCCGCTACCGCGACTGAGCAGCGGCCCGACCCAACCCGGCCCACGGGTGGGGACCGGTGCTCCCTCCGGCCCCCACCCGGCGCCGGAGACGCCCGCCCAGGAGCGCCCCACGGTGTCGTCGCACGGGTCGGCGCGCGGGTCTTCGGCCGCAACTCAGGCACGCGACGGGCTTCATGGTCGACGGCGTCGGTGACGACACCCCGCAGAGCCGCACCACCGTCGGGTTCGCGGACATGGTCGGCGTCACCCGCACCACGCGGCGGCGCTCCTTCGCCGAGCTGTCCGAAATGATCGAGCACTTCGAAGCCGGCACGACCGGGGTGATCACCGAGTGCGGCGGGCGGCTGGTCAAGACGATCGGCGACGAGGTGCTCTTCGTGATTGACGAGCCCGCCGAGGCCGCGTGGCTGGCCCTGCGGCTGCGCGAACGGGTACGCCGCGACCCCTCGCTCCCCCCGCTGCGGATCGGGCTCGCCGCCGGCGACGTCCTGATGCGCTACGGCGACGTCTACGGCGAACCGGTCAACATCGCCGCCCGGCTCACCACCCACGCCCGCCCCGACACCGTGCTGGTCGACCGCGAGGTCGCGCACGGGATCGAGGGCGACGAGCGGCTCCGCGTGCGCCGGCTCAAGCCCCTGCAGGTCCGTGGCTACCGCCACCTGCAGCCCTACCTGCTGCGCGAGGCCGGCGAGACCAGTTGAGGGTCACTCACTACAGCCCACCCAGCGCCTCCTCGATCGCCAGGGCGACCTCGAGGTCGAAGGTGTCCCAGGCCAGGGAGCGTCCGAGCAGCTCCTCGGCCTGGGTCACGCGATAGGTGACGGTCTTGTGGTGGACGGTGAGGGCCTTCGCCGCCGCCGCCCGGTTGTGTCCGTGTCGCAGCAGTGCTCGCAGCGTGGCGCGCAGCCGTGCCGCCGTCTCGTCCTGCGCGGCCAAGGGGCCGAGCCGGTCGATGGCCAGCCGCCGCGCCCGTTCGGGGTCGCTGCACAGTACGGCGGCGATCTCCACCTCGCGGTGCCGGACGACGCCGGCCCGCGGAGCCAGGCCCATCGTGGCGACCTGGTGCGCGGTCCGGGCCTGCGCGTGGGAACGGCGGAACCCGTCGTGGCCGGCGGCGGGCTCCCCCATGCCGACCACGACGTCGGCGACCGGTAGGGCGGCGAGCCCGTTCAGCACGTCGGAGGACGGTTGCGCCGGCCAGCTGAGCCAGCCCCACCACGTCCCTGCGGCCCCCGGGAGCACCAAGGCAGGGACACCCGCCGCCGTGACGACGTGCTGCAGCTGCCGCCGCGTGGTTGCCGCGGCGGACAGTGGCGCGGCGAACAGTGCCACGTGAACGTCCGTCAAGGGGTGGCCGAGGGCCTGCGACAGGGCGGCGAGATCGACCGGCCCCGACCCCAGAAGCGCCCGGATCAGCTCGTCCCGGCCCGCACCCGGCGCGGATCCGGACGGTTCCGCAAGTGCCTCGTACTCCTCGACGATCATCTGACAGGCCCGGTCGACGAACTCGTAGAGGTGCGCCGACGACACCCGGAGAACCTCGTAGAGCTCGGCCGACGGCACCCGCTCGTGGGCATGTGCGCTCCAGATCCGCCAGAGCCCTTCCTGCCCGACCCGATATCCCCGCAGAAGGTGGGCCAGCGTCCCCCCGTTCGCGGCGAGGTCGTGGAGCAGCCGCCGCGTCGCCGCAGGAGGCTCGATGGTGGTCGCAGTAACACCGAAGGCGAGCGTGGACAGCACCGCGCCGCAGTTCTGCTCGTTGCTCTCCTGCACCAGATGCACCTCGTCGGCCGACCGGCCCGGCGCAAGCTCCGGCACGACCCGCAGGACGTGCTCGGTGATCTCCTCCGCGATGTTCACCGTCAACGGGAGCAGCTCGTAGGCCACTCGGCGGACCAGATCCGAGGGGGCGTCGGTCATGAGCTCCTCCTGGGAAAGTCGCGCATAAGAGGCAAAGGTTCTGCGCATCAGCGACAACAAACCCCGTCAATGGCCGGACTGTCCTCTGGATTCTGCCTCAACTGGAGGAGCTCGGGTGGCCAACGCTGGCCGCGCAGCCATGGCTTTGTGACCTCGCTCGCAGCGAGACTTCTCCCGTTGTTCCGCTCCCCAGCGTGATCACGACGACGTGATCGGCCGCCGCCGACACGTCTAGCGACCCGCAGCCGCCCGGCGCGCGGGATTGCACCCGTCGGAAATGGCCACGTCGATGGCCGCGAGCGTGGAAGGACCACCATGACCCTCTCCCCAGTGTCGTCGGAGATCACAGTCCCCAGCGGGGCCGAGGAGGCCACCCCGGCGTGGTTCACCCAGGTGCTGCGCGCCGCCGGTGCGCTGGCCTCCACCGCGACCGTCGTCGCGGTCGAGCACAGCAGGGTCGGCAACGGCCTGGTCTGCGAGAGCATCCGCTTCACCCTGACCTACGACGGCGAAGCCGGCGAGGCGCCCGCGAGCGTGGTCTGCAAGTTCCCGTCCGAGGTGGAAGCCTTCCGGCAGGTCGCCGCCGGCGAGCTGCTCTACACCCGCGAGACCACGTTCTACGCCGAGCTGGTCGCGGCGCTCGACGTCCGCGCTCCGCACTGCTTCCACGTCGCCCGAGACGAGGCGAGCGGTGACTTCGTCCTCGTCCTCGAGGACCTCGGGCCCGCGGAGACCGGCGATCAGATCGCGGGCTGCTCCCTCGCCCAGGCCGAGGCCGTCATGGATGCCGCCGCGGGCATGCACGCCCCGCTGTGGGGCCACGCCGACCTCGACTCCGCGTCGTGGGATGTCCGTGAGCCGTGGACCGCCCGCATCGCCGAGACCTACCCCGGCCTGTTCGCCCAGTACGCCGAGCTCTTCGGGCCGCGGCTGGGCGACGACGACCTGGCGATCGGCCGCGTCTTCGCGCCCGTCATCGGGAAGTGGTTCGCCCACCAGCCCCGGCCGTGGACTCTTACCCACGGCGACTTCCGCCTCGACAACATGCTGTTCGAGATCCTGGGCGGCGCCGAGCCCGTCGGGATCGTCGACTGGCAGACGCTTCTGCCGGCCCCAGGCACCGCGGACGTCGCCTACTTCCTCGGCGGCTGCCTGCCCACCGACGTGCGCCGGGACCACGAGCGCGACCTGTTGCGCATCTACCACGACGGCCTGCTGGCGCGCGGGGTCACCGGCTACCCCTTTGAGCGCTGCTGGGACGACTACCGCTACAACGCCTTCCTCGGCTACTTCATGGCGACCTACGCCGCGATGCTCGTACAGCGGACCGAGCGGGGTGACGCCATGTTCGCCCTCTGGCTCCAGCGGGTCTCGGCACAGGTGCAGGACCTGGACGCCCTCAGCCTGCTTCCCCGCCCGTGACCCGGCCGCAGAGCGCCGGCCCGGCCGCGATCGACCAGATCCCCGAGCTCGGCTTCTACACGCTCGCGGGCCACGCCGAGACGCCCCGAGCGCTCATCGACGAGGTCCGGCGGGCGGAGGAGATCGGGATCGGCGCCGCCTTCATCTCCGAGCGGTGGAACGTCAAGGAGGCCGCCGTACTCTCCGGTGCTGCCGGCGCCGTGTCCGAGCGGATCGCAATCGCAACCGCGGCGACCAACCACAACACCCGCCACCCGGTGATCACGGGCTCGTACGCCACCACGATGCACCGAATGACCGGCGGCCGCTTCACCCTGGGGCTGGGGCGCGGGATCAAGCCGCTGTTCGACATGCTCGGCATCCCGGCTGTCACCACCGACCAGCTGGAGGATTTCGCCGGCCTGATGCGGCGCCTGTGGCGGGGCGAGACCGTGGTCGGCCACGATGGGCCGGCCGGGCGCTACGACACCCTCCGCCTGCTCGACGCGTCGTTCGACGAGGACATCCCACTCGGTTTGACTGCGTGGGGCCCGAAGACCTGTGCGCTGGGCGGGCGGGCGTTCGACCAGATTGTGCTGCACACCTTCTTCACCGACGAGACCCTCGTCCGGTGCGTGCAGGACGTCCGGACGGCAGCCGAGCAGGCCGGCCGCGATCCGGACTCGATCGAGATCTGGTCGGTGCTCGCCACCATCACCGGCGAACCCGAGCCCGAGGTGCGGCTGAAGAAGGTCACAGCACGGCTCGCCACCTACCTGCAGTTGCCGGGGTACGGCGAGGGGGTCGTGCGGGCCAACCGCTGGGACCCGGCGGTGCTGCGTCGGCTGCGCGACGACCCCGTCGTGCGCTCCTTCGGCGGGAACATGATCGACCAGGTCGCCACCGTCGAACAGCTGGAGCACATCGCCACACTGCTGCCCGCGGAGTGGACCGGAGCGGCCGCCTACGGCGACCCCGAGCAGTGCGCCGAGGCGGTCCGCCGGCAGGTCGAGCTCGGCGCCACCGGCGTGATCATGCACGGGGCCACGCCCGACGAGCTGGAGCCGGTGGTGGGCGCCTACCGAAAGCTCGTCGGCGCGGGCTGAGGACCGGATTTCGACCCGAGGAACGACGACGAGGTGGGGCAGCCGCCCCGGCAGCCCCACCTCGTCGTTCCCCGCGGGAGCAGCCGCCGCCCCTGACGGCTCACCCGCTTCGCCAGGTCAGCCCAACCCGGCGAACTCGAGGGCCTCGGCCCAGCTCGCGCGCTTCGAGATCAGCCGCTTGTACTTCATGATCTGGGTCGGGCGGTCGATCGTGATCGTGCCGATCAGCCGGTCACCCCGACGGTAGAGCGCGAGGAACTTCGGGTCATCGGGCGCACTGGCGACCCGGATCTCGTCCGCCTGCGGGCGCCCGACGAACTGGATGCGGCTGCCGTACCAGTCGGACCAGAAATACGGCACGGTGCCGAGCTCGGTGGCGGACTCCGGGTCGAGCGCGTTCCGGGCCGCCAGAGCGCCCTGTTCGGCGGCGGTGGTCCAGTGCTCCAGGCGCATCAGCTCACCGTCGAAGAGCGCGTTCGGGAAGTGGACGACGTCGCCGGCCGCATACACGCGGTCGGCGGCGCGCAGGGTGGCGTCGGCGACGACGCCGCCGTCGCGCCCGTGCAGCTCGATCCCCGAGCCCTCCAGCCAACCGGTCGCCGGATTCACCCCGATTCCGACGACGACCAGGTCGGCGGGCAGGACCTCGCCGCCCTCGAGCCGGACCCCGGTGACCCGGCCGTCCGCTCCTTCGAGCGCCTCGACCGTGGCCCCGCACCGCAGATCGGTGCCGTTCGCCCGGTGCAGTGCGGCGCAGGCATGACCCATGTCCTCACCCACGGAGCGCACCAGCGGCACCGGGAGCGCCTCGACGATCGTCGCGGACAGGCCACGCTTGCGAGCGCCGCTGGCGACCTCCGAGCCGATGAAGCCGGCCCCGATCACGACGGTGCGCGCGCCGGCATCGAGTGCCGCACGGACCGCGATCGCGTCATCGAGCGTCCGCAGGGTGTGCACGCCTTCGAGCGGCTCCCCCGGCAGGGTCCGGGCGGCGCCGCCGGTCGTCACGACCAGTGCGTCGTAGGCGAGTTCGTCCTCCCCCACCGCCACGATGCGGCCCTTGGGGTCCAGCCCCGTCGCCGGGGCACCGAGCCGCAGGGTGACGGCCAGCTCGTCGCGCAGGTGCTCCTCGGTACGGAAGCGGACGTCGTCGGGCTCGGCCTCCTCCAGGTAGGCCTTGGACAGCGGGGGCCGGTCGTAGGGAAGGTGCTCCTCGGCACCGACCAGGGTGACCGGACCGGTGTGCCCGGCCTTCCGGGCCGACTCCACGGCCCGGATGCCGGCGAGCGACGCGCCGACGACGACGAGGTGATCCATCAGGACTCCTGGGAAGGGGAGCCGCCCCGGCCCACGGGTGCGGTGGTGGGGCCGGGGCGGCAGGAACCGCGTGGGGAGCGCGGTCGGTTCGGGAATCAGTCCTCGACGAGGCGCAGCGCCTCGGTCGGGCAGGAGGCCACGGCGGCCTCGCACTCGGCGCGGCGGTCGGCCGACGGGTGGTCGTCGAGGACGGTCAGGGAGCCGTCCTCCTGGACCTCGAACAGCTCCGGGGCCTCCGCCTCACAGAGGCCGAGGCCGCTGCACTTGCCGGGGTCGAGCTCGATCCGCAGTCCCATGTCAGCTCACCTTCTCGGGTGTGAAGCGCAGCGGCATCCGCTTGACACCGCGCATGAAGTTCGTCCCGAGCAGCTCCGGCTCGCCCGCCTCGAACTCGGGGATGCGGAAGAGCAGCTCCTTGAAGATCGCCCGCAGCATGGACTTCGCGAGCTGGTTGCCCAGGCAGAAGTGCACACCGCCGCCACCGAAGCCGACGTGCTCGCGGGCGTTGGGCCGGGCCAGGTCGAACTTCTCGGGGTTCTCGAAGACGTCGGAGTCCATGCAGCCCGACGGGTAGAACATGACGACCTTGTCGCCCGGGATGATCGGGTGCCCGCCCAGCTCGGTCTCCTTGACCGCGGTACGGCGGAAGGTCATCACCGGCGACGCGTAGCGGATGAACTCCTCGATCGCGTTGCCGATGCGCGCGTCGTAATCCTCCATCAGCCACTTCTTCTGCTCCGGGAAGTGGGTGAAGGCGCGCATGGTGAGGCTGGTCGTGTGCTTGGTGGTGTCGGTACCGGCCACCGCCATGAGCACGAAGAACGAACCGATCTCGAACTCGTCGAGCTTGCGCCCGTCGACCTCTGCGGCGATCAGCGAGGTCAGCAGGTCGTCGCCCGGCTCGCGGCGCTTGAGCTCGATGAGCTGCTCCGCGATGTCGTGCAGGATCGTGGCGGCCTCGACCTGGACCTCGTCGGCGAGCCGGTCGCCGAGGATCTCCGGGTCCGCCCAGGCCACGATGTCGGCGGCCGACTTCGCGGTCTGCTCACGGAACTCTTCGGGGATGCCCATGATGTCGGAGAAGATCCGGGTGGGCAGCTTCTCGGAGCAGGCGGCGACGAACTCGACCTCGCCGGACGGATCCGAGGCGAAGGAGTCGACGATCTCCTTGGCGGCCAGTTTGATCTTGTCGTCGATCAGCTTGATCTGCTTCGGGGTGAACGCCGACGACACGAGCTTGCGCAGCATGTCGTGCTTCGGGTTGTCCATCGCCAGGAAGGACTGGGTGAGCTCGAGGAAGATCGGCGGCAGCAGGTCGAAGAGCACGCCCTGACCGGACACGAAGGTCTCGTTGTCGCGGCTCACCTTCACGATGTCGGCGTGCTTCACCACGGCCCAGTAGCCAGGGTCGTCCGGGTCCGGGTTGACGGCGTCGTCGACCGGGCGCTGCCAGGAGACCGGCTGCTCCTTGCGGAGGATCTTGAAGGTCTCCTCGCGCTCCTCGGACGTGAGGTTCCAGAACGCCTTCGTCGAGATGTCCACCGGATAGTGCTCCGGCTTGCGCTCGGACGTGGCCGGCAGCATCTGGACGCCGTCCTCGTCATCCTCGAACTCGGTGGCGAAGTCGTTCTCGAAAGAGGTGTCGGTACTCACAGGAGCCTCCTGGTCTTGGTACGTCGCCGGTTCGGGATGGGTTACGCACCGTTGTCATTAGTGTGCGGAATGCGAGAGCTTCCTACATCCCTCGCGGAGGGCGTCCCCGTCTCTCCAAAGGGGGAGGGACGCCCCGGGACAGCTCAGCGGAGTGCCCCCGCGATCGCCCGCAGGCCGGCGAGATCGTCGCCGCCGAACGGCACCGACTGCACCAGCAGGCTCGTCACAGCCGTCTCCGACCAGCGAGCCACCTCCTCGCGCAGCCTGCCCGGCGGACCGATCAGCGCCACGTCGGTGACCAGCTCGAGTGGGACTGCGGCGATGGCCTCGCGCTTGCGCCCGGCCAGGAAGTGCTCCTGAACGTCTGCGCACGCGCCCTCCCACCCCATTCGCGCGAAGACGTCGAGATGGAAGTTCGTCCCCTGGGCGCCCATTCCACCGATGTAGAGGGCGAGAAGTGGCCGGACCCGGTCCGCGGCCTTCTCCAGGTCGTCGTCGACGATCATCGGCACCGACGCGGCGACTTGGAAGTCGGCGGCGCTGCGCCGGGCGCCCGGACGGCCGAAACCCTCTGCCAACGCGTCCCGGTAGAACGAGTCGGCCTTCGGGGAGAAGAACAATGGCAGCCAACCGTCTGCGATCTCGGCGGCGAGGGCGACGTTCTTGGGACCCTCCGCACCCAGCAGGATGGGGATGTCCGGGCGCCGCGGGTGCAGCGTCGACCGGAGAGGTTTGCCCAGACCTGTTCCGCCCGCGACGGGAAGCTGGTGGAACTGCCCGTCGAACTCGACGGGCTCCTCCCGAGCCACGATCCGCCGGATGATCTCGACGTACTCGCGCGTCCGGGCCAGGGGACGCGGGTACGGGGTGCCGTACCAACCCTCGACGACCTGGGGCCCCGACACACCGAGCCCCAGCGCCATCCGCCCATCGGACAGGTGGTCCAGTGTCATGGCCGCCATCGCGGTCGCAGCCGGGGTGCGGGCCGAGAGCTGGACGAGGTTGGTGCCGAGGGTGATCCGGCTGGTCGCGGCGCCCCACCAGGCGAGCGGGGTGAACGCATCGGAGCCGTAGGCCTCGGCGGTCCACACCGAGTCGTAGCCCAGATCCTCGAGCTCACGAACGGTATCGGCTGCGCCCGCAGGCGGGCCGGCGGACCAGTAGCCCAGGTGGTAGCCGAGCCTCACTCAGGCCTCCTCGTCATCGGGTTCGTCGGGGCCCTCGGGCTCGGGGAACAGCACCTCCGCACCGAGGGGACGGAACCCCACCCCCACGACGAGGGCGAGCGCGGCGGCCGAGCACGCGGGCACGGTCGTGAAGACCGGGGATCGCGGGGGGACGAGGACCTTGATCGCGTCGAGCAGTTCGCACGTCCGTCCCGGTCTGCACGGCGGGTGTCCCGCGGGGTCGATCCAGACGTCCCAGCGCCCGGCGGGCCCCCGCCCGACCGAGATGGTCGCGCTCTCCTGGCCGAGGTACCGGAACGTGCGCACGTCGGTGCGATGGTCCGACCAAGCCAGTGGGTGGTCGCCGATCTCGACGAACCGCCCGGCGGTGCCTGCCGCCGTCCCCGGGACGCCGAAGAGCACGTCCACACCCGCCGAGGGGGCACCCAGGCGCCGTCCGAGCGCCGCCAGGAAGGTCGGCGACAGCATCGGGTGGTGTTCGTCCGGTCCGTCGAAGCCCGGCGGGAAGTGGTCGAGGACCCAGGACGGCGCGACGTCCGCCGCGACGATGCCACGACCGTCGAGGACGAGCACTGCAGACGGTCCACCGAGCGGACGGGACAGCACTTCGATCCCACCCGGCGAGCCCTCGGGCGGGACGCCGTCTGCGGCCCGCCGGAGAATCTCCAGGAGACGATGGTCGATCGCCGTGGTCATGGAACGCTCCTGCCGCACGCACCGCGGAGGCCGGGCTGCGACGTGATGCCCCACAGCCCGGCCTCCGCGGCCGTCGCGCTCACGTGCCTAGTCGTCCGCGTGGCTGAGCAGGACGTCGTACGGCCGTGCGTCGCGTCGACCGGACAGGTCGAGGTGGACGTTCTTCACCTCGGTGTACGGGTCGAGGGCGTGCGGGCCGAGCTCACGGCCCACGCCCGATTGCTTGTAGCCACCGAACGGCACCTCGCAGTTGATCTGGTGCGCGTCGTTGATCCACACCGAGCCGGCCTGGATCTTGTCCGCCACCTCGAGGGCGTGGGAGTTGTCGCTGCTCCACACCGACGACGCGAGGCCGTACGGGGTGTCGTTCGCGAGCTCGATGCCCTCGCGCTCGCTGCCGTAGCGGATGACCGACAGCACCGGGCCGAAGATCTCCTCACGGGCGATGCGCATGTCGTTGCGCACGCCGGTGAAGATGGTCGGCTCGATCCAGTGCCCACGCTCGAACTGCTCGCCCTTCGGCACGCCGCCGCCGAGGGCCACCGTGGCGCCCTCCTCCTTGCCGGAGGCGATGTAGCCGAGGATCCGCTCGTGCTGCTTGGCCGAGACCACCGGCCCCATGTCGGTCTCCCAGTCCCGGGTGTCGCCGAGCTGGATCGTGCTTGCCCGCGCCACGAGGCGCTCCACGAACTCGTCGTGGATGGAGTCGGGCAGCAGCAGGCGGGTCATCGACTCGCAGATCTGGCCCGAGTACAGCATGCAGCCGTACAGCACGCCGTCGACCGCGAGGTCGATGTCGGCGTCCTCCAGGACGAGGGCCGGCGACTTGCCGCCGAGCTCCAGCGTCACCGACTTCACCGTGCCGGACGCCAGCCGCATCACCTCGCGCCCGATGTCCGTCGAGCCGGTGAACCCGATCTTGCCGACGTCCGGGTGGGAGGCCAGGCGGGCGCCCGCCTCGGGCCCGGGGCCGGGGACGACATTGAACACGCCCTTCGGCAGACCGCACTCCTCGGCGATACGGCCGAACTCCAACGTGGTCAGCGGGGTCTTCTCGTCCGGCTTCACGACCACCGAGTTCCCCACGGCCAGTGCGGGCGCGAACTTCCACAGTGCCAGCAGCAGCGGGAAGTTCCACGGCGCGATCGCGCCGCAGACTCCGATCGGCTCACGCCGCAGCGTGCTCTGCCCGAGTACGGGGAAGGTGGCGCGCGGCATGGGCGTCTCGAACTCGTACTTCGCGGCGAGATCGGCGAAGAACGCCAGGTGCGGCGCGGCGTAGCCGACGTGGAAGCCGGTCGCCTGCCGAATCGTGGCGCCGTTCGCCATGATCTCCAGCTCGACGAGCTCGTCCAGCCGCTCGCCCAGCTTGTCGGCGACTGCATGGAGCACCTGGGCACGGTGTGTCGGGGTCGCCCTGGACCACTCACCGGAGGCGAAGGAGGACTTGGCGGCCTCGACCGCCGCGTCGATCTCCTTCGCCCCGCCCGCGGCCGCGGTGGCCATCAGCTCGCCGTTCTGCGGGTCGCGGATCTCCAGCAGCTGCTCGGAGTCCACCGCCTCCCCGCCGACGAGCATCGGGAAGTGCCGCACCGTCGTCGCGGTCATCGGGTCGGGTCCAGGACGATCTTGGTCGCCTCGCGCTCGGCGAACATCCGGTAGGCCTCGGTGGCCTCCGACATCGGCATGCGATGCGAGATGAACCGGCTCGGATCCAGCTTGCCCGCGGCGATCAGCGCCAGCGTCTCGTCCATGTAGTTGATGATGTTCGCGACGCCCTGGTGAATCGACACGCCCTTGAGGTACAGGTCCCCGAACGGGATGTCGATGGAGTCCTCCAGGTACACGCCCGGGATCGAGATGGACCCACCCGACGCAACGAGCGCGCATGCCGAGAGCAGCGCCGACGGATGACCGACGGCGTCGATCACGACATCGGCCCCCCGCCAGTCGGTGAGGTCCTGGACCGCCTCGGTCGGGTCGGTCACCGACGCGTCGATGCCGACCGCGCCGATCGCCTCGGCTTCCTTGAGTCGCGCGGCGACCTTGTCCACGACCATGACCCGGCTGGCACCGAGCACGTTCGCCGACATGGCCGCGCAGAGACCGACCGGCCCGGCACCGACCACGGCGACACTGTCACCGGGGCGGATCACCTTGCGCACAGCCTCGTACCCGGTGGCCATGATGTCGCCGACGAAGAGCTTGTCCTCGTCGTTGCCCGCGCCCTCGTCGGTCAGCTTACGCAGCGTCAGGTCCGCATTCGGCACGACCACGTACTCGGCCTGGCCGCCGGAGAGGCTGCCGAAGGTGAGGCCGAGACCGAAGATTCGGGTGCCGGCGCACTGTCCGGGACGCCCGCGGTTGCAGTTGCGGCAGTGTCCGCAGCTGACGACGCAGGAGGCGACCGCGCGGTCGCCCTCGCTCACCAGGTTGACCGCGCTGCCGACCTCGACGACGGTGCCGACGAACTCGTGGCCGAGGACGACGTCCTCCTCGAGCTCGATCCGCCCGTCGTAAGGGTGCAGGTCGGTGCCGCAGATCGCGGTGAGGTCCACCCGCAGCAGCACATCGGCGGGATCGGTGATCGTGGGGCGCTCGACCTCGTCGACCACCACCTCGAAGGGCTTGCGGAGGACGACAGCCTTCATCGTCGCCATGGGGGTGTCTCCTTCTCGCGCAGCCGAATCAGGCCTGGGCCGCGTCCTTGTCGGCCACCAGGTCGCGGTACATCGGGAACAGCGGCTTGGTCAGCGGGACCAGCTTCAGGATCTTGTTCACCGGGCCCTTGGCCTTGACCTCGCCCTTGGCCAGACCGACGGCCAGGTTGTACTCCCCGCGCCAGTACTTGTCGCCGGTGTCGCTGCGCATCATCAGCGTGATGTCGGCGGTCTCGTCCGACGGGCCGGTGGTGACCTCCATGGCGGGCTCGCGCATGAGGACCCACATCTCCACGTCAGGGTCGGTGTACAGGACCCGCAGGTTGATGCCGGCGGAGCGGAACTTCGGGCCCGACTCGGGGTGCTCCGCTGCGGCGCGGAACACGCCACCGATGTACTTGTCGACCTCGTTGGCGTCGGCGAAGTAGCCCATCTGGTTCTCCTCGGGGATTCGGCACGGCGGCGGACCGACTGTCACCGTGCGTATCAGCAACGTGACGAATGGTCGCCGGGACGAGGCCCCCGCCACATCGCCCGCCGGTGGTGGATCCGTGCCTCCATCGGCCATCCCCATCGGGGCACTCACCAGCCACTGTGGAGGGACGTGCGAAGGGCCCCGAGCGCGTATCCGCGTCCGGGGCCCTGATGGCGGTGGTGATCAGACCTTCGCGGTGTAACGCTCCTTGATCTGGTGCTTCACCAGCTTGCCGGTGGCACTGCGCGGCAGCGTGTCCGTGAAGTCGATGCTGCGCGGCGCCTTGTAGCGCGCGATCCGCTCGCGGACGAACTCCAGCAGCTCCGCCTCCAGCTCGGGGCCGATGACGACGCCGTGGGCGGGCTGCACCACCGCCTTGACCTGCTCGCCCATCTCGGGGTCCGGGATGCCGATCACGGCCACGTCGTAGACCTTGGGGTGCAGGGTGAGGCAGTCCTCGACCTCCTGCGGGTAGATGTTCACCCCGCCGGAGATGATCATGAAGGCCTTGCGGTCGGTCAGGTAGAGGTAGCCCTCGTCATCGAGGTAGCCGACGTCACCGGTGGTCGACCAGTTCTCGTGGTCCGGGTGCTGGCCGGCACGCGTCTTCTCGGGGTCGTTGTGGTACTCAAAGGGCACGGCTTCGCGCTCGAAGTAGACGGTGCCGACCTCGCCGACCGGCAACTCCTTGCCGCCCGCGTCGTCGTCGCAGATGTGGATGACGCCCAGGCCCGCCTTCCCGACCGAGCCAGGCTTGCGCAGCCACTGCTCCGAGTCGATCAGGGTGATCCCGTTGCCCTCGGTCGAGGAGTAGTACTCCTGCAGGATCGGACCCCACCAGTCGATCATCTGCTGCTTCACGTCGACGGGGCAGGGCGCCGCGGCATGCACGGCGACCCGCAGCGACGAGACGTCGTAGGCGGTGCGCACCTCCTCGGGGAGCTTGAGCATCCGCACGAACATGGTCGGAACCCATTGGCTGTGCGTGACCCGGTGCTGCGCGATGGCCTCCAGCGCCGCGACGGCGTCGAACTTCTTCGCCATGACCAGCGTGCCGCCGAGCGCCTGCACGATCCCTCCGAAGCGCAGCGGCGCGGCGTGGTAGGTCGGAGCCGGGGAGTAGTAGACGGTGTCCTCACCGAACCCGTAAATCTTCCCGAACACGGCGGTGAACATGTCTCCGGGCTCGTCGACCTGGCGGTCCGGGAGAGCAGGCTTGATCCCCTTGGGACGGCCCGTGGTGCCGGAGGAGTAGAGCATGTCCGCGCCGCGGGGCTGGCTCTCGAGCGGCTCGGCGGTGACGCCCGCCAGCGCGTCCTCATAGGAGCCGTGGCCCGGCACGGCTCCGCCGAATGCGAGCCGCAGCTGCACGTTCGGCGTCTCGGCGACGACGTCCGTCGCAAGCTCCGCCTTGGACGCGCCGACGATCAGCGCGCGGGCCCCACAGTCGTTGACGATGTAGGCGACCTCGGCGGGAGCCAGGTGATGGTTGATGCCCGTGACGTAGAGGCCGGAACGCAGCGCGGCCCAATACACCTCGAACACCTCAGGGGCGTTCTCGGACAGGAACGCGACATGGTCACCCCGCCGCAGGCCCGCGTCGGCGAGCACGCGCGCCAGCCGCAGCGACCGCTCGTCGAGCTCTGCATAGGTGGTGGCCCGACCGGTCTCGGCCTCGATGATCGCGGCCTTGTCCGGATGCGTCTTCGCATGGACTCCTGGGAACACGGGCTCTCCTTCGCACACGGCTGCCGACGGTGGGAATCCTTCTGTCGGGCCGATTGCCCGGGCATCGCCCGTGCGGGGTGTCTACCTCTCTCGAACGACCGATATCGGGAGTGTTTTCCCAGTTCACGGGACTGATTGCGAAACAGTCTGAGTTGACTGTAAATGACAGTCGCTGCACACTGCGCCCGACATCGACCGGTGGGGGGAGCGACACGTGCCTGAGCGCCCCAGATACTCACGAACGCTCCTCGGCGACCATCTGACGGGCCCGTTGACCGCCTTCTCGCTGTCGGCGGGCCCGGCCGCCGACCTGGATGCTGCCCTGGACGCTGCCCTGGAGCGGATCGGCCTGCCCGCGGGCGGCGGACTCGCGCGGGTCGGAGGACACGTCTGGCTCGACGAGCGGGTCCTCGACCCTTCGCCGTCGAGCGCCGCCGACCACCCGCCCCCCTGGGTCGCCGAGCTGGCTCCGGACGCGCAGCGCCGGGTCGCCGATCCCGGACTCGCCCCGGACCCGGACCACTCGGTCGAGCCGGCCGCGACGTTCCAGCACGACCACGCCCGGGTGGAAGCGCTGACCCTGCTGATCCTCGCCGAACTCGCCCTCGAGTCCCTCGGTCCCGGCGCGGCCGTCGGGACGACTACCGCGAGCCGGGACGACGTGGAGGACGTGCTGTGGGCCCTCGGCCGGGCGGCGACGGCCGGTCAGGTCGCGGCGCTCTTCGACCAGGGTCTGGGCGGGCTCGCCGACCGGATCGCGGCGTCCCGCAGCGGTCCCGTCCGCGGTGTGCACCAGGCCATCGAGACCGTCGTTGTCTCCTACGGACACCACGGTCCCAACCCGTGGGAGTTGGCCGCGGGCAGCTGGGCCGGGAACTCGCTCGAGCTGCTCGCGATCGTCGACCTGCTCCGGGACCTCCCGGACTCGTCGGCGCCTGCGGGTCGCCGCCGGATCGCCTCGGTCCCCGCCGATCCCGCGGGCTGGGGACACGTCTGGCTGGACGTGCGTGATCGGGCCGCCGAAATGGTCGCGGCGTACGCCCAGACCCAGCGGATCGCCCTCGCCCGAATCGCCGACGGGCTTCCCGGACCGGGCACCGACATCCACCGGGCGGATCTCCCCCACCTCACCCGGCACGAGCTCGACGCCCTGATGACGTGTGGGGTCGTGCCCGACGGGCTCTCCCTTCGGGGCTACGACCACCGGGCACTCAGCACCTTCCGCGCACCCGTCACCGTCGTGGGCGAGATCCCGGCGGCGGTCCGCTGGCCGCGGGAGGGCGGGCTGCCCCGCCTCGCCGTCGGCGAACTGCTGTCGGGGGCGCCGGCCGCCCCCGGCGCGGGCAACGGTCCGGTTACCGTCCTGCGGTCGCCGAGCGAGGTTGCCGCGCTCTCGCCGGGGGACGTTCTCGCCGTGCCCACCGGCACGTCCGCCTGGAACCCGCTGTTGCCGGCCGTCTCGGCCCTCGTTGTCGACGCTGGGCGATGGTGGTCACCGGCCGCGGTCACCTGCCGTGAGCTGGGCGTCCCGTGCGTCGTCGCCACCGAGGAGGCGACCGGGGTCCTCACGACCGGCGGTCACGTCGAGGTCGACGGGTCGAAGGGGGTGGTCACCGTGACCGGGGGCCCCGGACGCCGGCATCACCCTTCCGGACGACTGCGGGTCGGCTGAGAGATCAGCCGCCCGACTGACGGCGTGCGCGGTTGCGCCCGGCGAAGTGGCCGGCAAGCCCCCCCATCAGGACCGCGGTGAGCGTTGTGAGGCCGAGCTGAACGGGGTCGAGGGACCGGGTCGCCATGGCGACGAGTGGGAGGACCAGCAGGTACCCCGCGACCGCAGCGGCAGCGCCGTGCAGGCGGGGCACCGCGGCGTCCCCGATCCGATACCCCGCCGCGACGAAGGCAACGACGGCAGTGATGATCAGCCACGCCGGCCCGATCAGCGGGATCCGCGAGGCCAGCGGCGCGGACAGCCCGCCGATCACCAGCACGCTGAAGCACAGTGATGCGCCGCGGGCCAGGTGGACCCAATCCACCCGCACCGAGAACCATTCCCATCCCGGAAACATGGTCGGACCTCCTCGTCCGTGCCGCGGCGTCACCGCGACGTCAGCCATCGGTGCGCGCCACCGGTCACCAGGGGGAGTGTGCCGACCACGGCGAAGACCATCGCGGGCAGGGTCTCCCAACGGCCCACGAGGGCGAGCAGCACGATCGCGGCGACCCCGAGCACGACGAGCAGCAGACGCATGACGGCCCGGCGGGCGAAGAGCCCGATCGTGGCGAGCGCCAGGAGTGCGGCGACCACGAGGAGCAGCACCGGTGGAACCGCGGCCGACGGACCGTCGACCGTGGACTCCCCCAGCTGGCCCTGGATGCGGCCGAGCGACTCGTCA
The DNA here is from genome assembly GCF_021343995.1 of Pseudonocardia terrae. Classification (GTDB taxonomy): domain Bacteria; phylum Actinomycetota; class Actinomycetes; order Mycobacteriales; family Pseudonocardiaceae; genus Pseudonocardia; species Pseudonocardia terrae. The sequence goes on along the minus strand of NZ_JAJTTE010000020.1, from coordinate 77,307 downwards.
TCGACGCCACTGGCGCCTGCCTCCCCCGTACCGATCCAGCCGACGACCGCCGTGGCCGCGACGAGGACCCAGGCGACGCCGGAGACGACGACCCGCCGCGGCAGGCGGTCGGACCGGTCCTCGTCCGCGTACCGGGTGACCGGCATGGGCCCGGTGACCTGATCGGGGTGCGACATAGCCGCAGGCTAAGGCGGGCGAAGCTCTGTCCGGGACGAAAGCACCCAGGACGAGAGAGGGATATCCCCATTACGGAGGGCCGATCGTCAGGTCACTGATTGCTACCGTCGGCCGACACGACCATCGGAGGCCGTCGATGCCTGCGCAACCAGGTCCCGGCGTCGAGCTCAGCCGGGTCACGACCGTCCTCGATGGCGACCCGGTGCTCGTCCGGCTCGGTCTCCGGCTCGCTCCCGGGTCGGTGACGGTGCTGATGGGACCCTCCGGGGCCGGCAAGACCACCCTCGTGAACCACCTCGCCGGGCTGCGCGCGCCGGACGCGGGCCGGGTCCGGATCGACGGCGAGGACGTCTTCGCCGCGAGCGAGGACCGACTCCGGGCCCTGCGGCGCGACAGCGGCGTGCTGCTCGGCGGGTCATCGCTGTTCGACACCTCGCTGTTCGGCTCCCTCACCGCGTGGGAGAACCTCGGCTACGGCCTCGGCGAGCGCGGGATCGGCGAGGCCGAACGCGACCGCAGGGCAGTGCGCCTGCTGAGTTCCCTGGGCCTGGAGCAGTGGAGGGACGCGCTGCCCTCCGCGATGCCCGCGCACGCCCGCCGGCGGCTCGCGCTCGCCCGCGCGCTCGCCCCGGAGGCGCGGCTGCTCGTGCTCGACGAGGTGGAGACCGGGCTGGACGGCCCGCACGCCGCCGGGCTCGTCGAGGTCATCCTCGACCAGCATGAGCGCACCGGCGCCACCGTGCTGGTGACGACCCACGATCTCGGCCTGGCCCGGGAGCTGGGCGGCACGCTCGCGGTGCTCTGCCACGGCCGCATCGTGGGTGCGGGCCCGGCCGAGGCCCTGCTGCGGGGCATCGACGACGGTGCCGAGTTCGAGCGCCGGTTCGTCGGCGGGGACGTGGGCGGGCCCCCCACCCTCGCCGACGCCCACCGAGCTATCGGCGAGGACGACGAGCCGCGGACCTGGGAGATCGACCAACGGATCATCCTGGTCGCGGCGGCGGCGCTGATCGTCGTGGCGACCCTCGCCGCGCTCTACCTGATCGGCCCGCCGAGCGGTTCTTAGAGGAACGGGGCCGCGACGCCCACGACGACCATGCAGGCCCCGACCACGAAGCAGACCGTCGCGCCGCGACGGAGCACCGCCGTGCGGTGCTCGACGTGTTCGGCGGGCATGCCGGGGACGGCGCCGAGCGAGCTCGCGTTGCGCCGTCCCCACCAGCCCATGGAGCCGACCGCGAGGCCGAGCACCACGAAGATCGCGACGACGGTCACCCGCCGCCCCCGGGCGCGAGTGGCGCGGCGGGCACCGCGGTGTCCGGCTGGGCGGAGCCCGGGGCGGGAGCGGCACCCGGCTGGGCGCCGGTCGGGATGGCGAGCGGGTCCGCGGGGGTGTAGTCCTCCGCATAGCGGACGTCGCCGTCCTCGAGCGCCTGGCGCATCCAGGCGCCCCACGCGTCGACCCGGCGGTCGAAGTCCACCAGCTGGCGGAGCTTGTCCTTCACCTGGTCGAACTGGGCCGGTGTCCCCGGCGTCACGGAGACGACCTGGCCGACGTTCCAGCCGAACTGGTTCTGCAGCGGGCCGAACACCTGGCCCGCCGGGGTCCCGAAGGCGGCCTTGCCGTAGTCGGACTGGAGCTGGTCGGCACTCACCGTGCCGAGGTCGCCGCCCTTGTCCCGGGTGCTGGTGTCGATGCTCGACGACCGGGCCAGCTCCGCGAAGTCCGCGCCGCCTCGGAGCTTGTCGGCGATCCGGTTCGCGGCGTCCTGGTTGGTCACCACGATGTTGCGCAGCGCCCGGGTCTCCGGGACCCCGAGCCGGTCCGCGTACCGCGGGAAGGCGGCCTGGACGTCCTCGTCGGTCGTGGTGACGTCCTCGGTGACCTTCGTGAACAGCGCGCCGACGGCCATCTGCTGGCGGATCTCGTCGAGCACCTTGTCCTCGGTGGTCCCGACGTTGCCGAGCACCTTGACGAAGTCGTCATGGGCCGTGGGGCCCGGGCCGAGCTGCTGGGTGATGTAGCCGTTCAGGGTCTCGCGGACCTTGGTGTCGGCCACCCCGACGCCGAGCTGCTGCGCCTGGCCGTCGAGCACCAGCGACACGGCGACGGCCTTCGCGGCGTCGCGGCGGAACGCGTCGAGCTTGGCGGGGTCCCCGGTCGGGGCCTGCACGCCGTAGAGGGCGTGCAGGGTCTGCACGCGGTCGTCGAGCTCGGCGACGGTCACGACGCGGTCGCCCACGGCCAGCGCCGCTCCCTCGGGGAGTGCGGTGGCGCGATACCAGACGAACCCGCCGACGCCGGCGAGCAGCGCGAGCACGACCACCCCGGCCACGATCCGACCCGGCCACGTCCGCGGGACGCGGGGGTGGCGGACCGCGTGCACGCTCCGGTGGAGGATCCGCCCGGCGGCCGAGCGGGAGCGCTCCGCGGGCTCGGCCGTCTCGGCGGCGTCGCTCCCGGCGGACTCGGCGGACTCGGCGGACCCGGCGGCCTCGGAGTCGGTCTCGCCGGACTCGGCGGCGGGCTCGCCGGACTCGGCGGCGGGCTCGCCGGACTCGGCGTCGGTCGCAACGGCCTGCTCACCGGCCTGGGCGTCCGCGCCGACCTCGGTCGCGTCGCCGGCGGCGCCCTCGGCGGGCGTGTCGGGGGTGTCGGGGCTGTCCGCGCCGGGGGCGGTGGCACCGACCTCCTCAGCGCCGGTGTCGTGCCGGTCTTCGTCGACCTTCATGGGGAGACTCCTACGAGCGGGGGCGTGTCGGAGGACGCGTCCGGTCCGGCATCGTCCGGCCGGGACGCGGGGAGCGGGGGGTGCACCGCGACGACGAGCCGCGCGGCGAGGGCGGAGAGCAGGACCGAGCCTGCCAGCAGAAGACCGAACTCCCGCATCACGGCCAGCTGCGACACGGCGAGGACCGCGAACCCGGCGCCCGCTGTGAGCGCGGCCAGGGTGACCGCGGTCCGCAGCCGCTTGTCGCCGTGGCGTGCAGCGTCGCACATCATCACCGTGAACTCGCACCCGACGGCCGCGGTCAGCGACCCGAGCGCGACGGTCAGCGGGTTCAGCGGCGTGCCGGAGGCCCAGAGCAGCAACAGCTCGGTGCCGGTGGCCAGCACCGCTGCCGCGACCGCACGGGTCGCGTCGCTGCGCCTGCGCAGGCCCGCGAAGAGCACCGCGCCCGCGGCGACCAGGCCTGCGAGGCTCGCGAGGTAGCGGTCCGCCGAGACCAGGTCGTAGCCCTGGACCGCCACGGTGGGCAGGCCGGAGAGCTCGACGCGGTAGCCGGGCGGCGGGGCGGGCAGCTCGGCGTTCAGGGCGGTGGTGAGGTCCCGGAGCCGGTCGAGGTCGTCGAGCCGGACGCCGAAGGACATCGTCGACACGCGGGCGTCACCGCGGACGACGGCGTTGGTCAGGTACGGCGGAAGGAGACGGATCCCGGCGTCGATCTGCTCCTGGGTGGGCTCGGTCCCCAGGAACCCGAGCATGCCGGTGGCCGACAGGGCGGGGCGGGCCTCGTCGCCGTGCGACCGCACCACGGTCTGCTGCGCCTCGTTCATCCAGGCCCAAGCCTCGGGGCTCAGGACGGAGTGGCCGTCGTCCGCGGTGAGGACGACCGAGAGCTCGCCGCCGCTGCCGAGGACCTCCTCGACGCGGTTCGCGTCCGCCACCGCGGGCAGGCCCGAGGTCAGGTCGTCGATGCTGGTCTGGAGGGTGAGGAAGGGCAGTGTCGCCCAGCCGCCGAGGGCGATGGCCCCGGCCGCGACGGTCGCACCGATGCGGGCGCGCCGGGACGGGCGGGGCCGGGCGACGGCGGCGGGGGACGCGGGAGCGGGGTCCGCCCTCCGGAACGCGAGCCACCCCAGCGCGACGGCGAACACGATGCCGATCGCGAGCGTGAGGCCCAGGTCGCGGACGAACGGCAGCGGCGAGAACGCCAGGGTGGCGAAGCCCGCCGTCGTCCCGCCCGCCACGACGAGCACGGTCCGTGGCCGCGCGCCACGGGCGAAGTACGTGGGGTAGAAGGTCCCCAGGCCGATCAGGACCGGCAGGAAGGCCACCACCCCGAGCGACACCGGGCGACCGAGCCAGCCCAGGACCGCGACCGTCAGCGCGGTGGCGGCGAGGGTCACGGCGAGCGGGGCGAGCCGCCGTCGGCGGGCGGTCCACGGCACCAGGAACAGGCAGAGGGCGATGGCGCCCACCGCGATCCCGCCGATCAGCGGGATCTCGCGGTCCACGGCCTGTCCGAGCGCCGCCACGATCCCCGGCACCCCCGAGACCGTCACGTCGGCGGCAGGCATGCCCTGGGCGACGGCCCCGTCGACCGTCTCGCGGACCGCCGCGACGAGCCGCTCGGTGGCGTCCTGGGACAGACCCTCACGGGGCCGGATGAGGATCGCGACCGAGTGGTCGTCCGGCACGACGTAGCGCCACTGGGGCCGCGGTTCGCCGGAGGGGTTGTAGAGCACGTTGTCGATGAAGCGCTGGTTGCGCAGCGTCGGCAGCCCGACGGGGAGGCCCTGCACGATCAGCGGGCCGTAGCGCTGGTCGAAGTCCGCGACCGCCCGCTCCCCCGCCGCCGCGGCGGCGGCTTCGGACGCGCCCTGGGCACGAGCCTCGTTCGCGGCGAAGGTCCGCAGGCCGTCCCGGCGGCCCGTCAGCTCCGCGAGCAGGCGCTGGGCCTGCGCAGAGAGCTGATTGAGCGTGGTGGCGGGTCCGTAGACCGAGGCGACGTCGGGGAGCCGGGACAGCTCCCCCTCCGCTCCGAGGAGCTGGCCTATCGCGTCCCGCTGCAGGAGTGCCGACCGCTCGTCGGAGCGGAGCAGGACCACGAGGGGGTCGCCGCCGAACGAGGCCGCGAGCTCGGAGTAGCGCTGCACCGACGGGTCCGACGAGGGGAGGAAGGACTCCACCCCGGTCTCGACGTCGACCCGGGCGAGCCCGGCGACGCCGAACACCGCCACCAGCACCACGGCGAGCACGCCCGCCAGGCGGCGCCGGGTGGGGCGCAGGGCGGGAACCGCCCTACGCCACAGCCCGGACGCCACCTCGTTCACGGCCGACCTCATCAGTTCCCGGTGGTCGACGGTTCGTCGACCTGCGGCGGCGGGCTGTCGTCAGGAGGGTTGTCCTGGGTACCCGGCCGCGGGTAGGGGTCGTTGTCGTCCAGCGGGGCGAGCTCGTTCATCGGCACCGGATTGCCCTTGAACGACTGGGCGTGGAACACCGGCATGACGCGCAGCAGCGTGCCGTTGGTGTCGCCGCGCGACACTGTCCATCCGAAGCTGGTGAAGAACTGGTACAGGTCCCCGCCGTAGGGCTGAAGGTACTTCAGCATCGGGTTGAGCTGCGCCAGTGCCTTGTCGGCGTTCGGCATCAGGTCGACGAGGTCGTCGGACAGCACCGGAACGCGGTCCAGCGTGGCCGGGGCCTTGTCCAGGGTCTGGTCCAGCGCCGGCAGCAGGGTGCGTAGGTCGCCCGTCGTCGCCGGGAGCTCGTTGAGCGCCGCATTCAGCGAGGGCGCGGCCCGGTCGAGGTTGTCCGCGACCGGCTGCAGGCCGGTGGCCAACCGCGACAGGTCGTCACTCGCGTCCTTCGCCGTGGTGAGCACGCTCGGCAGCTTCCGCATGACGGTCTGGATGTCCTCGGAGCTGCCCGACGTCGCCTGCGTCACCAGGTTCGCGTCGCTGACCAGCTCCGCGATCTGGCCGCGCCGGGTGTCCAGCGCTGCCAGCACCTTCGTGGTGTTGGCCGAGAGCTCCTCGAGCTGCGCGGACTGCGCCGACAACGCCTCCAGCGCCGTGCCACCCTCGCGTCCGAGCGCGCCGAGCCCGTGGAGGGCCCCGGAAACGCCGTCCTGGGTGCCCGCGGTCGCGGCCCCCAAGGACTGGAGGGTGCCCGCCAGAGCGACCCGCTTGTCGTCCGGCAGCGCCCGGACGACGTCGTCGATCGTGACGGCTGGCTGGACCGCGCCCTCCGGGAGGACGCTGTCGTCCGGGAGTACGGGGCCGGTGCCGTCCTGGAGGGACACGTAGGTCTCCTCCACGAGCGTCTTCGCGTTGATCCGGCCGTTGACGCCCTCGTGGAGGGGGAGGACCTTGTCGTCGGTGATGTTCGCGACGACCGCGGCCTTGCCGTCCGCCGTCGGTGTGACCGACTCGACCTCGCCGACGATGATGCCGGCCACCGTGACGTCGCTCTGCGGGACGAGGTTGTTGACCTGGTCCACGTCGAACTTCACCTGATAGGCCTTCTGGGTGTAGAGCGGCACGTAGCCGCCCACCGAGGTCCAGAAGTAGAGGAACACGAAGCCCGAGAGGGCGACGAACGCGACGAGGATGCCCGTCCGGATAGCTGGGAGCGCGGAGTACGAGATCTTCACGGGGCCACCTCCTAGCGCGGGGTCGGCGAGAGCTCGGAGGCTCCCGGGATCGGCAGGGTCGCGTCACCGAACTGCAGCAGCCCGCGGAGGATGCCGCCGTTCGCGTCTTGCATGCTCGTCACGGACGCCGTCTGGTAGACGAACGCCTCCAGGTCGGGCAGGTACTGGACCAGCCCTGCCGTCACCGGGTCCAGCCGACCCGAGATGGACTGCAGGTCGGGCATCGAGCCGTTGAGGTCCGCGACGAAGGGCCGCAGGTCGGCCGCGAAGGGCTTCAGCTTCTCCGCGACCGGACGAGCCTTGTCGACCGTCGTGTCGAGGGTCTCGACCGTGTCGGTCAGACGGTTCAACGAGCCGGGCAGCGTCTCGGTTGCGGCCAGAACGTTGTCGAGTGTCGGGTCGAGCTGGTCGCTGAGCTGCTGGACGCTCCCGGTGGCCGATCCCAGCTGGTCGACGACGCCGGGCAGCTGGTTGAGGCTGTCCCGTAGGGCGACGCTCTGGTCCGAGACCGCCTTCAGCGTCGTCTGCAGCGAGTTCGCGAGGTCGGTGAGCCGCGCGTCGTCCCCGCCCAAGGCGGTGGAGAGCTGGGACACCGAGGTGACCAGTCCTGCCAGCCGCTCGCGACGGGTGTCGAGCTGCTCCACGACCGGCTTGAGGTTCTTGACCACCTCGTCGGTCGCCGCGAGTCCGCCCGGCAGGTCCTCCGGCGCGTTGGCCAGCGCGACGTCCGAGGCCTCCAGCAGGCTCTGCACCGCGGCCAGCGTGTTGGTGTCCAGGTGCGACAGCGCGGCGTCGACCTGCACGGGGGCCTTGGCCCGGCCCAGCGGGAGTACCCCGTAGTCCGGCAGGGCGTGGCCCTGCGGGGTGCCCGGGTCCATTTCGATGTACATCTCGTTCAACGGGCTCTTCGGCCGAAGCACGACGGTGGCGTTGTCGTACACCGGGTCCGCATAGAGGTTCTTGTCGATGGCCAGCAGGACCTTGGCGTGGCCCTGCTCGTCGAGCTCCGACTCGCGGATGTCACCGACGGGCACGCCGGCCATCCGGACCTCCTGGCCGCGGCCCGGCGCGAGCGCCGGCGCCTCGTCGAAGGTCGCGTAGACGAACGTCCGCGCCTCCCACGGCACGGTGAACCGCTGCTGGCTGAGGATGTAGCCCCCGCAGATGATGCCGAGGACGAGCACCACCACCAGCGCGATCACGTTGCGCCCCATGCCGGGCTCGTTGCGAACCCGGTCGAACCCTCGTCTGAGGGCGGACACGCCTGCCATCACCGCTCTCCCGTTCCGTGGAACAGCTGCTGGTACATCGCTTCGAGGCTGACCGGGCCGGACACCGTGCCGATGCCGGGGCCCGGGTGGAAGGCCACCGCGTGACCGTTCGGGTCCACGTAGGCGCCCGCCTTGGCGAGGCCGGTGAACATGTAGCCGATCTCCGTGTAGAAGGGGTTGTCGCCCTGCGTGTACTGGTACGGGCCGGTGCCCTGGTAGCCGCTGTACAGAGCGTCCCGAACCGGGCCGTTGAGCCGGTCGAGGACCGGGCCCTCGATGTCGTCGAGGACGCGCGTCGCGCCCGCGCTCGTCGGGACCAGGTCACCCACCAGCGGACGGGTGTCCTGCAGGGCGACGCGTAGGTCCGCCACGAGCGGACGGGCGTCGGCGAGCACCGGCTCTGCCGTCTCGAGCAGCCCGTCCAGCTCCTGGACGGCGGGCCGCGCCGGCCCTGCCGTGTCCTTGAGCCGGTCGAGGCTGCCGTCGAGGCGGGTCAGACCCGCGTTCGTGGTGTCCAGCGTGGCCGGGAGCATGCCGATCGCGTCGGCCACCGGCTGCGCGGTGTCCGCAAGGACGCCGCTGGTGTCATTCAGCGTCGCGATGATCGCGTCCAGCTGGCCGTCCTGCTTCGTGAGGACCGCGGAGGTCTTCTGAAGGTTGGTCACCAGCGCGGGCAGGTCGACGTCCGGTCTGGTGCCGCGCAGGGCGTCGAGGGCACCCCCGGCGGGGACCAGCGTGCCGGGGGCGTCCGCGAGCAGCTTGTGCAGCTCGTCATTGCCGCCCGCCGCGCCGAGCGTGGTGTCGAGCTGGGTGACCGCGGCCTTGGCGCCTTCGAGCGCGTCGGGCTGCAGCCGCTCGGCGACGTCGTCGACCTCGGTGGGGAGCCGGGTGCGGTCGACCGGGATGTCCTCGGTCCACTCCGACGTCTTGTCCCCGCCGGGAACGATCTCGATGTAGAACAGACCGCTGAGCAGCGTCGTCGGGCGCAGACGAGCCGACGGGGTGTCCCCCGCCGCTTCGATCACGGCCTTGTCGACGACGAGTGTGACGTCCGCACCACCGTCCGCGGCGGGCACGACGCTGTCCACGACGCCGGAGTCGACGCCAGCCAGCTTCACCTTGCTGGTGTCCTCCAGCAGGAACTGGTTGGCGGCGAAGTGCACGTGCCGCACCTGGTCACCGCCGAGGACGGCGAACCAGGTGGTCAGCTGGGGCTTACCGATCGCGGCGATCAGCGACCCGATGACCAGGCCGAAGACGATCAGCGCGACGACGGCGGTGGGGAGTCGCTTCTTCTGCTTCGGCTTCTTCGCCGCCGCCGGCGGCGGAGGGGTCTGCACGGACATCAGTTACCTCCACCGAGGGGGAGCGGGAGGATGCCGTTCGACGCCTGGTTCGGGACCTCACCGGGACCCGGGTAGGCGTCGCCCTGACGGAGCGGATCGGCAAGTCCTGCGGCCCCCGACACGCTCTCCACCCGCGGCAGCAGGGTGAACCGAAGCCAGTGGCCCGCGGCGTCACCGTCGGAGAGGGCGAAGCCCGCGTTGGTGAACCACTGCGCGATCTCCGGTGCGTACGGCGCCAGGACCTGCAGCGGGGTGTGCGCGAAGTCGACGGCCTCGGTGACCTTCGGCGCCACCGGCTGGGCGTCGGTGAACGCGGGGGTCAGCGAGCCGAGCGCAGGCTCAGCCGTGTCCGCGACCCCGGGTAGCTTGTCGAGGGGCTGCGGCGCCTCGGTGAGCACGCCCCGCAGGTCCGGGGTCGCGTCGCCGAGCGAGCGGGCCCCGGGCTGCAGCTGGGTGACTGCGGAGGTCGTGGTACGTAGCGGCTGCTGCAGATCGACCAGGGCCTTGCGGACCTCGGTCATCGCCACGGGCGCGACATCCAGGGTCTTGCCCAGTGCGTCGCCGTTGTCGGCGTTCACCGCGGCGAGAGTCGTGTCCAGCTGGCCGACGAGCTCACTGATCTCCTGCTGCCTGCCATCGAAGCGGGAGCTGAGGCTCTCCAGCGACCGCAGCATGGCGGTGAGGTCCCGCCCGTCGTCGACCGACAGCGAGCGGGCCGTCGTGCCCAGGTCAGGCAGAATCTGCGGGGAGGCGGCCAGGAAGTCCTGCAGGTCCTGGCCGTGTCCCGCCGCACCGTTGCCGACCTGCTGCAGGGTGGTGCGGGCACCGTCCTGGGTGGCCGGGTCGAAGACGCCGGCCAGGTCCAGCAGCTGGACGGATCCGAGCGAGCGGTCCGCGGGCAGCACGTCGTCCTCGCCGAGCTCGCCCGCGGCCGGGGTGCCTGGGTCGACATCGAGGTAGAGCTGACCCAGGCCGGACCGGCCGACCACTCCGGCCCGCGCGTCCTTGTAGATGGGCGAGTCGACGTCGTCGATCTGCATGGTGACGACGGCCTGGCCGTCCTGCAGCGCGATGTCGTCGACCCGACCGACCCGGACCTGGGCGAACCGGACGTCGTTGCCCACCGCGAGGTCACCGACGTCGGAGACGGCGACCTTGCGGTAGGTGTGCGGCTCGAACGGCAGCCCCTTCGGCGCATTGAGCGCCACGTAGAGGAAGAACAGCGCGCCGACCGCCATGAGCACACCGATCACAGCCGCCCGTGAGCGGGCGTTGCGGGCCTTGCGGGCCGCGGCACCAGCTGACGTCTGTGCCATCACTTACCTCCCAGGAGGAAGCCGAGCGCGCCGCGTTCCTGCTCCGGCTCGAGACCGGTGGCACTTCCGCTCGGGTCGGGCTGGCCCTGGAGCAGGCCGCCCGGGGTGGGCAGGTCATCCGGCCGGGGGGCGGGCGTCTGGATCTGCGGGTCGGGTGTCGGGTCGGCCCCCGGCAACTGCGCCGTGGAGGGCAAGCCGCCGGGCAGGAACCCGGACACCGCATCCGGGTTGACGACGAAGTTGGCCCGGAAATAGTGCGAGAGGCCGTCCTTCTGGTTGGTGGTCAGCGCCCAGTTGCGGATGAAGCCGAGGACGCCGCCGAGGTTGCCCTGCAGCTCCCCGACGATCGGCTCGGCGCCGTCGACGGTCTCACGCAGGTCCGGACCCGCCGCACGCAGCGACGCGGCGACCGGCTGAGCGGCGTCGAGCAGCTCGCTCGCCCGATCGAGCACCGGGTCGGCCGAGGCCAGCGCCGGGTCTGCTGAGTCCGCGAACGCCTGCAGCTCCTGGCTGATGGCAACGAGGTTGTCCGTGGTGGGTCGCAGGTTTCCCAGGGTCACCGAGGCCGACTGCGCCGTCCCGGTGAGGTCAGCCAGTGTCTGACGGGCCGCCGCGAGGGTCGAGGGGAGTTCGGTCAGGGTGGCGCGCAGCTGCGCGTCCCGCCGGGCGGTCGTCGCGAGCAGCGACTTCGCCGAGCCGACGAGCCCGTCGAGCTTCTTCCCGTCGTCGGCCGCCAGGGCCGACGTCACCGGCTGGACCTGGTCGACGACCCGGCCCAGCAGCTCGTTCTGGTCCGACAGCACCGAGACGAGCTTGTTCGTGTCGCCCATCGCGGGGGCCAGGGCGGCGAGGGTCTTCTGGATGTTCTCGCCGTTGTTGTCGGCGCCCTGACCGAGCGTCGTGACCAGCGAGGCGAGCCCCGCCGCCGTCGGGTCGTCCAGCGTGTCGAGGATGTCCTGCAGGTCCTGGGCCTGGCCGGTCTTGTCGGCGGTGATCGACTGGTTTCGCGGCAGCTCAGGAGCACCCGCACTGCCGGGGTCGAGGTCGATGTAGCGCTCACCCAACAGGCTCAGTGGCGCCACCCTGGCCGTCGCGTCCGTGTGGACGGGCAGCGCCCGCGCATCGACGTGCAGCGGCACCAGGGAGATCTTGCGGTCCGGCAGGTAGCTCGGCTCGCCGATCTCACCCACCGTCACGCCCTTCACCTTGACCTGCTGGCCGGCGAGGATCGGGCTGACGTCGGCGAACTCGGTCATGATCACGCGGCCGTCGTCCTGAGCAGCGTCGAGGCCCGAGGCCGCGCCGGTCGCGGCGACCAGCGCCACCGCCGCCACGGCGACGATTTTCGCCTTGGAGATTCCGAGACTCATCGGGGTCCCTCCCCGCCGGCGTCGACCGGGCCGTTGCCCGCGGTGTCGAGGGCACTGAACGGCGCCGGTGCGTCCTCGTGCTGGATCCCCGGCGGGGTGACGCCCGGGTTCACATCCGGGCTGGTGGTGCCCTCCTGGGCGAAGATGCGCATGTAGCGGCCGTTCGAGTCGTAGTTCTGGCCCGCACCGCCCCAGTTGGTGAGGAAGCTGGTGACGTCCGGCGTGTAGGGCCGCAGGAAGTCCAGCGCCGGGGTGTAGGCGTCCGCCGCGGTGCTCAGCCCCGGCAGCGCGCCGTGGGCGGAATCCAGCAGCCCCGGAGTGCGGTCCAGCAGCAGGGACGCCGACTCGAGCGTCGGCTTCAGGTCCGCGACCAGGGGGCGCAGATCGGCGAGCAACGGCGCGAGCTGCTCGGACACGCCCGGGAGCTTGGCGGTGGCCGACTCCAGGTCGGACAGCAGCGGGAGGGTCTCCTCGGTGACACCGGGGACCCGACCGAGCGTGCCCTGCGCGATGTCGAGCGTGCTGGGCAGCTTCTGCAGGGCGGCCCGGAGCTGCTCACGTTGAGCGGCCATGGCCTTCGAGCTGGTGGACAGGTCGGTGACGACCCCACTCAGTGCATCCTGCCGGTTCGCGATGGTCGCCATCGTCGAGTTCAGGTCCGTGACGAGGGCGTTGATCGCGGGCCCGTCGGTCCCGATGCCCCGAAGCACCTCGCCGACGGCCGCGAGTGCCGGACCCGCGGTCTGCAGGGTGCCGTTGAGGTCCTGCTCGTGCCCCTTCACGGTGGTCTGCAGGGTCTCGGTCAGCGAGCCGAGCTTCTCCCGGGTCGCCGGGTCGAGCGCAGCCAGGATGTCGGCGACCTCGGTCGGCTTGGGGAAGTCGCCCTCGACCATGCCGCCGCTGGGGATCTCCGCGTTCTCCTTCGGACCGTCCTCGATGAACAGCAACCGTTCACCGACGAGCGCCTTCCACTGCACGTGGAAGAACGCCCCCGCGTGCAGAGGGGCGAGGTCGCGGTCGAGTGACACCGTGATGACGGCCTGGTTGTTCTCGGGCTCGATGGTCTCGATGGAGCCCGCCTCGAAGCCGTCGATGTAGACGGGCGCCCCCTCGATGAGGTTGGGGTTGCCGGCGGGCATGACGGCGGTGACCGTGTAGCGGCCGCCGCCGCTGAACGCGAGGACCAGGCCGGCCACCAGGAGCAGCGCGAGCACCCCCGCCACGATCGGGACGACCGGGCGGGTCTGGGGGGCGGCCATCAGTCCATGCCCAGCGGGCCGGCGGACTGTCCCGCGAGGAACTGCTTCACGAACGGGTCCTGGTGCTCGAACGCCTCCTGCGCCGGCCCGTAGTGCACGACCTCGCCCTTCCAGATGAGGCCGACGTAGTCGCTGACCTTCCGCGCGGTCTTGATGTCGTGCGTGACCAGCAGGTAGGTCCCGCCGTGCTGGTTGTGGACGTCCATGATGATGTCGCAGAGCAGGCTGGTGCGGACGGGGTCGAGGCCCGAGTCCGGCTCGTCGAAAAGCACGATGTCCGGGTTCATCACCAGGGCGCGGGCGAAGCCCGCGCGCTTCTTCATGCCGCCGGAGACCTCGTTCGGCGCCTTGTGGGCGGCCTTGCCGAGGCCGACCTCGTCGAGCGCCTTCATCACGATCTGCTCGATCTCCTTCTCCGACTTGCGCGTGTGCTTGCGCAGCGGGAAGGCGACGTTGTCGTAGAGGTTCATGGACCCGAACAGGGCCCCGTCCTGCCAGCAGACGCCGAAGCGGGTCCGCATGTCGTACCGCTCGTTCTCGCTCATCGCCCAGATGTCCTGGCCGCCGACGCGGACCTCGCCCGCGTCCGGGGCGAGCAGCCCGACGAGGTGCTTGATCAGCACCGACTTACCGGTACCCGAGGGGCCCAGGACGGTGGTGATGGCGTTGTGTTGGAACTCGAAGTTGATGTTCTTCAGGATCTGGGTCGAGCCGAAAGACTTCGCCAGGCCGCGGACCTGCAGGATCGGGTCGTCACCGTGGTGGAAGTCGCGAGTCTCGAGCGACCAGCCGGGGCCGCGCGTGGGCGCCTGAGCAACGGCCGAGAACTGCTCGGTGGGCGCGTCGCGGTGCATGGGGGAGTTCACGGGGGTTCTCCAGGGGAGCGGAGCCGGGCGGCGGCGGGGAGCAGTGCCCGGGCAGCGAATCAGTTGGCGATGGGCGAGTTGGCGTCGAGGCCCCAGAAGGCCAGCGTGCCGATGGTGCCGATGACCGAGATCAACACAAGGTTGATGATCATCGACTTGGCCGTCGCGCGGCCCACTCCGACGGGACCGCCACGTGCGTTGTAGCCGTAGTAGAGGCCGACACCGACGATGACGATCGACTCGGCCATGATCTTGCACATCACGGCGAACGAGTCGTAGGGACTCTGGTAAAGCCAGAACAGGTAGAGGAAGCCACCTGGTGAGACACCACCCAGGTTGACGACCGTGATCAGGTACATTGCGCAGTAGAGGATGGCCAGGCCCACTGCGTACATGAATGGGACCGCGATGATGGTGGCGGCGATGCGGGTGCCTACCAGGTAGGACTTGGACTTGATGCCCATGACCTCCATGGCGTCGACCTCGTCGGCAATGCGCATCGAACCGATCTCCGCGACGAAGCCGCAGCCGACCTTCGCGGCGAGAATCCAGCCCCACATGTAGACCGAGAGCTCGCGGAGCCCGCAGTAGGCGTCGAACACCGCGGAGTAGAGCGGGGCACCGATCTGCTTGAGCGTGTAGCTGGCCTCCAGGCCGCACTGCCCGCCCATGATGAACATCATGAACCAGATGATCAGCGCGGAGCTGAAGATCATGACCCCGGCCTGGCGGAACACCTCGGGGACGTAGCGCCGGAACATGTCCGGGAAGTCCTTGACGGTGTCGGCCGTGAACCGGCCGATGTCCCCGGCCTCCTCGAAGCCGTTGCGGATCCGCGTCGTGATGGCCGAGAAACCGAGGTCCACGTCCTTGGGCGCCGGCGCCTTCAGCTGCGGGGCCGGGTCACGAGGGCCGTTCCGGTCGTCGAGCATGGTCATCGGACGGCCTCCTTACTTGTAGACGCTGATCTGGGGGTTGAGGCCCAGCAGCGTGAGGGTGAAGACGAAGTTGATGACCCAGATGCCGGCGAAGGCGATGACGACCGCTTGGTTGACGGCCTTGCCGACGCCGATCGGGCCGCCCTTGGCGTTCAGCCCCACGTAGGAGCACACGACCCCGATGATCAGGCCGTAGAGCGCGCACTTCACGACGCTGCCCCACAAGTCCGCGGTGTTCAGCAGGTCGAACAGGCTGCCGTAATAGGCGGCATAGCTGGCGTCGAAGATCGGCCCTGCCGCGACCCAGCCGCTGGCCAGCCCCACGACCAGCGCCATGATGTCGAGGACCGCGGTCATGATCACGCAAGCCAGGACCCGGGGCAGGACGAGCGTGCGGATCGGGTCGACGCCGAGGACCTCCATGGCGTCGATCTCGTCGCGGATCCGGCGCGCACCGAGGTCCGCCGTGATCGCGGTGCCGACGACGCCCGCCACGACCATGCCGTTGATGAACGGCGCGAACTCCCGCACGCTCGCGAACTCGAAGAACGAGCCGAGGCGGTAGGGGATGCCGAAGACGTAGAAGATGGCGCCACCGGTCAGCCCAGGGGCGCCGAACCCGAAGCCGAAGGCGGCCAGCGACATCGGCAGCCAGGTCAGCTTCAGGATGTCGAAGCACTGGTCTCGGACGTCGCCCCAGTAGCCCACCGGGTGGCGGACCGCCATGACGAAGACCTTGACCATCAGCTGCCACATCTCGCCGGCCGTCACGAACGGTCCGACGACACGGCTCAGGCCGCCTCCCGCCTTACGGCGCGGCGGCGCGGCAGCCCGGGCGGGCTGCTGGGCGATCGTCCCAGGCGCGGTCATCGCTCTCCCTTGAGTCTGTCCGATAGTCACCCTGAGTAGTCGGATGACGGCGGACTGCGTCTAGTGGGAGTCTGTCCAACCGGTGGCGTGGGGCACACCTCCCGTTGGGGGCGTATACCCCTCCCCCTTGAGGGGTAGAAGAGGCCGCCAACGAGCGGGAAGGCACAAGGTTACGGGTGTTCAGGGGGCGATTTTGCGCACTGCCGCGAGGTAGCCGGCAGCACCGAGTGGGCCTACGGCCACGAGGCCGATCGCTCCTCCGACGACCGTTCCGAGAGGAGTCAGGAGAGGCACGAGCACGCCGCCCAGAACGATGAGCATGATTGCGCTGAGTACATGAAGTCGCCGCCACTCACGATCGCGCCACAGCCGGATGACGCCCACGACGGTCGTGACACCAAGGGTCAGAGCGGACGCACCGAGGAGGTGGATACACGTCCACGACGGCGGCGCCGCACGCTTGCCGGCGGGCGCGGCGGGGACGCCGCCGGACCCGGCGGCGAGATCTTCGGGCTGGCCGAGGGCGGCCAACGCGGCGGCCACGCGGGCAGGCGCCGGGTCGCCGCCCACCTCGCGGGCGACGGAGGTCCACACCAACGCACGCAGGTCAGCCCGGACCGATCGGCGGTGGCCCCGACTCGCGCGGTCGAGGCGTGCGAGATAGGCGTCGACGGTCGCCGGGACGGCGACCGGGTCCGGCTCAGCGCCAGGCGTCACCGGGGTTGGTGTGCTCACGCTGCATCCCCTGCCCCATCCGCAGCCAGTGCGAGACGGCTTCCGCGCGGTTGGCCGCGCCGAGCTTCCGCAGGACGTGCTTGACGTGCGACTTCACGGTGCCCTCGGAGATGACGAGGCGTCGGGCGATGCGGGCGTTGGTGTCTCCCGCCGCCATGAGCCGGAGCACCTCGACCTCGCGCCGGGTCAGAGTGGGATCGACTGGTGCATGATGCAGGAACTGCTCGACCCCCGCCGTCACGCGGGGACGGCGCGAGTCCGCCTGGAGCACCGGCTCCTCGATCCCCCACGGACAGGGCGCGCCCGTGTCGTCGCGCGCCTCCGAGACCCTCCGGGTGAGGCTGTCCATGTCCGAGCGGATCCCGTCGAGCCGGTCGAGGACCATGGTGCGGGACAACGCCTGGCCGAGTCCCTCGGTGTACATGGCGAGAACCTGCCGGTCCGCCTCGTCGAGGTTGCGCTGCTGGTAGTAGCAGTCGACGTGCACGAAGCCCGCCACCTCGCCCTTGATCATGATCGGGGCGGCCGAGTAGCTGCGGGACATCGAGGCGTCGGCGATGGGGCGGTGCACACCGGGCCGGTCCTGCACCTGGTCGACGAGGATCGGCGTCCGGCGGCGCACCATCTCCGTCTCCACCAGCGTCCCGTTGAGGACCTGTGGCTGGGCACGCCCGACCTCGAGGATCTCCTCGGCCCACTGGGTGTCCCTCTCGACGTGCACGCGCTCGGGGATCCAGAGCGAGTCCTCGACCCGGGAGATGATCGACCGGTCGAAGCCGAGGCTGCACGCGGTGACGGGTGCCAGGTCGACGAGGGCCTTGCTGCTCTTCGCCTCGCCCAGCATCGCCAAAGCGTCCCGGACCCGTTGAAAGGCCTGGTCCCGGTAGCGGACCTGCGCGACAAGGATGCGCTCGTCGACCTCCTTGACCGACTGGAGTAGCGATACCAAGTCAGTGCTGACGGCTGCACTGCCTCCGGTCGCCGCGGCTGTCACCGTCGTGACGGCCGAGGTCCAGACGGCGCTGAGCACCGCCCGCGCCGAGGGGTAGTCGACGACGTGCTCGGGGTGCGGGAGCAGGTCGTCCGAGAGCTGACGGCGGGCGGCGAGCAGCAGCTCCACGACCTCGTCTGCCTGCGGCTTGGACAGCCGGTGCCCCTGCGCGACCCAGGACTCGCCGGAGTCCCGGCGGCGCATGAGCGCCACTCGCGTCTCTCCGTCCATACCGTCCTCCTCCTCGAGGTCAGCATCCGACAGCGACATCGCCGCTTGCTGCTACAACGACTCACCACTCGATCGGGTACGCCCGTTCCCGATCCCATGATCGGTATACCGTCAAGACTGACTGTAACCGCTGCAGCCGCACACGATGCCGGACTCCACCCCGTCGTGGCAAACCACCGAGTCCCGGTGCGGTCTGGGGATTGGGCCAGATCGGCGCGGCCTCGCCCCGGGCCGCGATGGCGGCTCCAGAAGCACTTGCCCTGCCGCAGAAGCCGCAGAAGCCGCAAAAGGTGTTCACCCCCGGAGTTCTGCGGCTTCTGCGGCTTTCGCGGCACGGGGATGGACCTCCCAGCGCGGTGAGGACGGGCGCCCGCCGGTCGGCGCAGCCGGTGCGGTGCTCCGAATGAAGCCGTGGGCTTCCAAGAGCGCCAGGGGAGCTTCAAGGTCGGTGACCTTCCGGAAGCGCGATCGGGACAGCCCGGTGAAGGCGTCCCGGCGGGTGAACCGCTGGGCGCCAGTGCGCCTGATCCAGTCCAAGACGGCGTGGGCGTCGTCAACGGTCGGATCCGCTCCCATGTGGTCGAAGACGGCGAGGGCGTGGCCGAGGAAGTAGTGGCCCAGTCGTGCAGCAGCGTCGACGCGGCGAGGCGGGATGGGCTCGCCCCAGCCGGTGGGGAGCACGTCGGCGACAAACAGCAGCCCTGCGAGGCGTGCGATCGCGCCGTTGAGTTTGGAGGCCCAGTCCGTCATGTGGGCCAGGTCGGCGTGCGGGGCCAGGCGCGGCTCGAGGCGCCGTTCGAGGTCGAGGACTTCGCGGTCGGCCTCGCGGCTCAACCGTAGACGGCGGGGCTCGTCGTGGTCGGCCAAGTGAAGGACGAGCCTGGTCAGGCGGCTGGCATAGGTATTGGCGATCGGAGCCGGGACCGCCGGCGCGCCGACCTGGCGGCGGCCCACGGTGTTCTCCGGCAGCGAGTAGAGGATCCGGGCCAGGAGGCCACGGCCGCGGAAGCCGGGCATCTTCGCAATGTCGGTCAGGACCTCGGGCTGCAGCGCCAGGCCGAGTGTCAAGGCGGGAGCTGCGACATGTTCGGCCGGGCGGCCCTTGCGGTCCACCCGCAGCAGGTCGCCTGCATGGCCCTTCAGGAAGACCTCAAGGGACGGAACGCCGCTTGAGTAGCGGCCGGCCAGAGTGGAGAAGATTCCACCCTCAGCCGACAGGACCGCGAGGCGGCCCTGTTGTTCGGCGAGCAGGGACGCGGCGGCTTCGGTGGTGACGTCGTCGGCGATCAGACGTGGCAGCGCGGGGACGGGCTTCTCGGCTTCGATAGTGGCGTCGGTGGCTGCCGCGAGGGCCTCGGCTCGGGCCGCAGGATCGCGCATGTTCGCGGCGTCGATCGAGCGCCGCTCGGCTTCCTTCACCACCATCTTGCAAGCCAGCTCCGCCTCCACGATCCGGGGGCGGGCGGCATCGATGAGCTGGCGCTCGGCCTCCAGCAGCGGTGCGGTCATCGCGGCGAACACTGCGCTCTTGCGTGAGCCGGGTGGCATCGCGACGACGGTGTAGAGGTTGAGCGGTTCGCGCCACCCGGGGCGGATCTCGACCTCGGCCCGCCCACCCGCAGCGGTGGAGAGCGCGGCGAGGGCGAGGCAGCCGGGCAGGTCGAGCGGGGTCTGGGTGAACTCGGCGACCGCCATGACCATGTCCGCCACCCACGGCGGTAGCGCGTCGACGGGGAAGGGCGGGACGAGGCGGCGCGGGGTCAGCGGCGTCGGATCGGCATCCCAGCCCTGGCTCTGCGGCAGGTCCTCGCCGTGGAGGGCGCGGAGGTGTCGGTCGGCGTCGAGGCCGTTGAGGATGTCGTTGGCGGTGCGACGCCTGGTCACGTCCGTCCCTCCAAGGTCGTACGGCGCGGAGTGCGAGACCCGGCGGACAGGCCCGAGCGGATGGTGCGGTCCGCCTCTCGCGGCGGGAGCCCGATCGCTGCGGAGGCTTCCGACAGGGCCGCTACTGCCAGCCCTTCCGTGAGCAGACCTGCTCCGACGAGCTGGCCTAGCGCGAACGCGGCGGCGTTCACGGTGTGATTGCGGCAGCCGGGCCGCGCGGCGAGGACTTTGCCCAGCTCACCGCGCAAGGCTGCGGCCACGTAGGCGGAGCGACGACCGACGACGTCCAGGAGCGGCGTGAAGTTCGCTCGGCGACCGCCCTTGGCCGAGTCCTTAGTGTCCCGGGCCTCGTGGTCGGTGAGGAGCGACGCCAACCAGGTGGGCAGCTGCGCGACCTCGGCGTCCGTCGCTCGGTAGCGGCGGCCGCGAACCACTGAACCGGCCGCGACCACGTAGCCGCCCTCCGCCCGCACGTCCACCAGCCAGCCGAGGCGACCGGCCGAGTTCCTAATCCGCGCATCCTTCGGGGCGGTGAAGTAGAGGTGCTCTCCCCCGGACGTTATCTGCCGATGCATCCTGAGCTTCTCCTGTTTGTGCTTGTCAGACGTGCCTTCGATAGCAGGGGCGGGAGCGATCGGATGTCGTCGCGTGCCTGCTGTCGCGGCCGCTTGAGGTGGTCGTGAGCGCTGTCAGAAGGGCGCGCGGTTCTGTAGTTCGCGGCGCAGGTCGAGGTTCTCTCCGTGAGCACGTTCGAGAGCGGCTCGTAGGGCGGTGACCTCGTCGCGGTGGGCCTTGCGAAGCCGGGCGAGCTCGGCGCTTAGCGCGGCGACCAGAGTCGAGGTCTGGGAGTTCTCGTCGGCCGACCCGCCGCCGGGTGAGGACGGTGCAGGGCTTTGTGCCGGTCGCCGACGCTGTCCGCGCAGGTGTTCGATCCGGCGGCGTAGCTCGGCGTTCCCGTAGAGAAACGTGTGGGAGACCGCGGCTTCGCGCCCGACCGCTTGAAAGGTGACCGGTTCGCCGCGCTTGCGCAGCGCCCGGATCGCCGTCTCCGCCGCGGCGAACTTGGCTGCCGAGCGAGCCCGGGCTGCCGCGGTGAGGACGTCAGTCCGGCGTGCGCGTCCCGGATCTTCGATCGTCGGGCCTGTCATGATCAGTCCGACTCCGCAGCTGTCTCGGGGGTGCTGCGCACGCGGGTGAGGTCAAGCTCGAGCGGGACCGGCCCGGTCGCAGCCCCAGCGCAGCCTCCGCCCTGCAAGGCACCGCCTGCGGGGGTCTCGTCCAGGGTGGCGAGCAGCCTGGTCAGGGCCTGCTGCTCGGCGCGTCGTTGCCGCAGCCAGACGTTGTCCTCGCCCATCTCGCGTCCGTGGCGTTGGGCGAACCTGGTCCGGCTGCGCTCGATCAGTGCGGTGGTCTCCTCGAGTTGGCGGCGCAGCGACTCGGTGTGGGTGTCGTCGGTGACGAACACCGAGCAGGTCAGGCAGGCGTTGCCCTTGTCGCAGTTCTGCAGGGGCGGGAGCATGCACCACCCGTTCGGCAGGAACCGGTCGGCTCGTTCGAACAGGTGCAAGTGGTCGTGGTCCTCTGCGGAGAACCGGACCCGGGTGCCGTCGGCTCGCAACTTCGCCGTGGCGAGGAAGGCCTGCTCGGCGTGTTCCTCGCGGGCGGCGACGTAGTGCATCGACATGGTCGGGGTGGCGTGCCCGGCGTAGCGCTGCAGCACCTTGATCGGCAGCCCGAGCTCGGCGAGGCGGGTCAGTCGGGTGTGTCGGAACCGGTGGGTGTGGTTGAGCGCCACCCGTCGCCCAGCCGCATCGGTGATCTTCACCAGGTCGCTGAACTCGCGCAGCCACCGGTTGTAGGTGCCAGGCGGGTAGGGCTTGGCGCCGTGGGCGTTGCTGATGCGCTGCGCGAACAAATAGCGCGGCTGCGCGACCTGAACGTTGTCCCTGATCCAACGCTGCTGCTCACCGATGACGGAGGCGACCTCGGCGTCGACGAGGATCGTGTCCGGCGCAATCTCGATCTTGCTTTGGGCGTAGCGGAACCGGAACACCTCACCCGCCCCGCCCGGCCCCGACGTGGGGCCCGGTGTGGCGCCCGAGGTGGCGCCGGGGGTTGATGCGGCGGACAGGCAGTCGAACTCGCAGGCGCGGATCTCGTTCTGCCGGCGCCCGGTGAGGATCTGGAGCAGGAACATGCGCATGGCCTGCGGGTCCCCGAACCCGTGCGCGAGGACCTCGCTGCCGTCCCCGCGCCGGATGAGCATCTGCTGGCTGCGGGGCAGGCCCAGCAGCGGGACCGCCGCGGTGATCTGGGCCAGGGCGTGGTCGTCGATGTAGTGGTTCGGGTTCAGATCGGGCGCTCGCGCGACCCGATGCTGCGCTCGAAGCCAAGCCGACGCGGTGTCGCCGACGTGTGGCCAGGGACCCATCCCGACACCGAGCCGGGCGAAGACCTCGACGGCCTCGCGGCGGTTGTCGGCCATGAACTCCAACAGCTCTGCCACCGCCTGCAGGTCGGAGTTGACCTGTCGCGGCTGCACTCGGGCGCGGTGGTCCTGTGGGCGTTCGGAGCGATGGGCCGGGTCGGCGACCCAGCGGGCGAACGCGGCCGAGAACCGTCCCGCCTCGTCCGCCCTGGAGATGACCTGGGTGGGGTCGTCGAAGGTGGTGCGCAGCCAGCGGTCGAACCGGACGAGCTGGCGGGCCTGCCCGATCGTCGACCAGCGCAACGTCCCGGCCTGCAGGCGGACGCCCAGATGCCACTTCACCGCGGTGCGCAGCCAGGCCAGCTCCACCCGCGCCGGGGTGATCCGGACCTGCCCGCGCGGTTCGCGGTCGCCCAACGGGATCCTGGGGTCGCAGCGCGGCACCCAGTCGTCGAGCTCCCACCACGCCCCGCGGTGGCAGGCCGCGACCAGAGCCCAGCGGGAGATCTGCATCAACGACCGCAACCGGGCCCGGGCCGGCGGCGAGGGCAGCCGCCCCCACCGGTCGGCGTAGAACCAGCCCAGCAGCCATTCCGCAGCCTGCGGGGTCATCGTCCGCATCGACGTCGGGATCGACCGGTTCTGTCGGTGCGCGCGACGAATGGCCAAAGCGAGCTGGTTGATCGGCTGGATCGCCACTCGGGCCCCGTCGACGTGCTGCTGCCAGTGCGCCATCCAGGCCAGCTCGGCGGCGAAGGGCTCAGGCAGACCGGCCAGCCGCAGCACCGGGGGCTCGGTCCAGCCCGGCAGGCCGTCCCACTCCGGGATCCCGGCGATCCTCGGGCCCCGCCAACGCTGCGGCAGCGCCTCCCAGAGCGCCCAGATCGGGTCGACCCACCCATCGCCAGCGCCGTCCTCCGCCCTGTCCGCCGCGCTGACCCGCAGCTCCACCGCGCTCTCGGTGAGACGTTCGGGTCCCGGGCCGATCGCCGTCACCGCTGCTCCTGCCCGCCGCTCGCAGCGGCATCCGCGCCGACACCTGCGGCGACGCCTGCTGGGTCGAGCGACCAGCCGGTGACGTAGCGGGTCCAGTTCGCCGCGGCGCGCAGCGCGACGTCCTCGCAGACCCAGCCGTAGAGATCCAGGGTGGTCTGCACGTGTGCGTGCCCCAGGCGCCGCGACACCACCCAGTCCGGGGTGCCCGCCAGCAGCAGCGCGGTGGCGTGGGTGTGGCGCAGCCAGTGCGGGGTCCAGCCGGGCGGCCCGATCCCGCGCCGTCGCAGCGCAGTGACCTTGTCGCGGACCGTGCCCTCCCGCAGCATCCCCAGCAGCGGCTCGCGGGTCAGGTTGACCAGCAGCGGCCCGTCGGGACAGAGCACGACGCCGAGCTCGTCGGCCCGACAAGCCAGCTCGGCGAGGTAGTCGACGAACAGCCTCTCTAGATCCGTCCCGACATAGACCCGTCGTGGGCGCATCATCTTCACCCGCGCCCCGTTCGGGTTGTCCGCCCGCGGAACGACCTCGACGAACGGTGTCCCGCCGCGGCCCATGACGAAGTCGCTGATCCGCAGCCCCAGCACCTCGCCCAGCCGCATCCCGGTCTCGGCCAGGACCGCGAACAGCAGCCGGTCCCGCAGGCTCCCCCGCCAGAACCCGGTCTGGCGGTCGAGGACCGCGCAGCCGTCCAGCACCGCCTGAACCTGCTCGGGCAACAGCAACGGCGGCCGATCGGTCGACCGGACCGGACGCACCCGCACCAACGACGACCTGCCGCCCCAGCCCGACCCCCGGCCCGACGAGCTGCGCGAGCCGGTGCGCCGGTCCAAGTGCGCCAACAACTCCCGCCCGCTCGCCCGACGCAGCGTCCCGCGCAGCAGTCGATCGGCCACTCCGACGTCGAACACCGCCTTCTGCCACCGATAGAACGACACCACCGCCGCCAGCCTCGCCGCGACCGTCCGATCCGAGGGCCCGGCCGACGACACCGGTCCGCTCGTCGCGCGCCCGGTCCGCTGCCAGGACACGAACGCCGTCACCGCGGGCACTCCGACCTCGCCCCAGCCCTCGACCTGCCCCCGCTGCTCGAGGAATGTCCACCACTGCGCCAGCGCCGTCGCATAGCCGCGGACCGTGTTCGGCGACCACAAGTGCCGATGCGCCTCCAACCAGACCTCGACCGGCGACACGGTCGCGTACTGCTCGTCGATCACCGACCATGTCCGCTCCCCCGACGCCGGCCGGACCGCGATGCTGCTCGCCACGACCCGACATGCCAACGTCGATGACCGACGGGTTGGCGGACACGACACGAACGGCGCCACTCGACCCGACCAACATCAACACCAGCGCTCACCGGTGGCCCCGCCTCGGATGCGCCGCGGCATCCGCCGTCCGTAGGCCAGTCCGTCGTCCACCGTGCGCGCCACCTCCGCCGCGGTGCACCCGTCCACCCCGATGTGGCCCGCGGCAGCATCGCGCAGCGTCTCGCGCGCGGTCTCCTCTTCCAGCTCGCCGCCCCCGACCAGACGCCCCAACGTCCTGGCCGCCTTCAGCAACGTGTCATGCCGGGTCCCGGTGCGCGCAGCGGCGACCAGCGCCGCCTCACCCTCCACAATCGCCCGGACATACGCCCCAGCGCGGCCACGAGACAGTTCGAGCGCCTCCCCGCCGCCAGCGGGAGAAGACGGGATCTGCAATGGCGCAGGCCGCAGAGCCTCGACCAGCCATTCCGGCAGCTCGGCGACCGGACCGCGATGCAGCAGCCGATAAGAGCCCTCCGCGCGCCGTGATCCCGCCGCGACGACATAGCCGCCATGCGCCCTCGTGTCCACGCGCCAGCCCAAAGCAGCGACCGTGTTCCTCAGCTCCAGGCCCTCTGGGGCGCGGAAGTAGAGGTGCCGCCCGTTCGGCGTCGCCACCGAGTAGGTGTCCCACGGCGGCTCGCTCCCGGCCCGGCGCGCAAGGATCTCGAAGACCTCCGCCCCGTCTTCCGCCCCGGCGAACTCGGCAGGCGCCGTGTCGCCGTGACCGCCGTCGAGATCCACGACGACCAGCCCGGACCTCCCAGCGGCCACGCCGATGTTCAACGGTGCCCCACCACCCCACCAGCGATGGATCTGCGCCCGATCCGTCGTCGCCCGCAGCTCCCACCTGTCGACCAGCGGCGTCTTCCCGCCCGGCGCCACCGGGAACACGCACCAACCCCGCGACGCTGCAGCCAACGCCGCCCGCAGGAACGAACTCCTCGTCCTCACCGCGAGCCCCCCAGCCGCCGCGACGGCGACCGACCCGCCACCGCTCCTCGTCGCTGACGACCCGCAGATAACCCGGCAACCACGAACTCGGGCCCACCACCTGAGCCTCGTCCCTGCCGTGGCTGAGACCCTCCGTACCACCCGTGGATAACGCTACCGGTCTGCACGGCAAGTGTGTCGAGCGGCGGCTCCACACCGTGGTCGTCGGCGAGCGCGACCAGGACGTCCGCGCCGTCCCGGATGCCGGGCCGGTCCCATTCGGCCGGGCGGACCGTGTCGGGCTTGGGTCGGTCAAGGTCCAGCACCACGAGCCCGGATGGGCCGCAGGCGATGCCGATTCCGAACGGCCCCCGCGTCCACGCCTTTCTGATCCTCGCCGGGTCGGTCGTCGCCCGCGTCTCCCAGTCTCGGATCGCGGGGCGCTTGTCGTTGGGGCGCAGAGGGAACACGTGCCAGCCGCGAGCGGCGTGGGACAGCGCGGCGCGCATCAGCTCATCGGAGGCCATGACGGCTCCCGCGCATCGGCCGATCCGCCTGGTCGGGGCGGCGTGCGATTCTGCAGGCATGCGCGTCACCGAGCGCGATGTCGACCGCGTCCCACCGGGCAACCTGCACGTGCCCCGGCGGGACTTCGGCGTGCTCTGGATCGCCGCCGAGCAGAGGTCCGAGGCGCAGGGCGGTCGAGGTGTCACCGACTACGAGGCGGGTGCGGTCGCGATCACGTGTCGTTGGCTCGCCCGCGCCTCGGTGGACGGGCCGGGTGGGCGTCGTCGGCTCGCTCATGCGCCGATCACGAAGTCTGCGCGGCTGGCGCGCGAGGAGCTGATCGAGGCCGAGTACCTGGCGGCGGAGACGTTGGCCGCGCGGGCCGCGCCGCCGGAGTGGCTGGTGGCGCGACCGGGCTACCTGGCGGCGGTGTGCGCGACGCTTCGCTGGGCGTGGCGCGGTCGCGGTGCGGCGCCGACGTGGGATGCGTCCTGACCTGCTCATGCTCGCTCCAGGGCGTCGTCGTTCGTGAGGTCGAGGTCGAGGTCGGCGACCGGTTGGGCTCGGAGGACCTCTTGTTGATGGGCGTCGTAGGCGTCGCGGGCCTCGATCTCGGCCAGGGCGCGGTGGGCCTGCTCGATGGCGACTGCCGTCTCGTCGGCGGAGGGGACTCGGACCGTGTCGACCGAGTGGTCGTCTGATCTGTTCTGCTCGCGGATGTCGGTGTCCGGGCGGACCCGCTCGCGCGGCTCGGCGTCGAGTTCGTACTCCTCGGTGATCTCGCGGTGCCGGTCCTCGACGGCCTGGTCGGCGCGGTGCGCTGCCAGCCACTCCTCGGCGGTGACCGCCGGCTCGGGCTCCTCCCCCGCGTGCCGCAGGGCGAGTTCCGCCTGCGCGCGTTCGCCGGCGGCTCGGGTTGCGGCGGTGTGGGCGAGCCAGCGGGCGCGGGCGTCGTCGACCTGCTGGAGTTCCTCGGCTCGGCGGTCGAGGACGTCGGCGAGGGCCGCGGCTTCCCGGCTCTGTCGAAGCAGAGCGGCTGGTTCGTCGGCTGTTTCCGCCTCAGCGGCTCGCAGGGCGGCGGTGCGTCGGTGGGCGTCGGCGGACTGGTGGGTGCCTGCGAGCTCGTTTGCGACGTAGCGGGGTGCCCAGTTCTCCTCGCGCTCGGCGGCTCGGACTCGCACGCGCAGCTGACCGTCGGACATCTCGATCTCTTCGCGGTCGATCTCGGGGCGGCCGAGTGCGCGCCAGGCCGCCCGGTAGGCGGCAAAGGCCTCGACCTGGCCGGGCGTCGGTGCCGAGCCCAGGGCGTCGGTGTCGTCGTGGTGGTCGCGCAGCTCGCGGTAGGCGGCGACGGCACCGACGGCGGCCACCCACGTCTCGCGTTCCGTCATCTCCGTGGGTGGTTGGCCGAATGCCTCGACAGCCCAGGACGGGGGTTCGGTCGCGGCTGTCTCGCCGAGCTGTGTGGCGCGGTCGTCGGCGGCCTGGGCGAGCTTGTCGAGGTAGGTCTGCCACTCGCTGTCGTCGACGCGCGGTGTCCACTCGGCCCAGGTCTGGCCGATGGGGTCGAAGCGGTGCCTGTCGGTGATCCGGCTGTAGATGACGTTGGTGGCGTTGCGGGCGCCGTCGAGGGAGCGGTCGGCGACGGCGTCGTGGAGGACCTGGCGGGCGTCGAGCCCCGCCAGCTCCGCGCTGCGCAGGACGCGGGTCAGCGAGGCGGCGCCGTCCTCGGCCGCGATGCGGGAGCGGTCGCGCAGGCTGAGGGCGCCGGCGAGAGTGAGTTCGTCGAGCCAGGTCGCGGTGCGTTGGGTGGCGGCGAGGTGGGCGGCGTCGGCGAGGAGCTCGGCCGGGGTCCGGACGTTCTCGGCCTCCTCGGCGGATCGGGTCGCGGTGGCGAGGGCCGAGTGCGCCCCGGCGCGGTCGTCAGGGTCGAGGACGAGCGCGACCGCGGCGACCGGGTCGCGGCGGATGGTCTGGTCGTCGCGTCCGTCGGCGGGATCAGCGACGGTGCTCTCGGTGGCGACGTGGGCGAGGTTGCTGTCCCGGCCGCGGGACATGCCGACGTAGAGCGCCTGGGGACTGGTGCGTGGGGTGACGACGATGTGGCTGGTGTCGACCGTGCGCCCCTGAGCCGAGTGCACCGTTGAGGCGTAGGCGAGGGCCAGGTTCTCGGCGACGTAGGCCGCGGGCAGGACCATTCGATCCTCGCCGACGGCGACCTCGAGCCCGCCGTCCTCGCGCACCGCCGTGACCGTGTAGGTCTCGCGGTTGATCGGGCCGCGGCGGTTGCCCTCCATCCCGGCGAGGTGCCAGCCGTTCGCGCGGGCCTCGACGAGATCGCCGACGCCGGCGTAGGTGCCCTGCCGCCCGAGCGGGACCCCGTGCTCCTGGACTCGGCCGAGCCGGACCAGCTCGGCTCGAAGGGACGCGGAGAGGGCGGCGGCCCGCTCGTTGGTGTCGACGACCAGCAGCGATCGCTTCCCGGCGAGGGTGTCGGCCAGCCACGCCTGCGCCGCGGCGGTCTCGGCCTGCTCGACGGCGCCGGAGTCCAGCAGCCGACCTTGGCGGTGGTACTCGCGCAGCACTGCCTCGTCGCCGCTGCGCAGTCGCAGCGAGGCGGTGCGTTCCCAGTCGTGGGTGAAGCGTCGGGCGTCGGCGAGCTCGTAACGGGCCCCGGACGCGGCGATCAGGTCCATCCCACCGCCCGCGCCGACCGCGGCAAGCTGCTTGTGGTCCCCGACCAGCAGCAACTTCGCCCCGGCGGCATCCACGTGGCGGTGAATCGCCGCGAGCGCGGGGGTGTCGGTCATCGCGGACTCGTCGACCACGACCAGATCCCCGGCGCGCAGCCGCCACGGCCGGTCCTCGTCCCGGACGGTGTCCTCCGAGACCGGCGCCGCGAGATGGTCCTGGGTGGCCAGCCACCGTGCGACGTTGCGCGTGGTGAGCCCTTCTCCGGCGAGGACGTCGGTGGCGACCTGGGAGGTCGCCAGTCCGAACACCCGCCGCTCCCCGGGATCACCGTGCAGCGCCGGATCGGCCCAGGCTCGGGCGAGTGCGCCGACGACGAACGACTTCCCTGTTCCCGCCGGCCCGACCAACGACTCGACGCGAGCCCCCGACGTCAGCACGCCGCGCACCGCGGCCGCCTGGTCGACGCCGAGCTCGATCCCCGACTCCCGCAGCCCCTCGAGGAACCGCTGGGCCTGCTGCGCAGCGAGCGCGGCGGCGTCTCGCTCGGTCGTCGAGGCGACGAGGATCCGCTCGGTCTTGAGCTGGCCGGGTGTCGCGTAGAGCCGGCCGCCTGGTGCTTGGTAGGCCGACTCGCCGTTCTCCAGCCGCAGCTCGGCCGGGAGTGAGTCGGCAGCGGGACGATCGGTGTCCAGGGGAACCGCGTAGGTCAGGGCCTGGTCGGTGAGGTCGTCCAGCACGGTGGCGATGTCGGTCCCGTCGGGGGTGCCGAGGTAGTCCGGGAGCGCGGCGTTGATCGCGCGGGTCAGGTCGGAGCGCGTCCAGCCGGCCTTGCGGGTCTGGACGTCGGCCAGAGCAGTCTCGATCACCGCGCGAGGCGACCAACTCTGCGGTGCAGCCGAGGAGTCCCGCGCCTCGAGCGCGGACCGCGCGACTCCGGCGAGCCCGTCGACGACCTCGGAACGCAGCTGGGCGTCGACGCGGTCGAGGACCTGAGCGCGAGTCTGGCCCTCGTGGGACTTGCGCCGCCGGGTCATGAGCGTGGCCTGTCGGGCGAGGCGGTCCCGCTCCAGCCCGTTCGGGGTGCGGCCGAACCGCTGCTCGTAGTCGGCGATCAGCTCGGCGGCCTTGGCCGTCACGTCGCGACGGCGGGAGGAGATTAGCGCCATCGCCTCGGGGGCGATGCCCTTGATCTCGCGCGCCTTGCCGTCCGGCCGGGTGGCGATCGAGACGCCGAGGGCGTGGGTGAGCCGCTCCTCCGTCGTCCGCTCCGCGACGGCCGCCGCGCCCGCGCGCCACCGATGCATGCCGCGGGAGTCGAGGGTCCGCCAGGCGCCGTCCGGGGACTCGACGCGATTCAGGACCGCGTTGTGGATGTGCAGCTGCGGGTCGTGGTCGCGGGAGTCGTGCTGGAAGAACGAGGCGACGACCCAGTCGTGCGCGTCCACGTAGCGGCCGGCGGCACCGCCGTGGTGCCCGACGCGGGAGTAGCCCGACTTGGCCGACAGGTACTCCAGGCCGGCGTTGTTGCCCGCCCAGATCGCGTCCTCCACCGCCTGCCGATAGCGCTCCCACGCCGCCGCGGACTCCGTGTCACCGGCCGCCGCGGCCTTGACCTGTTCAGCCTCGAAAGCTGTATGCAGCAGCGTGACCGACTTCTGAACGCTGAACGTGACGTCCAGGAACGCGACGTTCCGGCGCGCGGCCTTGCCCGCCTCCACCCGGAGTTCAGCGCGGCGTTCAGGGCTCGCCTTCGGCTCCCGCGCCAGCGCCGCCGCGTACAGCGTGTCCTCGGACTGGTACCTCCGGCCGGTGTGGCCGAGGGTGAACACCTCGTCCCAGCGCGACCTGTCGCGGAAACCCTCCTCACGCGGGTCGAGGAAGTGCTCGTAGAGGCCGGTCATGTCCTGGGCGTCGACGAGCCCGCGCAGCCCGAGTTGCTCGGCGCCGCGGCCCCACCAGCGCCCGGGCGGCTCGCCCTCGGTGACCGCGCCCGTGTAGTAGTTCTCGCGGCCCGTCGCGACCTCGCGGAGCAGGTACTCCGGGCTGTAGCCGACGGCGATGCTCAGCACGGCGACCACCGCCGGGAACCGGCCCCGTTGATCACGATGCCTAGGTGTGCGGCTCTTCGTCGTGGTGGTTTTGTCTGGTTCTGAAGCTCGGTGGTGATCATGAGGAGGTCCTGTCGTCGTCCTGGGGACGTGGGACGAGGTGGAGGGACTTGGTCTGGTCTCGGAGGGCTTTGAGGGCCTTGGCGGCGGTGCCTCGGGAGACCTGGGCACGCTCCTGGAGCTCGGAGACCGTCGGGAGACGGCCGTGCTCGGCCTCGTGCGCGCGGGCCTCGGCCCGGGCGTGGTCACGCTGTGGCGACTCCACCGGCCGCGCCGGCTCCGCGGGCGGTAGCTCGACCTGCGACTGAACAGCGGGCGCCTGTACAGGCTCGGGCTGCACACCCGACTGTTCAGCGGGCCGTTGAACAGCGCTGTCCTCGGCGAACAGGTACAGCAGGTGTGCCACCACCGCCGCCGCCACGGCCGGCCAGGCGCCGATGCCGAACCGAACGGCCGGTGACGCCTCCAGTCCCTGTTCACTGGCGAGGTACACCGCCTGTGCCAACCCGGACAGCCCGGCCGCCACCACCACGACCGCCCACGCGTACCGGGCCGCCGAACCCGAGAGCCGCGCCGTCGCGGCGTAGGCGACCAGCGCGAGGCCGTCGGTGATCAGCGGGTAGAGCCACGCGATCCCGGACGGGACTCGGGAGGCGATCGCGACCTCGTAGAGCCCGTGGGCCGTCGCGGCCGCGGCGCCGATGGCGACGGCCAGGCCGGGCAGCCAGATCGCGCGAGCCGTCACGCCTGGCCGTCCAGGGCCTGACGAATCGCCGCCGCCGTCGGCTCGGGCTCCGGGGCGACTCCGTTCCGGCGGTGTGCCCACCACTCGCTGATCGCCGTGAGGTCGTCGAGGCTCGGTACCTTCGCCGCCGACCCGTCGATCGAAGGCCAGCCGGGTCGCGTCCGGTGGTTGTCCCGAGAGCACGTGCCCGCGTACTGCCGGATCCGGCGCACCACCCCCGGGCGCAGCCGCTCGTGCCAGTCGCCCGCCAGGACCACCGAGGCGCCGTCCGCCCAGTAGGCTGCGTCCCAGGCCTGCATGAGCCAGGCCAGCTCCTCGACGACCTCGGGATGCCAGCACCAGCAGTCCGGGAAGGTCTGCCGCGCGTCGGCGTACCGCAGGTACACCCGACCTAGCCAGTCGCCGACGTCGTCGAGCAGGCGATGGACCTCCTCCTCGTCGACCGGCGCGCTCACCCACGACCTCGGTGGCACGGACTGCCCACGCGACGCGACGGTGGAGGACAGACGGGCAACGAGCTGGGCGAGGTCCTCTACCCGGACCGCCAGTGGCTGGACGAGGCGCCGGACTCCGTCGACCTCGCGGGCCAGCCCGGCGACGGCATCGTCGTTCACGAGTCCTCCTTGGCCGGAACGAGCTCGGGGTTGTGCCGGATCTGGCGGAGCTCGCGGAACATGCGGTTGGCGTCGGTGACGCGGCGGGCGGGCTCGTCGAAGCGGTCCGGCCAGCGTCGGGCGAGCTGGACGAGGACGCGCTCGAGGACGTCGTCGCGCCACTCGGTCGCGATGTCGAGCCGCTCCCGCCACCGGGCCGCGCTGTCGAGCCGCGCGAGGGCACGTCGGTTCGCGCGGACGTCGCGGCGGCGCCATGCCATCTGGACCCGTCCGATGACCGGCGGGATTCCGCGGCGGATGACGAGCACGCGTCCCGCGGGGAGGTTGGCGATCTGGGCCGGAGCGAGGACCGGGACCTTCCGCACGCTGCGGCTCGTCCCGCGCCCGTGGACGTCGGTGGTGGTCACCGGCTCGTCGCGCTCGCCGGTGAGGGTCGACCAGAAGTGCAGGTCCTCCCTGTCCCGGGTGCCGCCGAAGACCATGACCGCGCCGGTGTTGTTCAGGATCGTCGCCGTGTCGTACTCGCCCCAGCGCGCGAGCAGCTGCGCGCGGGACTGGAAGGCCGCCAGGATCGTCACGCCGCGGCCGCCCATGTCCGCGGTCCAGGACTGCAGCGGTACCGGCGAGATCAGCGCCGCCTCATCGAGCGCGAGGGTCAGCGGCGGGTCCAGGCGGCCACTCGGTTCCCGGGCCGCGAGTCGCCGCGCCTCCCGGGCGATGTGCCCGGTCAGCGCACAGACGAGCGGTGCGGCGTGGGACTCCTCGGCGCCGAGCAGGTAGATCGTGGCGCGCTCGTCGAGCAGCTGCCGGATGTCCAGGCCACCGGGCTCGGCCGCCGCAGACGCCGCCGGCGAGGTGAGCCAGCCGAGCGCGGGCATGATCGTTGAGGTGATCGACGTCCGGGTGCGGTCGTTGGTCGAGACGAACTGAGCCAGGTCCTGCTCGAACGCCGGGTCCGCGCTCTGGCGCAGCAGGCCGGCCACCTCGCGCTGGGCGCGTTCGGGGTCAGCGACCCACTCCAGCACGTCTCGCATCCGCCGGTCGCCGAGGGCTGCGGCGTGCAGCAGACCGGCCAGGATCCGCCGGGCCTGTGCGTCCCAGAACTCCCGGTCGCCACCACCGCGCGGGGTTGCGCCCAGCATGTCCGTCGCCCGCTCGGCCGCGGTGACGGCGTCGGAGCATCCGGTCAGCGGGTCGAAGGTGAGCGTGGACGGGTGCTCGCCCAGTCCGACTGCATTGAACACGTACACCGGGCCGCGACGAGCGCGGATCGGTGCCGTCAGGTCGTGGAGGTCCGTGCGAGTGCTTGTGACCAGGCACGCGCCGGGAGCGTCGAGGATGCGGCCGGCGAGCCACCCGGACTTCCCGGTGCGTGGGCCGCCGAAGATGACGACGACGTCTTCGATCGACGCCCAGACCCAGAGCAGCCCGGATCGGCACAGCCGCACTGCGACGTCGACGACGCGGAACCGGCCGGTGAGCCTCGGCCGGACGGTCGACGCTCGGCAGCGCATCGCAGGTCCGGAGGCGACGCGGGCGATGTCCAGCGTCGATGCCACGCCGACCTTCCGGCGGCTGCGGGCGCCCCAGCGCGACACCGTCGCTGCGGACCGGGTCCAACGATGCACCGCGAACCCGAGGGCGGATGCCCCGACGACCGCGACGATCGGCCAAGCCAGTGCCTGGAGCATCCCGACGCCTGGCAGCACTGTGAGGAGCGCGAGCACCGAGGCCATCGCTCTGCTCCCGCGGCGCCAGGCGATCAACGCGCCGCCGACAAGACCGCAGACCAGGAGACCGACGGTCAGCATCAGACCTCCTCGATCCGGGACGCGGCGATGTCTGCGGCGTGCCGCCGGCACAGCCGGTCGTGACCGGTCTCGTTGTTCGCGGGGTGGCCGTCGAACGGCCCGTGATCGCGGACCCGCTTCCCACAGGACTCGCAGCGCCACCAGGCGTCGAGACGGTGGAAGGACTCACGGAACGGCAACGGCCGGTTCTCGGCGATGAGCAGGAAGGCCAGGATCGCGGGCAGCTCCTCAAAGTCCGCAGCTCGGATCCCGAGGGCCTCGGCGATCTCGTCCCAGGTTCGGGCGGCACCGCGAGCCTGCTCGGCGTAGCGGCGGATCTCGGCGTTGGCCACGTTGCGTGCGGCGACCGCGGCCCGGATCCCGGCCAGCGGGTCGTCGATATCGGTTCTGGTTATGAACGGAAGTCCTTCGAGGTGGGTCTCGACGGTGCTCGCGCCGTGCACCTCGCACGCGGCCCGTCGGATCTGGTCCTGGACGACGAGCACGGCGCGCGCACCCGGCGTGATGTCGTAGCGGGTCATGCCGAGATCGCCGCCCGCCAGCGTTCGACGGTCCGGTCGGTCACCCCGCACCGGGCCGCGACGTCCTGCGTCGACTCGCCTTGCGCGATGAGCGCGAACCCGGCCGCGCGGATGTCGTCGCGCGGCGACGGACGGCGCACGCGCCCCTTCAGCGGCTCGAGCGACTCGACTCGCGCGCAGCGGCGTTCCTCTGCCGTGAGCCCGCCCGCGATGCCCACGTGGATGTAGAGCGTCGACCACTCCAGGCACGCGTCCCGCACGGGGCACCGCGCGCAGACCTTCTTGGCGGCAGTCACCTGGTCCTCGCAGAGCGGCCCCTCCTCGACGACCGGGAAGAAGAGCTCCGGGTCCTCGCCGACGCACGCGGCCTGCGCCCTCCAGTCGGCGCTCATCCCTGGCCTGTCTGGGTCGCGTCGGTGAGGACCGGCGTGGTGGTGTCGTTGAGCGTCGACATGAACGAGGCGACGGCGCCCGGCAGGGCCGAGCCCGCGGGAGTCGCGACGAACAGGACGAGCGCCACGAGCGAGAAGACGATCGCTCCGCCCGGGAACCGGGCCTTGGCGCAGAGGAACGCACCGACGATCGAAAAGAAGATGAGAACTCCGACGGCTTCCATCACGCCCCCTCGGCGGTGAATACGGCGGCGTCGACGACGCTCTGTGCGGTCACGGCGGCCTCGGCCATCGCGTCCACCGCGGCGGCCGGGACGATCAGCCGGCCGCGGATCTTGACGGCTGGGAACTCGCCGTCGGCGATGGCGCGGTAGACCGTCACCCGCGACATCCCGAAGATGCGGGCGACCTCCGCCACGCTGTAGAAGCGGGGACGCGCCCCGTCTGAATTGGTCCCAGACATGTCCACCTCATCTGTGCAAGCTGACCAACTCAGTAAGGAGCCGGCCGCGATTCCGATCCAGTCGCCCTGCCTCGTGCTGTGGACAGAGCGTCTCCCTGTGGACAGGAGTTGCGACAGATGACTCGGGGTGACACGGGATGACGCGCCCGGCGGATCAGGGTTGATTTCTGCAGCTCAGAGCGTCATCGTGGAGCGGGAGTCGATCAGGGGGCGCGATGAGCAACAGGCTTGCGCAGGCTCGACGCGAGCGCGGCTGGACGCAGGAGCGACTCATTCACGCCCTCCGCGAGACCGCCCGAATTCACAATCGTGAATTGCCGGCGTCGGCGAGTCTCAAGCGCCGAATCGCGGCATGGGAGAACCAGGGCAAGGGCATCAGCGAGCAGTACGTCGAGCTGCTCAGCGAGGTCTACGGCAGGACGCCGTTCGAGCTCGGCCTCGTCGCAGAGGTCGAGGCGCCGGTTGTCGAGCTCGAGTCGATCCCGACCTTCACGCGGCTCGACGACGGCC
This sequence comes from Pseudonocardia terrae, assembly GCF_021343995.1. GTDB lineage: Bacteria > Actinomycetota > Actinomycetes > Mycobacteriales > Pseudonocardiaceae > Pseudonocardia > Pseudonocardia terrae. The sequence continues at coordinate 41,643 of NZ_JAJTTE010000020.1, read as the reverse complement.
TCGTCGGGCTGCTCCATGACCAGACGCACAACATCCGCCTCATGGACCGGCGACTCGGCGGAGACGCGATCTTCCGGCAGACCCGCGCGCACGTTGACCAAATCGAGTCGCTCCTCCGCTACGCCATGCCCGGCACCCACCGGGAGGCCGCAGCCGACGCGCTGAGCCAGGCCGCCGCCCTCGCTGGCTGGCAGGCTCTCGACAATGGCCGTCTCGACGAGGCCTGGCAGCTTCACGAGACCGCGGTCAGGGCGGCCCGTGAGTCTGGCGTCGCCGCCGAGCTGGGCTACGCCCGGGCGCAACAGGCCTACGTCCTCATCGACGCCGGCGAGCACGCCGCGGCACACCAACTCATCAGTGCAGCCCGCGCCGAAGCGGCGTCGTCAGTCCCTGGTGCGTTGACCGCCTGGCTCCTCGCCGCCGAGGGCGAGTCCCTGGCCCACCTCGGAGACCGCGACGGCGCGCTCCGGGCCCTCGACGCCGCAGCAGACGTCATGCCTGACGTCCCAGACGACGAACTCCCCTACGTCATGCTCGACGCAGGCCACCTGGCCCGCTGGCGCGGCAACTGCCTGGCCCGCCTCGGCGAGACCAGCGCAATCGACGACCTCACCTCCGCACTCCAGGCGATGGGCGAAGGGCAGTACGGCCGCGCTGAGGTCAGCCTCCGCGTCGACCTCGCCCTCGCCTTCCGCGCCCGCGGCGACCTCACTGAGGCCCGCCTCCACGCGCGCCGCGCCAACGAACTCGCGGGCCGCACGGGCTCGCAGCGTCAGCGCCGCAGGATCAAGGACCTACTCGTCGCCTGACTTCGACCCGCCCAGCGCCAGCAGGTGGAGCAGCCCGACCAGCGAGCCAGAATTGACGATCTTGCCCGTCCGGATCAGCTCGGGGACGTCACTGAGCGGCACCCACTGGAACTTGCCCTCGTTCAGCTCCGTCGGGTCCGCGACGAGCTCCGCCCCCCGGGCGAGGAAGACGTGGTGGGCGTTGCGGACCATGCCGATCATGGGTTCGAAGGTCACCAGGTGCTCAATGTTCCGCACCCGGTACCCGGTCTCCTCGAGCACCTCCCGCGCCGCGGTGTCGATGGGCTCCTCGTTCTCGTCGAGCAGGCCGCCGGGCAGCTCCCAGTTCCAGATATCGGGCACGAAGCGGTGGCGCCAAGACAGCAGGACGTGCTGTGCCACGCCGTCCAGGACGACCGTCATCGCTGCGGGTGGAAGCGTCAGCGTGTGATGCTCGAACCGCTCACCAGTCGGCATTTCAACATCTGCCAGGCCAACGGTGACCCAATCTGACGAGTAGACATCACGCTGACCGTGGACGACCCAAGCTGCTGTTGCCTTCGGACCACCGGTCACCTGACAAGCCTAGCGCCCATGGCGCTTACCCGAAGTCTCACTCACGACGACTCGACGGGCGGATCCGCCTTCACGGAGGGAACCCTCGTTCTGATTAACCGAAAATTCGATCAAGGAGGCTCTTCTTCCGCAACAGATTCAACTCCCGCAAACGACTGCCAATCGCACCCTTAAATACTTCAGGACTTCGCTCTGCTGCTGACTCTAGCGATGCGCGAATTTGATCGGTCAAACCTCTCGGCGCACCATTAAGATGCTCGATAATCTTCACACCCAATCGAATGTTCCCTTGCACCGAGTCATCCAACAAATGAATCGCGAGCTCACCAGCTGCGACTCGCGCCTTCGGGTCCTCAATCGCTGCGGTCCGGAGCTGATCGATCGTGCGATCCCTGTCGGCTTGACGGGCCTGAGATTCAACGCGAGCCGAGATTTTCTCCACTTCAGGAACACCGATTCCTAAGGATCCAGCAATCCGAAGCAGGCTTGGTGGGCGATCGGCGTCGGCCAGACTTATCCAAAGACGAGTAGCATCAGACTGCGAAATTCGTTCGACGAAGTCGCCGACTGCGCCCTCTGGCAGCCCTAGAGGTGAACCTGCAATTTCTACGACCGAGTCGATGGGCGGGACACTGTTAAGCCACTCCGAAACTAGCTCCTCGGCTGGGCGCCCCCCTGCTGCCGATCCCACCTCGACGACAGCTGAGGCTGGCAACGGAACCATCCGCGCCCGGACTCGTAAGGCGATCTGAATCCTAGCTTTCAGCACAGCCGGAACGACCTCGGTCGTCATAGAGGCGACCTTGGGCTCCGCGACCTCAGCAGCTTCTTGCGCCAGGACTCCAACCGAGTCGATCAGGCTGAACACGTTCGCTGAGCCCGCACCTACCTGACCGGCGCCTCGGACGACATCATCTGCCAAAGCACTCATCGTGACCGCGTCGGAGCCGTCAGCCAGGTACGAGACAGACTCCCAGACAGCCCGACGACGAATCACGGTCGAACTATTCCAACCTATTCCCAGAAGCAGTCCCACGAGGTCCGAAACCACGACACCAGTTGCCTCGGCCGAAAGGCCTCCCGAAAGTTCTAAGGCGCTGAAGACTTTGATGACCGATTCGTGATGCGCCGAGTTTTCGTCTTCCAGCTCAGCGTATCCTCGCTTGGATACTGTCTTCAGTAGCCGGTCGTCACGCTCCTGTCCATGAGTGAGATGCCCTAGCCACCAGTCCCAGTCGGCAGCATCTCCATATGCGATCGCTTTCGTCGCAACTTCATCCCTGGCGTCAACGTCCAGCCGAGCCATGAAGGTTTCAGCCTGGGCTCGAAGAACACCTTGAATTAAAGGCTCGGCCGGGCTGCGCTCGAAATCCTGCCCAAACTCCACGACAGCTTCGAGCAACGCACTGCTCGACTCATCCCGCCCGACTGCACTACGCAGCACGCTGCCGTACATGTCGGCCGCTTCGGCAGGCGTTGTGTCGCCTTCCTCGCGAGTTCGAGAGGAAGCGGGAGAACCAGTGGCTCGACTCGGAGTCGAGGGGTCAGTAGAGGCGGCAGGCGGCGTCGCGATCTCGACGAGCAGATCATTGAACTTGGACTTGGTGGACTCCCAGAGCAGCAGCGCTTTCTGCTCGGGCAGTTGTCTCAATGCCGAACAAAATTGGTCCACTGGGCCGAACTGGAGCAGAATCCTACCGACTACTTCCATCTTCTCCGCCGGAAGCTCGAGAAGTGCTGGGAGCAGGCGGCCCTGCAGATTATTGTCTAGCGTCGTGTTCTCCACTTTCGCCAAAACACGATTCACCAGCTCGAACGCCCCTGCGGCCGTTCCGATGAGCAAAGCTCCCGGGAGCATCTCAGCGCGCTCGTCGTCGTTGACCACGACGAACACGCTCGGAGACGCTACTCGCGAAATACCGCGTAGTTCGTCCGCTCCAAGCTTCTCTGCAAGCCTGCAGGCGATCTCGATCAGATTCGTTCGACCAGGCCCGAACTCGGAGTCCGACTTCTCGGCGAGCAATCGAACTGCAGTAATGATGTCCGCCGTCTTCGCGCCGTCAAGTTCTTGCAGAACCTCTGCCGGATCGGTATCAGCTGCGAGATCGATAGCTTCCCCGAATCGGGGATCGTCGAGCCCTTCACTTGGACCCGCACCCTGAACATAGATCAAGTCCGGCCGCGGGTCCGGGATCCCTGCAGCTCGCGCGCGTCGCAGGTACGCAACAAGGCGAACTTTGAGCTGATTCTCCGCTTCTTGTTGATTGGAGTCTCCTGGGCTCGCGATCAACTCGCCCGAAGGGCTGCCTGGGTCGGCAAGATCCGAATCAGTGGCAACGGTGAATCGGGGTAGGTATCGTTCTACAGCTTCACGTAGGGCTTCGTCTCCGCCCTCTACATCTGCTTCCAGCAGCCATCCCGCCAGCTTTGGAAATCGCTGCAATTCCGTGGCGAAGCTAGCAAACTCGGTCTGCAGTACCGTAAGCTTTGCGATCTCAGTAGCGCGCCCGAGACCGTCGATTCCTCGCGCCTGAGCGATTCGCACATTAGTAGCGAAGGCATTAAGAAGAACTTTCACGCGGCGCGGACTTCGGACATGCTTAGGAACGAGTGTGTAGACGACCTCGTCAAGACTTTTGAGAGCACGGAGCTCCGCCCATAGCCCTGCGCGCTCCAAAACCAAAGACCGTGCAAATCGAGTTAAGGTATACGATCTGAGAGGCGGCAGAGCGACCTGATGCTGGAAAATCTTGTCAATAAACTCCCCTGGGGTCGAGTAGTACGGATCGTTAGGCCTTACAGGCTTAGCCTGGGGGACCTCTTGCAATGACTTTTCGAGAACGTCGCGGTCGGCGGCAACTACGAATACACAGCCTGGCTGATCTAGGAACGTCTTAAGGTCGATCAGGGTCGAGACGACGTCCGCGGGTGCGCATCTATCCAGCTCGTCTATGAAGACGATGAGCCGCCGCTTCCCGCTCTTAGTGATCCTGCTTGCGAGATTTTCGAACTCCTTTGAAAACTCATCGTCACCCTCAGGAGCAGGCCGCGTCAACTTGACGTTGACGGACTCCAGCACCTTAGGCCCAACAATTAGAGCAGCCAGCGTGATGCCGAGGAATGAGCCAGCCCCTGCCAGATTGAAGGCGACCTGCGCCTTGAAAGCCTCTTGCCTGAGCAGCATGCCGATCCAGGAGATCAGCACCAGCCAGCCAGCTGCCAACCCGACTGCGAGAGCCAGTCCTATCAGGATTGATGCCCAATTCTTTCGCAGCCATAGACCGAGCTGGAGCTCGTTACGTTCCTCATTCCTGTAGAGATGTTCCGGATCTCTAGACGATCCAGTTCCCAGCTGCTCCGAGATGCTCGCAACAAAGTTGCGCTTGAGCGACTTCCCGCCGTACTTCCATGCGTCGTAGCGAGCTATTGCAGCTTGATTCGGGTTCGCGTTGACCGTAGTTCGTATCGAATCGTAAACGCTAGACTTCCCTGACCCCCAGGGGCCGAATAACGCGATATTCGCTGGCGCCTGTACTGCAAGAGCCAACTGCGCCAGCTTGCTGGCGATCGACCGGTGGTCGAACTCATCACGTTCACCGCTAGCCAGGGCTGAGTCGGGAAGTACATCGTCAGGCTTAAGTACTGCGGAGTACGCGCACGACTGCTTCGGTGGCCGTTCTGTCTTGCCCAACCGGTCGACTCCTCCCCGTGCCAGAGCCGCAAGGTATCAACCGGATGAAACTGTGTGGGCGGCGCCTGGTCGGAAGGGCCAGGAGTCGGGTGGCTCGGCGAGACCAGGAGAACTTGAGCCGCAGGGACGGCGTAGTCGAAGTGCTCGACCGCCCCGTATCCCCCTCCCCTCGGTCAGCCAGTCCCCGTTGGCCTCGCGCCTCACTATGTCGAGCTGTCGCATGTGCGGGAGGACCAGGTTGGGATCCCGCGGTCGCTCGGGCCGCTTCGGCATCCCGGACCCCAAGCCGTGCGCGGCTCGCTGGTGTGCCTCAGACACCAGGCGGTGTTCGTCGTGAGTGTTGTCTTACCTCTCTCCATGGGCCAGTCGACCGGCCACGGTTCGAGGGTCGCCCCGGCAGCGATGAGTTCGTCGCCGAGTCACCGGCGAACTCCTGGAGGCTGGTGTCGATGCCGAGGCGGTCACACTGCGGGCATGCCCCTGGTCACGCTGTCCGGGGTTATGAATGTCGAGCCGGTTGGGCGCCCGAGAAGGAGTAGGCGTCGGGGCACAGCCTCGTGCCAGCTGCTGGCAGAAGGCCTGAGGCGGGCCATCTGCTCCTTCCGAAGAGGTGCGGTCTCGGCGTCGAGGCCGATGGGGCCGTTGCTGGTGGGTCTCCAGGGCACAGTCGCCCATGCTCAGCCGGGCTCGCGGCACCCTGGAGCCGGGGGTCTCGCAAGCTGGGGTGAAGCCTACCGACTCGACGCAGACCCCCAGAGTTCGCCGCGACGGACGCCGCTCGAGCGGCGGTCCAGAGGCTCTGACTCGTCCCCGGACGCCAGCAGGGGATGACATGGTTCGGTGTCCCCGCACCTCTTCCAACTTCTGTCCAGCTCAGTTGAACAGACCGAGCCCATGCTGAGCCCCAACCCCGAGGTCGCCGTGGTCCCTGGTGTACCGCCCCGCCCGGTATCTTGTCTGCCGGCTACCCCGCCTCGAGATCGTCCTGGCCTTCGCGTCGGGCAGCGATGATGTTCGGCGCTGACGCTCGCGCAAGGACGGCTCCACGCTTGGCCGTGGCTAGCGAGACGCGGTGGCGAATCATCATGGCGTCAAGGGCGGGGCTCTGGTCCAGGAGAAGCTCACCGCGCAGGATCTGGCTCACGACGTCCGCTGCGACCCGCTCATACGGGAACCGCGGCCGGGACATGATGCGTTCAGCCTCACTCAACTCGACAGGACGCTTCGGCATGCGGGCCGCGAAGCCGCCTGCCGCGCGCTGGTCTGCTTCCGCCACCCAGGCGGTGTAGGTCTTCAGCGTCGTAGTGCCGCCTCCGCCATGGCCAAGGCGGCCAGCGACCGTCTTGACGTCGACACCGGCCAGGATGAGCTCGGTCGCGGAGTAGTGGCGCAGCTTGTGGATGGTCGTGTGGATACCGAGGCGTTTCACGAGGCGCTCGTAGCGCTGCGTCACTCCGTCCGGTCGGAGGTGCGTCGAGCCGTCTGGGTCGTGGGAGAAGACGAAGGCGTCTCGTGGGAGCTCGAAGCCGAGGCTTCGCGCCTGCTGCTGACGCCGGTCGCGGAGCTCGCGTAGGAGCATCGCGGTCTCAGCGTCAAGCGCGATCCGACGCTGCTGGTGGGTCTTCAGCTCCGCCTCAGCGAGGACGTCACCCTCCTTGCGGACGGCATGGCGCAGCCAGATCGACTCCCGGCCCTCTTCGAGGTTCACTGCCGACCAGCGGATCGCGCAGAGCTCGCCGCGGCGCGCCCCGGTCGTCATGGCCACCCAGACGAAGATTCCCCACTCCGGGTCCTCCCACGCGGCGCTGACGATGGCTGCGGACTCCGCCGCCGTAGGCGGCTGCGGGTTGGGAGCGGAAGCCGGCGGCGGCTCGGCCATCTCGCATGGGTTCACCGCGACCCAGCGCCACCTCTTCGCCTTGCGAAAAGCTCCCGAGAGGATGAAGTGGATCTGCCGGACCGTCGACCGTGCGAGCGGCTTGCAGCGATGGGGCTTGCAGCGCTCGTCGCAGGTGTGCTCCCGCGCTGTCCGGTGGTCGATGAGGCCCCGTTGCCGCTTGCAGTGCAGCCGGCAGCGACGCAGCTCGGCGTATAGGGCGTCCAGCATCTCCGGGTCGAGGTAGCCGACCTTCGTCGATCCGAGCAGCGGGGAGATGTGGTTCTTGATGTGCCCGGTGTAGAGCTCGAAGGTGTTGGGCGCTCCGTCGAACTGGGCCATGTACTTCTCGAGGAGCTGGTCGATGGTGGCGCCCGTCCGCGGGTTCCGCCGCTCGTCGACCTCCGCGAGCAGCCGGTTGAGTGCGGCCTCGGCCTCGCGGTCCGCGCGAGGACCCCTCGGGACGATCTCGGTGAGGTAGTGACGTCGCTTCGTCACTGGGTCGATACCGGCGTAGACCCGCACCCGGAGGGCCCCGCTTGGCAACGTGTCGATGCCGCCGCGTGCTCGCCGCTTCCCACCCGTCGCCCGCGTCATGCAGAGCAACTAAGCACGACTCGCGTCACGAATGATGTCATGACGTCGGTCCGGCTCTGGCTGAGCGAAGCGACGCTGCTGGTCAGGCGCTGAGCCGGAGGTCGGGATCGAACCGACGACCTACTGTTTACAAGACAGTTGCTCTACCACTGAGCTACACCGGCACCACCGGACTCACGCCCGGCAGCCCACATCGTAGAGCGCCGCGGTCGTTTGGCAGCCTTGCCCTGTGGTGGACGAGCTCAACCCCGCCGAGCGGCTGGCGAACCGGCTCCGGGCGACGCTGAAACGCGACGCCCGTCGACTTCTCGCGGCGGGTCCGCCGACGTTGCCCATGCTCATGGTCGGGCCGCAGGTGCCCGACGACGCCCGGACGCAGGAGGTCCTCGACTTCTGCATGCGGGTCGGCGAGGTGCAGCTGTCCAGCGGGGAGAGCGTCGGCGTGGTCACCGACCTCATGCTGCGGCTCGCGGAGATCTGCGGCCTGCCGGCGGTGGACGTGGACATCACGTTCACGTCCATCACGATCTGCTGCCACCGCGGCAACGCGGCCTCGCCGGTCACGTCGATGCGGCTGGTCAAGTACAAGACGCTGGACCTGACCCGGCTCGCGGCCGTCGACGCCGTGGTCGACGCCGTGGTGGAGGGCCGGCTCGACGTGCGGGCCGCGGCCCGCGAGCTCGACGACGCGGTGAACGCCCGCCACCCCTACCCGCGCTGGACGGCGACGGCGGGCTGGGGCGCGCTGGCCGGCTCGATCGCGATCCTGCTCGGGGGCGGGGTCGTGACGGCGATCACCGCCTTCCTGGTCACGGGCGCGATCGACCGCATCGGCCGGATCCTCAACCGGTGGGGCCTGCCCGCCTTCTTCCAGCAGGTCACGGGGGGTCTGCTGGCCACGACCGTGACGATCGGGCTGTTCGCGCTGGGGCTGTTCCCGCCGGGCACCCGGCCGTCGCTCGTCGTCGCGTCGTCGATCACCGTGCTGCTGTCCGGGCTGTCGGTGGTCGGCACCGTGCAGGACGCGATCTCCGGCTACTACGTCACCGCGGCCGGCAGGGTCGCGGAAATCACACTTCTGTCGGCGGGCCTGCTGACCGGAGTCGTGCTGGGCCTGAAGCTGGGTTTCGCGGTCGGCGTCGCGCTCGACGTCGCGGGCACCGTGTCGGCGAGCGTCGGGCGCTTCACGTTGGCGCTCCTCGCGGGTGCGGTGGCCGCCGCCGGCTACGCCCTGGCGGGCTACGCGCCGTTGCGCGCCCTGCTCTTCGCGGCCGGGACGGGTGCGCTCAGCTGGGGTGTCTACAGCGCGCTGAACCAGTACTCGGGCATCGGGCCGGTGGCCGCGACGGGGATCTCGGCGATCGTGATCGGCATCGGGGCGGGGCTGCTGCGCCGGACCCGTCAGGTGTCCTCGCTGGTCGTGACGCTCGCCGGTGTCACGCCGCTGCTGCCCGGTCTGACCGCCTACCGCGGCTTCTACCAGCTCGCGGTCGAGGGGCTGTCCGAAGGCCTGGTCACCGTCACGCTCGCACTGGCCATCGGCCTGGCGCTGGCCGCCGGCGTGACGTTCGGGGAGTTCCTCGCCCGGCCACGGCTGCGCAGGGCGACGGACGACACCGAGCCCGCGACGACCGCCGACGTCGACGAATCGGAGCCCGCGAACCTGCCCGGCGGTCAGTAGGGTTCTCCACGAGGATCCGCAGGCGCCGGCCGCGCCGGCGGCGCGAGGAGGATCAGGTGGCCAGCAACAGTACGTCCGAGCTTCCCCCGCCCGATTTCGTGGTCGTGGCGAACCGGCTGCCCGTGGACCTGGAGAAGCTGCCCGACGGGAGCAAGCGCTGGAAGCGCAGCCCCGGCGGCCTGGTCACGGCCCTCGAGCCCATGCTGCGCGCCCGGGACGGCGCCTGGATCGGCTGGCCCGGGGTGCCCGACGCGGACGTGGGCCCGCTCGTGGAGGACGGCCTGCAGCTGCACCCCGTCGGCCTCTCGGCGGAGGAGGTCGAGAACTACTACGAGGGTTTCTCCAACGGCACGCTCTGGCCGCTGTACCACGACGTCGTGGCCCCGCCGGCATTCCATCGGCACTGGTGGCAGGCGTACCTGAAGGTCAACCGGCGCTTCGCCGACTACACCGCGAAGGTCGCCGCCGAGAACGCCACCGTCTGGATCCAGGACTACCAGCTGCAGCTGATGCCGGGGATGCTCCGCGACCTGCGTCCCGACCTGCGGATCGGCTTCTTCCTGCACATCCCGTTCCCGCCCACCGAGCTGTTCATGCAGCTGCCGTGGCGGACCCGGATCGTCGAGGGCCTGCTCGGCGCGGACGTCATCGGCTTCCACACCGCGGGCGGCGTGCGGAACTTCCGCTGGCTCGCCACGCGCCTCGCCGGCGCCGGGGCCGTCCGCAACCGCAACGAGGTCACGGTCGGGCGGCGCACCGTGAAGCTCGGCGCCTTCCCGATCTCCATCGACTCGGCGCACCTCGACCAGCTCTCCCGCACGGACGCCGTGGTCAAGCGGGCGGCGCAGATCCGCGAGGACCTGGGCACCCCGAAGAAGATCGTCCTCGGGGTCGACCGGCTGGACTACACCAAGGGCATCGACGTCCGGCTGCGCGCCTTCCACGAGCTCCTGGAGGAGGGCCGGATCACCGCCGAGGACGCGGTGATGATCCAGCTCGCCACGCCGAGCCGGGAGCGTGTGGAGCACTACCAGCGGATGCGCGACGACATCGAGCTCTCCGTCGGCCGGATCAACGGCGAGTTCGCGAAGGTCGGCCACCCCGCCGTGCACTACCTGCACCAGTCCCTCCCCCGGGAGGAGCTGGCCTCCTTCTTCCTGGCCGCGGACGTCATGCTGGTCACGCCCCTGCGCGACGGGATGAACCTCGTCGCCAAGGAGTACGTGGCCTGCCGCCACGACCTCGGCGGCACGCTGGTGCTGTCCGAGTTCGCGGGCGCCGCGGCCGAGCTGACCAGCGCCCTGCTGGTCAACCCGCACGACACGGACGGGGTGAAGGAGGCGCTCCACGCGGCGCTGACGATGCCGCCGGAGGAGGGCCGCAAGCGGATGCGGTCACTGCGCAAGCAGGTCATGACGCACGACGTGGACCGGTGGGCCCGGTCGTTCCTCGCCGCGCTGGGCCTGGAGCCCGCCGATGGCTGAGCCTGCCCGGCCGTCCGACGGGCTGGACCCGGCCCTGTCCGCCGCGCTCGACCGGCTCGGCGAGGCCGGCACCCTGCTCGTCGCCCTGGACTTCGACGGCGTGCTGGCCCCGATCGTGCCCGTGCCCTCGGACGCCCGGCCCCTGCCGGACTCGGCCGCCGCGGTCCGCGAGCTCGCCGGGGCTCCGGGCACCACCGTCGTCCTGCTGTCGGGACGCGGCCTGACGGACCTGGGCGCCGTCTCCGGCTTCACCGAGCCGGTCCACATGGTCGGCAGCCACGGCGGCGAGTACGGGCCGGGCCTCACCGACGGCGACGGCTCCCTCCTCGGCCCCGAGCAGCAGGACCTGAAGGAGAAGCTCACCCTCGCCCTCGTCGACCTGGTCGAGGGCGAGATCGGCGTGACCCTGGAGCACAAGCCGGCCGGGGTCGCGGTGCACGTGCGCAACGCCGCACCGGAGGTCGGCACCCGGGTGCTCGACGCCGTCCGGGCCGGGCCCGGCGCGTGGGAGGGCGTGGACTCCACGGAGGGCAAGGCGGTCATCGACCTCGCCGTCCTGCAGGTCAGCAAGGGCGCGGCGGTCGAGGTGCTGCGCGAACGGCTCGGTGCCGACGCCGTGTTCTTCACCGGCGACGACGTGACGGACGAGTCCGTGTTCACCCGCCTCCGCCCGGGCGACGTCGGGGTGAAGGTCGGCGAGGGGGACACGGCGGCGGAACACCGCGTCGCCGATCCGGAGGCGGTCACGACCGTGCTGCGGACGCTCGCGCGCGCCCGCCGGCCCGGGTGAAGACCGAGCTCCCGACGGCCGACGCCGTAGGCCGGGCGGGCTGAGCGGGCGCGCTCACCAGCCCGAGAAGAACTTCTCCGTCCGCGTGGCCGGGCCGCTGGTGGAACCGACGACGAGCTCGGTGGGCAGCACGATCTGCTTGGGCTTGTTGCGCTCGCCGCGCTGCAGGAGCAGCTCTCCCGCCACCTGCCCCTTGCGGCGCACCGGCTGGCGCACGGTCGTCAGGCCGACCCGCTCCGCCTCGGGCACGCCGTCGAACCCGGTGACGGTGAGCCGGTCCGGCACCGGGATCCCGGCCTCGGCCGCGTGCTGCAGCGCGCCGATCGCCAGCACGTCCGAGGTGCAGACGAGCGCGGTGACGTCGGGGTGCGAGGCCAGCAGCTCCCGCGCGGCCGACGCCCCGGCCTCCGGGCTGTGCTCGAACCGCTCGACGACGGGCACCGCGGTCCAGTCCACGCCGGCGTCGACCAGCGCGTCGCGGATCCCGCCGATGCGCTCGCGCTGCACCGGGTACGACGTGTTCTCCTGCCGGACGAGGTCGGCAGGCCCGTCGTGCCGCTGCGGCCCGAGCCGCATGCAGAGCACGCCGATCTCGCGGTGCCCCAGGGCGGTCAGGTGCGCGCCGAGCGCGCGCATGCCCTCGCGGTCCGCGACGCTGACCCGGTCGACGCCCTCGACGCCGACGGGCTGGTCGCAGACGACCGTGGGCACCGGTCGCTCCAGCACGGCGCGGAAGTGCGGGTCGTCCTCGCTGACGGAGTAGACGACGAACCCGTCGACGCCCGCCTGGTGCACCGCGGCGACGTCGGCGTGCTCGGGGCTGACCGGGACGAGCAGCAGCCCCTGACCGGCCTGTTCGCAGGCCAGCGCCAGCCCCTCGAGGAAGCCGGTGGCCACCGGGTCGCGGAAGGCGTAGGAGAGCGCCTCGGTGAGCAGCAGGCCCACGGCGCCGGCGCGCCGGGTGCGCAGCGAGCGCGCCACCGGGTCCGGGCCGGGGTATCCCAGCCGCCGCGCGGCCTCGAGGACCTTCTCCCGCAGCGGCGCGGAGAGCTGGTCGGGGCGGTTGTACGCGTTGGAGACGGTGGTACGGGACACGCCCAGCTCCGCGGCGAGCGACGCGAGCGTCGCGGGCCGTCTGACGTGGGGTGAACCGGTCATGTCACGAAAGGTAGCCGCCCGTGGCGGCCACCCGGTAGCCCGGCCCGCCACCACCCGCTAGAGTGAAGTGACAACGGTTTTCAATAAAAGCATGCGCACAGCCTGATACGGAGCACGACCCCACGATGAGAACGCGCCTCGCCACCACCTTCCTCGCCACTCTGTTCGGCTCGGCCGGCCTGCTCTCCCTCGCCGCCTGCGGCTCGGGATCCGACGCCGGCGGCACCGGGTCCGCACCGTCCGCCGGGGGCGGGAAGGTCGCCGTCGTCGCCTCGACCGACGTCTACGGCAGCATCGCCTCCGCCGTCGGCGGCGACCACGTGCAGGTCACCTCGCTGATCGACTCGCCGAATGCCGACCCGCACGAGTACGAGTCCACGCCGGCCAACGCCGCGACCGTGGCCCGGGCGGCGCTCGTCGTGGTCAACGGCGGGGGCTACGACGACTTCGCCTCCCGGCTCGTCGAGTCCTCCGGCACGAAGGCCACGGTGATCGACGCCGTGCAGGTCTCCGGCCTGCCCGGGGCCCCCGAGGCGGGGCATGTGGACGGGGACGGCCACGACCACGGCGACTTCAACGAGCATGTCTGGTACAGCCTGCCGACCGTGCAGAAGGTCGCCGACGAGATCGCGAAGGACCTCGGCACGGCCGACCCGGCCAACGCCGCGACCTACACCGCGAACGCGCAGAAGTTCGGCACCGGCCTCGACGGGCTGCAGCAGAAGGTCGACGCGATCAAGACCGCGCACTCCGGTCAGCGGATCGCCGTCACCGAGCCCGTGCCGCTCTACCTGACCGAGGCCGCCGGCCTGCAGAACGCCACCCCCGAGGAGTTCAGCTCGGCCGTCGAGGAGGGCAGCGACCCGGCGGCCGCCGTCCTGGCCTCGACTCTGCAGGTCGTCGACGGACCGAACCCGGTCGAGGCCGTGGTGTCCAACAGTCAGACCGAGAGCCCGTCGACCCAGAAGGTCGAGGAGGCGGCCAAGGCCAAGGGCGTGCCCGTGGTCGACGTCAGCGAGACGCTGCCCGAGGGGGTCGACTCCTACGTCACCTGGCAGGGCACCCAACTCGACGCCCTGGCGGGCGCTCTGAACGCCGCGGCATGAACAATGAGGTCATGACCCCGACGCCCCCCGCAGGGTCCGCCGAGAGGTCCTCGGCAGCGTCCTCCGCCGCGCCGACCGCGCCGACCGCGGCGGTCGCGCTGCGGGGTGCCCGGGTCGCGTTCGGCCGGCGGGTGCTGTGGGAGGGCCTGGACCTCGACGTCCGGCCCGGCGAGTTCCTCGCGGTCCTGGGCCCGAACGGCTCCGGGAAGACCACGCTGCTGCGCGTGCTGCTCGGCCTCCAGCCGCTCGACGCCGGGGAGGTCCGGATCGCGGGCGAGCCGGCCCGGCGCGGGGCGGGCGGCATCGGGTACATCCCGCAGCAGAAGTCCCTGCCCGAGGACATGCCGTTGCGCGGCGCCGACCTCGTCGGGCTCGGGTTGGACGGGCACCGGTTCGGTCCCGGCCTGCGCGGCCGGGCGGACCGGCGGCGGAAGGTCGCCGAGGCGCTCGAGGCGGTGGGGGCGACCTCGTACGCCCGCTCCCCCGTCGGCCGGCTCTCCGGCGGCGAGCAGCAGCGGCTGCGCGTGGCACAGGCGCTGGTCGGCGATCCGCGTGTGCTGCTGTGCGACGAGCCGCTGCTCTCGCTCGACCTCGCCCGCCAGCGCACGGTGAGCCGGCTGATCGACGAGCGCCGACGCACCGCGGACAGCGCGGTCGTGTTCGTCACGCACGAGATCAACCCGGTGCTGCCGCTCGTCGACCGGGTCCTCTACCTCGTCGGCGGCCGGTTCCGGATCGGCACGCCGGACGAGGTGATGACGTCGGCGACGCTCTCGGAGCTGTACCGGACCGACGTCGAGGTCGTGCGGGTGCAGGGCCGGCTCGTGGTCGTCGGCGCCGAGGACCAGCACGTCCACCACGACGCGCTGGAGTCCGTGACGTGAGCCGGCTGTTCGGGTTCGAGGGCGTCGGCGAGCTGCTGGGCCTGCCGTTCGTGCAGAACGCCTTCGTCGCCGCCGCGCTGCTCGGCCTGGTGGCGGGCGCGCTGGCCCCGCTCGTCGTCGCCCGCGGCATGGGGTTCGCGGTGCACGGCACGGCGGAGCTCGCCTTCACCGGCGGGGCCGCGGCGCTGCTCGTCGGGATCTCGGTGAGCGTCGGGGCGGTCGTCGGGGCGGTGGTCGCCGGCCTGGTGTTCGGCGTGCTCGGCCTGCGCCAGCGCGAGCGGGACTCGGTGATCGGCGTGGTGCTGGCCTTCGGGCTGGGTCTCGGGGTGCTGCTGCTGGCGCTCTACCAGGGCCGGGCGTCGAACAAGTTCGGCCTGCTCACGGGCTCGATCGTGTCCGTCGACTCCAGCAACATCGCCGTTCTCGTCAGTGTGACGATCGTGGTACTGGCCGTTCTGGCGGTGGTCTACCGGCCGCTGCTGTTCGCCAGCGCCGACCCGGACGTCGCCGTGGCCCGCGGGGTGCCGACGCGCCTGCTGTCGCCGCTGTTCGCGGTCCTCGTCGCCCTGACCACGGCGCTGGCAGTGCCGATCGTCGGCGCGATCCTCGTCCTCTCGGTCACGATCATCCCGGGGGCGGCCGCCGCGCGGGTCACGTCGAACCCGCTGGCGGCCACACTCCTGGCGATCGGGATCGCGGAGCTCGCGCTGCTCGGCGGCACCTTCCTGAGCCTGGCGCCGGGCCTGCCGATCTCGGGCTACGTCGCCACGATCGCGTTCCTGGCCTACCTGGTCTGCCGGCTCGTGGGCCGGGTCCGCGGGCGCGTGCGCGCCGGCTGAGCCGAGGTCAGAGCCAGCGCGGCAGCTCGGGCGGGGTCCCCGGCAGCACGCTCGCCGGGGCCCGGCCCGTCAGCCAGCCGACGATGTCCACGGCCGGCGCCTTCGTCGTCTCCATCTCCCCCAGCGGCGCCGACTCGGCCGGGATCGACTCGCCTGGGCTCGACACGACCGGCGCCGGCGTCGCCCCCGGGTCGCCCAGCTGCCACACCCGCTCGCGGTCGGTCGGGGCGAGCAGCAGGGTCGGGCAGCCCTCCCGTCCGGACAGGGTGGCCGTGACGTCGTCGAGCAGGAGGTCGACGACGCCGGCGGGCAGATCCGCCAGCGAGGCACCCGTGCCGAGGTCGGCCGCGTGGATCCAGACCTCGCGGATCCGCATGAAGGGGATCTCGGTCGCCGGGATCTCCCGGCCCCGGGCGTTGCGGATCGTCGTCTCCCACTGCTGCGGGGTGAGCGCGCCGAGCGCCTCGTCGAGCTCCCGGGCGGTGGAGGTGAGCTCGGAGCGCAGCACCTCCGGCGGCCGGCCGGAGGTCTCCTCGATCTCCTCGGCCCGGGCCTCCGGGCTCGGGTACATCGGCGTCTCGACACCGGTGCGGGCCCAGGTCGCCAACCGGACCAGGGCCTCGGCGTTGCGCGCCACGTGGGCCACCACGTGCGCGCGGGTCCAGCCGGGGAGCGCGGCGGGGAGGCCGAGCTCGGCGTCCGGGATCCCCTCGACCACGGCGAGCAGGTGCTCGGTGCCCGCGCGCATCCACGGGAGCGTCTCGGACGTGTCGTTCCTGGTCATCCGGACAGTGTGGACGATCGGCAGGCCGTCCACAGCCCGGAGCGGCCGGCCGTCGTGGGACCGGCCCGGCGCTCAGGCCTGGCGGCGGCGCCGCGCGACCTCGGCCAGCACCACGCTGGCGGCCACCGAGGCGTTGAGCGACTCGACCTCGCCGGCCATCGGGATCGAGACCGTGACGTCGCAGGACTCGCGGACGAGCCGGGACAGGCCCTTGCCCTCCGAGCCGGTCACGATCACCAGCGGGTCGGTGGCGAGGTCGAACTCGTCGAGCGAGACGTCGCCCTCGGCGTCGAGACCGGCCACCATCAGCCCGGTCTGCGCGTACTCGCGCAGGGTTCGGGTGAGGTTGGTGGCGCGGGCGACCGGCAGCCGCGCGGCCGTGCCCGCCGAGGTCCGCCAGGCCACCGCGGTCATCCCCGCCGAGCGGCGCTGCGGCACGACCACGCCGTGCCCGCCGAAGGCGCTGACCGAGCGCACGACCGCGCCCAGGTTGCGCGGGTCCGTGACGCCGTCGAGCGCGACGATCAGGGCGGGCTGCCCGGACTCCGACGCCGCCTCCAGCAGCTCGTCCGGGTGCGCGTACTCGTAGGGCGGGATCTGCAGCGCGATGCCCTGGTGCAGGGCGCCGCCGGAGATCCGGTCCAGCTCGCCGCGCTCGACCTCGAGGATCGACAGCCCGGCGTCGGCCGCGAGGTGCACCGACTCGGCCACGCGCTCGTCCGACGTCGCGCCGACGACCACCCGCAGCGCCGTGGCCGGGACCCCGGCCCGCAGGCACTCCAGCACGGGGTTGCGACCGAGCACGGTCTCCGGGACGTCGCCGTCCTGGGGACGGCGCCCGCGGGTGCCCGCGGCGGCGCGGCGGTCCTTCGCCGCCGCCCGGCGCTGGGCCGGGTGCCCCTTGCGCGCGGACGCGGGCGGCGTCGGCCCCTTGCCCTCGAGCCCGCGGCGGCGCTGGCCCCCGGAGCCGACGACGGCGCCCTTCTTCGTGCCTTCCTTGCGCACCGCACCGCGGCGCTTGGAGTTGCCGGCCATGTTCCCTGTCTCTTGGTTCAGGCGTTCTTGAGCGACCACGTGGGGCCGTCGGCGCCGTCCTCGACGGCGATGCCCGCCGCGAGCAGCCGGTCGCGCAGCGCGTCCGCCTCGGCGAAGTCCTTCGCCTTGCGGGCCGCCTGACGGCGCTCCAGCAGCTCCTCGACGAGCGAGGTCAGTGCGCCGAGCGCGGCCTCGTCGGCGCGGTCACCGCCGCGCCAGCGCGGGTCGAGCGGGTCGACGCCGAGCACGGCGGCCATCGCGCGGACGGACTCGGCCGCCGCGGTCGCCGCCTTCCTGTCGCCGGAGTCGAGCGCGGCGTTTCCCTCCCGCACCGTGGTGTGCAGCACGGCGAGGCCGCCGGGCGTGCCCAGGTCGTCGTCGAGCGCGGCGGCGAACTCCGCCGGCACCCGGTCGGCGACTCCCGGCGCACCGGCCCGCTCGCCGGTGCGGTGCAGGAACGACTCGATCCGCCGGAACGCCGCGACCGCCTCGGACAGTGCGGCGTCGGAGTACTCGATCGCCGACCGGTAGTGCGGGCCGACGAGGTAGTACCGCAGCTCGACGCCGCGGACCCGCTGGAGCAACGCGTCGATCGACAACGTGTTGCCGAGCGACTTCGACATCTTCTCGCCGCCCATGGTGACCCACGCGTTGTGCAGCCAGTACCGCGCGAACCGGTCGCCCACCGCGCAGGACTGGGCGCGCTCGTTCTCGTGGTGCGGGAACACCAGGTCGAGCCCGCCGCCGTGGATGTCGAACTCCGGCCCGAGGTAGGTGGTGGCCATCGCCGAGCACTCGAGGTGCCAGCCCGGCCGGCCCGGCCCCCACGGGGTGGGCCACGACGGCTCACCCGGCTTGGCGGCCTTCCACAGCGTGAAGTCCAGCGAATCCCGCTTGGCGTTCTGGTCGCCCTCGCCCTGCGCGACGTCGTCGACCTTCTGGCCCGACAGCCGCCCGTAGTCCGGGAACGTGCGGACGGCGAAGTAGACGTCGCCACCCGCGGCGTAGGCGTGCCCGCCCTCGATCAGCCGGTCGATGTAGGCGACCATCTGCGTGACGTGCCCGGTGGCCCGCGGCTCGAGCGACGCCGGGAGGCAACCCAGCGCGTCGTACGCCGCGGAGAAGGCCCGCTCGTGCGTCGCGGCCCACTCCCACCAGGGTCGGCCTGCCTCGGCCGCCTTGCGCAGGATCTTGTCGTCGATGTCGGTGACGTTCCGCACGAGCGTGACGTCGAGGCCCTCGCGGCCGGGCTCCGAACGGCCCAGCCACCGGCGCAGCACGTCGTAGTTCAGCGAGCTGCGGACGTGCCCGATGTGCGGCAGTCCCTGCACCGTGGCGCCACAGACGTACATCGACACGGCTCCGGCCCGCAGCGGCACGAAGTCCCGCTGCGTCCTGGTCAGGGTGTCGAAGAGTCGGACGCTCACCCTCCCCAGGGTACGGACGCCCTGGTCCGGGGACTGCGGCAGGGCTGCATCACATTCCTCCAAGACGCCGGACGGCCGTCCGGGCACGCTGGGCGGCATGACACGCATCGAGCAGCTCTACCCCCGCCTGCCCGTCCGGGGCGCCGACGCGGCGATCGCCTTCTACCGCGAGGCGTTCGGCGCCGAGCTCGTCGAGCGGTACGCGACCCCCGGCGGAAACGTCGTGCACGCCCTGCTGCGCGCCGGGGATGTCGTGTGGGCGGTCAAGGACGGCGACGAGTACGACCCCGCTCCGCCGGACGGCGGCGGCTCGGCGATCCTCGCCCTCTACGTCGCCGACGCCGACGCCGTGGGCGCGCTCATGGAGAAGAACGGGGCGACCGTGCGGTTCCCGATCGCTGACCAGCCCTACGGCGAGCGCGGCGGCCGGCTCACCGACCCGTTCGGCCACCAGTGGATGGTCGCCCAGCGGACCGAGGACCTGACCCCGGAGGAGGTCGAGGAGCGGACCAAGGCGATGTTCCCGGAATGAGAGCGGAGTGACAGCGGGGGAGGGCGGCCCGACGGGCGGTCGGCGCTCCGGCTCGGACCCGCTGATCGGGAGCGCCGCCCGCTCAGGCCGACGCGGGGAGGAGGAGGGCCGTGGCGATCGCGGCGATGCCCTCCCCGCGGCCGGTCAGTCCGAGCCCGTCCGTGGTGGTGCCGGAGACCGACACCGGCCCGCCGACGACCTCCGACAGGACCTTCTGCGCCTCGTCCCGGCGGGTGCCGATCTTCGGGTGGTTGCCGATCACCTGCACCGCGGCGTTGCCGACCCGCCAGCCCTCGGCGGTGATCAGCCGATGGGCCTCGGCGAGGAGCGCGACGCCGCTCGCGCCCGACCACTCGGGGCGACCGGTGCCGAACACCGCGCCGAGGTCGCCGAGCCCGGCGGCGGAGAGCAGGGCGTCGCAGAGGGCGTGGCAGGCGACGTCGCCGTCCGAATGGCCGGCGCACCCGTCGACGCCCTCCCACCACAGCCCGGCGATCCAGCAGGGCCGCCCGGGTTCGACGGGGTGCACGTCCGTGCCGATCCCGGTCCTCACGCCTTGTCCTCCAGCAGCAGTTCCGCGATCCGCAGGTCCCAGGGCGTGGTCACCTTGAACGCCGCGGGATCGCCCGGCACGGTGACGACCGGCTCGCCGAGCCGCTCGACCAGGCCGGCGTCGTCCGTGGCGACGGCGTCCACACCGGACTTCTCGTAGGCCGCGCGCAGCGTCTCCCACGCGAAGCCCTGCGGGGTCTGGACGGCGCGCAGTTCGGACCGGTCGACGGTCGCCTCGACCTCGGCGGCGATTCGCACCCGTTTGACGGTGTCGGCCAGGGGGAGCGCGGGTACGACCGCCGGGTGACCGGCCCGCACCTCCGCCACCACCGCCGCGACCAGCGCGGGCGGTGTGAGCGGGCGCGCGGCGTCGTGCACCAGCACGACCTCGGGTGGCCCGTCACCTGCGGGTCCCCTCCGTCGTTCACAGCCGTGGGGACCGGACAGCACGTCGAGCGCGAGGCGCACCGACGCCGTGCGCTCGCCGCCCCCCACCAGGACGGTGACGGGGCGGCCGTCGAGCAGCGACCGCGCGTGGTCGAGCAGGTCGGCCGGCACGGCGACGAGCACCTCGTCGACCGCGCCGGAGGCCAGCAGACCGTCGACGGCCCGGACCACGATCGGCACGCCTGCCAGCGGCACGAAGGCCTTGGGCACGCCGGCGCCGAGGCGGGTGCCGGATCCGGCGGCCGGCACGACCGCCGCGACACTCACCGCATCCTCCGCGCCGGCGCGTACGCCGGCCGGGCCGTGGGCACCATGGGGCCGTACCGTGCCGATCGCGGGGCGGGTCAGGCGTTGGTGGTCGCCAGCACCTCGTCGAGCAGGGCTTCGGCCCGCTCCTCGTCCGTGCCCTCGGCCAGCGCGAGCTCGCTGACGAGGATCTGCCGGGCCTTCGCCAGCATCCGCTTCTCGCCCGCGGACAGCCCGCGGTCCTTCTCCCGGCGCCAGAGGTCGCGGACGACCTCGGCCACCTTGTTCACGTCGCCCGACGCGAGCTTCTCCAGGTTCGCCTTGTACCGGCGCGACCAGTTGGTGGGCTCCTCGGTGTGCGGGGTGCGCAGCACCTCGAACACCCGGTCCAACCCCTCCTGGCCCACGACATCGCGAACGCCCACGACCTCTGCGTTCTCGGCGGGAACGCGAACCGTCAGATCTCCCTGGGCGACCTTCAGGACGAGGTACTTGCGCTCCTCGCCCTTGATCGTCCTGGTCTCGATCGCCTCGATGAGAGCGGCACCGTGGTGCGGGTAGACGACGGTCTCTCCGACCTTGAAAACCATGTGTCCTCTGGCCCCTTTCGCTGCACCCAGGTTAACACGCCCGACCCGCCCCCCGTCGGACGGGAGGGCACATCGTCGCAGGTCACGGGGTTGACAACGCGCGTAAAACGTGCAGACGCGGGTACGCGGGGGTCCGTGGGAGCACGCCACGAGAGCCGAGTGCACGGACTGTCGGACCCGGCGACTAGGCTGCACCCGCACGACCGGCCGTCAGGAAGGACACCCGAACCGTGAGCCGCGCGACCTCCCCCCGACGCTCCGCCACGCGCCCGGGCGCGTGGAAGGTCCTGGCCGCCGGCACGGCCACCCTGGGCGCCCTCGTCCTGTCCGGCTGCGGTGCGGGTCAGCTCGCGCAGACCTCCGAGCAGGTCTCGGCCGTCGGCGGGACCGGCGGCGTCGTGGGCGACGTGGCCGTGCGCAACGCCGAGATCGCCTGGCCGACCGGCCTCGCCCCGACCGGGACCGTCTACCAGAAGGGCGGCCAGGCCCTCGTCGAGATGGTGATCGTGAACGACGGCGGGGCGGCCGACCGGCTCGTCTCGGCCTCCAGCCCGGTCGGCACGCAGGTCACCGTCACCGGCGAGCAGACCCTCGCCCCCCGGCTGCCGCTGGTCTCGGGCACCGAGGGCGACGTCACCGCCATTCCGGGCGCCAAGCGGGTCACCGTGGAGATCACCGGCCTGCAGGACGACATCGTGGCCGGCCGCACCTACCCGCTCACGCTCGTCTTCGAGAAGGCCGGCCCGCTGACGGTCGACCTCCCGGTGGCGAACCCGACCACGCCGCGCCAGGACGAGGCGCCGGCCCAGGGCGCCGCCGAGGGCGGCGGCCACTGAGCCCGCGCCCACCGGCGCGCGTCGTCCGGCGCTGACCCGCCATGACCACGAGGACCCGCGCCGCCCGCAGCTCGTACGTCTGCAGCGAGTGCGGCCACCGCGCCGCGCAGTGGGTGGGCCGCTGCCCCGGCTGCCAGGCCTGGGGCACGCTGACCGAGCAGGCCGAGCCCGTCCGCACCGCGGCGACCGGCGGTGGCCTGCGCAGGGTCGCGGCGGGGGCGCCGAGCACCCCGGCCCGCCCGATCGCCGAGGTCGCCCTCGACTCCGCCCGGGCCCGGCCCTCCGGGGTCGACGAGCTGGACCGGGTGCTGGGCGGCGGCCTGGTCCCCGGCGCGGTGGTGCTGCTCGCCGGCGAGCCCGGCGTGGGCAAGTCCACACTCCTGCTCGAGGTGGCCGCGAAGGCCGCGGCGTCCCTGCGCGGCGGCTCGGTCCTCTACGTCACCGGTGAGGAGTCCGCGGGCCAGGTCCGGCTGCGGGCCGAGCGCACCGGGGCCCTGCACGACCGGCTGTTCCTGGCGGCCGAGTCGGATCTCTCGTCGATCCTCGGGCACGTCGACGCGCTGCGCCCCGACCTGCTGATCGTCGACTCGGTGCAGACCATGACCTCGCCGGAGGTCGACGGATCGCCCGGCGGCGTCACGCAGACCCGCGCTGTCACCGTGGCGCTCACCGCTCTGGCGAAGGAGCGCGGGCTGCCCGTGCTGCTCGTCGGGCACGTGACGAAGGACGGCAACATCGCCGGTCCCCGGGCGCTCGAGCACCTCGTCGACGTGGTGCTGGCGTTCGAGGGCGACAAGCACTCCACCCTGCGGATGGTCCGCGGGGTGAAGAACCGCTTCGGGCCGGCGGACGAGGTCGGCTGCTTCGAGCTGCGGGACGAGGGCATCGTCGGCCTCCCGGATCCGTCCGGGCTGTTCCTCGCCCGGTTCGGGGCCACCCAGGCGTCGGTCGTGCCGGGAACCGCCGTCACCGTCGTCATGGACGGGCGGCGGCCCCTGCTGGCCGAGGTCCAGGCGCTCGTCGCGTCGTCGTCGATGCCCACTCCCCGGCGGGCCGTGAGCGGGCTGGACAGCTCGCGGGTGGCCATGCTGCTGGCGATCCTGGAGCGGCGTGGCGGCGTGCGGCTGCAGGACTCCGAGGTCTACACCGCCACGGTCGGCGGGATGAAGGTCACGGAGCCGGCGGCCGACCTGGCCCTGGCGATGGCCGTGGCCTCCGCGAAGAACGACGTCGCCCTCCCTCCGGACCTCGTGGTCCTGGGTGAGCTGGGGCTGGCCGGGGAGGTGCGCCGGGTCTCCGGGGTCCGCCGGCGGCTGGCCGAGGCCGCCCGGCTCGGCTTCACCCACGCCCTGGTACCGCCGGACAGCGACGCGGGCACCGGGACCGGGATGAAGGTCACCGAGGTCTCGGACGTGTCGCAGGTGCTGGCGCGGATCAGGCGCGCGTCAGCGTGAAGTAGGTCGGGCCGCTGATCTTGTCGGCGACCCGGGTCAGCAGGGTGTAGTCGCCGGCCGGCAGCCGGGTCCGGGCCGCCGTGCAGCCGGGGTTCGACGACAGCCCCGACCAGGTGACCGCGAAGGCCACCGGCTGACCCGGCACGAGGGTTCGCAGGTCCTGTGTGGACGGGTTCACGCAGTCGTTGCTCGACCACAGCCGGGTCGTGATCGGACGGTCCCACACCACGATCTCCTGCAGTGCGCCGTCCAGGTCCCGTACGCAGGCCTGGTTGCTGATGTTGACGACGGTGAGCCGCAGCTCCGGCCGGTCGCCGACCCTGTGCTGCGGGGCGTCGATCTCCGCGCCGACCGCGATCATGTCGTTCGTGCAGGGCGGCGGCCCGGTCGGCGGCGCGGGCTCGGTCGGCGGCACCGGCACCGAGGCACGCGGAGTGTCGTCGGGACGCTTCGACTCGTCGGTGGTGGTCGCGGTGGTCATGGCCGGTCCACCCTTGACCAACGCACCGGCAGGGTCCCCGCCCGACGTCGTCGCGCCGGGGGCGGACGTCCCGATCGGCACCCCCGTGGCCGACAGCGGCGTGTCGACGGAGGTGCCGGGCCCGGCCGAAGGGTCGCCCGTCGTCGGGTCGAGGTGGGCGCCGGTCGACGGCGCCGCGGCCGACGCGGACCCGGCGGACCCGGCGGACCCGGGCAGGGTCCCGGACGCCGACCCCGACGGCAGGGCGGAGCTGTTGGCCGCGCGGTTCGTGGCCTCGTCGATCGGACCGGGGTCGTGCGTGGGGCGGGTGAACGCGGCGACGGAGAAGCCGATCACCACGAAGAAGCCGATGACGGACAACAGCGCCAGCCAGCGCCGTTTCCAGTAGACGTGCGCGGGCAGCGGTCCGACCGGCTCCCACATGTCACGCAGAGTAGATGCGTGATTACTACACGTCGCAGGACCTCGCGCGGCGCGGCGCGCCGGATCCACCGGTGTGGGGGACCGTATCGGGCGATCACCCACCCGGCCACGCCGCCCCCGGACCGGCGGTGCGACGATCGCCGCATGACGTCCGTGCTGCCCCGCCCCGCCTCCGTGCTCGGCGTGCGCACCGCGGAGTGGTTCCGGGCGCACGCCCGCGACCTGCCCTGGCGGCTGCCGGGGACCTCCCCCTGGGGCGTGCTGGTCAGCGAGTTCATGCTGCAGCAGACGCCCGTGTCGCGGGTCGAGCCCGTGTGGCTGCGATGGATGGAGCAGTGGCCGACGCCCTCGGCGCTGGCCGCCGAGTCCCGCGCCGAGGTCGTGCGCGCCTGGGGGAAGCTCGGATATCCGCGCCGGGCGATGCGGCTGCACGCCGCGGCGCAGGCCATTGCGACCGAGCACGGCGACCGCGTGCCGTCGGACGTCGCGGCACTCGAGGCGCTGCCGGGCGTCGGCAGCTACACGGCCCGGGCCGTCGCCGCGTTCGGCTACGGGCTGCGCGCCCCGGTCGTCGACACCAACGTCCGACGGGTGGTCGCGCGTGCGGTGCACGGGGCGGGCGACGCCGGCCCCGCCCGCGTGAAGGCCGACCTGGCCGACGTCGACGCCCTCCTGCCCGCGGACGACGCGGAGGCCGCGGTCGTCTCCGCCGCCCTGATGGAGCTCGGCGCCGTGGTGTGCACGGCCCGGTCGCCGCGGTGCGCGGTGTGCCCGGTCCACGCGGAGTGCGCCTGGGTCGCGGCGGGCCGGCCGGACTACACCGGGCCCCGCCGTCCGGTCCAGGGCTTCGCGGGGACGGACCGCCAGGTGCGGGGCAAGCTGATGGACGTGCTGCGCGCGACTGCGCACCCGGTGTCCAAGGCCGCGCTCGACGCCGTCTGGGCCGATGGGGGGCAACGGGACCGCTGTCTGGAGTCATTGCTGATCGACGGCCTGGCGGAACAGACCGCGGACGGCCGCTTCGTGCTGGGCGGTACGGCCGCGCATACGACAGACTGACCGCGCGAAGGTCCCTGGGTACGAGGAGCTCGATGGCGCAGATCGTCCGCTTCCGGCTCGACATGGCCGCCGAGGAGCGCGTGGTCGAGCTCCGGGACCGGCTCGCCGCCGAGGGGCTGCGCGTCCCGCACGAGCTCCCGACCCTCACCTTCGCGGCCGCCGCCCTGATCCCGGCCGCCGCGCGCGTCGAGCTCACCGAGGCGTTGCGCGGGCTCACCCTGCCCTCGCTGTGGCTGCCGACCCTCGGCTCCGTCGCCGGCCACGACGACGACCTGGTGCTCTCCGCGATCGTCGACACCGAGCTGCTCGCCGTGCACAGCGCGGTGCACGACGCGCTGGCCGGCAAGGTCCGCTCGCCCTTCGGCTCCTACCTGCCCGGGGCGTGGCTCCCGCACGTCGTGCTGGCGCACGAGCGGCCCGCCGACGCGTTCGCGCTCCTGCACCCCGTCCGCCCGGTGCGGGCCTCGATCGAGGGCGTGGAGATCGCCGACACCCGGGACGGGTCGAGCGAGCCGCTCTTCGCCTGAGCAGCGGGGCCGGGCCGAGCGCGGTCAGCTCGCGCGCAGCAGACCACGCGGCACGAAGGCCTGGTCGCCCCGCTTGCGGGCCCGCCACCAGCGTCGCCCGCTGTGCACCACCCTGCGCCCCTTGCGCACCGGGGTGAACTGGGTGGCGATGTGCCACTGGTACCGCCAGGGCGGCTGGCCCCCCGAGCGGAAGGACAGCGCGTACGCGAACTCCACGGCGTCCCGGTCCAGGTAGCGGTCGACGCTCTCGAACCAGGCCGATCCGGTCCGGGCCTGGGCCTGCGCAGTGCGCAGGGCCTCGCGGCCCTTCCGGTCGAACGTGCCCAGCGCCGCCGACAGCGACGGCTGTTCCTGCAGGGCCTGCGCCAGCATGATCGCGTCCATCATCGCGAACCGGGTGCCCTGGCCCATCGTGTAATGCGTCGTGTGCGCGGCGTCGCCGAGCAGGATGGTGTTCGCGTGCCGCCAGGTCTCGTTGCGCACCTCCAGGAACCGCAGCCACGGTGAGGGCCGGCCACGGGAGCTGCTGATCAGCGCCTGCCCGTCGAGCGTCTGCGCGAAGATCTTCTGCAGCAGCTCGATGCCGTCCTCGTGCGGCAGGGTGTCCAGGCCGAGGCCGGTGAAGGTCTCGGGCGAGCACTCGACGATGAAGGTGCTCACCCCCGCGCTGGTGGGGTACCCGTAGCACCAGACCCAGCCGGCGTGGGTCTCCTCGAAGGCGAAGGTGAAGCTGGAGAAGACCTTGCGGGTCCCGAGCCAGATGTAGGGGTTGCGCCCGGTCCGCAGGGTCGTGCCGTAGTCGTCGGCCACGTGGTCGCGCAGCCGGCTGCGCGCCCCGTCCGCCACGACGACGAGGTCGGCGGCCAGCTCGCCGGAGTCGAACGTGCCGTCGGCCAGCGCGGTGTCCGGGACCGGGGCCTCGTAGCGGACCTCGACGCCGAGGTCGGTCGCGCGGTTCGCGAGCACCTCCAGCAGGCCGGCCCGCGGGATGCTGAAGCCGTAGCCGGGCAGGTACCCGGTCTCCGCTCCTCGCAGGTGCACCTCCTGTTCCTGCCAGAGGTAGGACCGCGCCATCATTGCGCGGGCGGACTCGCGGTCGTTGCGGTAGAGACGGTCGAGCAGCGCGTCGTGACAGACCACGCCCCAGCCGTACGTCGCCCCGCGCGGGTCCTTCTCCAGCACGGTGATCTCGTGCCCGGCGTCGCGCCGCTTGGCCGAGATGGC
The DNA here is from genome assembly GCF_021343995.1 of Pseudonocardia terrae. Taxonomy (GTDB): domain Bacteria; phylum Actinomycetota; class Actinomycetes; order Mycobacteriales; family Pseudonocardiaceae; genus Pseudonocardia; species Pseudonocardia terrae. Next base: position 14,556 of record NZ_JAJTTE010000020.1, on the reverse strand, counting down.
GAAGTAGAGGGCGGCGGGGCCACCGCCGACACAGACGATCCTCATCGTGCCGCCTTCCTGTCGCGGACCCCGGACCCGCCGGCCCGGCGGGCCGCGAGGTCGAGGGGAACCGGTGCCGAGTCGTGGTGCATCCGGTACAGCTGGGCGTAGCGCCGGTCCCGGGCGAGCAGCTCCGCATGGGTGCCGGCCTCGGTCACCCGGCCGTCCTCGAGGTAGACGATCTGGTCGGCGTCGGTGACCGTGAGCAGGTTGTGCGAGATGACGATCGTGGTGCGGCCGGCCATCAACCGGCGCATCGGGCCGAGGACCCGTTCGGCGGACTCGGCGTCGAGGCTGGTCGTCGGCTCGTCGAGGAGCAGGACGGGCGCGTCGCGGATCATCGCGCGGGCCACGGCGATCCGCTGCCGCTGGCCGCCGGAGAGCAGGCGGCCCCGCTGGCCGACGCGGGTCTCGAAGCCCTCGGGAAGGGCGTCGACGAAGTCGTCGACGTCGGCGGCCCGCGCTGCGCGCACCAGGTCCTCGCGGCTCGCGTCGGGCCGGCCGGCCAGGATGTTCTCGGCGATGGTGCCGTCGAGCAGCAGGGTCTCCTGGAGCACGACGGCGATGTTCTCGCGCAGGTCCGCGGGGTCGAGCGCGCGCAGGTCCCGGCCGTCGAGCAGGATCCGGCCGCGGGTCGGGTCGTAGAACCGCAGGAGCAGCTTGACCAGGGTGGTCTTGCCGGCCCCGCTGGCCCCGACGAGCGCCGTGGTGCCGCCGACCGGAACCGTGACCGACAGGTCGTCGAGCACGTGGACGGTCTTCTCCGGGTAGCGGAAGCAGACCTCCTCCAGCCGCAGCTCCCCGCGCACCCGGTGGGCCGGGGTGGGGCCGGGGCCCGGCCGCGCCAGCCGCACGGGGTGCTCCGGGGCCGGGACGGAGGTCCGCTGGTCGAGCATCTCGATGATCCGCTCGGCCGCGGCGGCCGCCGAGTACACCGAGTTCGAGTAGCCGCTCAGGCCGCGGACCGGCGAGAACAGCTGGGAGAGGTAGACCAGGAACGCGAGCAGCCCCCCGAGGCTGAGGTTGTCCGCGCTCAGCTGCCAGATGCCGACGCCCATGATCGCCATCACGCCGAGGACCTCGACCGTCCGCACCGACGGCGAGTACATCGCGCGCAGCCGGGTCATGCGCAGGACGGCCTCGATGGCCCCCTTGCTCTGCCGGGCGAAGCGGCGCACCTCGGTCCGCTCGCCGCCGTACGCCTGGATCAGCATCGCGTTGCCGAGGCTCTCCTCGGTGACCGCGCTGATGCCGCCCGACCATTGACGCACCTCCCGCGAGGCGTGCCGGATCCGCGTCGAGTACCACTTCGCCACCAGGCCGAACAGCGGGACCGCCGCGAGCGCGACCAGCGCCAGCAGCCAGTTCAGGTAGAACAGCACGGCACTGAACACCGCGATGGTGACGACCGAGGACACCACCTGCGTGACGCCGGAGAGGACGAGGCTCTCGATCTGTGAGAGGTCGCCGGTCAGCCGGCTGAGCGTGTCGCCGAGCCTGCGGCGGTCGAAGAAGCCGAGCGAGAGCGTCTGTACGTGGCTGAACACGCGCACGCGCAGGCGGTGCAGGAAGTGCTCGCCGATCCAGGCGGTGAGGTAGGTCGTGAAGACGCCGAGCACCCCGATCGCGATCGTGAGGCCCAGGTAGTACGCCGCGAGCGGGGGGAAGGCGGCGAAGTTCCGGGGGGCGAGGACGTCGTCGATCAGCAGCTTGTACAGCCAGACGACGGCGGCGTCGAGGAACGGGGTCACGACGACGAGCACGAGCACGACCGCCATCCGGCGCCGGAAGGGGCGCGCGTCCGGCCCGAACCGGCGGAAGATCTCGCGCACGGCGACCGCGGGCGCGGCGTCGACCAGCCCGACCTCCTCGGACGGAGTGGGCCTCACCAGCGACCGCAGCACGTCGCGCACCGGACGACCTCCTGGGGAAGGAGGCGGCGGCCCCGCGGAACGGGACCGCCGCCGTCGGATCGGTCAGTCGCTGTCAGCAGCCGCCCCAGCCCCAGCCGTGGCCCCAGCCGCCCCAGTCGTCGTCATGGCCCCAGCCACCCCAGTCGTCGTCTCCCCAGCCACCCCAGTCGTCGTTACCCCAACCCATGTCGAATTCCTCCTCCTTGTGTGGAGCCGTCCACATCGGACGCGTGCCCGCTCCACTTCGGATGGTGTGCCCTCTCGGACGAGAGGACCGAGGGAGAGCTACGGCCAACGGTCGCCTGTTGCACCCGGCGCTCCTCTTCACTCGGAAGGAGCAGCGGAGGTTCAGGCCTGCTGCCACCCCGTCGCCGGGTCCGCACCGTCGCGGGACCCCTCGTCCCCGCGGCGGCCGGGCCCGGCGGCCGGGTCCGTCCGGTCGGGCCCGCCGATGGCGACCTGGTCGCCGGCGGGCCCTGTCCGGGAGCCGGTGGCGTCGTCACCGGATCCCTGGCCGCCCTGGCTGCCGTGGTCGCTGCTCGAGCCGCTCGAGCCGCTGCCCGACCGTCCGCCCTGGTCGCTCGAGCCGTTCCCGGACCGTCCGCCGGAGTCACCGCGCTGCCCGCTGCTCCCGGAGTCGGACCGGGCGCCGTTCTGCGAGCCGGCGCTGCTGTCGGGGCGGCTCCCGGACCGGTTCCCGGAGCCGGAGCGGGAGTCCGAACCCGAGCGGGAGTCCGAGCCGGAACGGGAGTCCGAGGCCGAGCGGGCACCGGAGCCGGAGCGGGAGTCCGAACCGGAACGGATATCGGAAGTCGAGCCGGCGCCGGAGCGCGTGTCCGAACGCGACCCGCTGTCCAGCCCGGATCCACGGTCCGAACCGGAGCGGGCGTCCGAGCGTCCTTCGGTGGCGGTCCGGGCGGCCGCCTGTCCGCCGTCGTCGTGTCGGCGTGTCCCGTTCGACCACGACGCCCGGTCGCGGGACCCGTCGGTCCGCCGCACCTGTTGCGACGAGGTACCGCGGCCGGTCTCGGGAAGACTGTCCGCCGCCTCGCTCCGCCCGGTGTCGCGGCGCTGGTCACTGGTGGCGTCGGACCCCTGGCCCTGGTCGCCGGATCGCCACGAGGACCGGTCGTTGCGCTGTTCGCTCACGACGACGCGATCCTCACCCGGGCGCGACGAGGAGTCCGTACCGCTCCGGTCGTCGCTCCGCGCCACGGCGTCGCGCTCGGTCGACGACGTCCGGTCCGCGGAGGCCCAGGACGCGGCCTCGCGGCCCCGGTCCTCCTGCTGCCCCGACCGGGCCCGGTCCGCGTTCTGCCCCGACCGGGCCCGGTCCGCGTTCTGCCCGGACCAGGAGTCGTCGTTCGGGGCGTGCCGGGTGTCCGGCGCCGACGCGCGGGTGCTCGTGGTGTCCCCGCGCCGGTCGCGGACGTCGTGGGACGCCGGCGGCCGAGCGGCCGGAACGGTGTCGCGGACCGCGCGATTCTCCTGCGGGTCCCGGTCCGTGTCGTGGACCTTGCGGTCGTCCTGCGTCGCCTGGTCCGAGTAGCGGACCTCCTGGCGCCGCTGCGGCGCTGGACTGCTCGTGGTGTGGCGGTCCGTGTCGGCGAGGCTCGAGTCCGTGCTGTCCGTGCTGTCCGTGCTGTCCGTGCTGTCCGTGCTGTCCGTGCTGTCCGTGCGCTGACGGGCGCCGCCGTACGTCACCGGCCCCTGACCGGGTGCGGGGTGCTGCCGGTCGGCGTCGGACTGCTGCGGCCGCGACCGGGTGGGAGCAGAGCTCGGCTGCGACCGGTCCCGGGTGGGAGCAGGGCCCGGCGGCGGGGTGACGGAACTGGGCGTCGAACGGACGGGCGTCCTCGGGGGCGGGGCGTCGTCCTGCGCGTCGCGGGCGGGGGGTGCCGACTGGTCCGGCACGGGCGACGCCGGGTCGGCGGCGGTGTTCGGTCCGGTGGCCGCGCGGGCGAGGGACTCGTGCCGCGCGTCCAGGGCGTCGCGGCCGTCCTCGGCGCGGACCCCGAGCAGCATCCGGCGCGCACCCGCGAGCTCGACGCGGGCGCTGTCGCGGTCCCCGACGGCCAGCTCGGCCGCGGCCCGGTCGAGTCGTGCGGTGACCATGCGGGCGGCGTCCGCCGACCCGACGGCGAGCGTTCCGGGCCCCTGGCCCAGCCCAGCGCCGAGCAGGCAGCCGACCACGAGCGCCGCGGCGGCGGCCATCGGGAGCCGACGCGCGCGGCGGGCCTCCTCGACCGGCGGTCGCGCGGGGGCGACGAGAGACTCGGCAGGCGCTTCCTCCTCGGGCGGCGGCGCGCCACCGCACCGCACACCGCGCCACTCCAGCAACAGGTCCAGGACCGGATCGGAGCCGTAGCACTCCCGGATCCGGTCCTCCGAGAGGGCGTGCCGACCGAGCGCGTCGAGCAGTGCGTCGTCGGCGAGGATGGCGGAGAGGTCGACCGGGTCCGGGGCGCGCGGGCAGCACCCACCCGCCGCAGGCTCCTCGTCGAGGGGCCGGCGGCCGGCGGGAGTGCCGTCGCCGTCGGGGGTCATCGTGTGGCTCAGCCCGCTTCCGGCCGGAGCTGCCAGGCCGCGCCGCCTGCGAGCATCCGGCGCAGCGCCTGGAGGGCGCGGTGCTGGTGCAGCCGCACCGACTCCGGTTTCAGTGCCAGATGGTCGGCCGTCTCCCGCACCGACAGCCCCCACACCACCCGCATGAGCAGGATCTCCCGGGCCTGCCCGGGCAACCGGCGCAAGAGCACGTCGACCTCCGCGGCGGCCGCGCGGTCGAGGGCGCTGAGCTCCGGCTGGTCGCGGCGTTCGCACCCGCCGCCCGGTTCCGGCGGTTCGGCCACCGCCCGCTCGTGCGTGCGGACCGCCGTGGTGCACGCGCTCGCGATCCGGTGGCTGGCCACCGTGTGCACGAACGCGAGGAACGGCCGACCGCGGTCCCGGTAGGAGGGCAACGACCGCAGGAGCGCGATGCAGACCTCCTGCGTGACGTCCTCGGCCGAGACCGCCGACCCGTGCAGCCGGTTCTCGCAGTACCGCAGCACGAGCGGCCGCACCAGCTCGAGCAGCTCCGTCAGTGCGCGCTCGTCCCCCCGGCGGGCCGGCGCGACCAGCTCGTCGATCCGGGCCCCGGGCCCCCCGGCCCGGTCCGGTTCCGCCGCGGGCGCATCATCCGCGGCCAGGACGCTTCTCCGCTCCTGGTACATCCCCACACCTCGGGCGCGTCCCCCACCGGTGTCCCGGCTCGGCGACCCGGGACCCCGCTCCTCGTCGGCGGGTTGGCCGGCGGCGCGCAGCTCTCGACGTTGTACCCGGAATTCGCCTGCGCCCCGGCGGATTCGCGGCTCCCGAATGGAGTGGCCAGAGGCTTGCACAGCGCCGACGCGACCCACAAGGCCATTTCTGAGTGTGTCTCAGCAAGCCGGTGACGATGCGGTGAACCGGAGTCACTTTCGGCAACGAAAATCTAGGTGACCTGCGGAAACAATGATCGAAATGGTCGTGAACCCCACGTACGTATTTCAGGAACCGCCGTTCGGAGCAGAGCCCCGGAACGACCGACGGGACGAGGTCGGCCGAAACGCTCCGTGCCCGCCGATCCGGGCGTCACCGTCATCGGGTGAGAAAGGGCTCGACCACCTCGAGGAACTCCTTCTCGTCCGCGTGCACCAGATGTCCCGTTCCGGGCAGCAGCCGGTGCTCGGCCCCCAGCCGCTCCGCCATCGCCGCCATCTGCCCCGGCGGGGCGACGGACTCCTCGGCCTCGACCAGCAGCGCGGGAGAACGGACGGCGTCGAGGTCGGCCCACCGGGCCTCGCGCGTCCAACCGGTGGCGATCTCCAGGGCGTCGCGGACCCGGGTGAGCAGGTGCAGGCCGTTTGCCCGTTCGTCCACGCACTCGGCCATGTAGTCGCCCAGCTCCGGGCGGGGGTGCCCGAACGCCTCCCGCACGGCCTCGCGACAGGGGAACGGCTGCGGCACGGCCCCGAACCATGCGGCCATGTCCGCCAGCCGCGGCCCATGAGCCCGTGCAGCAGCAGGACGGGTGGGCCCTCGCCCCCGAACTCGACGACCGCGAGGGAGGTCCCGTCGGACGTCCGCACCGATCGCCGCCCCTCCATCGCCGGTGAGGCTAACGTGGGCACATGGCCGTCGTGAAGATCAACGCAATCCACGTGCCCGAGAACGCGGGCCCCGAGCTCGAGAAGCGATTCGCCAACCGCAAGCACGCGGTGGACAACCAGCCCGGCTTCCTCGGCTTCCAGCTGCTCCGCCCGGTGAAGGGGGACGACCGCTACTTCGTCGTCACCACCTGGGAGTCGGACGAGGCGTTCGAGGCGTGGCGCACGGGCCCGGCCGTCGAGGCGCACGCCGGCTCGCGTGCCCCGGACGCCGGCGGCAAGCCCGTCGCGCACGGGGCGGACCTGCTCGAGTTCGAGGTCGTGGATCTCTGAGCGGAGCTCGCGGAGCGAACGCCCGGTGCTGAACCCTCTCAAGGAGGCCGCGGAGCTGATCCGCGGCGCCGGCGCCCTGCTCGTCTGCGCGGGCGCCGGCATGGGCGTCGACTCCGGCCTGCCGGACTTCCGCGGCACCGAGGGCTTCTGGCGCGCGTACCCGCCGTACGCGCGTCTGGGCCTGCGGTTCGAGGAGCTGGCCGATCCGGCCCACTTCGCCGACGACCCCGCGCTGGCGTGGGGGTTCTACGGCCACCGGCTCGCGCTGTACCGGCGGACGGTGCCGCACGCGGGGTTCGCCGTGCTGCGCCGGTGGGCGGACCGGATGCCGGTCCGCGTCTTCACCTCGAACGTGGACGGGCAGTTCCAGCTCGCCGGGTTCTCCGCCGTCCACGACGTGGCCGAGGTGCACGGCTCGATCCACCACCTGCAGTGCCTCGCGGGCTGCGGGCAGGAGATCTGGCCCGCCGGTCCCGTCCCCGAGATCGACGAGGAGTCGATGCGGGCGTGTGACCCGCTGCCGAGCTGCCCCGGCTGCGGTGCCCTGGCCAGGCCGAACATCCTCATGTTCGGGGACTGGGGCTGGGACCCGACCCGTTCCGGGCCCGTCCTCCAGGACCTGCACGAATGGCTTCGCGCGCACCGCCGCGAGCTCGCGGTCGTCGAGATCGGGGCGGGCACGGCCGTGCCCACGGTGCGCCGCGAGGCCGAACTGGCGAGCGCCGCGACGGGCGCGCTGATCAGGATCAACGTCCGCGAGCCTCAGGTCCGGCACGGTCGCGGGGTGGGGATAGCAGAGGGCGCCGAGACCACGTTGCGTGGACTCGACGCCCTCCTCTGACGTCTTTGAAGGGAATCGGCGAATTGCCCCCTCCGCCCGAAGGGGCCTCGGGCTTCCGTGGCCGATGGGTTCTCAGACGGTCACGGCTCGGCCCTGAGCCGCTCGTACTCCTCGTCGCTGAACAGCCGGGAGCGGATCAGGAACCGGACGCCCTCCGGCGCCTCGACCGAGAACCCGCTCCCGCGCCCCTTCACCACGTCGACGGTGAGGTGCGTGTGCTTCCAGTACTCGTACTGCGACGCCGACATGTAGAAACCGACCGGCTTCTCCAGACCCTCGACGGTCAGGTCGCCCAGGTGGACGTCCTGCCCGCCGATCCTGAAGTCCCCGTCCGGGTAGCACATCGGCGCGCTGCCGTCGCAGCACCCGCCGGACTGGTGGAACATCAACGGGCCGTGGACCTCGGTGAGCCTGACCAGGAGATCCGCCGCCGCCTGCGTCAGGGCGACGCGTTCGGTGCCGGAACCCGGGACCTCGGCTGCTTCCGCGGCGGACTGACCCATCAGAAGAAGCCCTGGGCGTTCTGCGAGTAGCTGACCAGCAGGTTCTTGGTCTGCTGGTAGTGGTCGAGCATCATCTTGTGGTTCTCGCGACCGATGCCGGACTGCTTGTAGCCACCGAACGCCGCGTGCGCCGGGTAGGCGTGGTAGTTGTTCACCCACACACGACCCGCCTGGATGTCGCGGCCGGCGCGGTAGGCCACGGACCCGTCGCGCGACCACACGCCGGCGCCGAGGCCGTAGAGCGTGTCGTTGGCGATCCTGAGGGCGTCGTCGTAGTCCTCGAAGCGAGCGACGGACACGACCGGCCCGAAGATCTCCTCCTGGAAGACGCGCATCGCGTTGTTGCCCTCGAGCACCGTCGGGTTGATGTAGTACCCGCCGGACAGCTCGCCACCGAGGTCGGCCCGGTCACCACCGGTGAGGACCTTCGCACCCTCCTGACGGCCGATGTCGATGTAGCTCAGGATCTTCTCGAACTGGTCGTTCGAGGCCTGCGCGCCGATCATCGTGTCGGTGTCGAGCGGGTGGCCCTGCTTGATCTGCTCGGTTCGCTTGACGGCCTGCTGCAGGAACTCCTCGTAGATGCCGCCCTGGATGAGCGCGCGGCTCGGGCAGGTGCAGACCTCGCCCTGGTTGAGCGCGAACATCGCGAAGCCCTCGAGCGCCTTGTCGTAGAAGGCGTCGTTGGCCGAGGCCACGTCGTTGAAGAAGATGTTGGGGCTCTTGCCACCCAGCTCGAGGGTGACCGGGATCAGGTTCTCGGACGCGTACTGCGAGATCAGCCGGCCGGTCGTGGTCTCACCGGTGAAAGCGATCTTGCGGATCCGGTTCGACGAGGCCAGCGGCTTGCCCGCCTCGACGCCGAAGCCGTTGACGATGTTGACCACGCCCGGGGGCAGCAGGTCGGCGACCGTCTCGAGCAGCACGTGGATCGACGCCGGGGTCTGCTCCGCCGGCTTGAGGACGACCGCGTTGCCGGCCGCCAGGGCGGGCGCGAGCTTCCAGATCGCCATCAGGATCGGGAAGTTCCACGGGATGATCTGGCCGACCACGCCCAGCGGCTCGTGGAAGTGGTAGGCGACGGTGTCCTCGTCGATCTGGGAGATGCTGCCTTCCTGCGCGCGCACCGACCCCGCGAAGTAACGCAGGTGGTCGATGGCGAGCGGGATGTCCGCGGCGAGGGTCTCGCGGACCGCTTTGCCGTTCTCCCAGGACTCGGCGACGGCGATCTTCTCGAGGTTGGCCTCGATGCGGTCGGCCATCTTGTTGAGGATGTTCGCGCGCTCGGTGACGGAGGTCTTGCCCCACGCCGGAGCGGCGGCGTGCGCCGCGTCCAGGGCCTTCTCGACGTCCTCGGACGTGCCGCGCGCGACCTCGGTGAACGTCTGCCCCGTGATGGGAGTCGGGTTCTCGAAATACTGACCCTTCGCAGGGGCCACGTACTCGCCGCCGATGAAATGGTCGTAGCGCGGCTTGAAGCTGACGACGCTGTCCGGCTGCCCGGGGTTGGCGTACTTGGCCATGTCCGTCCTTCCACATTGGGTCGAGCTCGTGACGCCGGACACTAGGAACCTGAGGGTTGCAGCCGCGTTGCACGCAGATGCGGACCTCTCCGATCGGATAGTCCGAACGGGCGGAGACGCCTTTGGGTTGCCTGCCCTCGCAGGTGGGAGGACGATCGAGAGGGACGACGCGTCGGCGGAGGGCGGACATGAGCGAGCAGGTCCGTGATGTGGTGTCGGACTCGTGGCGCCGCTCGAACGCGGCCCGGGTGGATCCCGACCACGGGCTGCCCCGACTCGGGCGAGATGATCGGCGCCGTCGACATCACCGGGCCCGCCCGCACCTTCCACCCGACCACCCTCGCGCTGGTCGGCGCGGCGGCGAAGCTGGCCGAGAAGCACCTCGAGACGCGGATCGCGGTGCGCGACGAGCGGCTGCTCGTCCGCAACCTGCCGCACCTGGTCGGGCTCCGGGACGAACCCGGCGCGCTCCTGAGCCCGCGCGGGCGCGTCCTCGCCGCCCAGCCCGACGGCTGGCTCGCCGAGCGCGTCGACCTCGGCCTCGACCCCGCCGACGGAATGCGGGTGGCGCTGGGCGCCCGCGGGGAGGGCGTCCTGGAGCAGCTGGCGGAGGGCTACCTGCTGCGCCTGCACCGCCCCGGCGCCCGCCGCCGGCCCTCGCTGGCGCTGCGCTTCCTCGGGGCCGAGCGCCCCGTCGCGCGGCTCGACGGCCGGGCGATCCGGCTCTCCTCGCGGCACGCCGAGCTGCTCATGCTGCTGGCGCTGCACCCGGAGGGGCTCACCGCCGACCGGCTCGCCACCGCCCTCTACGGCGACGCCGGCAAGTCCGTCACGGTCCGGGCGGAGATGCACCGGCTGCGGGTGCAGCTCGACGCCGGGATCGTGCGCACCCAGCCCTACCGCCTCCAGGCCGCCGTCGACGCCGACTTCCTCGCCCTGCGCGAGGCCCTGCGTCTCGGCCGCGCCCGCCGGGCGGCCGACCTGCACCGGGGCGAGCTCCTGCCCGCCTCCGAGGCCCCGGCCGTCCGCGAGGAGCGCGACGCCCTCGCCGTTGCGCTCCGGTCGCTCGTGCTGCGCAGCGGCGACGCCGAGGCCCTGTGGTCCTACGCCCGCACCGAGGAGGGGAGGACGGACGAGGAGGTGCGGGAGCGGCTCGCGGTGCTGCTGCCCGGCGGCGACCCGCGCCGGACCCTGGCAGGGCTCGGGCTCGACCCTCGGTGAGGCCTGCGAGGTCGGCCACCGGTCACGCCTACCGTCGTCGCCCCACGCTTGGTGACTGATTTGTCCAGTTCGCTCTCGCCCTGACCGCGGAACGGACCAGAAGCACTCGCCTGTCCGGCGCAGCTCCGGCGGGATTCAGGTCACGGCCTGTAACAAGGCACGGCGGGCCGTCGACAGCCGAATGACAGGCCGCTGCCCGGACCCCGCCGGCGCGGCGCTCCCCCCTGTCGGGAAAGGTTCGCCGTGCCCCGCCCTCGTGCGACGGTCCGGCCCGCGCCGTCGTGGCTGCTGGTCGGTTCGCTCCTCGCCGCCTTCCTCGTCGTGCTCGTCGTCTGCGGCCTGACCGCCGGCAAGATCGGCAACGACGCGGTCGGCGCCCACGAGGCGGTCTCGTCGGATCAGGTGCCCGAGGACATCCTCACGGGTGGCCCGATCATCGACGGTCAGCACGACCCGGTGCGGTCGACGAGCATCCCGAAGGGAACCGTCGTCCTCACCTTCGACGACGGGCCCGACCCCACATGGACGCCGCAGGTCCTCTCGATCCTGCGCAAGCACAACGTCCCGGGCACCTTCTTCGTCGTCGGTTCGATGGCCAGCCGCTACCCCGAGCTGGTCAAGGAGATCCACGACTCCGGCGGCGAGCTCGGCGTGCACTCCTTCTCGCACCCCGACCTCGGCACGTCGCCCGCCTGGCGGGTGGAGCGCGAGATGGCCGAGGCCCAGCTCGTGATCCAGGGCGCCACCGGCACCTCGAGCTACCTCATGCGGCCGCCGTACTCCTCGAGCGCCGGGGCGCTGGACAACATCGACTACCAGACCGTCAAGCGGGTCGGGGCCATGGGCTACCTGACCGTGCTGACGGACGTCGACGGCGAGGACTGGAAGCGGCCCGGGGTCGACCAGATCGTCCGCAACGCCACCCCGAAGGACGGCACGGGCGGCACCATCCTGCTCCACGACTCCGGCGGTGACCGGACCCAGACGATCGCCGCGCTCGACAAGCTGATCCCCCAGCTGCAGGCCTCCGGCTACACGTTCAAGACCGTCGAGCAGGCGATGAACCTGCCGCCCGCGCCGGCCGCGAGCAGCACGGACGTCATGTTCGGGAAGCTCCTGCTCGGGGTCATCGGCGCGGCCTGGTGGATCTCCGACGCCGCGCGCTGGCTGCTCGCCGGGGTCGCGGCGCTGGTCATCCTGCGGCTGGTCCTGATGCTCATCGCCGCCCGCAGGCACGACAAGCGGCGCCGCGACCCCGACTGGGCCTGGGGGCCGACGTACACCCAGCCCGTCTCGGTGATCGTCCCGGCGTACAACGAGTCGAAGAACATCGAGGCGACCGTGCGGTCGATCCTCGCGAACGACCATCCGCTCGAGGTGATCGTCGTCGACGACGGCTCGTCCGACGGCACGGCCGAGCTCGTCGAGTCGCTGAACCTGCCGAACGTCCGGGTGATCCGGCAGCTCAACGCGGGCAAGCCGGCGGCGCTCAACACCGGCACGGCGAACGCGCGGTACGAGGTCGTCGTGATGATGGACGGCGACACGGTCTTCGAGCCGGACACCGTGCGCCACCTCGCCCAGCCCTTCGCCGACCCGCGGGTGGGCGCGGTCGCGGGCAACGTCAAGGTCGCCAACACCGACACCCTGATCGGCCGGCTGCAGCACGTCGAGTACGTCGTCGGCTTCGGGATCGACCGCCGCGTGCAGGACACGACGTCGTCGATCACCACGATCCCCGGTGCCGCCGGCGCCTTCCGCAAGGAGGCGCTGCGCGAGGTCGGCGGGCTGTCCGACGACACCCTCGCCGAGGACACCGACCTCACCATCGCCCTGGGCCGGTCCGGGTGGAAGGTCGTGTTCGAGGAGCGCGCGCTGGCCTGGACCGAGGCGCCGGCCACCGCGGGCCAGCTCTGGCGGCAGCGGTACCGGTGGAGCTACGGGACCATGCAGGCCATCTGGAAGCACCGGCGCGCGGTGCGCGAGCCCGGCTCGTTCGGCTGGCTGGGCCTGGCCCACGTGATGCTGTTCCAGATCATGCTGCCGCTCTCCGCGCCGCTGGTCGACATCTTCCTGCTCTACGGGCTGCTGTTCGAGGATCCGGCGACCACGCTGTTGCTCTGGACCCTGATGATGGGGCTGCAGGTCACAGGCGGCATCTACGCCTTCCACGTCGATGGCGAGCCCAAGGGCGCGCTGTGGGTGCTGCCGGTGCAGCAGTTCGTCTACCGGCAGCTCATGTACGTGGTGCTCGTGCAGTCCGTCGTGAGCGCCATCAGCGGCGTCCGGGTGCGCTGGCAGAAGCTCAAGCGCACCGGCGCAGTCGATGCGCTGCTCTCGCCGCAGGCGTCCCCCGCACCGGTCCCGCCGCCGGGGACGGCCGAGCGGCACCCGTCGTTCCCGAGCATGCCGGCCGTGGCCGGCCCCGCCCCCACCGCCGTCGCCCCCGTGCCCCGGGCCGCCGACGACCCCGGGTCACCGCTCCCCGCCCCCGTCGCGCGACCGCGGGGCCGGGAGCGGTGGCTCGACTCCCTGCGCGGGCTCGCGCTGGTCCGCGTGGTCGTCTACCACGCGCTGGGGCTCGGCTGGCTGTCGATCGCCTTCCCGTCGATGGGCGTGATGTTCGCGCTGGGCGGGTCACTGATGGTGCAGTCGATGCGGAAGACCCCCGCGATCGACGTCATCGGGCAGCGGATCCGGCGCCTCCTGCCGCCGCTGTGGCTGATGGCCGTGGTCCTCGTGCCGCTCATGGTGTGGCAGGGCTGGGGCTCCGAGGGCGCCGACGCCGGCACTGCCGGCAACGGCGTGCCGTGGAGCGACCTGGTCTTCTGGGTCTTCCCGATCATGGACCCGCCGGGCAGCGAGTGGGGCTTCGACACCGTCGAGGTGCTCTGGTACCTGCGCGCCTACCTGTGGTTCGTGCTGCTCACGCCAGTGATGCTCGCGGCCTTCCGGAAGAGACCGGTGATCAGCGTGCTGGTCCCGCTCGTCCTCGTCGTCGGCGACGGCCTGCTCGGGTCGCCGCTGTCCGGCGCCAGCGGGCTCGGCGCCGGACTGCTCGACTTCGTGACCTTCGGCGCCTGCTGGATGCTCGGCTTCGCGCACCGCGAGGGCATGATCCGCAAGCTCCCGTTGCCCGCCCTGCTCGGGCTCGCCGCGGCCGGCATCGCGGCGGGCATGTTCTGGGCCGTCGGGCACCCGTCGGCCGAGGCGGGGCTGGACCTCAACGAGATCCCGATGGCACAGGCCCTCGTCTCCGCCGGGTTCGTACTGCTGGCGCTGCGGGTCAACCCGGCCATGGGCTGGGTCGACAAGGTGCCCGGGCTCGGCCGGCTGATCTCCGTGGTCAACGCGCGGGCGATCACGATCTACCTGCTGAACAACCCGGCCATCGACATCGCGGCCTGGGCCAACGACAAGCTCGGCCTCCCCGACTCGAACGGTTGGCTGATCCTCAGCGCGGTGGTGGTCGTCCTGATCGGGGTGGCCTGCTTCGGCTGGGTCGAGGACCTGGCCGCCCGACGGCCGCTGCAGATCCTGCCCGGCGGGAAGCGGGCCGCGGCGGCCCGGCGGAAGAAGGCCGACGAAGCCGTGCCCCAGGGCCCGGTCCTGCGGCCGCGGACGCTCGCCGAGGCCACCGCCCGCCGGATCGCCGAGCTGCCGGCGACCGAGGTGCTGCCGGTGGTGCCGAAGCAGGGAGCGCGGCAGCAGGGAGTGCCACAGCAGGGGGCGCCGCAGCAGGGGGCGCCGGCACCGGTGCCCAGCGGCGTCCGGGTCGCCGATCCTGGCGCCACACGGATGGACACCGTGCCCGGTCCCAGGCGGCCCGCTCCTCGAGGCTGGGACGCCGGTCCACAGGAGTGGCCCGGAGGCCCGCAGGACCGGCCTCAGGACTCTCTGCGGCCCCGCCGGGGCAACCCCCAGCCCCGCACTCGGGCGCAGGAGTGGCCCCCGCCACAACGTCGTAGCTGAGCCCCGTCCCGCGAGTCGGTAGTTCCGGCCCCGCGAGTCGCGCTGTGGGCTCCCGCGAGTCGCGCTGTGGGCTCCCGCGAGTCG